>NZ_JBIBYN010000036.1:0-73017 GCF_043083325.1 Streptomyces sp. NPDC014734 | reverse complement strand
GCCCCGTGAACGACTCCACCCACACACGTTCAGCCCTCAACACCCCATCCATACAACGGAGATGCCCAGATCACGGCCTTCTGCAACACCCTTTACGGCCTGGGGAGCGACAGGGGGCCTGCTTCCGAGTGAGGCAGGTCCTGGACTGTCGTCGCGGCGACCGGTGCGTTCTCGATAGCTGCGGCACTGGGGCGGCTACCCCGCAGGTGTGTCGGAGGCGGGCTGGCTCGGGCTCTCCAGCAAGGTGGACAGGTATTCGGGGCGTTCTTCGACCACGAGGTGTCCGGCGTCGGAGACAACACCCAACTGGGCGCCGAGTGTGTTGTGCACTGCCGCGACGAGCCGCCTGGGCGGTAGGAAGACGTCGTGCTCGCCGGTGACGACAAGCCGGGGGATCGACCGCGCGGGCAGGACCGCGGCGCCGGGCGCCCCACTGGAGCGCGAGTTCCGGGCAACCAACGTCATCCAGGTCACCAGGTCCTCGCGGGGTTGGTGGCCGGGGGCGAGCATGGTGCGCAAGAGCCGGGCGCTGTGCGCCGGTGCGGGCCGCAGGAACCAGGCTGCCGAGGCGGCCAGCACTGCCGGGGTCAGCCTGAGCCCGGTCAGTCCGCCGGGCGAGACCAGGACAAGCCGGCTGATCCTGGGTGAGTCGGTGGACAGGGCTATGGCGGCACCGAAGGAGTGGCCCATCACCACTACCGGCTCGGACGAGATCTTCTCGATCACCTCGCTCAGCCATGCCCCGTACCAGGACAACCGGCCGCCGGAGAGTACGCGTTCGCCGGAGCTGAGACCGGGCTGACCGGGGACGTCGACCAGCAGGACCCGGCAGGCGGTGGCGACGAGGGACGTGGCCAGCGGTAGGGATGCGGCGGCGTTGAAGTTGGTGCCCGGGACGAACACGACGGTCGTAGCGCCGTCTCCGGCGACGACCACGTGAGTCTGTGTGCCGTTGGCGGTCACCGTCTTCCGTTTGTGCGGTACCGCCCATGCGTCGAGCTGGTCGAAGCACCAGCGCCGGACGAGCTCCCTGCCCGTTGTGCTGCGGTAGATCGAGTCCATCGGTCGAGTATCTTGCCTCGCCCCAGGCCGTGGCGTGGGAACGACCACACGGGTCGGCTGAGCTGCGACGCCTACTCGGGCCCGTGCGGCCTGTTCCCCTCCTGTCCTGTCCGGGTTCTCACGCACACTTCGGGGCGAGTTGCTCGAAGAGCTCGCCCCGAAGCGGGAAGCGGCCCGGGCCTCGGCGCTGCGTGAACGGCGCGGTGGAGAGCGGCGGCGGGCCGCCGGGGCCGGGCCCCGGCAGCGCCTGGTGTTCACCGACTGGCTTCTGGTCACGCCGGTGCATCTGCGGCTGAGCCTTCTCGCACGCGGTGCCGGCCCAGCTGTACGGGGTGGACCGCTCCACCGTCTCCGGAGCGATTCGCGAAGTCCGACGACTGCCGGCCGCCCGCGGCTTCGTGGTGCCCGACCATCCCGGACCGCGGCTGCGCACACGGGAGAACCTGTTCGCCTACGCCGAGACGCGTCTCGCGACTGCTGCCCCGGTCTCCGACCGCTCCGCCCGCAGGACCATCCGCCGAAAGACTAGTACTCGCCCGGCGCACCGCCTGCTGATCAACCATCAGCCGAACCGCCAGGCCAACACGTCCCGGCCTCAACCGCCCCCAAGGTCGTCAGGGCACATACTTTTCCCAGCGGGTCCAGCTGCCGCCCTCCAGCTGAGAGTAGATCCTCGTGCTTCCCGCGGTGACCGCGTACACCCGGTGCAGGCCGCTGGGGCGGATCTCGTAGGTGTCCATGGCGTGGGCCACCCCGTTGCTGACCCGGACAGGACCATTACTGGCGCGCGAAATGCGGTACACATAGGAATTCGGCGGGCTGATGAAGAAAACTTCGTCCCTGCTGCCGTCCTTGTTCCAGTCGGCATTCAGCGGTTTGCTTCCGCACACCACAGGAAGCATGTGTCCGAAAGCCTCGATCTGGCAGGCCAGAGCCTGCTGTGAAGACGGGCTGCGAGGTGTGGCCTGTGAGGGTGCTGCCGACATGACGGCCGTACCCATGATGCCCGCGGCCACCATAGCCAACTTGCGGAATTGCATCTGCATCCCTTGACCCTGTTACCTGCTCCGTTGATGGGCCAGTCGATCAGTGATTTCTTCTAACCTCCCAGGAACGGATTCTTGACCCACTTGGTCCAGAATTTCTCTTTCGGCTTTTCGGAGGTGTAGATCTGGGCGCGCGCATAGGCCAGCCGGTCTTGATCCTGGGAGTAGGTAAGGAAGACCCTCCGCCACTCCATGCACGCCTTGTCACCGATTGGCACCTGGAACACGGTCGGCGCGGTCTCGATCCTCGCGGCACCGCCCCGGGTGACGTACGCCTGGAGCTGGACTGTTGCCCGGCTCTTGTCCCCCGGGGTCGCGTCGCACAGTTGCAGAGTGATGTTCTCAAGGCGGTGCGCGCTCTCCCAGTCCGCGCTCCAATCCAAACGAATTCCGTCCTTGTTCGCGGACGGAAACTGTGAAGCGGCCAAGGCCGGCCCCGAAAGCACCGTCGCCGACGCGCTCAAGGCTGTGGCGATGACGGTGATCCACTTACCGGTGAGCCCGTTCATCCTCAATTCACTGCCCTTACCCCGAAGCTACCCGTAGCCCTACGTCCGGCTCCACGCACGATAGCAGCGGAGCGTTTTCGCGGTACAGGGCGCATTCGGGGTTCCGGTGCATTACGGCGTGCGCCCCGGCGTGGAGGGTTTCCACCCAGTCTTGAATGCGTCTGCGAGACCACTCCACGACCGCCGTCTCCAACGCGGACACGCGAGTACGACCCGATACGCTTCTTCACCTGGGAAGTACTTCTTTCCACGGAACGATCTGGACTCTCGACAAGTCCTGTCGCTCCAGGCAAGGGGCACTTCTCGCGTTTTTGATCAAGCATCGGGCAGACCACCTCATGAAAGCCCGGCTACTGATCTCCTCGTAAGTTCGGTGGGTGTGGTGGCCGTGAGGGTGGGAGGCTGTCGGGGTGGCTTATCAGCCTTCCCCTTTGACTGCCGGACCCTCCCTTCCTCCTTTGTCGCGGCCTCAGTTGGCGGAGGCACGTCGTGTTCGGCAGTTGAGTTGTTCGAGGACGGCGTCTCGAACGCGGAGATCGCGAGGGCGGTGGGGTGTGTGCCGAGAGTGCGCGGCGTTGGCGGCGGATGTGGGAGCAAGACGGTGTTGCGGCCCTGCGGCGACGGGCAGCCACCGGACGCCCGCCCAAGCTGGACAACACCCAGGCCGGGATGGTCCGGGCGGCGTTGGAGCAAGGTGCCCAGGCTCATGGTTTCGAAGCCGGCCCGCCCTTTCGGCCCTCGGCGTCGCGGTCATCGCCAGCCGGTGCGCAGCGGGCACCAGACGGTGCGAGTCGATCCGCCCCCACTGCTTCGACGTCTCCGTATGAATGGGGCCGTACCGGGAAAGCGCGGCTGCGCGCCGGAAAACTGTGAGGCGTGCCGGAAAACTGTGAGGCGTGCCGGAACCGCCCTTGATAAGGTCCCGACATGTTCCTGTGCACTGGTCCTGGCTGGTTCCTCAAGCCCCGCAACGCCGCCTGAGGGCTTTCCCGACAATCCCCGGCGGGCGCACGACGACAGCTACGGCGTCCCGTGGCGTTGTCGGAACATACGCATGCGTCCAGCATGCCGATGTTCCTCCGCCCTGCGATGCGCCACATCCGATGCCGCGCGTCGGTCCACCACGGATTGCGGGACAGTCCTCGGCGGCAAGCTGCGACCAGCATTCCGACAGCTTCGCCGCATTCCGGTATCACGCCGGTGCGGTGCTCAGCGCTGCCCGGCTCCGACGAAGACTCACACCGCGGAGCACATTTCATGAACGATCAGAACCACCACGCCCACAACACCCACGCGCACGTCGGCGATCTTCGCGAACTCCATCCTGCGGCCGAACCAGCCCTCGCGGCCGCCCCCGTCGAACTGACGCAGTGGGTCACTTCTCACTCCTCCCGGCTGGCCGGCCTGGGCCCCGGAGCAGACCCGGGAGCCTCTCTCCACGACTTGGAGCCGCTGAGCGACCTCGTCGGTGACGCGCGCGTGGTCGCCCTCGGCGAGAGCTCCCACCAGATCCGCGAGTTCGCCCTGATGCGCCACCGCATACTGCGTTTCCTCATCGAGCAGTTGGGCTTCACCGTCTACGCCATGGAGTACGGAGCCGCGGAGGGCCGCGCCGTGGACGCTTGGGTCCAGGGCGGGCCGGGGGACATCGACGACCTCCTCGCCCCGGCGGGCAGCGGCACTCGGCGCAGTGACGCCGATGCTGCGTCCGTCAAGAGTCTGGGGCAGCCCGTCGAGTGCAGGAACACCCTGCGGTGGCTGCGCCTCCACAACTCCGGCACCTCGCAGCCGATTCGTTTCGTCGGCTGCGACATTCCCATGGCAGGCGGCTCGCTCCGGCCCGTTCTGGAGCCGGTCGCCGCCTACCTGACCACCGTGGACCCGGGCGCGTTGCCTTTCCTGAATACCGCGCTGGAGATTTCCGAGCCGATCGCGGGCGGGACGGTCATGGTGCCGACTTACGCCAGGCTCGGCCTGGACGGGGCGGTGCAGGACCGCCTCACCACCGCGCTCGCACGGCTGCTCGGCCGCTTCACCGACCTGCGTGAGATCTATACCGAGAGAGGCGGCGCCGAGGCGTACGCGACCTCGTTGTCGGATGTGCGTGCGGCGGTGACGACCGACCGGATGCAGCGGGCCATGGCCGAGGCGTTCGCGGGCACACCCGACGGTCCGAACCTGGCGGCCCGGGAACGCTATCTGGCCGACACTCTGCTGGAGTTCCTGGACCGGGCCAAGCCCGGCACTCGCGTCGTACTCGTCGGCCACAACGCCCACATCCAGCGTTCGGCCAACCAGGCCCAGGGCGCACTGGCGGTGACGACCATGGGAAACCTGCTCTCCCGGGCGCTCGGCGAGAACTACGTTTCCCTCGCGCTGACCGGAAACGGCGGTGAGACGGTGGAAAACGTGCCCGACCAGGGCCATCCGCTCGGGATGCGCTGGGGACGGGCCGCCACCCCCGAAGCGTTGCCGGACAGTGTCGAGGCGCTGTTCGCGGGCGTGTCCGGGCAACCGGCCCTGGTGAACGCGCGGGCGCTGCGCGAGTACGCGCGACGTCACGCCTTGCCGGAGCCGGTTCGCACCCGGGTGGACACCGCGTTCATCGAGATACCCGTCCTGGAGGCGTTCGACGGAATCATCTGCGTCCCGGACACCACCCTGAGCGCCGACCTACCGCGGTAGGCGGCGAGCTGAGCAAGGGCCACGGACAAGGCGGACCGTGCTGCGAACGTCGCGGACGGTCCGCCTCACCCGTGTGTCCCGAGAGCAGGAGGGCGGCGCTGATCCGCCAGGATGCGAGTCTCGAAGTCGTGTCCGCTGCGGAGAGCAAGGCATCCTTCCGATGGCCGATGGCCGATGGCCGATGGCCCGTGGGCACGGCGTGGCGGACCGCAGTGACACGCGAGTACCCGGCCCTCGCATGGGGTGACGACACCCTCAAGCAACCAGCCGACCGGCTCAACGGCTCACCGCGCTGAGGGAGTCGAGGTCAAGTGCGGGGCCGAGCATCCAGAAACCGTTGGAGGGATGCCGTCATGCTCGTGATGAAGGAGGAGCGGATCCGGTCGGGAACCAGGTCCAGGGAGAGATACGGGTTGAGGTCCTCCAACTCGATGAGGAGCAGCCCGCCTTCCTGGGTGCGGCAGGCGTCCACGCGCTGGATGCCGTGATCGAGGGTGTTCCAGTCGATGAAGCGCCGGGAGAATTCGAGGTCGGCCTCGGAGGGTTCATAGGGCTTGAGGTCCCAACGCCGCTCGGGATCGGGGGCATGAAGGGCGTACTGAAAGGAATCGTCGATGTAGTAGAAGGAGACCTCGTAGCGGAACTCGATACGTGGCTGGACCAGGACGTCACCGTACGCAACATCGTTCAGCTGATTTCGAGATATGAAGGTCAGGCCGATGGAGTCCGCACCCGCCTTGGGCTTGACCGCGTACTCGTCGGCCTCGGGCAGTCCGCTCAGGTCGCCCGGGTGGTCGATGGTGGGGATGACCGGGTATCCGGCGGCGGTCAGGTCCAACAGGTACTGCTTGCCGGCCATGTCGCCCCTGCCGGACAACGGGTTGTAGACCCGGATTCCGCGGGCTGTGGCCCGCTCCCGAAACGCCTCGTACTCCCTCTGGTAGTGCAGCACGGGCCCGCTGTTGCGGACCACCACCACGTCGAAGGAGTCCATGAGCGCAGTGGCGTCCAGCGGGTGGCACAGGGCGATGTCGAAGTCTCTCCGCAGCCAGGAGGACAGGAAGATGTCCTCCTGGCAGTAGTGACGTCCTTGGGCCCGGTAGGCGAGGTCGGTCACGAACAGTACTCTGCGGCGGTTGGGCATCAGGGCTCTCCCGAGTCGGTCGGTGCCGCCAACATACCCAGTCCACGTGACACGGCCTCGGCAGCCGTGCAGCTGCGTACCGTGAGCGGAGGACCGTCGCCGCGCACCACGTTTGGTCGTCCGTGCCGTCCCGGCCGGGAATTCTCCTCTGTCACCGCGTGCTGTCGTGGCATCCTGCGCGGAGTGTGAGTGGGCTCGGAGCGGCAGGACCTCGTGGGCTACGACTTCGAGCGGCTCGGTCTGCCGGAGCCGGCGGCTACTGCCCGGGCTCGGTGGAAGGCGTGCTGCGGGTCCGGTCTGCCGTGCGATCACCTCTCTGCTTGCGACGAGCTCTACGGGGACCTACTGGGACCTTGCCGAACCGCCCGGCTTCGCCTCAACATGTCGGGCATGGACGTCTGCCGACGCGGAATGCGGCAGACGGGCACGACCGGCCAGGCGGAAGCACAGCCCTTCCTCTCCTGCCCACAGCGCAATCGGGCCGACCCGGGAAGAACCGGGTGAGATCCCGGTCGGTCAGATCTATGTGAACAGGCAGAGTTCCTGCCACACGCCGTCCACGCGGCCCGCGGCCGTCCGGCTGGCTTCGGGTTCATGGGCTGCCAGCTCCGCCGCGATGCCCTGGGCCAGGCTCAATGCTGTCGCCATCGACTGCAGTCCTCCCACCCCTTCGGTCGGCACCAGCAGGACATGGTCGGCGTGTTCGGCCGCGGGGGACTGGCCGGTGTCGGTGACGGCGAAGGTGGGGACGCCTGACCGCCGCGCGATACGCAGGGCATCGACGGTCTGCCGGTAGTGCTGCCAGAAGCTCCAGCCGATCACGCAGTCCTCCGGGCCGAGTCCTGCCAGCGCCATGGCCAGGTGGGGGCCGCCACCGCGGTCCTCGTACACGATCGGCAGCCCCCGGCTCGCGGCGATGTCGGCGAGTGCGGCGGCGGGAGCCCCGTGGGTTCCGGCACCCACTACCAGTGTGCGACGGGCCGAACGGACCGTCCTCACCAATTCGTTCACCGTTTCCATGTCGAGAGTGTGCTCAAGGGTGGTGAGGTTCTGCCGGTCCTTGGCCAAGGCATCGGCGAGCAGGCTGCCGCCGAGACCTGACGGGCCCACTGGATCGAATCGATGGGCGAGGTGGGTTTCCCTCAGCACCGCCTGGAACTGGGGCCAGCCGGGATACCCCAGACTCTGGGCGAAGCGCACCACCGTGGCGCCGTTGACCTCAGCGCGTTCGGCCACCTCGGCTGCCGTGGCGTATGAACAGAATGCCGGTTGCGCCGCCAGAACCGTCTGGACGCGCACCGCTTTCGGCCCCACCTGCACGTGTGCGGTGAGCTCCGTGAGCCACCCTTCGACTGTGCTGATTCGTTCGGTCATGCCGCCATTCTGACAATAGAGAGGTGCATGCACGGTCGTGTGCGCAAGGCATTGAATGCATGAAGAAGTGCACCTATGCTTCGGTCGAGCGCCGCCCCACGTCTCCTCGCGGCACGGCGCCACGTCTTGCCGCCGCAGCTCGAACACCTCTTGCCCGCACCGTCCGTCGCGCGTCCGCGAAGGGACCTAGGAGTCACCCATGCCCAACCGCGTCCCCGCCTCCGCCCCACCCCGCTCCGCCGACCTGCTCGCCCGCATCGAACGCATCCCTGTCTCCAGGCCGCACTACCGGCTGGCCGCCATGGGCGGCCTGGGCATCGCCTTCGACGGCATGGACGGCTCGCTGGTTTCCTACCTTCTGCCGTCGGTCACTCCGCTGTGGCATCTGGAGGGCTGGCAGACCGGACTGCTCGGCAGCTCCCTGCTGATCGGCGTGATGATCGGCGCGCTGGGCGCCGGACTGGTCGCGGACCGCTTCGGCCGCCGGCGTCTCATGATGTATGCCCTGGCGCTCTACAGCACCGCCACCGCCGTGGCCGCGTTCGCACCGAGCTGGGAGTTCTTCTTCGTCGCCCGGATCGTTGCCGGGATCGGCGTGGGTGCCGAAGCCGCGGTCATCCCCGCCTACGTGGCGGAATTCGTGCCCGGCCGGGTACGGGGGGTCTTCGTGGGCTCCGTCTCCGGATTCTTCTCCCTGGGCTACTTGGCCGCCGCGCTGCTGGGCGTATCCCTGGTCTCCGGGGTCGACCACGGCTGGCGAATCGCCCAACTGGTCACAGCGGCACCGGTATTGATGCTGCTGTGGTGGCGGCGCACGCTTCCGGAGTCCCCGCGCTGGCTGATCCAGCAAGGACGGCTCGCCGAGGCCGAGCACGTCATCTCCGCGCTGGAGACGGAGGCCGTCCGGGCCACCGGAAAGCCACTGCCGACCGCCGAGGAAGCGGACCCTGCTGCCTCGCCCGCCGCCCCGCCGGCCGTGCCCGCCAAGGACAGCTGGTTCCAGGGATTCGTCCGGCTCTGGCGCGGAGGCATGGCACGGCGCACCGCGGTGGTGTGGCTGATGTGGATCAGCGTCACCTTCTCCTACTACGGCTTCTTCACCTGGATCCCGTCCCTGCTCGTCGCGCAGGGCATGACGATGACCAAGAGCTTCACCTTCACCCTGCTGATGGTCCTCGCCCAGATGCCCGGCTACTACTCCGCGTCTTTCCTCGGAGAACGACTGGACCGCACCCGCACCATCGCCGCCTACCTGGCCGGTGCCGCGGTCGCGGCCTGGCTGCTGTCCCAGGCGGCCGGGGACGGCGCGGTCCTGACCTGCGGCATCCTGCTCTCGTTCTTCATGAACGGTGTCTACGCGGTGCTCTACGCCTACACCTCCGAGATCTATCCGACCGCAATCCGGGTCACCGGCAGCGGGACGGCTTCGGCGTTCGGCCGCATCGGCGGTATCGCCGCCCCGATCATCATCGGCGTCCTCCACACCGGACTCGGCTTCGGCGGCGTATTCACCATGATCATGTTCGTGCTGGCCGCAGGCGCCGTCACCGTGCTCTTCCTCGGCGTCAGCACACGCGGTCGAACCCTGGAAGACCTGGAACAGCCGCAGGCACCGGACCGCCCCGGCCCGGAACCCGCGGGCCGGACGGAACCCGAAGCGACCCGGCGCGACCCGGCCGCCCGCACCCCCGACACGACCCCCCACGACAAGGAACCGACCCCGTGACCCCTCTCCTCATCACCAATGCCACCGTTCTCGACGCCCGGCGGGGAACAGTGACACCGCGTCTGTCGGTCCTGGTACGGGGCGGCCTCATCGAAGAGATCACCGACTCGGTGGCTTGCCCACCGCACACCGAAGTGATCAACGCCCGGGGCCGGGTCCTGATGCCCGGGCTGATCGACTCACACGTCCACGCCACCCAGTTCTCCGGGGACTTCACGGAAATCACCGCGGCCTCCCCCTACTACAGGGCCGCGCGCACGGCACAGGTCCTGCATCAGATGCTGCTGCGCGGATTCACCACCGTCAGAGACCTGGGCGGCGCCGACCACGGTGTCGCAC
Source organism: Streptomyces sp. NPDC014734 (assembly GCF_043083325.1). Classification (NCBI taxonomy): domain Bacteria; kingdom Bacillati; phylum Actinomycetota; class Actinomycetes; order Kitasatosporales; family Streptomycetaceae; genus Streptomyces; species Streptomyces sp. NPDC014734. The sequence continues at coordinate 63,132 of NZ_JBIBYN010000036.1, read as the reverse complement.
GGGCCGTCGAGGAAGGGCTCTTCCCCGGCCCACGGGTGCTGTTCGGAGGCCCGATCATCGCGCCCACCGGCGGTCACGCGCTGACCCGGATCTGCGACGGCGAGACCGAACTGCGCCGCGCGATCCGAGAACAGACGGCCGTCGGCGCGCACCACGTGAAACTCACCTTGAGCGGCGGAGTCATCTCCTCCATGAAGATCGACTCCTTGGCCTACTCCGTAGCGGAGATATCGGCCGCCGTGGACGAAGCGGCGCTGGCCGGCCGCTACGTCGCAGGCCACGCATACACAGCAGCCGCCGTCAACCGGGCCCTGGAATGTGGCGTGCGCACCATCGAGCACGGCAACCTGATCGACGAGTCCAGCATCGACCTCTTCCGGCAGCACGATGCGTACTACGTGCCCACTCTGGCCACCTACTTCGCCCTCGCCGCATCCGACGGCCTGTCAAAGGACGCGCGTCGCAAAGTCCAGGAGGTGACCGAAGCAGGACTACAGGCTCTGGCACTTGCTGACAAGGCGGGAATTCGTATTGCCTACGGAACGGATCTCCACGGTCGGCACCACGACCAGCAGCTCACCGAGTTCACTCTGCGGGCCAAGGTGCAGCAGCCGGCCGACATCGTGCGGGCCGCCACCGTCGCCGGAGCGGAACTCTGCGGTCTCACCGGGAAGGTGGGGGAGATCGTACCGGGCGCGCGGGCCGACCTGCTGCTGGTCGACGGCAACCCACTTGAGGACGTGGGAGTCCTGGCCGATCCGTCCCGACACCTCAAGCTCATCCTGCAGGGCGGCGCTGTCGTTCACCGCGACATCTGAGCCGCAGGCTCCGGAGCGTCGAGGGCCGCCCCCGCACCGGCCGGCCGCACGGCGAGCAGTCCCGCCCCCCCCGGTGAACCCGGGCGGTCTCGCCGTGCGGGCTCGGCAAGTCGCCCCTGGCCGAGCCGCCGTGAAGTCCGCGGTCACTGATAGTCGGGGCGTTGCCGCTGAGCCGTCGCGGAGTTCGAGCGGTGCCCGAACCTGAGCCCGCTGAGCGGGATACCGCGCTCGCCCGGCTGCTGGCACGGGACGAACGGGTGGTGGAGGCTGTCGGCCTGATCCGATCATGTACCGGACACGGCGCCGCCACGGGCCTCGCCGGACTGCTGATCCGGCAGAACGGCTGCGCGGGGCTCCCCGGCGGCGTCGGAAGTTATGCGGCCGGTGCGTCCAGTGCCGCTCCGGCTGCTGCGACATCTGCCGTGAGCCGAAGGTGTTCGGCTGCCAGACCCCCGGCGGCATGGCCGACCTCTTCACCATCCCCGCCGACCGTGTCCACCGCGTGCCCGAGAAGATGTCGGACATCCAGGCGGCCCTCGTCGAACCACTCGCCACCCTCAAGGCCAGATCGTCGTCGGCGCCGGAGCCCCCGGCATCACCCCGATCCGGCTGGACCTCGTCCAGGACCGCGAGATCCGGATCGAGGGCACCCTCATGTACACCGCGGACGGCTACCGGACCTCGATCGACCTGATCACCTGCGGTGCCGTCGACGCCGAGACGATCGTCACCGCAACCTTCCCTCTGGAAGAGGCGGGCAGGGCCTTCGTCACCTCGCTGCGTCCGGAGCACGTGAAGGTGCTCATCACCCTGGCGGCAGCCTGAGAGGGCCGTCGCGCCGCCAACCCGAACCCACCCGGCCGGGCATACCCGTGAAAGAATTCCGCAATGATCGTCGTCGCCGGTGAGGCACTGATCGACCTGGTACCCGGAACCGTCGGGAACTCCCTGGCACCGCTGCTGCCCGCCCGCGGCGGCGGGCCGTACAACACCGCCGTCGCGCTGGCCCGTCTCGGCTCCACCACCGCCTTCTGCTCACGCATCTCGACGGATGCCTTCGGCACCTCGCTGGTCGACCGGCTGCGCGAGGAGAAGGTGGACCTCGACCTGGTGCAGCGGGGCCCGGAACCCACCACACTGGCTGTCGCCTCCGTCGACGGAGACGGCTCGGCCGCGTACACCTTCTACTGCCAGGGCACTGCCGACCGTCTCTTCGCCCTGCCCGGGCCGCTGCCCGCACAGACACGGGCGGTCTCGTTCGGCACCTGCTCACTCGTCCTGGAGCCCGGGGCGAGCACCTATGAGCGGCTGCTGCGCCGCGAGGCACGGCTCGGGCGGTTCATCGCCCTCGACCCCAACATCCGCCCCGGCCTCATCCCGGACCCAGAGGCCCACCGAGCCCGCTTCCACCGTCTGCTGCCGTTCGTCTCGCTCCTCAAACTCAGCGACGAGGACGCGCACTGGCTCGGATACGACATCTCCGGCTGGATGGCCGCCGGCCCCTCCGCCGTCGTAGTCACGCGGGGAGGGGACGGCCTGACAGTCCACACGGGCAGCGGTGACGTGCCCTCGGTGCCGGGCGAGCCCGTCCGGATCGTCGACACCATCGGTGCGGGCGACACCGTCAACGCGGCGCTCCTGCACGCACTGTCCGAACGGGACCTGCTGTCCGCCGACGCCCTCGCCGGACTGTCCGCCGACACCTGGCGGCAGGTGCTGGGCTTCGCCGCCCGAGCCGCCGCGATCACCTGCTCCCGGGCGGGAGCCGAACCGCCCCGCGCACACGAGCTCCCGTCCCCGACGGCCTGCGGACCCGCTTGACACCGGCCCCAGAAGCCGAAGACACAGAGCTCGGTGATCAGGCCGCCGCGCGAACGCCCGAGGCCGTGGGCATCCGGCTCGACGGTGATGCCGCCGCTCGACCGAGCCGTCGTCTCGTCGGCGCCGTCGGCTGCCCGCACGGCGTCGCGTCCTCACCGCTCGAAGCCGAGTTCGACCCCGCGTGCCTCCAGGCGTGCGATGACACGGGCGTTGTCGAAGGCCGTCAGAACCGGATGCGGGCTGCCCCGTCTCCAAGCCATGCGGTAGTAGGTGAGCTTCTGCAGCGAGGCGATGTCCTCCAACGGCGCCAGGTCGACGACGGGAGTGAGCGTGCCGTCGTGGCACCCGTCCAGCGAGATGTCTTCCAGGTCGAGCCCGGCCAGGGGCCGCAGATCCACGACCGGGCACGACTCCAGCGTGAGGCGGCGCAGCGAGCCGAGCCCGGCAAGCGGTCCGAGGCCGATTTCCAGGTTCCCGCCCTCGACGGTCAGCTCGCGCAGCCGGCCGCACCGGGCCAGCGGGGAGAGGTCCGAGACCTGGCACAGTTCCAGTTGGAGCACCTCCAGATTCGGCAGGGCGCCCGCGATGCCCTCCAGGCTCATCACGTCGAACTCGTCGCCCTCGCCGTCCCAGTAACGCCAGATCAGGGATATCGCCGTGGACGAGGTGTGCCAGGAAAGGGATCGCACCCCGGCCAGCTGCGCAGCCGTGACCGGGAGGGCGAGCAGGTCCTCGGCCACCTCCTCGCGGTACTCGTAGTCCCGGTCGTCGTTCCCCGGATCGCACTCGTGGACGCCGTCCGCCGGGCGTTCGTAGGGCGGCAGGACCTTGGACTCCAGCAGCCCGCTCAGCACCGCCAGGCGCAGGGGGACGTCGGGCACGGACAGCGGCGAAAGGCGGGTGGCACTCATAAACGGGACCCCAACTTCCCGCACCCGCCTCACCGGGAAGTCATCAGCATGCCGAAGAAGAAGCTGATCGCCGCGGACACGGTCCAAGGCGCTCAGCATCCCTTCGATCCGCTCTCACCGGAGCGTCGCAGAGAGCGCCCGGGGCACGCGCACGGCCCGCATGGGCAGGCCCGGGCATTACGCCGACCCCATACGATCCGGTTCTCACGCGGCCGGCAGGCCGCCGCGCTTGAGGAGCGGTATGACCTGGTCCCTCACTGCCGGAGCGAGCCGGACATCCGGCTCGTCGCCGTTGATCCACAGCATGTCCGCCAGTTCGGCCGCCGGCTGCGGAGATCCGCTGATTCCCGCTGTGAAGACCGTCATCCGCATGGGCACCTTCTCCAGCGCGGCCGTGGCTTCGATGACGGCCAGGAACCGCGGTTCGACCGGGCGGACCCCGAGTTCCTCGTCGAGTTCCCGCGCCAGCGCCTCGGCCGGCGTCTCACCCGGATCAGGCTTCCCACCCGGAAGGTAGAACACATCGGGTGCCGCCTTCTTGCTCACGACCAGTAGCCGCCCCTGCTCTACGACAGCCGCGGCCACGACGACCAGGTGATCCTCCTGGCGGAGGCCCGGTCCAGTACCCGTCACACTTTGTTGCTCCATGCACGCGATTCTCGCAGCCGAGTCGGCGAACGCGTCACGGGCACCGGACCGGAGGCCTCTTTGGACGGGGGCGGCCTCGGCCCGGTGGTGGGGCTTCGGAACCGCAGCGGCGCCGGTACGGCCGTAGGTCAGTGGCTGAAACGCCGGAGAGACGCGTGCTCGCCCTCAAGCTCCGCCGCTGGGGGCGGGTACGTTGTCGGTGCCGACTGCGATGATGTCCCCATGATCGATACATCCGCTCCGTTGCCGTCCTCGTCCGCTGAGGCCGGCGCCGTTGCCGCGCAGGCAGCCGCCGCGTACTACACCGACGGGGCCATGCCGTTCGGGGATGACGAGTACGACGTGTTGGTGCGGGTGATCGCGGCCTACGATGAGGCGCACCTGGATGAGGTGCTGCCGGAGTCCCTCCGGGGAAGGCCGTCGGCGGCGCCGGTCGTGGGCGACGTACCGCACAGTGTGCCGATGCCATCGCTGGACAATGTCTTCTCGGCCGAGGAGCTGGACGCCTGGGCTGCCGGGCTGGAGCGCCGTCCGGACCGCCCTGTGGCCAGCTGGTGTATGGAGCCGAAGCTGGACGGCCTGACGGTGGCCGCACGCCACCGCGCCGGGCGTCTGCACCAGCTGATCACCCGTGGCGACGGCCTGGCCGGCGAGGACACCAGCCACGCCGCCGACGCCGTGCTGGGCCTGCCACTGGGTGCCGACACCACCGCCACCACCGTCACCAGCCCGGCGCACTGTGCCGGCAACGACGAGGTCCGGCAGCGGGTCGAGGAGAGCGCCGCCCCGCGCGCGGCGCTGCCGTTCGGTATCGGTCGTTAGGAGGGTGGATGTGAGCGAGCTCGGTAAGGCGAATGGCCAGGCACGGTCGGAGGAGAAGGCGGACGCGTCCGAGAGCCCGCAGACTCGTTCTCGCCTGCGCGGCCTGCTCCGGCTGGTGGGTGTCTGTGTCGTGATCATCCTGCCGGTGAACGCCTTCGTGGCTCGCCCGTTCGCGGTGCCGTCGAGCTCGATGGAGAACACTCTGCGACCGGGCGACCGCCTGATCGTGAACAAGCTGGCGTACGCCTTCGACGGCCACCCCCAACGCGGGGACGTGGTGGTCTTCGACGGGAGGGGCTACTTTGTGCGAGGGGCGGCCAAGCGGACCGATGTCTTGGAGGGACTGCGTTCGCTGGGGCGGGACTTGGGTCTGACATCGGCCGGGGGCACGATCTACTTCATGCGCGTCATAGGCGTCGGCGGGGACCGAGTGACCAGCACCGGCCCGGGCGGGCGAATCACTGTCAACGGCGTGCCGATCGACGAGTCCTCCTACCTGGCCGAAGGTGACGAACCGTCGAACGTGGCCTTCGACGTGGTGGTGCCGGATGGAAAGCTGTGGGTGATGGGGGACCATCGCAGCGCCTCCCACGATTCGCGTGACCACCTGGGCGATCCTGGCGGTGGCTTCGTGCCCGAGCGCCGGGTCATCGGACGGGCGGAGTGGGTGGCCTACCCGTTCGGGCACTGGACCAGCCTGGACCGGCCGGCGGCGTTCGCCGCGATAGCGGGGACGGATGGTCACGGGGACCAGAGGTAGAAGCCGGCCGGCAGACCGGCTCGCCGCGGGTTCCTCGCACGGTCGTGCCGGCACGGCCAGCCCGGCTGCGCCGAGACCACGCGGTCGAGCCGAACGCTGACGCGCCCGCCCGCAGGGCGGCCCGTCGCCGCAGGCGTTCCCTCCCGCGCGATTTCCCGCTGATCGTCGTGGGGGCGCTGATGGTGGCGCTGGTGATGAAGATCTTCATGGCGTCGTGATCAAGGCGGACACCGCGGTCGACCAGCGGGATGTTGGTTCCGGTTCGCGCGCGCCGCGGTGCGCCCCGTCGCCAGCAGGGATTCCAGTCCTCAGCGCGGGTCCTTGCGCATATAGCGATGCCAGCCCTGTCGGCTCATCTGCGCTGGAGACCTTTGGGCCGGCCACCAGTCGCTCCCAACACCCGAGGTCATCTGACGGCGGACTTCTGGCGGCCTCACGGTGGCGTCTCTATCACCTCACGAGCACACCGGGCGAACTTCTCCCTGCTCACTTCCACCGCGTCAACTGCGTCTTCAAGGCCGGTGAGATCCCCATCATCCGACAGCTCCCCTTCGCATATCCCGTTGAGCACCCTCTCGAGGCACGTCCGCAGGGACCGCACGTCCGACCACACGTTCACGGCCTCCGCGGCCACGGCTTCCGGCCCCATCAGATCGAGCCGCGCCTGTGCCCTGTAGAGCGCGTCTACCGCAGTACCGAGCTCCTCGACGGCCGCGCGCAACACAGCGGTCGGAGGCGGGGCGTCCCGGGCGGAGACCAGTACACCGTCCTGGTGAGCGACTCGGTGCAGCACGCTGTCGACCGGCTCCGCCGCCTCCATGAATGCGAGGTACGCCTCCAGGCGCTCACTCCGCAGCGCCCGACCGTGTTCGACCGCCCCCTGGTCACCCGCCTGCCGCCGAGCGGCCGTATACGTCAGCCACGAGGTGCACAGAGCGCCGACGACGCCTACTCCGGCCCCGGCCAGGGCCGCCCATCCTTCATCCATGCAGTCCATCCTTCTGCGGTATGCCACCGCGCGAGACCTTTTCCCCAGATCTGCGCGCCTCCTAGACTCAGGGAAACTGACTACATGTCACACGCGGACGACCACAGGCCATGACTTGGAGGACGGACAAGTGGCCGCAGCATTACAGCCCCCATCGGGCGATCCGGTGGAGGATTCGGCAGAGCGGTTCGCCTTCGAGTTACGGGCCCTCCGCAACTCCGCGGGCGGGCCGACGTACCGGCAGATGGCCGCGCGTACGGGCCAGTCGCCCAGTGCCCTGTCCAACGCCGCGAAGGGCAGACAGCTGCCGCCCCTCGAAGTCGCCTTGGCCTACGCCGAAGCCTGCGACGGCGACCGCACGGAATGGGAACGACGGTGGCGAGCGGCGAAGGCCGGGCTCGGCACGGCACCGACACCGAGACGGCGGTGGCCGGTCGTTGCCGCCGCCGGTACCGCCGGGTTCGCATTGGCGGTCGCCGTAGCGGTTCTTGTGAGTCGGCTCGCGTACGAGCCGCCGCCGTCGGACGCTGCCGACCGCTCTCCCCGCTTCTTCGCCAACGATGACGCCTTCAATCAGCGGCATCCGCGTCCCCACCTGGCGCCCGACTCTGCGCAGATGGTCGCCGACCTGCTCGCCCTGGGCCGGGTGGAGCTGTACACAGGCAAGGCCGGCTCCCCGGTGTACCGAGCCACCTCAAGCACCCCGACCTACGAAGTCACCCCGCGCAAGCACGTCGGGCAATGGGGGCCCAACCCCTTCGAGGACGTCGGCTTTCCCTGGGACGCATCGTGGAAGGAACCGCCACCAGAACGCCAATGGACGGTGGTGATCACACCGGACGGGCGGTCGGTGGAGTGCTGGCGGGCCGAGGTACAGGACGGCAGGCCGAGCTGTGAATGGGGAGCCGTGTCCGACACCCGCGGCTCATCGGTCTCCGTCAAGGGACAGGCCACGGGCAGCGGCCTGTCCCGCCTCGCCGGAATGATCACCCGCGCGGACTGGAAGGCCGGCCGCATCGATCACGCCCTGAGCTTCGGCACCCCAGACAACAACGGCCAGTTCGTCTTCCCGGCGGTTGGAAGCGATGGCCCGGAACAAGGCCGCTGGCGCGAAGGGCAGTGCATCTGGCTGGACCGCGCGTACGACATCGACGCCGACACCTCGCTCAAGCCGTACGAGCGGATGATCGCGAAGGCACTGCAGGAGTACGGCGCGTTCAACGTCAAGAACTCCGGGAAGTTCAGCTTCACGTCCGAGTACGGATCGAAGCTGCCAGGCACCAACGGCGACGCCTACGCGCCCCTCACCCACATCAAGTTCGCGAAGTATCTGCGTGTCGGGACGATCGCGCCTGCGTCGTGAGAGGTTGCAGTGCTCGGCGTCGTTCGGCGGGGCGGCTGGCTCGGCCACCAGGTACGGGGCAGCCCTGCCGAAGACAGGCCGGGACGGGGTGTGCCGCTGGGAACTCGGCAGGAAACCCGACCGGCCCGCGAAACTGGTGATCGCCGACGTGCTCTCATGGGCCGCGCGGGCCGGCCCCCGCCCGGCACAACCGGCGGAACGCAGGTCAGCCGCAAGTCGCTGCTGGCCGACGTCGTAAACCTCACGGCCCGCAGCGGGCGACTGGCCGCGTGCATCACCCGGCTCGAACGGCGTCTGTCCGAGGTCCTGGGCCAGACGGCTCGGGGAAGCCTCCGGCCTCGGCGCCCCGCCGATGTCGAGACACTCACCCGCCAGATCGCCGAGTTGGAGCGGCAGATCCTCGACCTCCGCGCCGCACTCGCCGAACGGGACGAGAACCTCGTCGCCGCCCGTGCCGCGAACCGCGAGTTCATGGCCCATGGCCCAGATCAACGCCCCGCGCATGCGCTGACCGCACCAGCCCTGACGGGCTTTGGCTTCGTGAAGACTCAAAGTGGTGGCTGAACACAGGCACCCGCCTGGCTGGTTCTCGCGAAGTCCCGACTGGACTGACCGGCGCTCAGTACGGTGCGAACCATGGCGAAGCGAGGGGCGAAGCTCGACAAGTCCACCCCTCCGCAGACGGTATCGCCAAGCGGGTCCAGCCCGCGCAGCCCGGACAGGGCGCCATGCGCGGACTCTGTCGGACAGCGCGGAGGTACAGCGGCGCCCGGAGCGTTCACCGATGGCTGTGCGAACTCTTGCGCCGGTGAGCACAGGGTGGCAGGGATGGCCGATGTGTGGGCTGTGCCCCGGGCAAGGCGAGCCGGAGAGAGCGGGCTGTCCAAGGGCTGTCCCGTAATCCGCGGTGGAACAGTGCGCGGCGTCGGATGCGGTGCATCGCAAGGCGGAGGGACATCCGCATACGGGATGTATGCGGATGTTCCGGCAACGCCGCGAGGTGCCGTAGCTGTCGTCGCGCGCCCGCCAGGGATTGCGGGACAGCCCTTGGCGGAAGGGTGTGAGCCGTGACAGATGCCGGAGTGCAGTGGCAGGTTGAAGCTCTGGAAGGGCTGCTGGGGGAAGTGAGGCTTCAGGCGTCACGTGGGGTCGGGCCCGACGTACGGAAGGTTCTCGAATGGCTGCGCCGGCAGACCGGCGTCCACGCCGCGATGGTCATCGGCGACGCGGGCACGGTCGAGGCGTCCACCGCGGATTTTCCCCGCGAGGTGCTGGAACCGCTCGCTCCACTGCTGGTACGCATGTCCGTCGGGCAGCTGGCTGCAGCCGTGACCCAATCCGGTGCGCTGCACGTGCGATGTGAGGCTCTCGGGCCGCACGAGCCTCGTCCGGTCCTGGTGGTGGCCGGTCCCTCGAAGCCGACCCCGGATGCGATCGCGCTGATCTCGCACACCGGCAGCGTCCTCACGCTGCTGCGCCAAGCAGGGCGCAGTGATCGCATCTGGCACGACTACCAGCACGGGACACACCAGTTACGGTTCGCGGTGCTGTCGGCACTCTTGTCGGGGGAACCGATACTGGCACGGCGGATGACCACCGGCGCCATTCCGCCGCTGTTGGACGCCGACCAGCTGCGGCTCTACCTGCTGCGGTGCCCCTCGGCAGACCGCGACAGGATCGTGCGGACCTACCAGGACCCTTCCGGCTACCACGGCTCAGGTCTGATGGTGCAGTGCCCGGTCTTCGAGGGCCACCTCATCTGTCTCTTTACGGATGATGAGGAACCGGGCGCCCCTGGCGGGAAGTCGCGTGGTCACGCTGAGATCCTGCACCGTCTGGTACGCGACAACCCGCGCTACACGATGGGTGTAAGCGGCGGCCATCCACTTCACGCGACGGCCGAGGCCTACAACCAGGCGGCCCACGCCCTTGCCGCCGCCCGCACCGCACCCGGCCGCGTCGCCTCCTACCACGGCCGGACTTCGCTGGAAGCCGTCCTTCCCCGCCAGGCCGCCCAGGAATGGGCCCGCACACTCCTGCGGCCGCTGGACACAGCCACGAAGACCAGCACCGACATCACCCGCCTGACCATGAGCATGCCCCGCTCCGCCGTGGCCAAGCTCCTCGGCGTCAGCCGCAACACCGTCACCGCACACCTCAAACGCGTCGAAGCATCTCTCGGCCTGGACCTCACCGACGTCCGCTGCCGTGCCGCCATCCATCTGGCCCTCGTCCTCACCAGTTCCCGCCCCGCCCCCGAACCCGACTACGACCAAACGCTCTCCACTCTGGACGACCTCCTGTCCACCGAACGCGCCGCTGCCTGGGCCGCGGCCACTCTCCGTCCCCTCCAGACCCGGCACCACCAGACTCTCCAGGCATGGATCGATGCCAACACCGACGCCCAGCGCGCTGCCCGGGCCCTGGGCATCAGCCGCAACACGATCCGCACACACCTGCGGTCGGCCGAGTCCGTCCTGGGCCTCGATCTACTCACCGCCGGCACCGGCATCCACGACATCGTCCATGCACTCCACATCACCAACACCCGGGCCTTCTGAGCACCGTGCACAATCCGCACCCAGCATTGAGCACCGTGCATGCTGGCCCAAGAAAGTCCCGCCTTCTAACGTCTTAGGAGAGCAATCGGAACGACCACCCACGGGGGTCAGACAAGGCCCCCACACGAAGGATGCTCCGCAGGGAGCATTAGGGGGAAGCATGACCATCACAACCCTGTTCGTCTTCCCGGCCGTCCTGGTCGGCTCTCTGACGCTGGCCCCTTCTGCCGCCGCTTCGCTTCCGAGCCAGTCGGAGAGCGTCGCGGTCTCCGCTGAAGGGGAGGTCGGCCCGATGGGCGGGTGTCGCCTAGGCTTTATCTGCGGCAAGGTTGTCAACAACAGCAAGTCGACCATGAAGTACACGACGGGCCTGGGCGCCAAAGGCACCAGCTGCACTGTGTGGAACTGGAGCGGCGGCAACAAGGTGGACACGAAGAAGACCTCGTGCGGCAGCCCCAAATCCCTGAAGAACGGCAAAACCGCTGGCGGCGACTGGAGCGGCGTCGACGTTGACGCCTTCACCTTCAGCGGCGGCTACATCACGACCTGGGGCAGCTCCGCGCACTCCGTCTCCGGCGGCACCTGGACCAAGATCGAGAGCACGCAGACCGCCAACTGCACCTACCACTCAGGCAACAAGGAACCCACCTGCCACATCTACACCCTCTCCTGAGTGGACGTTGAGTCCGTTTCAGGTAGCGGCCTCGTCCGGGTTGGGTGAGGAAGCCTTGGCGGGTGAGGCATCCGAGGCGGGCGCGGGTGACGTTGACTGCAGCTCGGCGAACCCCTTGGAACCGACGTGCTCCGGGAGCCACAGGAGCGGGTCGCGCCTGTCCAGGATTCCGTGGGCGATCGCGTCGATCGCGGCACCGGTGAGGAGCGCGGCCGCGGAGACGCGGTAGCCGACGGTGCGGGTGACGGCGATGGCGGAGGCGAGCTGAACGGTGCCGCAGCCGGCGACGTGTCGGCCCACCGAGCGGCGGCCGTACGCGCTGGCGGGACAGGTGCGGCCTTCCTTGCCGTGCCGCCACGGGCTTTCGTCAACCGGGGAGCCGTCGTTCTTGCAGACCAGGTGGGTGCCGTGCATGTCCTTGGTCGCAGCGTCGTGCGAGTTCTGCACGAACTGGTCCCCGAAGCTGTGGACTCCGTCGAAGACGGCGGCCAGGGCGAGGCCCTCGATGGCGCGGAGGCGATCGGTCATGCTGGGTGTGCTCCTCATCTCGGTTCGGGGCGGCGGTGTTCAGAAGGGCGGCCCGTTCCAGGCCGGGACGGGCAGGAGCCGGATGCGGATCTCGCGCCGGTCGGACCAGCAGCCGCACGCCTCCATCTCGGGGAAGGCGCCGCCGGTCCACCAGCTGCCCTTGCCGTGGCAGCGCGGGCAGCCCGGCCGGGGATGTCGAAGGCACCAACCTGCTGCACGTCGGCGGCCGGGACGGTGATTCCGGCTTCTTCCTCCAGCTCGCGCACGGCTGCAGCCAGACTGGTCTCGCCGACGTCGACGTGGCCTCCGGGTGAAGAAGGCGGGTTCGCTGATTTCTGGTCGCTGAGTCGTGGGAACCCGCGCTGCAGTGGGCGGTAAAGGGTCCTGGACGGGCGAGTTCACGGCTACCCACTGCCCGCCGGCGGCATGACCGGCGAAACCACGTACGCGCTCCTGCGGGTAGCATCGTGTCCGGTCGCAACTGGCGAAGGTGGAAAACCACCGGGGAGCGGCCGATTTCCCGCGTGAGCGTCGACCGCCTGGGCGCCTGCGTCAGTGATGTCCCGCTGACACAGGAGGCTATGACGTGGATCTGCGCTATGGGATCAACCCGCAGCAGGCGGCGGCGACTACCGGGCCCGTGCAGCTCGGCCGGTGGCCGGTGCGGGTGTTGCAGGGCAACCCGTCCTACATCAACATGTTGGACGCACTCAACAGTTGGCAGCTGGTGCTGGAGGCGAGCCGGGTCCTGAACCGGCCGACCGCTGCCTCCTTCAAGCACGTCTCGCCCGCGGGCGCGGCCGTGGCCGGCCCCGTCGATGACGTCACCGCCGAGCTCTACGGCATCGACCGCGACAGCGTCAGCGCGCTCACCAGCGCATATCTGCGCGCTCGCGACGCCGATCCGAAGTCCTCCTACGGCGACTTCGCCGCCGTGTCGCACCCAGTCGACACCGAGCTCGCCGAACTGCTGTCCCGTGTGGTCTGCGACGGTGTCATCGCCCCCGGTTACGCTCCCGGCACTGTCACGACGCTCGGCAAGAAGAAGAACGGCCGCTTCCTGATCATGGAAGTAGACAAGGCGTTCACACCCCCGCAGTACGAGACACGGGAGGTGTTCGGTCTGCGACTGTCCCAGCAGCGTGACGAGGTGACGTTGTCCACCGCGCTGCTGGACAACGTCGTGTGCGGCACGCTGCCGACCACGGCAGCCGAGGATCTCCTGCTGGGCCTGGCGGTCCTGCGCTACACGCAGTCCAACTCCGTGTGCTACCTGCGTGGTGGGGCGACTCTGGGGATCGGTGCCGGCCAGCAGTCCCGGGTGGACTGCACCCGCTTGGCCGGCGCGAAGGCCGACACCTGGTGGCTGCGACGCCACCCGGTTGTCCGTGCACTCGCATTCAAACCCGACACCCGGCGCCAGGACCGGATCAACTGGCAGATCCGCTTCATCGAGGGAGACCTGACTCCAGACGAGAGCACACGCCTGTCGGCAGTCCTGTCCGCACCCGCACCCGAGCTGACGGACGAGCAGCGCATGCAGTGGCTCGCGGGCCTGGCGGAGGTGGCATTCGTCTCGGACGGCGCGTTGCCATTCCGAGACAACGTTGACCACGCCCACCGGCATGGCGTCGCCTATATCGCCGAACCGGGCGGATCAATCCGGTCCGCTGAGGTCGAGGACGCCTGCCGAGAACATCGGATCGCCCTCGCCCGCACTGGACTCAGGCTCTTCCACCACTGAGGACCAGGGTTGGGGTCCCCACTCCACCCTGTGGGGACCTCAAGGTCATTTACCCGGAAACCCACAAGTCGGCTGTGTCAGCACCCCGGTGAACCATCCCGGTCAGAGCGCTGCCTGTCATCGAGGGATGGGGGCACCGCGGTGAGGGTGAGCTGTGTGGATGTACTTCATGGCCGTGGTGACAGAGATTCCGAAGACGCGGACGAGGTGGACCGGGTCTTCGGTCTCGCGGGCTTCGTCCAGGATTCTGCCGGCGCGAACGGCACGCAGAATCACATCGGCGGGGGTGAAACGCCTGTAGATGCAGTCCGTGCAGACGGGATCGGTAGTACTGGCAGTCTGCTGGGTGACGAGGAGGTGGGGGGGGCGACGGCGCGTGGCCAGCTCAGGTGTCGGTAGCGGAGCCATGCGTGCAGTAGAGCGCTTGTGGTGTCGTCGAGGTGGACGGCGTGGCGGCCGTGGAGGCGACGGATCAGGAGCTGCCGGCGGGTGCCAACGCCCCCGACCCCAACAGCGCCGACACGTGGATGGTCCAGGCGAAGAGCGGATCCGTGCGGGCCTTCGCCATGTGTGTCAGCGGTGACCCGTACCCACCGTCTTCGCCTCCGACTTGGTCCACCGACGGCCAGCAGGTCCGCGCCACATGCTCCCAGGACAAGCAGCTCGCCGTAAGAAGCGGTCGTCCAGGGGAGCGACCGCTCCGAGAAGTTCACGGCGTGCCTTGCGAGTCATAGTCGAGGCCGCGCCCTGCAGCAGTGTCCGCGCGTGCATGTCCCGCCAGAGGGTGGTTCCCCGCCCGTGGTTGGGGCCGTGGTCGGGCCATGGACGGAGCGCCAGAGCCCATGCCTGGACGGCGTGGGCGACGTGTCCGGGAGGCAATCGGTGCTGTATTTCGAACTGTGCGATCTGCCGGTTCGCCGCAGTGGACAGACCAGGGATGACCTGTCGACTTCTGGCGGTCCGTTTCGATGATGTTGCCGCCGGAGGTGAGGCGGTCGACGATGGCCGCGCAGAGTCGGGGTCAGTGAGGGTCGGGCCTTGACCCCGAAACCTGGACACGGGTTATGCGGCTGATGCCAGCGCTTTCGTCCTTGCAGGGGCTCGCGTCTGAAGGTCGCGTTGAAGGATTCTGCGAGTGCGTTGTCCGCGCTGGACCCGACCGCGCTCATGCTTCGCCGAACCCCTGCTGACCTGCAGGCTTCGGTAAATGTCCTGCTCGTGTACTGGGCTCAGTGGTCGGTGTGCATGATCGATCCGGCGAGGCTCCCGCGGGTGCGGATCGCCGCGGCCAGGGCGTCGGTCACGAGGTCCGCGCGCATGTGGTCGGCGATCGCCCGGCCGACCAGACGGCGCGCGGCGGGGTCGATGACGGTCGCCGGGCAGCAGAACTTCCCGCCGTCGAGAGGCAAGCAGGTAATGGCGCCGACGTACTTCGCGTCTGGCCTCTGGGCGGTGAAGTCGCGGCCGATCAGGTCCGGCGCCCTGGCGGCAGCCGGGTCGGGGACGGTGGTGCGGTGCCGGCGGCGCAACCGGACTCCTTCGATCCCGAACGCCCGCATGATCCGGGCGACCCGCTTGTGGTTGACCGCCTCACTGCACCTCTCGCGGAGCTCGGCGGTGATCCTCGGGGCTCCGTAGGTGCCGTCCGATTCCTGGTGCACCGCCCGTATCCGGACGGCCAGTCGTGCGTCGGCCACCTGCCGGGCTGCCCGGCCCGCGGCGGTCCGGCGCGAGCAGCAGAAGCGCGAGCGGCTGACGCCGAGGACGCTGCACAGCCGCTTCACGCCGAACGGCGCTGGCGATCGGCGACGAACTGGAAGCGGTTCACCAGCGCGTCTCCCCGGCGAAACACTTCGCCGCAGCAGGAGCGGCGGCGTCGGGAGCGTGCGCATGCCGGGCTGCGGTGGAAGATCCAGCCGCAGTGGTCGTCGTCGGCGGCTCTGTGCACCGCGGGGACTGTGCCCCGTATCCGGTTGAGGGCGGATTCCTCGACCAGGGAGAGGCGGTGATCGCCCTGGCGGATCCGGACATCGAGGCGTGTCAGACCCGCAGGCCCGAGACGGGGCTCGCCGACGGGTAGGGCCGTACGGACCGCCCGACGCGCCTGAGGGGAGCCGGGCTCGCAGGATCGACCTGTGGAGTTCCTTACCAAGGTGGCACCGGCCCAGGCCGTCCCGGTCCTGCCCGAGGGGCAGGGCTGGTGGTACGAACCCAAGCGGAACCAGCCCCTTCCTTGCGGGTCACGCCGGTGCGGTCTGTCTTGATGTCGGGTGCGCCTGAGATCACCGGGCACAACCACCCAGGCGGAGACAGCCGGGGAAGGGACACGACTGGGACCCGTGACACGGGAGGCGGCCTGGGCCGGGCTCGCTCCTCTGTCTGGCCCCATCGGAAGGGGCACGACTACAGCCCCGGCGTGATGCCCTTCACCGCCCGCGCGAAGGCGAGGACGGTCGGGGGGACATGGGAGCGGTGCCAGATCAGCCCCAGTTCGGAGGGGGGCAGCCCGTCGACCGGGATGAAGGTGATAGCGCTGCGCCGCCCGTGGTAGTCGGCCGTGGACCGGCACAACAACATCGCACCTCGGTCCGCCGCCGTCAGACTCAGTCCCTCCTGAAGGGTGTTGACCAGTGGGCCCGCCGGGATCGGCTGCAGCTCCGGGGTGTGGTCCGGGGCCTGCGCCAGGCGCCAGTACGTGGGCGCGGGACCGGGCACTCCGCCCGCGCCCACGCCGATGAGCTGGCAGCCGGTCAGTTCCTCTGCCGATACCGACTCCCGGGCCGCGACCGAGTGCTGGACGGAGACGGCGAGGGTCTGCGACTGCCGGGAGAAGACTGGCCCGAGCACCAAGTCCTTCTCCCGTACTGGCATGAGCACCACCGCGCAGTCCACCTCCTGGCGGCGCACAGGCCCGAACGGGTCCGACAGCGGGATCTCCGTCAGCTCCAGGGCGCACCCCGGGCACTCTTTCTCGAACAGGGCTATCGCCTTGGCGAGGTAGTCGTCGACGGTGCCCTGGAAGCCGATCCGCAGTACCCCGCCCACCTCCGCCCGGGCGGCGGCCCGCACCTCGTCCAAGGCGGCGCGCAGTCCGTCGTACGCGGGCCGCAGGCTGCCGATGAAGGACTCTCCGAGCGGAGTCAGCCGCACCCGGCGGCTGGTGCGCTCGACCAGCGGGGCACCGATCCGTCCCTCCAGGCTGCGCAGCAGCTGGCTCACCCTGCTTTGGGAGACATACAGCCGCTCGCCCGCCTGGCCGAAGTGCAGCTCCTCGGCCAGGACGAGGAACGCCTCCAACTCACGGATCTCGATACCGCCCACGGAACCCCGGCCCCTTCCACCCGATCGAGTAATCCCACTCATAGAAGGATGAGAGATCGGCCGTTGTTCCCGAACGGCCCTGCGGCTTGGCTGGTTGTATGTCACAGACAGAGGAAATCGCAGACAAAGCACCCGAAGAGGGGCAGCCGGCAGGTGGGGGCTGGCTCGCAGTCGCCGCCGTCGCCGGGGCGACGTTCACGGTGGTCACCTCCGAAATGCTGCCCGTGGGGCTACTCACCTCCATCGGCCACACGCTCCATGTGAGCGAGGGGACCGCAGGGCTGACTCTCACCATCACGGGTCTGGTCGGCGCAGCTTCCGCGCCGCTGCTGACTCCGCTGCTCGGCCGGCTGGACCGTCGGGTGCTGCTGTGCTCCATGATGGCGCTGCTCGTGCTGGGCAACCTGCTCGCGGCGTGGGCCCCCAACTTCGGGGTGATGGTGGTCGCCCGTGTCATCATCGGCATCGGCATGGGCGTGGTCTGGGCGGTCGCCGCCGGTCTCGCTGTACGGCTCGTGCCCGGCACCGTCATCGGCCCGGCCACCTCACTCATCTTCAGCGGGATCGCGGTGGCCTCGGTGCTGGGCGTCCCAGCCGGTACGTACATCGGCGAACTGGACGACTGGAGAGCGGCGTTCGCCGTCATCGCCGCCCTCGCCGTGGTGGTCCTGATCGCGCTCGCGGCCCTGCTGCCGCCGCTCCCGGCCGAGCAGGTCATCCGCCTCGGCGGCGTGCTGAAGCTGATCGGCAACCTACGGGTGGCGACCGGGCTCGCCGTGGTGGCCTTGCTGGTCACCGGACACTTCGCTGCCTACACGTACGTACGGCCCGCGCTGGAGGAGATCTCCGAGGTCAGCCCCACGGTGATCGGCACCCTGCTCCTCGTCTACGGCGTCGCCGGCGTCCTCGGGAACTTCGTGGCCAGCGCCGGAGCGGTCCGCTCCCCGCGCGGCACTCTCCTGGTGATCGCCCTCGTCCTGGCGGCCACGGTGGGGCTCCTGCCTCTGCTCGGCGGCTCGGTGCTGACAGCCGGTGTGCTGCTCGCGGTGTGGGGTATCTCGTACGGCGGCGTTTCGGTGAGCACCCAGACCTGGCTGCTGGCCGCTGCGCCGCAGGCCCGTGAGGCGGCGGCCTCGCTCTTTGTGGGTGTCTTCAACGGGGCGATCGCGCTGGGCGCCCTGGCCGGCGGTCTTGCTGCAGACGGCGCCGGGATCGAAGCCGTGATGTGGCTGGGCGGCGCCCTGGCGCTCGCCGCCCTGATGGTGGCCGCCCTAGGCCGGGCCCCGGAGAATGGCCAGCTCGGCTAGTCTTCTGAGTCAGGAATTCTGTTCAGATAGCTGGCGAGGTGTTCGAGAATCTCGTCTGCGGTCTTGGTCCAGATAATAGCGGTCCAGGGCCTGGATCTGCGACTTCTCGTCGACGCAGAACACCAAAGCCCTCTCGGGCGGGTCCAGATAGAGGCCGACGACGTCGTGGACCTTGTCGATGAAGTACGGATCCGTCGACAGCCTGAACGTCTCCGAGCGGTGCGGCTGGAGGCCGAACGCCCGCCAGATCCGCGACACGGTCGACTGCGACAGGCCCAGTTCCTTCGCCATCGAACGCGTCGACCAGTGGGTTGCGTTCTTCGGCGTGGACTCCAGCGTTCTCGTGACCAGCGCGGCCACCTGCTCGTCCGTCACTGTCCGCGGACCACCCGGACGCGGCATGTCACCCGGCCCGGCGATGCGGTACTGCACGAACCGGGCCCGCCAGCGGCCCACCGCATGAGGTGTGGATCCGAGTCGAGCGGCCACGTCCTTGTTCGAGGCACCTTGGGCGCAGGCCAGGGCCGGGCAGTGGCCGAAGCGGGCGCAAGCGCATGTACTCGCGCTTCGTGGCCCTGCGGATCCGGCCCGCCGGACACGAGATCCGCAAGGCCACGGCCGGCAGCGGGCTTCCGGTTCGCTGGCTGCTGGCCGAATGGCCCGCCGACCAGGACGAGCCCGTGCAGTTCTGGCTCTCCAGCCTGCCCGGGACCACCCCGTTGCCCGTCCTCGTGCGTACCGCGAAGCTCCGCTGGCGCATCGGGAACGACTACCGCGAGATGAAACAGGCCCTGTGCCTGGCCCACTTCGAAGGCCGGACCTGGCCAGGCTGGCACCACCGCGTCACCCTCGTCTCGGTCGCCCACGCCTTCTGCACCCTGCGGCGACTGAGCCGATCCCCAAAGGAGACGGCGTCGGCCTGAGCCTCTACCGAGTCGCTCACGAGCTGCAAACACTCCTCGTGATCTTGACCGGCGCCTGCCCCACCTGTCACCGCGACATGCCAGACCCCGCACCAACCTGACCAAGCACTACTAGGCTGTGCTTCGAGGATCAAGGAGAAGGCATGGAACCTTGCGCGGAATGCGGTGCGCCGACGAACCCGCGGTCCTGTGACGAGCTGTTCCACACCTTGCTCGCATTGGACCATTCGCGGCAGGCACCGTGGGGGCCGCTGCACGGCGTCTCAGTCGCTTGCTTCCTGTTCCAACACCCCAGCCAGCTACCTGCCGACGACGGCGCGATGGCTTGGGCGCTCCTGCGCGCGTACATCGAGGGCGGCCTCGACGAAGTGAATCAGCTCGTTGGCCAAGCTCGGCGTGGCAACTCCCATCGTGTGAAGGGCAGGCCTTCTCGAATCGCCCGAGACGCGACGCTGCCGCACCGGGACGCGCCGCGATCTCGTTTCTCCGTCACGATCGAAGACGTCGCCGTCGACGGAACGTTCCCGTCCGCGGAGTTCACGGAACGCGTCGAGGCTTGGGCCGCTGCGACGGTCGACGCGTGGAGCCGCGGCACGTAAATTGAAAAGACCTTGGACCGCGAATCCAGTTGCGCAGGGCCTCGTGGTGCACGCCGAGTTCCTCGGCCATGCGGCGGATCACGGGCTTCGGCTCGGAAGCGCGGTACATCCGCACCGCACGCTCACGCAACTCCAGCGGGTACTTCCTCGGGGCAGGCATCGTCAGAGCTCCTCTCATGAGGTCCATCTGACCTGCTGTCACCGGCCACGGTGCCAGAGTCAGGCGCTGCGGTGCGTGGTCGTGGACGCTTCTGATCTTGAACACCGGGACCCGGACACGGTCCGGCTGCCTCCTGCCGGAGCTGGTCTCGTGGTTGTTCGAGGACGGCCACGCCGAGGAGGTGGAACGCCAGGCAGGCCGCGGGGAGTGGTCCTGCGCGTTGGAGCGGGCAGGAGTGCTCGGCGGGCAGGCCCGGCAGGTCGAGGCGCTCGCCCCGTACCTGGCTGCGGGCTGGTGGACAGCCGCCGCAGCCACGGCCGGGATGCTGCAGCGCGTCGACGAGGCGAGTGCGGGCATGGACGCAGGGCTGCTGTTGCCCGGTGCCTGCGGGGCCACCACCGTCGAGAACGGCCCCAAGTCCCTGCATGTCCGAGAGGGGACGTGCAGGGACTTGGGGGCTTGGGGCGGTCCTCGACCGGGACATCAACGCGGCGGTCGACATCGCCAAGGCGGCCGGACCGGCTGGTCCGCCTGCGGAGCGCAGGTGGGACGGGACTCGTCCCGGCACGGCGCGGAGAACCAGGAATCACCGAGACGGTCAGCCGACCGTGGCAGGAGTCCTCTCCCTTCCTTCAGGCCGCGGAGCGGAAGTCAGTTCTCAAGCACGGTGGTGCGCGTCAGCGGCAGGTGCAGCGTCTCCCGGAAGGAGAAGAGCACCACCAGCGCGGACACCAGCCCCAGCCCCATCAGGTAGAAGCCAGGCGCCAGCGGTGTTCCGCCGAGGGAGACCAGACCGGTCGCGACGAAGGGTGCGGTGCCGCCGAAAAGGACGTACGCGGCGGTGTAGCCGATGGCCGAACCGCTCGCCCGGAGCTGGCCGGGGAACATCTCGACCATCGCGGGCACATTGGAGGTGCCGATCACCGCGACCAGCGAGGCCAGCAGCGCCGTGCCGAGGATCGCGCCCGGCAGTCCCGTACCGATCAGCCAGAAGGCGGGCAGGGTGGCCACGGCGAAGCCGCCGCAGGCGATGAGCAGCATCGGCTTGCGGCCGAACCGGTCGCTGGCAGCGGCCATCAGCGGGCATGCCAGGCTGTACGCGAGCATTGCCACCATGCTGGTCAGCATGGCCTCCGACTTGGTGTACCCGATCTCCTCGGACATGTAGGCGATCATGTAACTGCTCATCAGGTAGTACCCGACGGCGTTGGTGATGCTGTAGCCGAAGAGTGTCAGCACCTGGCGCCGGCAGACCCGCCATGCCGTGCGCAGCGGCGCCTTCTGTACCACGTCGCCCTTCTCCAGCGCCCGGAAGACCGGGGTGTCCTGGATACGGCTGCGCAGATACAGGCCGATGAGGCCGAGCGGTCCGGCGAGGAGGAACGGAACGCGCCAGCCCCAGCTGTTCAGTGCCGCTTCGTCGAGCGAGGAGGTGATCAGCAGGCCGGTCAACGCCCCGGTGACGGAGGCCAGTCCGACGGTGAGCGGTACCACGCTGGCGTAGCGGGCCCTGCGCCCCTCGGGGGCGTACTCCATGATGAACGCCGAGGCCCCGGTGTATTCGCCGCCCGTGGAGAAGCCCTGCATGGCCCGCAGCAGGAAGAGCAGAACCGGGGCGGCGATTCCGATCGTCGCGTAGCTGGGCAGCAGACCGATGAGCAGGGTCGAACCGCTCATGCACAGCACGCTCAGCGCGAGCATGCGGTTGCGCCCGATGCGGTCGCCGTAGCGGCCGAAGAACGCGGCGCCGAGCGGGCGGGCGATGAAGCCGCCGGCGAAGACGGCCCAGGTGGCGAGGAGCGCCGCGGTCTTGTCGTACTGGGGGAAGAAGAGCCCGGCGATGGTCGCGGACATGATGGCGTACGCGCCCGAGTCGAACCATTCCACGAAGTTGCCGATGGCCGTGGCGGTGGCCACCTTGCGGCGTACGCCCGGGGCCACGGCGTTCTCGGACGCCATGGGTCTCGCCGGCTGCGGTGAGGACACCGCAGCACTGGTGTCGGTCGTCATGTCCGTCCGTCCTTCCGGGGTGGTGCCGCGGCTTCGGGCCCGGCGGGGCTCAGCTCACGGGCGCGAAGAGCGGCCCGCTGGATCTTTCCGGTGGCCGAGCGGGGCAGTTCTTCGACGAATTCGATCAGGCGCGGGTAGGCGAAACGGGAGTGGGTGTCGCGGGCGAAGCGGGTGATGTCCCGTGCCAGGGCCTCGTCCGGTTCATGGCCGGGGTTGAGCTCGATCCAGGCTTTGACGGCCTGTCCGCGAACCGGGTCGGGGACGCCGACGACTCCGGCGTCGGCGACTGCGGGGTGTCCGCGCAGCACGGCCTCAACCTCGTACGGTCCCACCCGGTAGCCGGACGTCTTGATGACGTCGTCGGTCCGGCCGAGGAACCAGAAGTACCCGTCCTCGTCCCTGACCGCCTGGTCCTTCGTGCGGTACCAGGTGCCGCCGAACGACTCGGCCGATGCCTCCGGGCGGTTCCAGTAGCCCAGCGGGAACTGCGGGTTGGATGCGGCGCGCAGGCAGATCTCGCCCGGCTGCCCGACCGGAACCTCCTGGTCGTCGGCGTCCAGCAGCGCCACGTCCCAGCCGGGAAGCGGGCGGCCCATCGAGCCGGGCTTGACCGGCACGCCGGGGAAATTGCCGAGCAGCGGATACGACTCCGTTGACCCGTAGTAGTCGAGCAGGGTGACGTCGAACTGGGCACGGAACCATTCGATCAGGTCCGGGGTGAGCGGCTCGTTCGACGAGCACACCACCCGCAGCGACTGGGGATGACGACTGCCCGCATCGGGGACGTCGTGCATCATTTTACGGAGGAAGGTCGGGTTGACCAGGGCTGTTGTCACCTTGTTACGGGACATGGCGGCCAGCAGCCCGGCGGGGTCGAAGCCGCCGGCCGGCCGGTACACCAGGTGCACGGCGCCCGCGCGGAGGGGGCCCATCAGTTTGGCCATGGACCAGGCCCAGTCCCCGGCTCCGTAGAACACGTCGCCCGGTCGCAGGTCGTGACAGCAGCGGAATTCGTTGTGCCCCAGCAGGGTGCGGTGGGCATGCACGATGCCCTTGGCGGCGCCCGTGGTGCCGGAGGTGTAGAAGATCAGCGCCGGGTCGTCCGGGGCGGTGTCGGCCGTGGTGTACACCGGGGGCAGCGCGTCGATCGCCGGGTCGTCGACGTCCACGACCGTGCCGCCGAAACCGGCGGCACGGTCGACGGCGGAGGTCTCGGTGACCAGAACGGCGGCGCCGGAATCGGCCAGCCGGTAGCGGATGGGTTCGTCGGCCCACAGCAGCGACATCGTCACCAGGACGGCGCCGGTGCGCAGGACGCCGAGGTAGGTCGCCGGGGTGTCGGGGCGCTGGGGGAGCAGCACCGCCACCCGGTCGCCCTTGCGGACTCCGCGTGCGTGCAGGTGGGCGGCGATCTGCCGGGAGCGGTCCTGGATCTGCTGCCAGACGACCTCCTCGCGGTGACCGGTGTGGTCCTCGAAGACGAGCGCGAGCCGGTCGCCGGGATGGCGGTCGGCGACGTCCGCGGCCATGTTGTAGCGCTCGGGGACGGTCCACCGGTGCTCCTCGACGAGACGGCGGTAGGCGCTCTCGCCGTCAAGGGCCGCGCCGGTGGGCGGCGTGACGCTGGTGGTCATGGAAGGGTCTCTCCTGAGGGCGGGAAGGGGGCGGGGCTCGGACGCGGCGGGCCGCTCAGCGGCGGCGGCCGGCCAGGAAGCGGGCCATCTCCTGCTGGGGCTCACCCGTGGCGTACGCGGCGGCGTGCACCTTCTTGGCGGCCTCGATCGCGTCGTCCAGGTCCGCGTCGTCCAGTTCGCGCAGCCGCCCCTTGGTGAGGGCGACCGCGCCGGGCGGAAGTGCGGCGAGACGGGCCGCCTCGGCCAGTGCTTCCGGCACGACCTCCTCCGGTGCGACGAGACGGGTGAGGAGACCGAGCCGTTCGGCCTCGGCGCCGTCGACGAGGCGTCCGCCGAGCGCGAACTCGGCGGTCTTCGCCCGGCCGAGGATGCCCCGCATGGCCCAGATGCCGGTGATGCTGGGGATGCCGGACAACACTTCCGGCTGTCCCATCCGGACCGCGGCGTGGCCGATGCGGAAGTCGGCCAGCAGGGCGAACTGGAAGCCCGAGCCCGCTGCGACGCCGTTGACGGCGGCGACGACCGGCTTGTCCAGGCCGCGCAGGACGCGGAAGAGGCGGCCGAAGTCGTCGATCCACGCCTCGACGGCCGCGTGGTCGTCGGGGTCGATCGCCGCGGTCTCGGCGAGGTCCTGACCGGCGCAGAACGCGCGCCCGGCGCCGGTGAGAACGACTGCGCGGCACTGCTCTTCGGCCCCCAGCGTTTCGAGTGCCGCGACCAGTCGGCTCCGCATCCCGCCGGTCCAGGCGTTGAGCTTGTCGGGGCGGTTGAGGGTGACCTCGGCGACATGGACATCGGCGGTCGTGGCCGCCACCGGGTGCCGGGTGACGACGACGGTGCTCTTCTCGGTCATGAGGGCATGCCTTTCTCGGGATGGGCAGGGGGAAAGCGGCGAGGGAGCCGGAGGGAGGCCGGAGTGACGGGCGGATGTCCGTGAGCGGGCGTCCCGTGAGCAGTCATGCAAACAGGCGGGGATGTGAGCTGGCCAACACCAATCCGGACTGGCCGTGATATCGGAGCGATATGGTCCGCTCATGGAGCTCCGCCACCTGCGCTACTTCGCCGTCCTTGCCGAGGAACTGCATTTCGGCCGTGCGGCGGAACGTCTGCACATGGCCCAGCCGCCCCTGTCGCAGCGCATTCGCGACCTGGAGCGCGAACTCGGGGTACGGCTCTTCGACCGGACGCGACACCGGGTCCAGCTGACCGAGGCCGGGGCACTGCTCCTCGAACATGTGCGGCCGGTACTCGCCGGGGTGGACACCGCGCGCGAGGCGATGCGCAGGATCCGGCCCGGCGAGGCAGGCGTGCTGCGGGTGGGCGTACCGCCGGACACCGGACCGACGGTGCTGCGGAACCTCACCGCCGGTTTCGCCGACCGGGTGCCCGATGTCCTGCTCGATCTCCATGAACTCACCACGGACGAACAGTTGGCCCGGCTGCGCGAGGGCGAACTGGACGCCGGGGTGGTCCGGCACCCGGCGGACACGGTGGGCCTGGAATCGGGTCCTGTGGCGCGGCGCGAAATGGGCGTCGTACTGCGGTCGGACCATGCCGCGGCAGCGGGCGGCGGTGCGGTCCGGCTGAGGGATCTCGACGGGACACCGCTGGTTATCTTCCCGCGTGCGATGGCGCCGCGCCTCTACGACCACATGCTCACGGTCTGCCGGGACGAGGGATTCCTGCCCGGTTCGATCAGGCACGCGCGCAATCCCCACTTCGTGCACGGGCTCGTCCTCGCGGGTCGCGGCGTCCATCTCAACGAGGCCCCGGTGACCCCGCTCATCGACGGTCTGGTGTGGCGCCCCCTGGAGGGGACGCCACTCGCGTGGCTGACCTCGGTGGTCTGGGTGCCGAGCCGGGGCAACGAAGCGATCGCCTCGTTCGCGGAAGCGGTCTCGGAGAGCCTGTCCGGGACCGGCGGCTGACGACCTCGCCCACGAGGGCCGGCGGCGTCGTGGTGTCCGGGGTCTCCGCCCTGGACGCGAAGGCCCCGGACGCCGCTCCTTCTTCCGCCGTCCCGCGTGTCGCGGTCGTGCGCGGGCCGTGCGGCCGGGGGCTGCCTGCCCGGGGCAGGAACGGTTCGCTACGGTGTGGCTCCGCACGCGGGGACGGCGGTCAGGTGTTCGGTCCGTCGGCGGAGCGCGGCCAAGCCGAGCCATCCGGTGAGCAGGATCGCGACTGCCGCCGGGACGACGGCCTACCCGGCGAGGCCGCCCGCGCGGGTTCCGGCAGCGAGCGGGCGACTGCCCGCCACAGCCCCGACGGCGGAGCCGAGGTAGACCGCGGCCGTCTGGAACTTGACGACCGGCATCGGGTGCATCGAGTGCACCGCATCCGATGCACCATCACCCTCTGTACACACATTGGGCGGAACGTGCGGAGTGGCGCCACTCCCGTAAGCCTTCGCCAACTTGAACGCGACCTACCCCTATGAGGTCAAGTCGTCCACGGGTGACAGCAGAGAGATCATCCTGGGCGGATCCGAGGTGCGACGCGCTTCCCGTTTGGACCCAGGCGAGACGTATTTCATCGGGTACGTCTCTAGGCCGTGTATCGAAAGTGGATCTTGTGCATAGGGTGTCGGCATGTCGCTGAGCCACCTGACTCTCTTGTCCGGACGTTCGATCGAGCTCACCGAGCTGCGAATGTCTTCGACCTACGGAGGGATGCTGGAGGGCTACCCCTGCAAGCCCGTCAATGACATGAAGGTCAGGGGCCTCCAGCGGCAGGCTGAACGCGCGTTTCCCTCCACGCCGGTCCATCTGGTGCCACCCTCCTGTGAGTACCCGGACCAGACCGCCGGCGCCTTCGGCCCCGTTGAGGTGCTGCCTTCCGTGGCCTGCATCGGGGCCTTCCGCTCGACGGCAGTCGCCCCTGAGCTCGACTCGGTGCTGCACCGTTCCGCTCTCACCGTGGTCTGGTTCCAGGCCGGCTTGGATGTCCCGTCGGGCGAGGACGCCGACCTTGTGCTGCGCGGCATTCCCTGGGGGGAGCTGGCCCAGGACTACGAGCTCTAGCGACGGGGTGCCGATCACAGCCACTCGTCGATGGCCGCGATGAGGACGGTCGCCTCGTAGCGGACTGCCAGTTTGTCGTACCGGGTGGCGACGGCGCGGTGCCTCTTGAGGCGGTTGATCCCGCACTCGACCGCGTGACGCTTGCGGTAGTCAGCTGGGTCGAGATGTGGTGGTCGGCCGCCGCGGGAGCCGAGCTTCTGGCGATTGCGTGCCTGGTCGGCCTTGTCCGGGATGGTGCAGAGAATTCCGCGGCGGCGCAGGTAAGCGCGGTTTCTACGAGAGGCGTACGCCTTGTCGGCGCGGACCCGGTGGGGACGGATGCGTGGCCGCCCCGGCCCGATGCGGGGCACGCGGACCTTCTCCAGCACGGGTTCGAACTGCGGCGAGTCCCCGCGCTGCCCGGCCGTGACCACGATCGGCATGGGCTTCTGACCCTGCTCGACGGACAGGTGCAGCTTGGTGGTGAACCCGCCGCGCGACCTTCCCGGTCCGTGGTCTCCGGGCTCGGCGAAGACACCGCCCGGCGGTTCCTTCTGCAGGTCGCCCCGCTTGCGGGCACCGGCCGCATGCTGATGTGCGCGACAGACCGTGGAGTCGACGCTCAGATCCCACCTGATCGCGCCCTTCGCGTCGGCCAGGGACTGGAGCCGGGTGAGGATCCGCTGCCAGGTTCCGTCCCGTTGCCACCGGCGGAAGAGGTCGTACACCCGACCCCACGGTCCGTACTCAAATCGTCCGCCGCAGCGTCAGCCGCCCCGACGAGATTTCCTCCTACATCGCCTACTGCCCCGCGGACACCACGCTCGATCAGCTGATCCACATCGCCGGCAGCCGCTGGGCTGTCGAGGAATGCTTCCAGAGCGCGAAGCAGGAGTGCGGCCTGGACGACTACCAAGTCCGCCGCTGTCCCGGCCGGCACCGCCACATCACCCTCGCCATGACCGCCCATGCCTGCCTGACCGTCCTGCGAGCCCGGGCACTGGACACAGACGAAGCAAAAACGGATCCTCCCGGCTCATCCACCTCAGCTTCGCCGAAATCAGACGCCTGATCACCCGCCTCAACGACCGCGTTCCCACCCCGATCGATCACATCCTGCACTGGTCACACTGGCGCCGCCGACGACAACACCAAGCCCGCGTCAGTCACTACAAACGACGCGGACACAGCCCATAGAACCGGCCACCCATCAGCACAAGCACCTTTGCAGTACGAGGTGTTGGCCCTGCTCCGGGCGGAGGTACAGCCCGTCGGCCTGGTCGCCGGCGGCGGTCAGCAGCCGGGCCAGGCGGCTGCCGATGCCGCCGGCGATGCCCACGATGAAGACCTTCACTGGTGTCGCTCTCCTTGATCAGTGTGCCGCGAGGCCCGGCCGGGCCGGGGCCTCGTGGGTGTCCCGGTCCGGCGGGGTCAGTGGTCTGTGTGTCGGGCCGCGCTGGTTGGGGGTGTGGGTTATGCGCGGGCGTCATCCACTTGGTTGACGAGGGTGAGGAGGGCGTCGGCGGCGGGGCCGGAGGAGGCGGGGCTCTGGCCGGTGATGAGGAGGCCGTCGATGACGACGTAGGGCTGCCAGTTGCCGGTCTTGGAGTAGTGGGCGCCGAGCCTTTTGAGTTCGTCCTCGACGAGGAAGGGGACGACGTCGGTGAGGCCGGCGTCGGCTTCTTCGCCGTTGGTGAAGCCGGTGACCTTGCGGCCGCGGACGAGGGGGGCGCCGTCGGGGTTGGTGGCGTGGCGCAGGGTGCCGGGGGCGTGGCAGACCAGGGCGAGGGGCTTGCCGGATCGCAGGACGGTTTCGATGAGCCGGACGGAGGTGGGGTCTTCGGCCAGATCCCACAGGGGGCCGTGGCCGCCGGGGTAGAAGACGGTGTCGAATTCGTCGGCGGAGACGGAGTCGAGGCGGACGGTGTGGGCGAGGGCCGCCATGGCCTCGGGGTCGGCCTCGAAGCGGCGGGTCTCGTCGGTCTGGAAGGCGGGCTCGTTGCTCTTGGGGTCCAGTGGCGGCCTGCCACCCTTGGGGGAGGCGAGTACGACTTCGGCGCCGGCCTCCTTGAAGCGGTAGTAGGGGGCGGCGAGTTCCTCCAGCCAGAAACCCGTCTTGCGGCCGGTGGTGCCGAGCTCGTCGTGCGAGGTGAGGACGATGAGGACCTTCATGGTGCGACTCCTTTTGCAGTAGACCGGTCGTCTCTGATGGGGCGTGGGAAGCGACCGGTGTCCGGGCGGGTTCTTCCGGGCCGGGCCGGCCCGGGTTGGGCTCGGGTGTTACAGGTGGAGGAGCTGACGGGTGACCGTCGTCGTGGTGTCCAGGGGGCTGATGTCGCGGTGGATCTTGGCCATGACGCTTGCTCCGAGCCACATGTCGTACAGGACCTGTGCGGTGTCACGCGGGGTGCCGTCAAGGGTGACCGATCCGTCCTCCAGGCCGGCCGAGATCGTCCGTTCCAGGCGGTCGATGATGGCGGTGGTGCCTTCCTTGAGGGCGATCCGCATCGTCTCCGACAAGTCGGAGACCTCCGCGCCGAGCTTGACGGCCAGACATTTGCCCTGGCATTCGTCGACGCTCTGTGTCTCGCGCCAGTTCTGCCAGTAGTTCATCAGTCGCTGGGCCGCGGTCAGGCCGGGTTCGGCGAGGATGCGGTCCATGTCCGCCAGGTAGTCGGTGAAGTAGGCCCGCATCATCGCCTCGCCGAAGGCGTCCTTGGAGCCGAAGAAATGGTAGAAGGACCCCTTGGGTACTCCGGCTGCGGAGAGGACTTCATTGATGCCTACAGCGGAGAATCCCTTGCGGGACATGATCCGCTGGGCGGCGTCGAGGATGCTGCGGCGAGTGTCGCCCTGAACGGCTGGCATGCTTCTCACCCTATCGCCCATTAGACCAGTCGTCTAATCGGTGGTGTCGGGATGTCGGGGTCTTGGCCCGTGTCACTGGCGGAGGAAGTCGAGGAGGATCTCGTTGACCTCGGTGGTGTGGGTGGTGAGCAGCCCGTGCGGGGCGCCGTCGATCTCCACGTACCTGGCGGCGGGCAGGGCCTTGGCGAAGCGGCGCCCGGTGGCATCGACGGGCAGGGTCCGGTCGCCCGTGCCGTGCACGATCAGGGTGGGTACGTCGATCCGCGGGATGTCGGCGCGGAAGTCGGTGGGCCAGGTCAGGGGGGCGGCGGCCGAGGCGATCGGGCCCGCACCGGCCGCCACGTTCCAGGCGTTGCGTACGGCCTCCTCGCTCACCCGGGTGCCCAGGTTCTCGTCGAGGTTGAAGAAGTCGGCGTAGAAGTCGGTGAAGAAGGCGTAGCGGTCCTTCTGCACCGCCTCGGAGACGCCCTCGAAGAAGGAGAGCGGGGCGGCGCCGTCGGGGTTGTCGTCGGTCATGGCCAGGTACGGCTCCAGTGATGCGAGGAACACGGCCTTGGCGACCCGGCCGGAGCCGTAGGTGGACAGGTACCGGGCGACCTCGCCGGTGCCCATCGAGAAACCGGCCAGGACCGCGTCGTGCAGGTCGAGTTTCTCCATGACGGTGTGCAGGTCGGCGGCGAACGTGTCGTAGTCGTAGCCGGTCGAGGGCTGGCTCGACCGGCCGAAGCCGCGCCGGTCGTAGGTGACGACTCGGTGGCCGGCGGTCAGCAGGGCCGGGATCTGCCCCTCCCAGGAGTTGCCGTCCAGCGGGTACCCGTGGATGAGGACGACCGGCTGCCCGCTCCCCTTGTCCTCGTAGTGCAGTTCGATGTCGGTGCTGTTCTCCGTGCCGACCTTGATGCGCCCCATGATGCCTTCCCCTTCCGGGAATCCTATGTCTGTCGCGTTCCGGCACCCAGGACTATACGACCGGTCTACTTCTCCCGCAACCCCCACCATCACCGAAGTCGGCCGAGGGGGGCGCCGTATGACTGCCCGTATTGTCGGCGCCTCGGGATGCGGTGCGAAGCGATGGGCCGGGCGGAGATCGTGAGGGACTCTCGCGGTCTTTTCACCTTGGCGGGCGCGGATCTCCTGGTCGGGCTCCAGTCGGGCCTCGGCTCGATGAGGTCGTCGATGATGGGACCAGCGCTGCGCAGGACCTTGACCCAGTCGCCGTAGGTGAGCTGATAGCTGGTCGCGCCGTCGTCTTCGGCGACGGTGTTCAGCCCGACGTTGTCCTGCTGCAGCGTCGTGGTCACGCGGCTGGCGGCTTCGTCGTAGCAAGCTTCGAACCATGGGCCGGCGACGTTGAACACCAGGCGCCCGCCTCGGCCCAAGACGCGTGCGGCCTGCGGGACGGCCAGGTGCGGAGGTGCCCAGCTGAGCCCACCGAAGTCGCAGAACACCAGGTCGAAGGTGTCGGCGGCGAAGGGGAGTTGTCCGGCGGCGCCTTGCACCAGCGGGTAGCGGGCCGCTCCCATCGCGCGGGCCGCTGCGGCGAGTTGGGCTTCGGACAGGTCGAGCCCGACCACGGTGGCGCCCTCGGCGGCAAGCGCCCTGGACCACTGGCCGGCGCCGCATCCGAGTTCGAGGACGCGCTTGCCGGTGACGAGTGGGGGCCAGCTGACAGACGGGCAGACGGGCAGGTACAGGTTCCGTGATCATGGAGTACAACGCTCTGTGATCACGGGAGACCTGTGCCTCCGTTGCCATCGTGGCTGACCGAACCGCTGTGGGATCAATTCGCCGTCCTGTTGCCGCAGCGGAGCAAGTTCGATCCGGCCCACCCGTTGGGCTGCCACCGGCGTCGGATCGGCGACAGGAACGTGTTCGACAAGCTCCTGCAAGTTCTTCGCTTCGGCTGCTCCTACGAGGCGATCGCGGACTGCACTTGCTCGGCCACCACGATCCGCAACCGTCGGGATGAGCGGATGGTCCTGGGGCTGTCTGCCCGGCTGAAGCAGATCGCGCTCGACGCCTATGACCGCGTCGTCGGTCTCGTCCTCGATCAGGTTGCCGTGGACGGAGCCATCACCAGGGCCCGCGGCGGCGGGGAGGTAGCTGGACGCTCACCGGTCGACCGGGGCAAGCAGGGCATGAAGGGTTCGGGCATGACTGACGGCTACGGCATCCCCCTTGGCCGCGTCCTCGTCGGCGCCGACCGCCACGACTCCCCGCTCCTGGCGCCAACACTCGGTCTGCTGGCTGAACTTGGGCCACTGCCCGACGAGTGCACCGTGCACCTCGACGCCGGTGATGACTCGGCCGCGTCGCGTGCCGTGCTCGGCGAGCGGGGACTGCACGGCCGGATCGCCCGCAAAGGGACCAAGGCACCGCTCCAGGCCACCCGGCGATGGCACGTCGAACGCACCCACGCCTGGCAGAACGCCATTCACCGGCTCGCACGCTGGTACGAACGTCGAAGCAGCGTCATCGAAGCCTTCTGCGACCTCACCGACACCATCATCACCATCCGTAGTCTCATTCCGCCGGGCCTGGACCACCCACCGTTGGGATGCACGCCCTTGACGCCGACCATGACCTGCTGCCGCTGTTGGGACTCCTCGAACAAAGCGCGGACGGACGTCGGACCTGGTTGACTCTCCCACCGTGGGAGAGTTGAAGGTGGGGTGCATGCACGTCGGCGACGCGGGTTTGTGGGGCATCGGGGAGATTGCGCGGAAGACTGGGCTGTCGGTGAAGCTCATCCGGCACTGGTCCGACACCGGGGTGGTGCCACCTGCCGGGCGGACCACCGCCGGATACCGCCTTTACGGATCCGAGTCCCTGGCCCGTCTGCAACTGGCACAGACCCTACGGGACCTTGGGCTGGGATTGCCGCAGATCCGTGATGTCCTCGACCGCGAGCACACGCTCACGGACGTGGCCACGGCCCATGCCGACGCGCTGGAGGTGCAGATCCGCGCGCTGCGCACGCAGCAGGCGGTGTTGCGCTCCGTCACCCGCCGTTCCGCCACTGCCGAAGGACTCGCCTTCATGACCCGAACCGCCCACCTGTCCGCAGCCCAACGACGCACGCTCATTCACGAGTTCGTGACCGACGCCCTCGCGGACCTGGACGTGCCAACCATCCGCCACGGGTTGCTGGCCGCCACCCCGGCTCTTCCCGACAATCCCACCGACGAGCAGGTCGACGCCTGGATCGAACTGAGCGAACTGGTATCGGACCCGGCCCTGCGCACCGGAGTGCGGCGCATGGCCCGGTATGCCGCCGAGCATGCCCCCGGCGACCACGACGAGAGCACGCTGCGAGACGTCCGGCAGCTCACCGACGACTGGACGCGGCGGGTAAACACAGCCATACAGGACGGGATCGCCGCGGACTCACCCGCCGCCGACCAAGTGGTCGCCGCCATCGTCACCGCCTGGATCCCCACACAGACGCACACCCGCAACGCCGTGCACACCGACGGCGCACAGGCTCGTCACACGTTGCTGGACCAGCTCGAAGCCGCCTGCGACACCAAGGTCGAGCGGTACTGGCAGCTGATGTGCATCATCAACGGCTGGCCTGTACAGCCCAGCATGGCGGCGGCCGGGGACTGGCTGAGGACCGCGTTGCGCACCAACCCCACTCCCGGCGCCCGGGCCGAGGAGCTCAGCCCCCTGTACGGCACAGGGGCCGACGCATGGCAGCCCGCCGGAGTGCTCGACGCCTGCACCAGGGTTCTCGCCGCTGTGGCCGATCTCGTCCGGGCCGTCGGTCCGGACCAGTTCGGCTTGCCGACGCCCTGCGCACGGTGGGATGTGCGGGCCCTGCTCGACCACTTGGTCTGGGAGAACCTGCTTTGGGCCGGCCTGGCCAACGGCGCCCCTCGCTCCGATGTCACCGCCGACCACCTCGGCAAGGACCACACGGAAGCGTTCCATGCCGCCGCACAGGCTTCGCTGGCCGCCTTCCGCCGCCCCGGCATGCTCGACCAGCGGTACGGGCCCGCGCCGGGCCGGCGGCTCGTCGAGCAGCTGTCCATCGAGATGCTGGTGCACGGCTGGGACCTGGCCACGGCCATCGGACACCCGCGTGACCTCGTCCCGGACCTCGCCGAGTCAGCCCTCCCGGTAGTACGGGAGATCTACGGCGTCCTGCCGCGGACGCCCGGCGGTTCCTTCGCCCCGCCCCAGCCTGTGCCCCACGATGTGTCCGCCCTCGATCACCTCGCCGGCTATCTCGGCCGCACCGTCAGCTGACCTCCAGGCCCCAGCCCAGCAGTCAACACTCGTGGACTGAACGGTGGCGAACGCAAACAGGTCCGCGAACCAGGGGGCGCCGGTGGGGATTCCGGTAGAGAGCCTCATCACCGCCTATCTGCGCGACCTCTAGGGCAACTGCCTTGGTGGGGGCAGGCCCCCGCCGCCCAGCCCGGGACTGGATTGGTATCCGTGCCCCCGCCTCCGCTCACCGGAGTGTGGACCGGATGGTGGGGCGATCGCATCCCCGCGCTGCAGCGCGGCGATGGGGACTCGGTGCGCCGACCGCATGGGTGATCGCCTCGGTCCGTCGCCGAGCAGTCGAAGAAGTGCCGGTACTCCGCGACCACCAAGTCGTCATCGACGCCGGCGCCATGGTGATCGCCGACGGCGGCTACCGCGGCGCCGACCCGGTGGTCGCTATACGGGCCAGGCCCGGGTCGCGCGGCGGGCCGCGTCCAGGAGACGGGTCCGGTCGGCGCCGTCGCGGGCCAGGGCGGCCATGCCGGCCAGGACGGTGTCGACGAACGCGGCGATCTCGTCGGCCTCGGCGACGGAGGTGAGTTCTCCCTCCGTGACGGCCCGGCACAGGCGTGCCCGGATCATGTCGCGTGTCCTGCCGCGCTGTTCGGTCAGTCGCGGCTCGCCCATGACGAGGCAACCGGGGGGCTGTCCGGGCGCCGTGAAGTGCTCGGCCGAGGACCGCAGCAGGCGTTCGACCGCCTCCCGTGCCGTGGGTGCCGAAAGGCCGCGGTCCAGGTCCTCGTCCAGGTGCTCGGTGTAGAGCGCGCACGCCTTCTCGAACAGCGCGTTCTTGTCACCGAAGGCCGCGTACAGGCTCGGTGCGGCGATCCCCGCCTCCTTGCACACCTGCGCGACGCTCACTCCGTCGTATCCGTGCTCCCAGAAGGCGCGCATCGCCATCCGGAGCACCGCGTCCTTGTCGAAGGTCCTTGGTCTGCCTGCCATGCCAAAACTGTATCGCACGTTAAAGAACGCGCTACCGGTCTTTCTGTAATGCCCGCTAAACAAAATTGGCGGGTGTGCTGCCACGCCCGCCCGAAGGAGCACAGCGATGAGCTACAGCGGTTACAAGTCCCTGGTGGTCCGCGCAGAGGACCGGATCGCCCGGGCGACCATCGACAATCCGCCGGTGAACACCGTCGACGCCACCCTCGCCGGCGATCTCAAGGCGTTCGCCGGCGAGGTGGCCTTCGACGAGAACATCACGGTGATCGTCCTCCAGTCGGCCAACCCCGAGTTCTTCTCCGCCCACGCGGACTTCGAGTGGTCCTTCGATCCGAGCAGCCTCATGGTCCTGGCCGACCCCGACCCCGGCGCCGCCCCGGCCCTCAACCCGCTCCAGCAGCTCAACGAGCGGCTGCGCACCCTGTCGCAGGTGACCATCGCGAAGGTGCGCGGCTACGCCCGCGCGGGCGGCGCCGAACTGGCGATGGCCGCGGACATGCGCTTCGCCGACCGTTCACCGGGTGTTCGCTTCGTGCGGTCAGGAAGCGTTCTTCGAAGGGCATGTGCACGCGCTTCGCACGCTGGGCGGTGTCCCCCGGACCAAGAGCCGCTACGACAACCTGAAGTCGGCCGTTGCCCAGGTGCTGGGGTTGAGCCGGGCGAGAGTGGAGACCGATCGCTGGATCGCCTTCCGCTCGCACTTCAACATCGAGAGCTTCTACTGCCGCCCCGGCATCGAAGGCGCCCATGAGGAGGGCGGCGTCGGGGGAATGATCGGCTGCTTCCGCCGCAACCACTTCACCCCGGTCCCGGAAGCCGACTCCCTCGCCGAGCTGAACGAGATGGTCGAGCAATGGGATCTGCACGACGGGCACCGCCGGACCGGCTCGCGGCCGCGGACCGTCGACGAGTACTTCGCCGTCGAGCAGCCGCTGCTGATGCCGCTACCTCAGGAGCCCTTCGAGACAGGCCGGCTGTTCACGCCACGGGTCGACCGATACAGCCAGATCAACGTCCGAACCAACCGCTGCCCGGTCCCGACCCGTTTCATCGGCAAGCGGGTGCGTGTCGTCCTACACGCCTCTCACCTGGTGGTTTACGACAGGAACGTCGAGGTGGCCCGTCACGAGAGGCTGATCGCGAAGGGCGGGTTGCGCTTGGACCCGGACCACTATCTCGAAGCCCTCATTCGCAAGCCCGGCGCTTTCCCCGGCGCCACACCCCTGGAACAGGCCCGGTCGGCAGGGAAGTTCACCCCGTCCACGACGCCTGGTGGGCCCAGGCTCGCAAGGTTCACGGCGAGCGGGACGGCACCCGGGCGCTGATCGAGGTCCTGCTGCTGAACCGTCACCTCGCGCACGAGCACGTCGTCGCGGGACTGGCCACCGCCCTGCGGGTCGGCGCTACCCCGCCAGCGAGGCTTGACCGAGCAGGCCGCCGACGCCGCGATCGACACCGCCTGCCGCCTGCTGCGGCTTCCGTCGATCCGCAACGAGTTCAAGGAGATCGCCGACCGGGTGATCAAGGATCAGATGACCTACCGCGGCTTCCTCGCCGAGCTGCTGATGACCGAGTACGACGACCGGGCCAGGCGCCGTTCGGAACGACGGATCAAGGCCGCAGGCTTCCCCCGGGAGAAGTCCCTGCGGGCCTTCGACTTCGACGCCAACCCGAACATCGACGCGGCCACCGTCCACACCCTCGCCAGCTGTGAATGGATCAAGAAGAGTCAGCCGCTCTGCCTGATCGGCGACTCCGGCACCGGCAAGTCCCACATGCTCATCGCTCTGGGCATCGAGGCCGCCATGAAGGGCTACCGGGTCCGCTACACGCTGGCCACGAAGCTGGTCAACGAGCTGGTCGAAGCCGCCGACGAGAAACAGCTGAACAAGACCATCGCCCGCTACGGCCGCGTCGATCTTCTTTGCATTGACGAGCTCGGCTACATGGAACTCGACCGTCACGGCGCCGAACTCCTCTTCCAGGTGCCGACCGAGCGCGAGGAGAAGCACAGCGTCGCGATCGCCTCGAACGAGTCATTCGGTGGCTGGACGAAGACGAAGACCTTCACTGATCCCCGACTCTGCGCGGCCATCGTCGATCGCCTGACCTTCAACGGCACGATCATCGAGACCGGCACCGACTCCTACCGCCTCGCCAGCACCCGCGCGCGAGTGGAGGCGTCAGCCATGGCCAGCTGAATCCGCCTGGTCAGCTGGCAGACCGCCGCCTTTACGGGCGGCGGTCTCACCTCATCAACCGGTCAAAGTGCCCTGATGGAAGTACATCCGCCAGCCCGTCTCCGTCGAACGCCACAAGGAACTCCGCCATGCCCGACGGCCCTGATGGTCGGCGAAGTACGTCAGATGAACGACGCCCGGAGCGAGAACGACTCCGGACATCTCGCTGACCTCGACCGGAGCCTCCGCGGACACCGAGCCGCTGCTCGTGACCGTGAGGATCGACCCCACATCCCACCGGCGTCCAGAAGCCCCGATTTCGGTCCACTCCGGATCCAGAAGCTCCAGGACACGGTCCGGCGAAGCCCGCACCTCGGGATCGAGAAGCCGCATCTCCCCATCAATGGCCGCTTGCACGGCCCGCTCACGCTCATCCGTCATGCGGGAATCCTACGGACGCCGCTTGTCGAGGCACAGCGAATTGATCAGTCGACGCGGTGACGGCACGACGGCGCCGTCAAAACTCACGAACATCTTCCGCCGCCGTGATCGACAACTTCCTCCGGAACTCATGCACAAATGCTCCCGCCAGACGTGAACGAAGCCAGGTGCCCTTCTTCAGGAAGCCTGTGTCGTCCACGATCAGGACTGCACCAGGGGCGCCGAGATGCTCGACCACGTACTCAGCATTTCGCCGATCCGCTCGGCTGTCTTCCCGCCCGCGAACCCTTAGTTCCGGGCCGTGTTCGGGCTGACGAGACCGCACCAGCGCCCCGACGTCAGCGGTGAGTGTCAGCATGCCACGACAGTGCATCGAGTCCTGCATTCGGGAAATCCTGAATCATTGGTGTTGAGTGATCTCAGCGGCATCGGTGTGATCGTGGCAGGCGAGGCGCTGCCAGGTGTCGGCGGTGTTCTGGTGGATGCCGAGCAGGCAGCCGACGACGACACCCATGGTTCGGCTCGCTGGTGTGGTATGCGCATATCTGGCGTGGTCCGTGAGCAACTCGGCCTGAAGTTCGCACGTGTTGTTCCCGCATCTGGACGAGCGGCAGCGTCGTCGGCTGATGAGGGCTGAAGCCCGGATCCTGGGACACGGGGGATCTGGGCGGTCGCCCAGGCGGCCCAATTCAGCGAGACTGCAGTCCACCAGGGCGTGAACGAGTGAGAGGACAGGGCGGAACCGCTGGGCCGGGTCCGCCGCTCAGGTGGCGGGCGGTCGAGGCGAATCCAGAACAGAGTCCCGCGCTCTTGGCGCTGGTCGAGCCAGACATGCCTGGGGATCAGATGTCGCCACTGCGCTGGACGGCGAAGTCCCCCCGCAGACTCACCGACGAGCTCGCCACGCAGGGACACTGCGCCTTGACGGATACCGTCGCCGACCTTCCCTCTTTCCAACCCGCGCCTGGGGGAGTGACGTACGGCCGAGTCGGTCGGGGTGGCGCGGTGGCCTGCGAAGGCTCTGTCTCCGGACCCGGCCCTGTCTCTATCCCAGCACCCGTCCGAGGAAGCCGCGGAGGTAGCCCGCGACGACGTCCAGGTGGCTCTCCAGTAGGAAGTGGCCGCCGTCAATCAGGTGCACTTCCGCGTCCTTGGCGTCGCGGGCGAAGGCGCGGGCGCCTTCCGGGCCGAAGATCTCGTCGTTGCGGCCCCAGACGGCGAGCACCGGTACCTCGCTGGTGCGTAGGAACTCGTGCAGCAGCGGGTAGAGCGGGCGGTTGTTCTGGTAGTCGCGGAACAGCGCGAGTTGGACCTCGTCGTTGCCCTCGCGGGAGACGAGGGCGACGTCGTGTTCCCAGGTGTCCGGGCTGACCAGGCTCGGGTCAGGTACGCCGTGGACGTACTGCCAGCGGATGGCGTCGATGCCGAGTGCGGCGCGGACCGCGGGTTCGGTGTCGGGGCCGGGGTTCGCTCCGTAGGCCCAGAGGTCGCTCCAGAACGACTCGACGAAACCGTCCTCGTAACCGTTGCCGTTCTGGGTGACGAGGGCGGAGATCCGTTCGGGGTGCTTGAGCGCGAGACGCCATCCGATGGGGGCGCCGTAGTCCTGGACGTAGAGGGCGTAGCGGTCCAGACCCAGCTGGTCGAGCAACTGGGAGGTGACTTCGGCGAGGGCGTCGAAGGTGTAGGTGAACTCCCCTATGGAGGGGGCGTCGGAGTGGCCGAAGCCGAGGTGGTCGGGCGCGATGATGTGGTAGTCGTCGGCCAGCAGCGGGATGAGTTCGCGGAACATGAACGAGCTGGTCGGGTAGCCGTGCAGCAGGACGATCGCGGGGGCGTCGGTGGGGCCGGCCTCGCGGTAGAAGATCTCATGACCGTCGACAGTGGCTGTCCGGTGGTGCACCGAGCTCACATCTAACCCCTTTGAATGTTTGATCTGGTTAGCCATTCGCCATGCAAGCATGGATGATCTAACCTGTCAAGTGGCTCAATCTGGTTAGAGAGAGGGAATGCTCGATGGATGCGCTACTGGACCTGCTCAACAGCAGGCCACTCGTCGACGGCGAGGAACGGGACGCACTCGGAGACCCGGCCGACGGTATGCGCTGGGCGCGGGAGCACGGCGGCGACGGTAGCCCGGCGGAACTGGCGGTGCTACGCGAGACGCGGGACATCCTGCGGGACGTGGTGTGCGGAAACAGCTCGCCCGCCGCGCTGGGCCCGCTGTTCGAAGGGGTCCACCAGTCCCCGGAGGTCACGTCGGACGGCATTCGGTGGACGGTCCGGACTCCCCCGCACGCCCGGCTGGCTGTGGAGATGGTCCTCGCTTGGGCCGCCGCCGAGGAGCGGATGCCAGGTCGGCTGCGCCCCTGCGCCAACGACGAGTGCCGGCTGTTCCTGCTCGACCGCAGCCGCGCCAACCGTGCCCGCTGGTGTTCAATGGCCGTCTGCGGCAACCGTGAGAAGGCGCGCCGTCACTATGAACGCACCCGCTGACCCGTCCCCGGACTCGGTGCGAGCGGAACGAGACGTCCGGCTTGCCGGCAGACCTCTTGACACCCTCCGGCCTGGGAACGTCTGTGCGAGCTCTCGACCTCGTGGCCAGGGGTCCGTCCTCTGGGGGGGCCTCTATGGGTTTCGTCAACCCTATGGTGCCGGGTTTGGGGTGGTTTGTGGGTGTGGGGTTCATGCGGTGAGGGTGGCGGTCCTGGGCTGGCGGGCTTCGTGGAAGGTGCCGTCGCGGAGCATGGCGAACAGGACGCTGATGCGTTGGCGGGCGAGGCGGAGGAGGGCCTGTGTGTGGGTTTTTCCGCGGGCTCGTTGGCGGTCGTAGTAGGTGCGGGAGGCGGTATCGGCGTTCGTGCAGGCGAAGGCGGAGAGGAACATGGCGCGTTTGAGCTGCCGGTTTCCGCCGCGGGGTGCGTGTTCGCCGTGGATCGAGGTGCCGGATTGCCTGGTGGCGGGCGCCAGGCCGGCGTAGGAGGCGAGGTGGGCGGCGGTGGGGAAGCTGCTGCCGTCGCCGACGGTGACCAGCAGGACGGCGGCGGTCCTGACGCCGATGCCGGGCATCGATGTCAGGACCGGGGAAAGAGGGTGAGCCTCCAGCAGGGTGTTGATCTGGGCCTCCAGAGCGCGTCGCTGTTCGTGGACGGCTCCCAGCGAACGGGCCAGGGACGGGATCACGATGTCGGGGGTGCCGGTGCCGGGGGTGCCTGTGCCGGGCACAATGACGGTCTGCTCGTCGAGGGCGTCGAAGACGTCGTCGATCAGCCGCTGGGCCATGCGCGGGGCCTTGGGGCGGATGACCTCGACGAGACGGCGGCGGCCGGCTTTGCGCAGTGCGGCCGGGGAACCATGGCGCTCCAGGAGCCAGGTGACTGCCTGGTGGGCGAGGCGGGGGCCCAGGACGCGTTCCAGGCTGGGGTGGAACTGGGTGAGCAGGCCGCGTACCCGGATGGAGGTGCGGGCGGCCTCGGCCGCGAGGTCCTGGTCGAAGCCGACGAGCTCGGCGAGCTCGGCGGTGATCTCGTCGGTGAGTTCCAGCGAGCGCAGGGTGTGCGGCATGGTGCGGGCGGCGTCCGCGATGACCGCGGCGTCCTTCGCGTCGGTCTTGGCCTCGCCCGGGTAGAGGTCGGCGATCCGTCGCATCGCCAGCCCGGGCAGGTAGGCGACCTTGCAGCCGGTATCCCGGGCCACCGTGAGCGGGAGGGCGCCGATGGAGGCGGGCTGGTCGACGATGACCAGGACGATGCCGAACCTCGCGACGAGCTTGTCGAAGACCGCCCGCAGTTTCGGCTCGCTGTCGGGCATGGCCTTGTCGAAGACCTTCTTGCCGGCCGGGGTGAGCCCGTGCCCGTGGTGGGCGCTCCTACCGACGTCCATGCCGAGGAAGACGCCTGCATTGCCGATGTCGAACATCGCACCCTCCCAGAGGAGTTGACCGTGGCTGACCTCGGCTTCGGTGTCGTGCTCGCGCATCCACGTCATGCAGACCTGACGCCCGCAAACTGCCTGGCCCATCGACGCCACCATCCGGCTTCGTGTCGAGCTGCGGGTCCCTCTTTCCAGCAGGGACTGAACGGCACCGTTGCGAGGGCGGGCGGTCAGGAGCGGTGAGGAAGGACACGGTCGACACCGTCGGCCCCCGCCCCGTTCCGGCCGTACGTACCGGCGGCATCGCGGGATACGCACGTGCGTGTGGGCGAGGCGGCGGAAGAACGCGGGACCAGCCGGGACAGCCGCTCACGCAGGCGGGCGTACTGCCTCACACCGTGCGCACCGGGCTCGGCCGGACCGGACACGGACCGCACTGGCCGCCTGCAGCGGTACGTGCTGGAGTAATTGTCAGATTCTGTGGATGCTGTCGGCGTTCGGGTTGACGTGCACAGGCAGGTACAAGCTGACGCGCAGAGGGCATCGCTGTAATCACTCGTTCTGAAGCGGTGTCCCGTACGTGGCATCGAGCACCAGAGTGAGCAGCCGGTCGGGCTGTTCCGCGTCGTGGCTGCGAGCTGTGGACAGCGCAATCCCGACGACAAGCTGGACCAGGTCGTCGGCGGTCAGGCCGGCGCGCGCCGTTCCCCGCCGCTGAGCCTGGGCAAGAAGATCGGCTGCCGCGTCCAGGATCAGCCGATGACAGTCGAGCCCCAGCGCGACCGGCTCCTCAACCATCAACGCGCCCACCAGTCCTTGGCCGAGCCTGGCATGAACGAGGAACGCGCGCAGCCACTGTGTCAGCGCGTCGTCGGCGGATTCCGATGAGGACAGCGTCTCGGCCAGCTCGCACAGCGTCTCGATCCGGTCCCTGAGGACCGCGGTCAGCAGAGCGGAGCGGTTCGGGAAGTGACGGTACAAGGTCCCCGGGCCGACGCCGGCTCGGCGTGCGACCTCGTTGAGAGACGCCTCTGGTCCGGCTTCGGCGAATACTTCCTGCGCCGTGGCGATGAGACGTTCCCGGTTGAGTCGCGCATCGGTACGCCGCGGTCGTCGCGCGGGGACGTGCCCGTGTGTGGTCGTCATCGTCCCGTTCTTTCGGTCGAGTTCGGGGAATTTAAGCGGAGCACCTCTCCGTATAGTAGCTTGCGTCAAACGGAGAACCTCTCCGGAATGCCTTGGTCTGAGGAGTGCGGATGACAGTCAGTGGACGGACCGAGCTGGGCCGAGTCGGGATCTGGACCTCTGCCTACGATGG
Organism: Streptomyces sp. NPDC014734; assembly: GCF_043083325.1. Lineage (NCBI taxonomy): Bacteria > Bacillati > Actinomycetota > Actinomycetes > Kitasatosporales > Streptomycetaceae > Streptomyces > Streptomyces sp. NPDC014734. Next base: position 20,642 of record NZ_JBIBYN010000036.1, on the reverse strand, counting down.
ACAGCCTGCCGGGCGGGTACGCGAATCGGTCGCGGAGATCGAGGAGTTGGGTTACGGGGCCATCTGGTACGGGGAGGCGTTCGGACGCGACACAGTGGGCCAGGCGTGGCTGTTGCTGTCGGCGACACAGCGCATCGTCGTCGCCTCCGGCATCGCCAACATCGCGTTCCGGGACCCGATCGCCACCGCTACCGCGACACGTGCGCTGGGCGAGGCGTTCCCCGGACGCTACGTACTCGGCCTGGGCGGACATCGCGTCGACGACACCGTCCATGAACTGGACGGCTACCCCGTACCGGCCCGCGGCAGGGCGGTGACCACCATGCGCGCCTACCTGCAGGCCATGGACGCGGTACCCGCCCACGGCCCCATGCCGGACCCGGCTCCACGCCGTGTACTGGCCGCCCTCGGCCCGAAGATGCTTCAACTGGCCGCCGAACACACCTGGGGCGCGCACCCCTACTTCGTGTCCACCGAGCACACCGAACAGGCGCGCCGGATCATGGGACCGAAAGCTCTCCTCGCTGTGGAGCAGGCAGTGGTGCTCGAGACCGACCTCAGTCGCGCCCGAGAAGTGGCCACAGCGCACGTCGCCGGCTACCTCTCGGCACCGCATCAGGAAGCGAACGTACGACGGCTCGGCTTCGGCGACGAGGACATCGTCGGCGGCCCGAGCCGCCGGCTGGCGGACGCGATCGTTGCCTACGGGGAAGTAGAAGCAATCCGCCGACGCGTTCAGGAGCACCTCGACGCAGGAGCTGACCACGTCTGCCTGCAAGTACTCACCGCCGACACCACCTCACTGCCCGAACGCGAGTGGCGCGAGCTGGCTGCTGCTCTCCTGCCCACCGCACAGCATGAGTGACGCGCGACCAGGGGCGGCCGCTGGCGGATCGTCATGCCGTGCGGTGGCGTTCATCGAGGTAGCGCGTTCGGATCCGGTGGTGCTTCGTCGGCGGTTGGCAGGCCGCCCCCATGGGATCGAGGACTTCTTGGCGCCGACACGGGAGACGGAGAAACGGCTGCCGGAGAAACGGCTGCCGGAGAAGTTCGCCCCGTGGACCGATCACCGGTTGGTGCTGGACGCAGTGACCGGCCTGGCGTCCAACATCGCGACGACCCTTCGGCTCCCGGCCGCAGCATCCTGATCCGTCGTAGGTTTGACTGCCGGAAACGTGTCGTGCTTCAAGCCGCGGTGACTTGCTCTCGCTCGACCAGGAGGCCTTTCTCGAAGCCGGCGCCCGCACGGACCAGGGCGACGAGGTGGGCGCCGGTGATCGCGTCGGCGTGTCTGGGCGGACTCGACGAGCTTGAAGGGCCGACGACCGCGTCCGTAGGCGGCTGCATCGGCGGTGGCGGCCCGTAGCGGTCTCGGCAGCCGTTGCGGGCGATCTCGCGGGAGACGGTCGAAGGGGATCGGCCCAGCCGCTTGGCCAGCTGCCGGGCCGATTCTCCCGCCGCGATGCCGCGAGAGATCTCCTCCCTCTCGCGACCACTCAGATGCCGCTCTGACCGCGTTTGCGGGGCGAGGCGGACGCCGCCGCTCTGGTACAGGAAGCGACGAGCGTGCTGCATCGGTGCCCCGAGCGCCCGCCCGATCAGGCTGAAGACTGCCCTTCGCGCCGGCGTCTCCAAATCTCTTCCTGCTGAGCTGGCGAGAACCCGTAGTCACGCACCTGTGCCTCCACGATCACATGATCATCCGTGGGTGGTGCGTTGATCACTTGAGGGTGCCGTCGTTTGCCGACAGGCGGGAACCCTTCGGGTGTCAGCCCGAATCCGGTTCTCCTGTGCGGTCTGCGTAGAGGGCACTGTCGGTGCCCGTTGCGATGCTCTGCGCCGAGGCGATGCTCACCCTCGCGGCCGTCACGCTGATGGCTCGCCGCCTCACCCGGCAGCCCGTCCACCCCACCCGCATCGGCATCTCGGCCAGTGGCGGCCGTTCGAGCCGTAAGACCCATGGAGATCACTCCGGCGACCGGAGTTCAGGCGCAGGCAGGATCAGCTCTGCCGGCGCAGGGCTTCGAGGTAGGTGTTGAGCGCTGGTGAGGTTGGGGACTGTTGGCGGATCACGGCGTAGAGCCGTCGGGTCAGGCTGGTACCGGCGATGTCGCGAATGGCCAGGCACGGGTCTGTGGCTGGCAGGGTCAGGTCGGGCAGCAGGGTCACTGCGCCTGCGCGGCGAACGAGTTCGAGCTGGACGTCGGCATCGTTGGACCGGTGCCTGAGGTCGGGGTCGAATCCTCCGTGCGTCCGGCAGGTCCCGATGATCATTGCGTGGTGGCCGGTACCGCTGTTTGAGGAAGCCCATACCTCGTGGCGCAGCGCGGAAGGAGCAACGGGCCCGGGGCGGGCGGCAAGTGGATGCCCTGCAGGCAGAACCAGTCGTGTTCCTTCGCGAAGGAGCAGGTGATGGTCCACGCCGTCGGGACGCGGGCGGGGATAGCCTTCGTACTCGTCGCTGACGACAAGGTCGACGGTGCCCAGGCGCAGCTCGGGCAGGGCCACTTCGAGTTCGAGCTCGGTGATCTCGACCTCGACGAGTGGGTGCGAGCGTGCCACTTCTACCAGGGCGGGGATGAGAAGCCGGCGGGCTGCCGATTGCAGACCCACGGCTCGGATCCTGCCGCGGACTTCCTGGGTCAGGTTCGCCAGTTCGGTTTCTGCGGTTTCGGCGACGTTCAGCATGACGGTGGCGTGACGGGCGAGCGCCTTTCCGGCGTCGGTGAGCCGGACTCCCCGTCCGGCCGGCTCGACCAGGCGGGCACCGGTTTCCCGTTCCAGCACTGCCAGCTGCTGGGAGACCGCCGAGGGGCTGTAGCCGATCGCGGCGGCCACGGCGGCGAGGGTCCCCCGCTCGGCGAGTTCGCGAAGCATCCTCAGGCGGCGGAGATCAGACAAGACCATCCATAAATTCTAATGAATCTGCTCCATTATTCATCGCTGGTCCTTACCAGCGAGGTGGGGGACGCTGGAGGTCGCCGCTGGCCGGTCCCAGGGCGTCTCACGCTCCCCACCACCCAGAAAGTCCCAACGCTCACATGAACGCGCGCACCCCCTCCGTCCCTGCGTCCGGGATCTTGTCCTCGGTCGGAGCGTCGGTCATCTTCGGGGCCATTTTCATGATCCCCCCGCACCTTCTGCCGCTGGATCCCGCGCAGATCCTGGGATACCGCATCGTCGCGATGGTCGCCTTCCTGGCTGCCTTCTTCTGCCTGGCGCGGTTGTGGGACCAGGCCGCGGTGCTGGTCGGCCGTCTGCGCGCAACACCGCATCTGGCCAGCGTTCTGGTCGTGGACGCCGCCCTTCTGGGGCTGCAACTGTGGCTGTTCGGATGGGCGCCCCAGAGCGGGCACGGCCTCGATCTCTCTCTGGGCTATCTCATCCTGCCGCTGGTCATGGTGGTGGTCAGCGTCGTGGTCTACCGAGAAAAGCTCTCCCGCTGGCGGATCGCGGCCGTGCTCTGCGCCGCTGCGGGAGTCACGGCGGCCGTGATCGTCGCCGGCGGGCTGCGCTGGCCCACCCTGCTGGTTGCACTGGGGCTTCCGCTCTACTTCACCAGCCGGCGCGCCTTCGCACTGGACTCCGCCGCGGCCCAGCTCTTCGAGCTCGGCGCGATGCTCCCCTTCTCGGCCTTCGTCCTGGCGGCCGAACCGTCGCTCGGCACGGTCATCCACCGCCCACGGCTGATCGCCGGACTCGTCCTGCTGGGGCTTCTCAGCGCCGCTGGATTCGCGCTGTACCTGACCGCCAGCCGCGTCCTGCCGTTCTCCCTGTTCGGGGTACTCAGCTACGTCGAGCCGGTGCTGCTGGTACTGGTTTCCCTCACGTTCCTGGGCGAGCCGTGGCAGTCGGCTGACACCTTCGTCTACATCCCGATCTGCGCGGGGCTCGTTCTTCTCGCGTTCGAATCGGCAGCAAAGGAACCCGCCGCGCCGAAGCAGCCCGCCGCTCAGGTCGACAGCGCACGCCCGTGACCCAGCGGCTGCGGGCCGAGATCGAGGGTGCCGCGTAACCGTTGGGAAGCGCAACCGAGCCGCCTCCGCGATGACCTGGTCCGGCGCGTTTGAAGCGGTCCATCCGTACCCGGTGACGCAACAGGGCGCGGCGATCGCGTGGAAGGCGGCCTCCTCCCCGGCGGCGAGGGCACTCCTGGGACACACGTGAGGGGTGCCGTACCGCAGGCCGAGGGCGTGCCGACTGGCCAGCGCGGCGTCACTCGTGCCGCCTACGATCCCGGCGGGGCGTATGCCGCCGAGCGCGTCGGCGATGGCGTCGGTGTTCCGGGTGGAGATCTTCAGGGCGGCATCGGCGAACGGGAGCGCGGGAGCGTCCGCGCGCACGTCCACCGCGACGGTCGGGATTCCGACGTCTCTCCCCACTTGCGTACGGACCGTCCCCAGTCGTCAGGCCACTTCGGTCTCTCGCTCGATGGTCTTGAGGCGGTTCTTCAGCCGGTAGCTGTGGTTGCCGTGAAGGTCAGCCCAGTCCGGGTATTGGGGGTTTTCCCATCGTGGACGGGACTGCAGCTGCGTAAAGTCGCAGTGACTGCTCACGATCCAACTCACTTCACACGGGGGAACTTTATGCGACGCCTGCAGACGCGTCTCCTTGCTGCAGCGGCTTTGGCTGCTCTCAGCGCCGGCGGGCTCTGCGCGTGCTCGGTCCTTGACCAGAAGACCTTCGAGGACGATGCCAAGGTGCCCCAGAAGGTCACCTCGATCCGTCTCGACAGCAGGAACGGCGGGGTGAAGGTGGACGCCTCCGCGGACATCTCAACGACCTCCGTGCACCGCAAGGTCGACTACCGCGGTGACAAGCCGAGCGGTACCTCGTTCAGCGTCGAGAACGGCGTCCTGACGCTCTCTGGCTGTGGCAAGAACTGCGGCGTCGACTACGTTGTCAAGGTGCCCGCCGGTCTTGCGGTGACGGGAGGAACGTCCAACGGCAGCCTCACACTGAACGATGTCGGTGTGGTCGACGTGCACACAAGCAACGGCGAGATCGCGGTGAACAAGGCGACAGGCCCGGTGAAGCTGCGCACGTCCAACGGTGGTGTCCACGTCAATGACACCAAGGGCGGCGGCATAGACACGCTGACGTCGAACGGCGAGGTGACGATCCGGACGGCCACCCCGCAGAACATCAAGGCCCGCACGACCAGCGGCAGCCTCACGGTCACGGCCCCGTCCGCCAACTACCGGATCTCGGCGAGCGACACCCACGGCGACAAGAAGGTGGCGTTCAAGAACGACCCGTCGGGAAAGTACCGCTTGGATCTGTCGACAACGAACGGTGACTTGACTGTGGAGTCGGCAGGCCAGTGACCTTCTTCAGACTGGCCACTGGCCATCGGCGACTGACCACTGACCACAGCCTCTCAACCGTCTCTCTTCCTTCCCCCCTTTCCGGCAGCTTCATCTTCAGCTCGGGCGGCGAGGTACTCGGCCCAGTCACATCGGGCGTAGGCGACCCGGCGGAGCGCGGTGTGGCGGTGCATCCCGGTCACGTCGGCGAGGATCGGGCTGGGGGATCGGCAGCGAGAGCGGCCAGAGCCCCGTTGCGTGCGGTGCGAACCAGGATGCCGTACCGGTTGAGTTTCTGGGTCATGCCGTGTGTCGAGATCGGCTTGCCCGGGGCCATCCCTGGGAAGAGCCCATCCAGGTCCTGGGTGGGCTCGCGAGAGTTGCGGCCGGAGTTGGGGCTGTTCGGCAAGTTGCCGAAGGAGTTCGACTGTCCCCGCAGGGGCGTGCGAAATAGCCGCGGGGACAACCGGGAGTACCGTCCTGTCAGGGCACCCGCACCCGACCGTACCGCCCCCCACACCTCGGCGCCCGGCCGACTACGCCGGTCGGCCGGGCCGATGCCCAGTCCGTCACCGCTGACGTCTCCCTGCTCTGTAGCGAGATGGGCCGGCGCGCGCCAGGCCACACCGGTCCGCAGCACGTACATGACGCCGCTGAGTGCCACCCGGTCCGGAGCTCGCAGCCGCCCGGGACAGCGGTGGTGTCGTTCAGGAGCGGGCGGCAGCAGCGGGGCCACCCGCTCCCACAGGTCGTCAGGAGCAAGATCAACACACACCCCGGACTCCCTGCCGATCAAGATCGTCGAGCACAAGACCCGCAGCTCAACTCATTCTGAACCGATCAGTACGGGTCGGTGGTGGGCTCCCACCAGGTCCGAGTGCCGTCCCATGCGTAATAGAGGCGCCATGCCCGGCCGTCGTCGCGTATGGCGCCGATGACGAACTCGAAGTTCTCCTTCCCCGGGTACGACCCGTTGATCTTCGTGAGGCTGAAGCCGCTCTTCCACTTTCCGCCCATGGACTGCCAGCCGGTCCAGTTGGTGGAGGACGTCTTGGTGCGGACGTAGGCGACGTAGTTGGTGCCGATCGCGAACTCGTACTGGACACCGGCCCTTGAGGTGACGGTGGCGACGCCGTACTCGCAGATGATGACGCCGGAGCCGCGCTTGCACTCGCTGAGGGCGTGGGCCGGAGTGGCCGCGACGGCCGTTCCGGCGATGACCGCGGCCGTCAGGACGGCTGCCTTGATCTTGTTCTTCACCGTGCTTCTTTCTCTGCCTGTATGGATGGTGTGCCCGGAGACGTGAGGGGACGGGACCCCACATCCCGTTCCCTCCCGGTCCCACCAAGACCACTCCACCACCGGGCGCATGTCCCTCACCAGGAAGTTCTTCCTGCGGAAGTAGCATGCTGCGTACTTCTGCCGGACCGCAGGCCGGCCACATTCCGTACGGGGGGAACCGCACGATGAGCACCGCCGACACCGCCCGCGGAGAGTTCGGGCCGCTGCTGCGCGACCTGCGCCGGCATGCCGGGCTCAGCCAGGAGGAACTGGCGCAGCGGACCGGGGTGAGCGTCCGGGCGCTGGCCGACATGGAACGGGGCCGCACCCGGGGCCCGCAGCGCCGGACGGTGGCCGCACTGGTGGCGGTGCTCGCGCCGGACGGAGCACAGGCCGAGGCGCTGGAACGGGCAGCGGCCTCGGGCCGGCCCCGGCCGAAGCATGCTCCGGTGGCGCAGGCCGGGCTGCATCTTCCGCGCGACGTACGGGACTTCACCGCCCGCGAGGAGAGCCTGGCCCGGCTGCGGACGATGGCCGAGGAGGGGCCCGCGCCGGTGGTGCTGATCACGGGCCAGCCAGGGCTGGGCAAGACGGCCTTCGCGGTACGGGCCGCGCACAGCCTCGCCGGCCACTACCCCGACGGGCAGTTCACCGTCGACCTGCGCGGCACGCACACGCAGCCGGCCGCGCCGCGCGAGGTCCTGGGGCGGCTGCTGCACGCCTGCGGGGTCGCCCTGACGGCCCTGCCTCAGGACACCGAGGACCGGACCGATCTGTTCCGGACGGTGGCCAGGGAGCGGCGGATGCTGCTGCTCCTGGACGACGCCGCCGACGAGGAACAGGTCCGGCCGCTGTTCCCCGCAGACGGGCCCTCGCTGACCCTGGTGACCGGCCGCAGCACGCTCGCGGGCCTGGAAAACGCGCACCGGATCACGCTGGGGGTGCTGCGCCGTGAGGAGGCCGTCGCCCTGCTGGCCCGAGTCATCGGACCGGAGCGGGTGGCGGCGGAGGCGCAGGCGGCGCGAGACCTGGCCGACCTGTGCGGGCGGCTGCCGCTGGCGGTGCGGATCGCCGCCCAGCGGCTGGCGGCCCAGCCGCAGGAGCGGCTCGCCAAACTCGCGGCCCTCCTCGCCGACGAGAGCCGTCGGCTGGACGGCCTGCGGGCCGGGGACCTGCAGGTACGGGCGGCCTTCGCACTCTCGTACGCCCGCCTGGACCCGTCGGCGCGGCGGATGCTGCGGCGCGCCACACTGGCCGCGGGGCCCGACTTCTCCCCGCGGACGGTCGCGCTGCTTTCGAGGACGACGCAGCGGCAGGCCGAACTGTGCACGCAGGAACTGGCCGACCGCGGGCTGCTCCAGCCCGACCCGACCGCCGAGCGCTACCGCTTCCACGACCTCCTGCGGCTGTTCGCCGCCGAGCAACTGGCCGAGGACGACCCCGCCGAGCTCGCCCGCACCCGGGAAGACGCGGCCCGTTGGACGCTGGCCCGGGCCGAGGCCGCCGCGCTCCACTTCGACCCCGAGCGCTCACCCTCGGACGATCCGGACCCGGCCACCGCGCCACGCGGCCCCGAACAGGCGCGGGGCTGGCTGGAGGCGGAGCGGGCGCAGTGGCTGGACTCCCTGCACCGGGCCCTCATGGACGGTCACCACCAAGAGGTCCTGGACGCGGCGGAGGCCATGCACTGGTTCTCGGACCGCGTCCAGCACTGGGAGCAGTGGACGGAGGTGTTCCACTGTTCGGTGGCGGCGGCCCGGGCGCTGGGCAACCGGCGCGAGGAGGCCACACACCTCAACTACCTGACCTGGTCGTACAACCTGTGCCTCCACGATCCCGTCCGTGGGCTGGCCACGGCCCGTGAGGCGTTATCCGTGGCGCGCGAGGTGGGCGACCTCCTCCAGACCGGCTGGGCCTACGGCTACGGGGCGGGGTCGTTGCACCGCCTCGGGCGAGACGAGGCGGCGGTGACGTGGCTGGAGAACTCCGCGGCCTGCCACCGGGAGAACCCCGCGCCGCAGGCCCGACTGGCAGAACTGACGACGCTCAACACACTGGGCGGATACCTGCGTTCCATGGGGCGACCGGAGGAGGCCCTGACCATCCACTGGCAGAGCAAAGAGCTGTGTCTCGCCGGGATCCCCGGCCAGTCGGCGGACCTCCTGACCCTGTTCCGGGCCAGTACCCTCCACCACCTCGGCCAGGACCTCGGCGCGCTGGACCGCTGGGCGGAGGCCGAGCCTCTCCTGCACCGCGCCCTCGACGGCCTCGAAGAGGCCGGCATGGCCGCATGGAGCGAACCCGCCCGCCTCGACCTGGCCATCGCGCTGCGCCGACTCGGCCGGGAGGCGGAGGCCCGCACGGCGCTGGAGGAGGCCCGGCGGGGACTGGCCGAACAGGGCCACCCCAGGCTGGCCGAGGCCGACCGGGAACTGGCCGCGGACACCGTCCCCGGCCCCTGACCTCCCCCGGAGCGCGAGGAGCTGGAGCGCCAAGCCGTACACGAGAGGCTGGGACCGGGCTGGCTTCGCCTGGCCGAACCGGTTCAAACGGCTCCGCATACGAGCCTCCCGGGACACCTGCATCGACGCCAAGCGCGTCCGTTTCCCGCGCCTGTGACCTGGGGCTATGGTCGCATCTGCGGATCAGTCGCGGTCGTCTATGCCGCGTAGGCTCCGGGACGTTCGACGAAGTGGCCGCGCTCGAAGCGAGCTCCGGCGCGGACGAGGGCAACGAGGTGGGGCGCGTTCACGGCCCGCTCGGCGTCATCCGGCGTCAGGCGGCCCGTCTCCAGGACGTCGCTGACGACTATCAAGGCAGAGGTTCCGGCGGCCCGCATCGGAGCCATTCAGCTCCTCCCACGCCGATTCGGTCAATGCCGTCAGGCCCTGATATCCGTCCACGGCCACAGCACAGGAGACTGCCGCTGCCTGGGTCTCAGGGATATATGGCGGGGTCAGGACGGCGAGCGCGGCCTGTGTTCCTTTCAGCGCCGGCCGTCCAGCCCTCCGACTGCTCTTTGCCTTCGAGGCCGGGTTGTGGGCCCACCGGCCGGGCTGGACCGTGTCGCGTCCGGCACGGGTTCTCAGGACTGGCCAGCAGTTCGGTTTCTTGATCTCACGTGGGCAGTACCGGTTGCGCCGGGCCGGAAGAAGGCGGCCCCGTTTTGTGTCCCGCCGATGCTGCCGCCGCCGGGCCGCTCGGTCCTTCCCCTCAATGGCGTGCACCGCAGGGCGGCGAGAACGACGAGCCCGTCCGTCCGGCCCGTCCTGTTGGCGACCGCTTCAAGCTATGTCGGCGCTGGGTGCGATGATCCCCGAGGCCGGCAGGAGCACGCCGAAAATCATGATTCAGAGGTTGTCCCGCGTGGCAAGTTTCGCAAGCTTCCTGTAGCAGGTCAGGGCGGCGGCCAGGCCGAGGAAGGCGAGGAAGTGGGAGCCCTTTCGTTCGTATCGGACGGTGAGGCGGCGGTAGCCGAAGAGCCGGGCGATCGACCGCTCGATCTTCCAGCGGTGCCGACCGAGGCGTTCACCGGACTCGATGCCGGGCCTCGCGATGCGCGCGACGAGCCCGCGCCCGAGCAGCCAGGCCAGGTGTTCGGCGGAGAAGTACGCCTTGTCCGCGCGGAGTTTGACGGGGCGGCGCCGCCGTGGTCCCCGGCGGGACCGGACGGCGGGTATGCCGCGGATCAGCGGCTTGAGGGCGAGGCTGTCGTGCATGTTCGCGCCGGACACGGCGACGGCGAGCGGGATGCCCTGGGCCTCGGACAGCACGTGCAACGTACTGCCCTTCTTGCCGCGATCGACCGGGTTCGGCCCGGTCAGCGATTCCCCTCATCCAGTGTGTAAGCAGGCGGCCCGGGCCCATGCAACGACCCGGGGCAACTGCTCGCGCAGGACAGCGAATGCCTGGATCCCCCTGGTCATCAAGGCCTCCTCAGAGAGCGGCATCGCTGTCCGTTGCGGGGCTCGCGGTGATGACGCGGGCGCCGGGCTGATGCCTCCGTTTCCCCGGGTCCGTGAGGCCTCCGTCAAGAGCGGCGCAGCCCGGCGCCTCCGTGGTCACCGCGAAACTCGCGGCGGCTTGTCGGACGTTGATCGTCACGGCGCGAGCCCGCTCCAGGGTCGACCTCTTGTTCATCCGCGAGTCCGCGAGCCCGCGAGCTCTGCAGAAGATCGAGCCCCTGGAGTGCGCTGGTGTTGCGAACGGCTACTGAGATGGCGGACCAACGAGTCCTTGGATTAGGGCGCCGTGTGACCCGAATGTGCTCGCGACCTGCATAAACGGACGGATCTGGGAGGACAGCTTGACCGTTTTCCGCGGTATCGACTGGGCGGAGCGCCACCACGACGTCGCCCTTGTCGACGAAGCCGGCAATCTGCTCGCCAAGACCCGTATCACCGACGACGCGGCCGGCCACCACAAGCTCCTGGCCCTCCTCGCCGAGCACGGTGACAGCCCAGAAGATCCGATACCGGTGGCCATCGAGACCAGCCACGGCCTCCTGGTCGCGAGCCTGCACACCGGCAGCCGTCGGGTCTTCGCGATCAATCCGCTCGCCGCCGCCCGCTACCGGGACCGCCACGGCGTCAGCCGCAAGAAGTCCGACCCGGGCGACGCCCTGGTCCTGGCGAACATCCTGCGCACCGACATGCACGCCCACCGGCCTCTGCCGGCCGACTCCGAACTCGCCCAGGCCATCGCGGTACTGGCCCGAACCCAGCAGGACGCCGTCTGGACCCGGCAGCAGGTCGCCAACCAGGTCCGCTCGCTCCTGCGCGAGTACTACCCCGCTGCTCTGCTGGCCTTCCAGGGCAAACAAGGCGGCCTGACCAGGGCTGACGCCCGCGTCATCCTCACCCTGGCCCCGACCCCGGCCAAGGCCGCGAAGCTCACCCTCGCCCAGCTGCGGGCCGCCCTCAACGCAGTGGCCGCCTCCGCGCCTGCGACGCGGAAGCCGAGCGGCTGCGGGCCGTCTTCCGCGCCGAGTACGCCCACCAGCTCCCCGGAGTCGAGGACGCCTTCGGCCACCAGCTCCTGGCCCTGCTCAAGCAGCTGGACGCCGCCTGCCAGGCTGCGGACGACCTCGCGGAGGTGGCAACAGCCGCTTTTCACCAGCACGCCGACAGCGAGATCCTGCTCAGCTTCCCGGGCCTGGGCCCCATGCTCGGCGCCCGCGTGCTCGCCGAGCTGGGCGACGACCGGGCACGGTTCGCCGACGCCCGGGCGCTGAAGTCGTACGCCGGATCCCCGCCCATCACCCGGGCCTCCGGCAAGAAGCACTTCGTCGGCCGCCGCTTCGTCAAGAACAACCGCCTCATCAACGCCGGCTTCCTCTGGGCCTTCGCCGCCCTCACCGCCTCACCCGGAGCCAACGCGCACTATCGACGCCGGCGCGACCATGGGGACTGGCATGCCGCCGCGCAACGGCACTTGCTGAACCGCTTCCTCGGCCAGCTCCATCACTGCCTCACGACCCGGCAGTTCTTCGACGAACAACGCGCCTTCGCATCGCTCCGCCAAGCGCCTGCGTGACTGTAGTCCGGGCCTCCCACATTGCCGGATTCCGGAAGGCAGCCCCTCCAGCCATCTGCCGTGCCCTGCAGATGAGGTGCCGCGCCCGGACTGCCATGATGCTGACCAGGGGCGGCCTTGGCGTTGGGAGCCTCATGACGTGAGAAGAGTGTGGTGCGAATGCTCGGGATCCAGACCGATGCGTTGGACACGGCTGGGGGAGTGTTCATGACGGTCATGGCCCTGGGCTGTACGTGGTTGGGCGGGCGGGCCGTGCTCCGTCCGCACCGGCCGCCGCAGCCGATCGGGGGCCCCGTATGGGTGGCCCGCACCTGGGGCCTCGCCTATGTGCTGCTGGGCATCGCTATGGCTGCCAAGATGACGACCATGCTGGTCGGCAAGGTACCGGCCTGGCCGATTGCCGTGCTCCACTGGGCTGCCGGACCGCTCCTGCTCTTCTCAGTGATCGCGGCAGGCGTGTCCCAGTGGCGAGCGCGCCATCGGGCCGGTGGCGCCGTCGGCGGACGGCACGGACGGCACAAGTGAAGCGGCCCGTGTCCTGGAGCGAGGCGGCACTCGTGAGCGCCGCCTGCTGGACGGTCAGCGGACTGGGATACGGGGTGCTCGCCGCCCTCGACGAGCCGCAGCTGTCCCCTGCACCCCTGATCGGCATGGGCCTGGCCCAATGGTTCTTTGCGTATCACCGCTGCTGGCGTGCCGCTGTCGCGGCGTGCCTCGCGGGGTTTGCCGTGCTGTTCGGGCTCGTGGACATCCTGCGGCCGGACCTGGGCCGGTACGTGGCGGATGCCCTGGCCACGGGGGCCGCGTCGACGGTCGCCCTGTCCGTCTTCACTCTGGTCGATCGCGCAAGTGGACGCCGCCATGGCGCAGCAGGCCGACCCTGGTGACTCGGCTACATCCACCAGCTTGACTTCTTACCCCCCGAGGTGTCTTTGGCGCGAACGGAGGCCGCGTCGACGATCGCCGAGGTCCAGTCCACTTCGCCCCGGGCCCCGAGTCCGTCCAGCACCGCCCGATGCAGCCGGCGCCACAGGCCGGCCTCGGTCCATACCGTGAAACGGCGATGCGCGGTGGCGGGCGACGTGCCGAACGCCGGCGGCAGATGCCGCCGGGCACAGTCACTGGTCAGCACGTACACCACCGCCGTGAACACGGCCCGCTCGTCACACGGAGCGGTCCCACCACCTTGCGGACGAGCAGCAAACGACGGCGGCAACGGGGCGGCCAGTTCCCTGAGTTCATCAGGAACCAGACGCTGCGAGACGGGGGGCGTCGCACGTGCCGTAGCAGGGCGACGCCTCGGGAAACGGACTCGGCTCCCAGATTCGTGCGGCGCTCCAGCGGTTGCGTACGGCGGGCTGAGTGCCGGGCCCGCGTGTAACAGGTCTGTCAGGGACACGTCCCAGCAGCGCGGGATCGGAACGGGACAGACGCAGGCTGTGTCCTAATGATCAGCAGCGCACCACCTCCCAGACCACAGCAAGGAAGTCCCGATGCACGTCCAGCCGAAGCTGAAGAAGAAGCTGACCCTCGCCACCGTGGCCGTCCTCGCGGGCCTGACTCTGACGGCCTGTCAGGACGACAACACCGACGCCGCCCCGTCGCAGGACACCGCGTCCTCCCCCGCCGCCGAGAACTCCGCGGCCCCCTCGGACAGCACCGGCGGCAACGGCGGCACCGCCACGGACGACGGCAGCAAGGGCGGCGACTCCGGCAACGGCAGCGACAACGGCAGTGACAAGGGCAGCGGCGGCGGCCAGATCAACACCGGCCCGTGCAAGACGGCCAATCTCACCATCACCGCCAACCACGGCATGCGCGAGGGCGACGTCCTGGTCAGCCTGAAGAACAACAGCGACGCCTGCTCGCTCAAGGGCTTCCCCGGCGTCGACCTGAATACGTCGGACGGCGACACCTTCAGCGCGAACCGCAGCGCGAACACCCCGCAGGAGGTCGTCCTCGGCGGCGGCGAGACCACCCGCTTCACGCTCCACACCCCGCCCAACGACACCGGCGGCACCGGCCTCCGGATCGTCTCCATCGTCGTGACCCCGCCGAACGAGACGCACTCCACGTCGCTCCGGATCGGCCTCAGCCTCCCGGTGACGGACGGCTCGGAGTCCGGTCAGGGCGTCACGGTCGAGCCCGTCGGCTACGGCAAGCAGTGACGTGCATCCTCTCCCTGAAAGGAGAGGATTCTGGCCTTCCGGTCCGGAGCCCGCGCCGCTACGCGGCGCGGGCTCCGGCCTGGATTCCCGGCTTCCGGCTTCTCCACGCCCCGCCACGGCACTGGGCCGTGGTCTTGCGGGTGCTCCTCAGGCATACACCGCCCGTCCGGCGGCGTCCTTCACATTGATGGCGGCGTTGATGCCGCGGTCCAGATGCGCACCGCAGGCGGAACAGTCCCATTCCCTGATGTCGAGGGGTTTGGACCCGTCGACAGGCCCGCAGGCGTGGCAGCAGCGGGTGGTCGGTTCGAATCGGCCGATCTTGATGAACGCCCGCACGTAGCGTTCGCACTTGTACCGGAGCATGCTCGCGAACGCGGCCCAGCCCGCGTCGTGCACGCTCTTGGCCAATCTGGTGCGCGCCATTCCTGGCACCGCGAGGTCCTCCACGACGACCGCTTGGTGTTCACGGACGATGCGGGTGGACAGCTGGTGCTGGAATTCGCGGCGCCCGTCGGCAACCTGAGCCCGCACACGATCAAGCAGGGAAAGCCGTCCCTCGCCTGTGACCTTGACGTAGGCGTTCCTGGTGAAGCGGACGGACTACCGATGGTCCTTGCGGGGCTTGAACACCGGCGGCCCGACCTTAGACGGTGTCCTACATGGTGAGCTTGAGGAGCCGTTTGTAGCAGCAGAGGGCGGCGGCAAGCCCGAGAAAGGCCGGGTAGTTGCCTGGTTTGCGCTCGTAGCAGTGGTGGGCCGTTCACGAGTAGGACCGACCAGCCACGTCCCAAGGCATTGGAGATCGCTTCCCGGCACGGCAGTGATCGTTCCCCACTCATTGGGCAGCGATGGAACCCGCGATCCCGCGCACGAGTGACCCCGAAGCCCATCCGAGTGAAGTTGCCCGCTGCGGACCGACTACTCCGTACTTCAGCAGCTATACAGGGTTCGTTTCCCCACCTGGCCTCGAGGGGGTCTGTGTAGTAAACGGTGGGACTCGGTCGGATTTTTAGCGACGTCCGGCGGTGAGCCGGCCGTCGAAGGTGATGTCGAAGGCTTGGAGTGCGGCCTTCCAGCGCATGGTCCAGCGTTTGCGACCGGTGCCGGTCGGGTCCAGGCTCATGACGGCCAGGTAGACGCATTTGAGGGCTGCCTGGTCGGTGGGGAAGTGCCCCCGGGCCCGGACGGCCTTGCGGATCCGTGCGTTGATGCTCTCGATTGCGTTGGTGGTGCAGATGATCTTCCGGATCTCCACGTCGAACTGGAGGAAGGGTACGAATTCCGCCCAGGCCGCCTCCCAGAGCCTCACGATTGCCGGATACTTCCCGCCCCAGGCGTCGGTGAACTCCACGAACCGCTCCAGCGCGGCTTCCTCGGTCGGCGCGGTGTAGACGGGCCTGAGCGCCTTCGCGATCTTCTCCCAGTCCTGCCGGGCCGCGTAACGGAAGCTGTTCCTCAGCAGGTGAACAACACAGGTCTGGACGATCGGTGCAGGCCAGACGGTGTTCACGGCGTCCGGGAGGCCACTCGGGCCGTCACAGACCAACATCAGGACATCGGCGGCGCCGCGATTCTTGATCTCGGTCAGGACCTGGAGCCAGTACTTCGCCCCCTCACCGCCCTCGCCGATCCACAGGCCCAGGACGTCCCGGTGCCCCTCGGCGGTGACCGCCACCGCCATGTAGATGGGCCGGTTGGCGACGTGCCCGTCCCTGACCTTCACGTTCACGCAGTCGATGAAGACGACCGGGTAGACACTGTCCAGCGGCCGGTTCTGCCATTCCGTCATGCCGGTCATCACGCTGTCGGTGATCGTGGAGATCGTCGACTTGGAAATGTCGGAGCCGTACACCTCGGCCAGATGCGCGGAGATCTCCCCATGCGTCAGCCCTTTCGCGGACAGCGACAGCACCATCTCGTCAACTCCGCCCAGACGCCGCTGCCGCTTCTTGACCAGCTGCGGCTCGAACGTACCGGCCCTGTCCCGCGGCACCTCGATCTCTACCTGCCCGGACTCGGTGACCACCGTCTTGGACCGGTGCCCGTTGCGGTAGTTCTCCCGGCCGCCCTCGGCCCTCTCGCCCGGCTCGTGCCCCAGATGATCGGTGATCTCACCCTGCAGCACGGACTCCAGCACGCGTTTCGTCAGCTGCTGAAGCAGACCACCTTCACCGGTGAGCTTCACCCCGCCCGCCTGGGCCCGGTTCACCAACTCGGCAACCAGCTCATCGTCCACGGCGTCGATCTTGCCCATGGCGGCCTCCCCGGCCTCGATGCCACTCATCACGTCAGTCATCAACTGTCGCTTCCAGCTCAGGAGTTACATCACTCACCGTACAGACCCAAATGAGGGTGGATCCTCCAGTTGCCGCTGCGGCCCGTGACCCGACCCTCGAAGTGCAGGTGAGCATGTTCTTGACAGGACTCAGTGCGCGAGGTCGGGAGTGTTCTCGTGGGCCGTGTCCGGTTCGACGCGCTTTCGCGCTCTCCCCGTGCGTGTTACACCGATCGTCCAGATGACTGCGCAGGCGATGGCAAGTGCAGCGAGGAGTCGGGTGGTGTCGGGCATGCCGATGGACGCGGCCAGGGGTGCCACGGCCAGGGACGACACACCCTGGAACGCGGAGGAGAGGCCGAAGACGAGGACCATGACCCGGCCGCGGATGTGATCGGGTGTCGCGAGTTGAAGGCCGTTGACGGCGAGGATGGCGCAGGCACCCACTCCGATGTGGCCGATCAGGGCTGCGGCCATGCCGGGACCGAGGGCTGTGACCTGGGCCAGGGCAAGATAGCCGAACCCGAAGAGCGCCAGGGCGGCACCGGCCGTGTTCAGTCTGCGGCGCATCGACCCGGCGACGAGTCGTCGGCCGAGGAAGGGGCCCAGTACGGCGCCGAGTCCTTGTGCCAGATACAGGGCCCCGACGCCGGCGTCGCCGACGTGGAAGCGGTCGAGGGCGTAAACGGGCAGCAGGCCGACCATGCCGTAGCAGAGGCGCAGTCCCACGGTCAGCCACAGAAAGGCGGACACCACTGGCGTCGTCCGTACGAAGGTCCAGAGTTCGGCTGTATCGGCCCGCATCCGGATCCGGCGATTCGCGATCGTCTTGGCGAGCGGCTGCCTGATCCTCCTGATGAGGAGTGCGGAGACGGCGAAGGTTGCCCCGTCGATGACGAGAGTGACCGAGGGACCCCATGCCGAGGAGACCACGCCTCCCAGACCGGCTCCCACAAGGAGGCCCGCCGAGTACAGGCTTCCGAGAGCGGTCTGTGCCAGTGGGAGTTCGCGGGAGGTGACGAGGTTCGGCAGTGCGGCCTCGGGGATGGGGCTCGCGACGGCGGCGGCGATGGACAGTCCTGCCAGGCATCCGAGGGCCAGCGGGACGGACTGGATGTGGAAGGCGACCAGCAGGCCGGCGACGGGGATAATCGCTCCCAGGTCGCAAGCGATGCGCAGGCGTTGCCGGTCGAACCGGTCGGTGAGGGGTCCGATCAGCGGCAGCAGCACGACCCCGGGCAGGGAGTTGACGGCGAACAGTAGGGCTGTCCAGCCTGGCGAGCCCGTGTGGCGGTAGACGAAGCTGCTCAGGGCGACGAAAGTGAACCAGTCGCCGGTCAGGCTGAGAGCGGAAGCGCCGAAGAGGCGTCGGAAGTCTGCGTTGTCACGCAGGAGCGCGACGAGGCTTCCGTGAGGGCGGCGTCGAGCGAGGAACACCAGTGACTCCAGCAGTGTGACGTCCCGAAAATGACCGGGACGAACGACAAAATGACGTCGTGTGTGCCCCGTGGCCTGCGAGGTCACGGAACGATCGCTGGTCAGTCACAGAGGTGATGCATGACAGGCATCGTACTGGTGATGTCGGCGTTCGCTGGCGGAGACGACGAATTGTGATTCGGGGACCCCCTTCTGTGCGAGGTCGGCGTCAGTGCTGCTGCGTGCCTGTCCGGTACGTCTGGCGGCGGCAGTCGTCGGCCGTAGGCGCGAGGCCGCGCTGCGTGGCAGGCAGCTGTCTGGCCAACTGCCGGACGTGGTTTGCCGTTTGGCTGTCTGGGACGTCTGGCGTTGCCTACGATGTCTGGCGATGCGCCTGAGGCGTCGTCTGGCTGGGGAGGGCAGATGGATTTCGCTGACACGGATGAGGCTGCTGCGGCGTCAGGGGTGCGTGCGGCCGTGGACTTCTACACCCGCAAGGCCGACCGTCTCCAGGAGCGACAGCGCGAGCTGGCGGCCAAACTCGCTGCTGTCCAGGATGATTTGCTGAAGACCCAGACCACCCGAGATCAGCTCGCCGGTGCTCTCGACGAGATCCTCGCCCAGGCGCCGAGCGCCCGTGAGGAACAGGAAACCGCTTCGGAGGCAGCCGGGAGCGATACCGCATCCTCGCACGACGACTCCCCTGCTCCGGCAGCTGAGACACCGGCGTCCCCGCAGGGGCCCCGGCAGGCCGGCACGAAGAACGCGCGGCCGAAGCAGAGGGCTGGGGCGAAGTCCGGCGAGGTGATGCAGGCCATCGAGCAGTTGCTGGCCACGTCCGGGAAGCAGATGCACGTCAGGGATCTCACCGCTGCTCCGGGACGCCCGACGGAGGGCAAGGCCGGGACGGCGGCGGTGGAGACGATCCGCGCGACCTGCAAGCGGCTTGCCGGGCACGGACGGATCGCCGAGGTGACACCCACGAACTCTGAGCTGGCTGTGTTTCCATCTCGTTCGAATTCGATGCCGTCGAGTGCGCACCCGTCCTGCCGGTCCTGCTCGCTGTATGTGTCTACGTCGAACGTGACCCAGCCTTGAGGCATGTCATCCGCTGTCAGCAGGGCCCGGTCGGCCTCCGCAGCAGAAAGCATCTGCGATCCGGACCCGTTGCTTGAGCCACCTACTCCTCGAGGCTGTTGTGCGGAGGGGATTTGATTTGGGCTCTGTGAAGTTAGGATGCGCTGCCCGCCGTAAACGGCAAGAGCCACGAGCGCGACGGCCAGCAGCACAGATAACCCGATCAAAATCCGTGCGCCTGGCGTATTGTTGATCGTTAACGGCCCGAGGGATATATGGCTGCGCGAAACTCGACTTCCGGTGATCACAACCGACTCACGGTTGTGAATAGGTGAGCTGGACAGATGAACGGAGAGCTGACGCCGTAGTTCGGGATCGGCATCGATCTCCTCACGCAGGACATTCTGGGCTTCGTCTCGTGCCTGGATGTTCCCGGAATCCGCTTCGAGCGCCCGCAGCGTTGTTTCTCCTCGTGGGTTGCTGCGCAGGCGGTTGCGGACGATCTCGGCGACAGCGTCTCCTCCGCTCTCACCGATCGCTCCACCCGCCGCCCCGACCACGGCTGTCACAAGGCGGCCAACAGCTGTGATCGCCAACTCCGAAGCGTCCATGTCTCCCCCTCACTCCCCTGCCACATCACACGGGAGATGCGGCATACATGTGAGGTCGCCATTCCCTCATACACCTACCAACACACCAGTTCCTTGCACCGGGCCTGTGGCGCAGGGATCGCCGGCGTCGCAGCAGCACGAGCGCGCCCCGTTCCGGAGAGGGGGCCGCGCAGCCGCCTGCGGCGCCCGTGAGCGCGCTTGCCTCCAGGTGCGCGTGGGCGTCGAGCAGGTGGGGCGGTCTTCATCGACATGACTTACGGCCCGATCGGCGACGGCCCCCTGCAGGCTCGGCTTCCTGCGAACGGGCCCAGATGCCAGCCAGTCCTCCGTTGTCGCCAAGCCTGGCGACAACGGAGGGCGAAACACCTGGTTCCATCTCTCACGCCCGGACGCCCTGAACCATTACGCGGCCCTGCGCGAACTCCTCCGCCACCACGGTGACGTCCTCATCAAGAAGATCGACAACAGCCCTCGCGCGCCGCGGTTCCAACAATCAGGGCGGGAGGACTGCGGCCACGCCCTGAGTCTCCGGTATCAGAAGCACGCCGGGATTGACGTGAGCTGGCCCGGATGAGAGCCGAGCAGACGCTTCGAGTGCGACTTCCCAACCTTCGTCGAAGGCCAGCGTGAGGCGGTAGTCGTCAGTGATCCCAGTATCCCCCCACCACGGAGATTCAAGATTCATCGGTCCTCGTGTTTCACGGCTGTGCTTCGGTGCCCATCACCCCACCATGGTGCATGGCCCCAGCCGAGGGTGACGACGATCCTCAGGGGTTCCGCCGAAGCCAGTTCCGTTGAGCTTGTCTTTTAGACCGTGTCCTATGTGGTGATCACTCGTTGGGCTGTTCATGGGGCGGGATACGTGGAGTTGGATAGTTCCGGACGGGCTGTGGGAGATCGCGAAGCCGTTGATCCCGCCGTCGAGGGTGCGTCCGCAGGGCGGCGGGACGCAGGACACGCCTGATGAGAC
>NZ_JBIBYN010000035.1:0-73663 GCF_043083325.1 Streptomyces sp. NPDC014734 | reverse complement strand
ACGCCTCGAAGAACCTCGCCTTCAGGTCTCCAAAATCCACGATCCCCGCAACTCCCTGAACAACAGGGTGTTGCGGGGATCAATAGAACCCGCCCGAGCGGCCCGGGGCCCTTCGCCGTCCGGGACCAGCGGCACCGCGCCCAGGGCCTAAACGCACTGGGGTGCGATGCCTGGGGTTCTGAGCTGCGGCGTGGGACAAGGACCTCGACAATCCTCATTCTTGCTGGTCGAGGCATCTTCTGCTTACCTGACCATCCGTCGGAATGCCCGCTTCATGAAAGCGCGAGGCTAAGCTCGACCCCACCCCACCCCACCAGCGAACGGCCCCCCTCCATGACCAACGGCCTCACCTGGATAGGCGCCCACGCCCACACCGCCACGCCCGTCCCCGGAATGCGCGGCGGCATCTCCCTCACCCTCGCCCGAGGCATCGACCCTGACGAGTTCCTCATCAGCCTCGGGGCCGACCTCGATCAGCTCGCCGCCCGCACCCCGCTGGCCGAACTGCGTAGCCAGCCCACCCCGCCCGGCCACGACCCCACCCGCTACGCCTACGCGATGTACGGCAGCGAGGGTGAGTGGACGTACGTGCTGGAGAACGACCACGCCGCGACCTGGGCAACCGGCTTCCGCCGTGTCCCCTCGATGAGGCCCGGCCCGGGTGAAGAGATCCTGTGCGCCAGCCGGAACCTGTACAGCCCGCCCGCCGCGATCCTGCACGTCGAAGGCGACGAGGTGATACGGCGCGCAGAGTTCGGCACCACCACCGGCCACGAGTCGGCGTTGGACGCGGCGCTCACCGCCGCCGGTGCCGTCTTCCCCTCCATCCCCGACGCCACCGCCGACGAGGTGACCGCCTACTACGAACAGCACGGCGCGCGCCTGCCCACCCTGGTGTTCACCGCGCTGGGCGCGTACACGGGGCTGAGCATCGACCAGGATGCCGCACAGGCCGGGAATCTCCCCGCCGTCCACCTCCTCACTCCTTGAGCCGCACGCGCCTGCACAACGGCTTCGGCCCCCACCCTGACGGTCAGGGTGGGGGCCGAAGCGTGTGACGCTGTACCGGGCCACGGACGCGGCGGACACCATGGACATGGTGGCCATGCTGATCGCCGCGTACTGCCAGCACACCGGCATGGCCGCCGACACCCTGCAGAGCTACCTCCAGGTCGGACAGCAGATGATCCGGGCTCACGGCACGGATGAGGAAGACCGTTCCCGTGTGGCGGGCCTGATGGGCGAGGCGCTGTCGTACGAGGCGATGCGGGCGCCGACGAACCGGATGCGGTACCACCGGGGCCAGCGCCAGGCAGAGCAGGCGCACCGGCCCGAGGACAACCCGCAGAAGCTGTTCACCGAGGCGTTCCAGCACGGTCTAAAGGCGAAGCTGTGTGACGACGTCGACTCGCTGGACAGCTACGGCTACCGATGTGGACCTCGGCCTGCGTCTCCAGGTTGGACCCCATCACAAGTGGATCGTCGAGCGCCGGACAATCCTCTCAGCTCACCTCAAGTTCGCTCAGCAGGACCGTACTCGGGTAGATGATCAATTGCGGCGGACCTGATGCGGTGTTCGAGATGATGCCGTGGCCGATTATCTCGGCATTCCCGACGGAAGTGTGCGGGGCCGGTCTACGGTGGGTGGGACGGTCGTGCGTGGGTGCGGCACCGCGAAGGGGGACGTGTGGAAGCCGAGTTGGCCGCGTTGGCGGCTTCGGGGGCGACGACGCTGGTCGGGTTGATGGTCTCGGATGTCTGGGCTCAGGCGCGTGACAGGGTGGCGGGGCTCTTCGCGCATGGCGGTGACAGGTCGGCCGGTGAGCTGGCACGGATCGAGCGTTCGCAGGCCGAGCAGTTGCAGGCATCCCGGGAGGCGCTATTGACCGCTCGTGCGTCTCAGGACGAGGCGACTGCGGCCGACATCACGCAGGAGTGGGAGGCGCGGTTGCGCCGGCTACTGCGCGGTGATCCAGCGATGGCCGACGAACTGCGCCGGCTGCTCGACGAACTGCGGCCGCAGCTGCCGCAGCAGCCTGCGGTGAGCGTGCACAACACCATCTCCGACGGGGAGTTCCACGCGCCGGTCTTCCAGGCAGCGCGTATCTCCGGGGTGCGTTTCGGCGTCTCGGGGTCTTCGGCCCAGGCCGGGGAGGAGAGTGCGTAGCCGGTGTCCCTCACGCCGGGGGATTCACCCGGCGGGTGCGGTGACAACCTGGACTCTGGCTCGTTCTCGCTGAAGCTGGCGGTTCTTGTGCGGCGTGGGGAGTAGCGTGCGCGCTGCGGGAGTTCTAGGTCCTGGGTTCTGGATTCCGGTCGCGGTGGTGTCCGCCCGGCCGGCGCACGTGTGATCGAACCCGCGACGAGTGTTGAGTGCCCGCGGTCGCCGTCGCGGGCTGCGACGGGGGTAGAAATGCGTGACGAGGCGGAGTCCGCGGCAGCGGACAGGGGGACTGTCCGTAATGAGGTGAGCGGCGGTTCGCAGGGCACCCTGAACCAGGGCCGGGACTTCATGTGGTACATAGGGGGCTCCCACATCCATGTGCGGTCCGGGGAGGAACTGGTCCGGGAGGGGGCCTGGTCGGACTGCCCGTATCTGGGACTGGCGCCGTTCCTCCAGCGGCACGCGCGGGTGTTCTGCGGCCGCGACGCGTTGGCCAAGCGGCTGGTCGAACGGCTGATGACGAGACTGCCCCAAGGCATGCTGGTGGTGGGAGCCTCGGGAGCGGGAAAATCGTCGCTGCTGCAGGCCGGGATGCTACCGCTCCTGGCACGGGGTGAGCTGGGGCGGTGGCCGGTGCTGAGTATGACTCCCACAGGGCAGCCGTTGCGGGAACTGGCCCACGGGCTGGCCCGGATGGCCGGGGTGGACGTGGTCTCGGTGGACCGCTCGCTGCGGGACGCTCCCCAGGCTGTGCCGCAACTGATCGAGCAGGTGATCCGCGCAACCCGCACCCACACAGACCAGGCTGCGGGTATCGACACGGACCCCGGTGGGGGTGGGCGGGCGCCCCGGCTGGTGCTGGTGATCGATCAGCTGGAGGAGTTGTTCACCCTCGCCCAGGAGAGCGAGCAGGGCCGGGAGGAGCGGGCCGCGTTCCTCGCGGCACTGCGGGCGGCGACGACCCCGGCCGAGCCTGGCGGAGCACCGGCCGCGATGGTGGTGGCAGCGGTCCGGGGTGACTTCCTGGACCAGGCGCTGCGCTTCCCGCTGCTGGCCGAGGCGATCGACGCCGAGGTGTTCGCGATCACGCCGATGAGCGAGAGGGAGCTGCGGTCCGCGGTCACCGGCCCGGCCGCAGAAGCGGACCTTGGCATCGACGAAGCGGTCGTCGACGCGGTCGTGGCAGAGGTACGCTCCGGCGACCCAGCCACCGAAGGCTTCGGAGCGGGAGTGCTGCCCCTGGTCTCCCAGGCGATGTACGCCGCCTGGAAGCACCGCGAACCCGGAGGGGAACTGAACCTGCGCGCCTACCGGCGCGGCGGCGGGACCACCGACGCCGTCAACCGCAGCGCCCAGACCCTCTACGACGACCTGCCCCCTAAACGGCAGAAGATCGCGGGTGCGGTGTTCACGCTGCTGACGATCGTAGCCCCCGACGGGCGTCTGGCCCGCCGCCGCCTGAGCATCGTGCAACTCCGCGCGGCGTGCACCGCGGACCCGGCCGAGGTGGACGCGGTGGTCACGGCGTTCGCCGCGCGCCGACTCCTGGTCACCGACGGCACCGGCGTCGAAATCGCCCACGACGTGCTGCTCACCTCCTGGCACCAGCTCACCACGTGGCTGGAGGGCGACCGCCTCGACAGGGCCCTGCACAGCCAACTGCTGACCGACACCACCACCTGGATCGACCACCAAAAGCACAAGGCTTACCTGTACCCGCCCGCCCGACTGGCCGAGGCCCGCGCCGCGGCCGACCGCTGGACAGCCGACCCCGAGCGCTATCCACAGCCCACCGCCGACGCGGCCGAGTTCCTCCTGACCGGCCACCGCGCAGCCCGCCGCGGCACCCGCATCCGCCGCACCCTTATCGCCGTCCTGGCCGTCCTGGTCGTCCTGGGAGGTATGGGCGTCCTGGGAGGCTTAGGCGTCCTGGGAGGCTTGGGCGTCCTGGCCGTCCTGGCCGTCCGGGGCATCCTGCGCAGCCGGGTCGGCCTGCTCAGCCGGGTCGTCCTGCTCAGCCTGGTCGCCCTGGGAGGCTTGGGCCTCCTGGGCGACCTGGGTGGTGTGGACGGTTCTGACGCCCTGGGCGGTTTGGTCATCCTGGTCGGCTTGGGCGTCCTGGCCGTCCTGGCCGTCCCGCGCATCCTGCGCAGCCGGGTCGGCCTGCTCAGCCGGGTCGTCCTGGTCGTCCTGGTGGGCCTGGTCGCCCTGGTCGTCCTGGTCGGCTTGGTCGGCGTGATCGTCCTGGTCGTCCAGGGCTAGCCGTTCTGACCTGACCACCGCCGCCATCACATCAGTGTCGACCCGGGACGGCACCGTGGCCTGGCGGTGCGCCTCGATCGCACGGCGGTAGCCCTCCGGCGGAGTCCTCCGCTGCACCGGCGCGGCGGGTGCGGTCGGCAGCGGGGTCGCCAACTGGGAGGAGGAGACCGCCTTCCTGGACGACCTCGAGTTCATGTGGGGGCCGCGCATCCGCCTCAGCAAGTGAGCAGCCAAGAACAAGCGGCGGGGGGGGGGCCGGGGGGGGGGGGGGGGGGGGGCCCGGGGGGGGGGGGGGGGGGGGGGGGGGGGGGGGGGTTGGGGGGGGGGGGGGGGGCGCCCCCCCCCCGCGCCCCCCCCCCCCCCCGGCGGCGGGGGGGGGGGGGGCCCGCGGCCCCCCCCCCCCCCCCCCCGCCGCTACGTGTCGGTCGCAAGTCGACGGGCCTTCTGCTGACCGGAGTCGGCGGCGCGCGTCCCAGGGCTTACACGCCCTCCAGTTTGATGCCGTGGGCCCGGACGCTGTGGCATCGCACTGGTGTGCATGTAGGCCCTGGGGTGTTGGGCCGCCTGCGGCTGAATGAGCCGAGCCGCCACCGGCACGAAACCGCGACAGCCGCTGTTTCAGCTCAGTCGGTAGTCGAGGAGCGCGAGGCCGGCGGCGGCTGCGCGGTGTTGGTAGGCGCGCAGCCCCGGGGCGCCGGGGGGTTCGGGCTTGCGGGCGTTGCGGTACCAGTGGCCGGTGAGGGCGGCGAGGAACGCCGTGGTGGTGTCCGGGTCGGTGGCGGTGGCGGAGTGGTCGCGAAGCAGGCGTGCGACGTCTGCGGGTGCGTGTCCGGCGAGGATGAGCTGCGGTGCGAGGGAGGCGGCGTCGATGCAGGCCGGCCCGGTGGTGGCGTGCGCCCAGTCCACGAAGGTCACCCCCTGCTGGTGGTCGCGGACCATGTTGTCGGCGCGCAGGTCGCCGTGGACGATGCGGTCGCCCTGAGCGAGGCTGGGCCAGGCGGCCTCAAGTTCGGCGAGCTCGTGCAGCCGGTCCCGTACGTCGAGGTCCAGGTCCCCGGGCGGGTCCGCGCGCAGGACGTCCCAGCCGTGGAGGCCGGCCGCGCCGGAGGGCGTGCCGGAGACCGCTTCGGTGTAGGCGGCCGGGGCGGGGCTGGAGGTCAGCTTGTCGAGCAGGGCCCAGGTCTGCCCGGCATCGCCGGAGGGCGGGGAGAGGTCGGGGTGCGGTCCGTCGAGGTGGGCGATGACGACGGCGGTCCGGCCGGCGGCGCGGTGGATCCCCAGGAGCTCCGGGGCCGGGGCGCCGGGAGGCAGGACGTCCAGGACGGTGGCTTCGTGGACGTTGGCGTCGGTCAGCGGGTCATCGTCGGGGGCCGCCTTGACGAAGAACCGTCGGCCACTGGTGAGGGTCAGGGCGGCGGCGAGCTGGTGACCGAAGCCGCCCGCCGGGGTGACCGCGTCGGTGACGGAGGAGCCGAGGGCGGTTTCGAGGCGGGTTCGCAGCAGGGCCGGGACATCGGTCCATCGCAGACGGCCGGATGGAGGGAGAACAGACATGGAGGCGACTCACAGGTAGTGGCGGGCAGGGCGCGGGGGTGAGCGCCGGCCCGGACCGTGTGAGGTGGTGCCTCAGTGGTCCCGGCCGATGTTTGGCGCCTGTCGCCGCATCACGCGCATGCCTTGAGTTCCTTGAATGTGTGGAAGGGCACCCGTGGTGGGTGCCCTTCCACTGTAGCGGGGCGGGTGGGTCAGATCGCGGGTGTTTGAGTCAGATGGTGCAGGAGGGACGGGCCGATACGGGTGGGATCGGGCAGCAGGTGACGGGCCCCTGCCGTACGGAGGGCGGCGGGCGGGTGCCAGCCCCAGGTGGCGCCCAGTGCAAGGACACCGGCAGCGTTGGCGGCGGTCATGTCGCCGGGGCTGTCCCCGACGAATACCGCCCGCTCGGGTCGTACGCCGAACCGGGCCAGGGCGGCGTGCAGCCCGTCGGGGGCGGGTTTCGCGGGTGCGTCCTGCCGGGTGATCACCACGTCCAGCAGGTCGGTGAGGGCGGGCGGCAGGAACCAGGGCAGGCGGTCGCGGTCCTGGAGGGTGACGACCCCGATGGCCACGTCGGCAGCGCGCAGAGCCAGCAGACCGGTGAGCACGCCGGGGAACGCGGTGGGCAGCGCGGCGGCGAGCGCGCCGTCCCACCACCGGCTGCAGGCGTCGTCCGGATCAGTGACGCCGAGGAGCGCCAGGACGTCGGCCCGAGGGTGGCGCAGGGCACCGGGCGGGAAGTCCGCCATCGTGGTGCGGCGGCCGGTCGCACAGGTCGCGACCGCCGCGAGGGCTGCCCGTACGGCCGGGCCGCTGTCAAGGAGTACCCCGTCGAGGTCGAAGAGTGCCGCCTGCCGGGTCACGGGGCGCTTCCCGGATCGGTGAGCAGCGCGGACAGCGTCATCCGGTGCTCGGTGAGCAGCGCCGCCGCTCCCGCGTCGCGGTCCAGGACGCACGCCGCGGCGGTGACGCGGGCGCCCGCGATCCGCAGCAGCCGGGCGCCGTGCAGAAGACTGGTCCCGCTGCGGGCGGTGTCGTCGATCAGGACGGCGCGGCGGCCGTCCAGGTCGGCGCCCTCGATCTGCCGCCTCGTCCCGTGCTGCTTCGGCGCGGCCCGTACGTAGGCGGCGGGCAGCCCGGTGTGCAGGGACACCGCCGTCACGAGCGGGATCGCCGCGAGCGCCGGCCCGGCTACCACTTCGGTGTCTGGGGGCAGCAGGGCGGCGAGCGCGGCCGCGGTCTCCCTCAGCAGCGCCGGGTCGCAGGTCAGCCGGTAGGGGTCGAAGTAGCACTTGAGGGTGCGCCCGTCGGGGAGCTGGTAGGGGCCGGGCCGGAACGCGGCGCCGATCCGGTCCGCGAGGACAGCGGACGTCGAGGTCGTCATCGCGGACTCCCGGAGATGAGGGCGGACAGGTCCTTCTCCAGCGCGGCGACGTCGGGAAGGTCGGCGAGGAACCCCAGCGGCCGGGTCGGACCTTCCACCAGCCGCTGCTCCGTACGGAGGAAGGTGCCGAGCCCGATGGCGGCCGGGCCCAGCAGTCGTACCGGGACGGGGCGGATCGTCGTCGCGTAGTACAGGGCAGCGGCCGCCTCGTGCAGGGTGCCGACTCCGCCGCCCATGACCACGACCAGGTCCACGTCGTCGAGGTAGGCGTGGAGCCGGTCGCCTATCGTCGGCGCGTACACCACGTCGGTGACATGCGGGTTGAACGGCCCCCACTCCTGGTTGGCCAGGGTGATCGCGGTGACCGGCACGCCGTGGCGGGCGGCGCCCTGGGCGGCGGCTTCCATCAGGCCGTTGTAGCCGCCGTGCCGCAGCCCGTACCCGGCCGCGCCCAGGGCTCCCCCGGCGGCCAGGGCGAGGTGGTCCTCGCCGGGGCGCGCGACGACGCCGGCGAACAGTGCCGCGGTGCGCGTCATGCCTGTCCCTCCTGGCTCTGGTAGGCGCGGTACGCCACGATCTCGTCCTCAAGGGCGGTCACCGCGTGCGGGGCGATCCGCCCGCTCAGGCGCACGATCCGCTCCAGCGCCTGGTCCGCCTGGACGACGGTGGGCGCCGGCGGTCCGCTCAGCGCTTCGGTCAGCTCCGCCAGGCACTCGCGGCCGATCGCCGTACGGCCCACTTCGTCGGGCGGGTGGTACCAGCCGTAGTGACGGGAGTGCGGGACCAGCGCGGTGCGGATCACGTCCCGGCACGTCTCGTGCAGGTGGTGCAGGAGCCCGTAGGCGATGTACTCCTGTCCGCGCAGGACGCGCTTGCGGAGCATCGCGTGCAGGACCATCGCCTGCACCAGCAGCGTCGAGCAGTCCGCCGGCGTGGCCGCCGTACGGGCCAGCTCCGCCGATGCCTCCGTACGGTCGCGCGCGTCCGGGCCGGTGCCCGTACGGGTGCCCTGCCAGAGCAGGCGCGGGCCGATCCGGCGGCGCAGCGCGTCCACGGCGCTGTCCGGGCAGAGGTAGAGGTCAAGCTGGAGCAGGTGCCCGTCGTGTGGGAGCAGGTAGACGGACCGGCGCCGCCCAGGTCGCCGACGATGGTGTCGCGCCAGCCGGGCAGCAGCGCTCCGAACTCGGTGGACATCACCGCGTCCAGACTGCCCATCAGCGCCAGAAGCCGCTCGTCGGTGACGGCGACGACCAGGTCGACGTCGGACAGCCGGTCCGCCGTCCCGGTCGCCAGGGAGCCGCGTACGAGCAGCTGCGTCACCGCCGGAACGCCGGACAGTGTCTGCACCAGGTCGGCGAGCACGGTCAGCTGTGAGGGGCGGTGGGCGTAGGCCAGTTCCTCCAGCGGCGACAGCGCCGCCCGGGATGTGGTCGAGGTCGTGGTCATTCGGCGTTCCTTCCTGCGAGAGAAGACGTACGGGCGAGCAGGTGCTTCTTCGCCTCCGTCCATCGGGCGGCCTCCGTGTCCGAGCCGCGGTTGGTGTGCAGTTCGGCGATCAGGTCGTACGCGCCGCCCTCGTCAAGCGCGTAGGCGTAGTACGCGCGCAGCAGGACCTGCTCTGCCGAGGAGACGAAGCCGAGCGCGACCAGCTGCGCGGCACGCTCCATCAGCCGGCCCCGGTCGGCCACCGTCATCTCCGGAAGCGCGACGGCGTCCCCGGCGCGCAGGTGCGGGTGGGCTGCGAGCTTCCGGTAGGCGTCGTCGGTGTAGACGTCGGCGATCAGGTGCAGCCGGTCGGGGCCGGTAGCGTTGCGGACCCCGTGAGCGCGGGAGGGCGTCAGCCGCCACAGAGAGCCGGCTCCCATGCGAACCCGGGCCCCGCCGGTGACGAGGACCACCGACGGGTTGGTGACGAGCGGGATGTGCAGGCGGTGCCGGCCACGCTCGTTCAGCTCCGCGTAGTCGCGGTGCTCCCATAGATAAGAGTGCGGCTCCAGCCGGGCGAGGCGTACGAACATGAAGTCCAGCCCCAGCCCCGCCAGGAAGTCCCGGGTGACGGGCATCTCGTTGAGGAGGGTCGTCGGGCGGGGACGGCCGTCGCCGATCACGACGTCGTGCGGGTCGCCGCCCGGGGAGTGGTTCATCAGCAAGGCGGTCCACCAGCCGCCGGACTGGTACTCCCCGTACGCGGCCTTCCCCCACATCGGCGCCGCGAGCGCCTCCGCGCGCATCCGCTCCACCAGCGTCCCGTCCAGGTCGGCCAGTCGGGCCACCTGCTCCAGCAGCTCCGGCCCCGGGCTGCCTGTCTCGATGGCCGTGCTCGCGGCGAACGTCATCGTTGCCATGCGTCTCTCCCGACACCTCGGTCCGTGGCGCTCCGGCCGGACCGCCGGGACTCACCACACCGCAGCCCTCGCGCCGGGCACAGGACTGTGGCGTTGCGGCCGGTTGCCGCCGGTTGCGGTGCGTTGCGGACCGGCCCCGGCCCTTGCCCTTGCTGCCGGTTGCGGTGGGTTGCGGACCGCCTCGCGCACCCTTCCCCCGCCCCCCGCCCGGCGGGAAGACTGGTGTCCCGTGTGCTCGCGAAAGGGACGCCGCCGTGACCGTGAACACCACCGCCGACCAGCACCCGCTCGCCTACCTGCTCTCCCGGCGCGGGATGAGCAACGAGGCGTACCTGTTCCGGGTGGCCGAGCAGCACCGGCGTATGGGGTACGGGCAGATGGGGCACCGTAAGGAGAAGGCGTCGCGGTGGGTCAGCGGCGAGAACGCACCCACCCTGCACACCCAGTTCGCGATGGCCGCGCTGGAGAAGATCCCGCCCGAAGCCGTACTCGCGCACGGCTGGCCGGGCTGGCTCTTACTCGCAGTGCCCGACGACCACGCCGTCCTCACCGCTCCGTGGACCACCACGGCGACCGTGCACGCACCGGAGATCGCAGGAGGTCCGGTGGACCGCAGGAAGTTCCTGATCACCACATCCGTCACCCTCACCGGCACCGTCGCCCAGTGGTCCGGTGCCGCCCCCTCAGGCGCCGTCACCGCGGGCGGCCGCCGTATCGACGACAGCACCCCCGACCGGTTCGAGCGCCGCCTGGACGAACTGCGGCACCTGGATGACGAGCTGGGCTCCGGGGAGGTCTACGCCGCCGCCCGCACCGAGCTGCGCCTGATCCTCAGCACACTCAAGGACTCCTCCTACAGCGAGCGCGTCGGACGCCGACTGTTCGGTGCGGCGGCCGAAGCGTCGAGGTCGGCCAGCTGGACGGCGTACGACAGCGGCCGGATCGCCGCAGCTGAGCGTCACTACGTCACCGCCATGCGGGCCGCCGCGAGCGCCGATAATCCGGTCGTCGGCGCCAACACGCTCGCGTTCTGGGCCATCCAGCAGTACTCCACCGGCAACCCGCACGGGGCGATCGACCTCATCGACGCGGCCCTGGCCCAGGCCCCGCGCATCGGCTCCGCCCGCATGACCGCCATGCTCCACGCCCGCGCCTGCCGGGCCCACGCACGCGCCGGCGATGCCCGCGCCGCCGTCCGGTCCGCGAACGCGGCCCTGGACACCTACGCGCACGCGGGCCCGATGGAAGCGGACCCGGCCTGCGTCTACTGGTTCAACCTCGGGGAGACTCACCAGCTCCTGGGCAGCTCCGCCCTCAACCTCGGCAACCCCCGCCAGGCCCTCAAGCACTTCCAGGACGCCTCCACCGCCCACCACAGCGAAGGCGAGGCGTACGACGGCGACGCCTTCCCGCGCGGACACGCCATCTACCTGGCCCGCCTCGCCGAAGCCCATCTCGCCCTCGGCGACATCGATGCCGCCGTCGACACCGCCCACACCGCCGTCACCCGCATGGGAGACATCACCTCCGCACGCGGCACCAGCACCTTGAACGACCTCCGGCAAAAACTCGGACGCCGCCGCGGCGTACCCATCGTCGCCGACTTCCTCAACTACACCGCCGACTAGAAGGTCGATGAAGATCTTGGTGAGGGGCTGTCCGGCCGTGAGGCCGGACAGCCCCTGCGGTCATGTGCCGGCCGGTGCGAGGCGCCAGGTGCCACTGGTGTGGGTGAGGCCGGGGTTGACCAGTCGGCGGAGGTTGAGGGCGGCGGCTCGGGTGTGGAGCCAGGCGTTGTTGCTGATGGTGCCGCGGTAGCGGAGTCGGCGGTCGCCGGCCTGGACGAGCCAGGCGACGGCGCGTTCGGCCGGTGGTCTCCAGCGGCGGTAGTCGGCCTGCCGGCCGGGGTCGGTGGCGGCTTGGCGGCGGGCGGCTGTCTGGAGGTCGTGGTGAGGTCGGATGGTCAGGATGCGTCCGGCCTTGGCTTTGGTGCACCGCTCACGCAGAGGGCATCCGGTGCATAAGCCCGCGAAAGAGGCTTTGCGTTGGTGGTGCTGCCCGCCGGGGCCGGACAGAGGCACGGTGTGTCCGGCCGGGCAGGTCACGATGGCGGCGGTGGTGTCGAGGGTGAAGCCGCCAGGGACGGCTGGCCGCAGCGGTGCGGGTTTGAGGAACAGCCGGTGTCCGGCCTCGTGGAGGCTCTGGCGGACATCGCCGGTGGAGTAGGCGGTGTCGCCGAAGACGTCCAGCGGCTTGTCCTCGTCGGCAAGCAGGTCCAGGCCGACGGCGGCCTCGTGGTGTTCGGCTCCGGCGCCGGGCCGCAGAGCGACGGCGGTGTATATGCCGGTCTCGGGCCCGATGGCCAGGTGGGCCTTGAAGCCGTCCTGCTGGTGGCTGCGGGTCCTGTGGGGATCGACGGTGGAGACCATCCGGCTGGGAGCTGTGCCCTGGGTGATGCGCCAGCGTCCGTCGCGGCCGTCGGAGTCCTCGGCGGGCTCGACGTCCTGACCGGCGGCCAGGGCCAGGATGCCCACCGCGTTCGCGGCTTTCCCGCTGAGTTGCCGCTCGGGCAGGTGACCCAGCAGCCGCAGCGCATCTGTGACCAGTGCGTCGACCAGTTCGGCACGGGCCTGCGCGTCGTTCCAGGCGATGCGGGGCCTGCCCGGGTCGGTGTAGTCATGTGCGTTGCACTGCGCGGCGGCGACCGCGCCGGCTCCGGGGACCTCGCGGATGACCGCGCGGACGGCGGCGATGATCTGGGTGACGGTGTCCTGGGTGGCGACCGCGTCGTCCAGAACGGTGGAATCCAGCGCCCGCCGGTGCTTGCCCTTGAGGACACCGGTGGCCTTCACCACCTCCCGCACCGCCCCGAAGACGCGGTTGGGCCGGATGGAGCGGGCCAGCCGGCGCCGGAAGTAGGCCAGCAGCGACGGATCGAACGCCATGTCATGCAAGCCCAGACCACACGCGGCCTTCCACCGCAGATCGCACCGCAGTTCCTGCACCGTCTCGAAGTCCGACAGCCCGTGCAGGGCCTGCAGCGTGATCGCGGCGGCCAGGATCAGCGGGGGCATGCTCGGCCGTCCGTTCGCCGACGGGTACATGTCCGCGAACATCCCCGCCGGGAACAGCGCACCACGATGCTCTGCCAGGAAGGCGAACACACTGCCCGCCGGGATCAACTCCCGGCACGTCTCCCATACATCCGGCCCGACCGTCTCCCCGGCCCATTCCCCCGTCACCACAACAACGAGTCCGGCCCCGCCGCTCACGCGGCGGGGCCAGAACCCCAAGATCTTCATGAGTCTTCTAGGGCCTGTCCGGCGAGGGGATGCCTTCACGTCTCGGCGTGGCGGAACTTACGGTTTGTGGGATACCCAGAGCAGTTCCGCTGGCCAGCGGTGTGCCCAGTCGGGTGGGTCGGTTTCGTTGTAGCCGTTGGGTGTTCCAAGTTCGGGCCGCGGCTCGATGAGGTCATCGATGATGAGACCCGCGCCGCGCAGGACCTTGACCCAGTCGCCGTAGGTGAGCTGATAGCTGGTCGCGCCGTCGTCTTCGGCGATGGTGTTCAGCCCGAAGTAGTCCTGCTGCAGCGTCGTGGTCACGCGGCGGGCGGCTTCGTCGTAGCAAGCTTCGAACCATGGGCTGGCGACGTTGAACACCAGGCGCCCGCCTCGGCCCAAGACGCGTGCGGCCTGCGGGACGGCCAGGTGCGGAGGTGCCCAGCTGAGCCCACCGAAGTCGCAGAACACCAGGTCGAAGGTGTCGGCGGCGAAGGGGAGTCGTTCGGCGGCGCCTTGCACCAGCGGGTAGCGGGCCGCTCCCATCGCGCGGGTTGCTGCGCTGAGTTGGGCTTCGGACAGGTCGAGCCCGACCACGGTGGCGCCCTCGGCGGCGAGCGCCCTGGACCACTGGCCGGCGCCGCATCCGAGTTCGAGGACGCGCTTGCCGGTGACGTCGCCCAGGGCGTGCAGGTGCGCGTCGGGGATGGAGTACATGCCCCACAGCCGGGGTGTGGCGCCGATTTGCGGGTCGTGCTCGTGCTGGTAGGCGCTGCTGATCCGGTTCCAGAGCCGCCGGTTGGCGGGGATGCTGTCCACGTGCGGACTCCAGCACTGCCTGCCGGGGGCGGTCAACACGATTAGGGCACTGGCCGGCCCTCGCCTCGGTCCGGCCCTGGCTCGGCCCGTGATCCGCCGGACGAGCCCTAACGGCGTGTGCGTCCGGAGCAGCTCGGCATCACGCCTGCTGGCTCCCCGGGAGCAGGAGGAGCCCGCGCAGCCGTCTACGGCGCCCATGGCGGCAGCTAGGGGCTCGCCTCCCGCGTCCAACCTCACATGCACGCCGCGGCGCCTCCAGGGGGAGGCGCCGCGGCGTTGTACATCAGGGCGGCATGTCTTATGCCACACCGGCCTACTACGGTGTGGGAGCTTCTTCGCCGCTGCGCTGCTCCTCGAACAGGTCCAACTTGGCGGAGTCTTCGGCAACGGAGAAGACCATCTTTCCGTGGAGCGCGTACTGGCAGATCCGCGAGTGTTCTGCTGAGGAGAGCTCCAGTTGCTGACGATCCTGTGTGGGCTCCTGAAACCACTGGGTGATGCGCATGAACTGGAAGACCGCAGCGCCCTGATGGGGCTCGTAAACGATGCGGCTCAGCCCTTCCAGCACCTTTGCATGGGTAAGGGACTCACGCCGACCGGCGGGATCAGTGAACGATACGCTCCACGACCACTCGTGCCCGTCGCTCAACTCGGCGTCGGCCGGGTAGCGACCGTCGAAGTCCCTGTAGTAGTCGGCGCGGGGCCCTGTCACGATGCGCTCCCACTCCGCGTCACCCAGCCAAGGTGACGCTGCAAGGAACCCCTCAGCGATCTTCCGGGTCTCCTCATCGGTGATCAGGTGTCCCCCACCCATAGCCCGCTCCTTTTCCCGTGTACGTGGTCACTCGCCGCCGTCCGCTACTGGAACGAGCGGTGACCGGTCGGCCAGCGTATCCAGACGTGAACGCGGCCCGGAGACGGGCCGTCTCCGGCGGTGTCGAGTGGTGCTCGCCCCGTCCGGGTTGGAACGGGTGTGGTGCCTTGTGGTGCCGTGCGCCGCGCACCCGGGGTCATTGGTCCCGTCCGGGTGCGCGGCGGTCTCAGGGGGTCTTGGCTGGCTCGGGGGCGGCGCTGACGAGGCGGTCCAGGCGTTCGTACAGGGCGCGTACGAGGCGGGCGTGGCGTTGGGTGCAGCGCGCGGTGCCCTCGGCTGGGACGGACAGGCGGCGGTCGGCTTCTTCGAGGACGACGTCGGCGAGGGCGCGGGCGGCGTGGTCGTGGGGCAGCAGGTCGGCGGCGCGGCGGACGTCGGCGGCGACGGCGCGGGCGGAGCCGGTGACCAGCAGCGTGATCTGTTTCAGGTCTGCAGGTGGCGGGCCGGGGTCGCCGTTCCATCCCAGGACGGCTTTGACCAGTGTCTTGTGGAGCTCGCGGTCCAGGGGGAGTTCTGCTTCGAGGCGTCCTTCGGGGTCGTGGAGGACCACGTGTGTGCTGCTCATCGGTGCCTCGCCGGGTTGTGGGTCGCGGGCGGCACGGTCTCGTTCGTCGGACGTCGACCGCATCCCGACCGTACGAGCGGACCTGATGCGGTAGGACTGACCGTGAGTACGGGTTTGGGTGCGCAGGGCGATCGGGGAGCAGGCCGGTATGGGCGGGCCCAGGCGAACGACATCAGGTGTGGTGACTGGCTTCGTGCTGCGTCTGATCCGTGAGTCGGTCCCGTGCACGCAGGCCGCCCTGGCGGAGGTCCTGGGCGTGGACGTGGACACGCTGCAGGGCTGGGAGTCGGGACGGCGCCCGCTGGCGAACATGCGGGCCGGGGCGCTGCTGGGGCTGCGCCGCCGTCTGCCGGCGCTCGGTGCGGACGTGGCGCTGGTGCCGTGGCTGGACGCGGCGATGGACGCGGACCGGATCATCGCGGCCGGGCTGGACGGCGGGGCTGGCGGGCCTCACCCGCTGGCTGGGTGGGTTCATACCCAGGACACCGCTCACATGCTGGCCTGGGCGCTGAACGGCACCGTCCCGCCAGCGCTCGCGGGACGCTTGCCCCGCCCCAGGCGCGGTCCGGTCGCCGCCGCGCCGCAGCTGGCGGCCGCGGACCGGACGGTGTTCTTCGACCATCTGCGGGGCACGACCGAGGTGGCGGCTCTCCAAGGCGAAGGCGGGGTGCTGCTGCACCGTCAGGCGCTCTACCTTGCCTCGTACGACCATGGGCCGGACGCGGCCGCGTGGACCGCGCACACCCTTCACCGGCGTCGTGACGTGCTGGCCCGGCGGGGCTGGTCGCCGTACTGGGCGGAGGCCCGCTCCACCGCGACGGCGCTCGCCCGGCTGGGAGATCCGCAGCCGCTGCTGGACTTCATCGACCGCGCCCTGGCCGACGACGACACCGCGGAGGCCGCGAACCTGAACTACTGGGCGCTGTGGCTGGGAGCGCTGGCGTTGCCGCAACCGGACGACGCGTTCATGCGGGACCGGGATCTGTCGGGCTGGGATCCGGTGACTCTGCTGCGGGGCCTGGCGCGCGGGCTGCACCTGGCGCCCGGCTACGTCGACCTGTACGCGCACTCGTTGTGGGCGCTGCTCATCGCGTTCCCGTGGCTGCCGCAGGCGGCCGGGCCGGTCGCGGGTCCGCTGCGCGAGCGGACGGGCCTGCTCCTGGACGGGGTATCGCTCTCGGGAAGATCCCGGCGCGAACTGGCCTATGTCCATTACGTTTTCGATCACAACCGCTGACACCGGAGGACCGCATGGCTGATGACACCACCAGGGGTACCGCGAGCTTCATCTCCGAGATGGGCGTGCTCAAGCGCGTCGCACGGACCGGCTGGTGGTTCACCGGCAACAAGGCCCCCGAGTCTGTGGCGGAGCACTCTTTCCGCGTCGGGGTGATCGGCTCGGTGCTCGCCATGATGGAAGGCGTCGACCCGGCGCGGGTTGCGCTGATGTGTCTGTTCCACGACTCTCAGGAGACGCGGATCGGGGATATCGCGCACATCGGCCGGAAGTACATCAGGGCTGCCCCGAACGGTGAGGTGACCGCCGACCAGGTGGCCAATGCCCACCCGGCCGTGCGCACCGGAGTTCAGGGCGCGGTCGACGAGTACGAGGCCGCCGAGACGCCGGAGGCGATCGTCGCCCGCGACGCCGACAAGCTGGAGTGCCTCGTGCAGGCGGTGGAGTACCGGGAGCAGGGCTACAGCCTCACCCAGAACTGGATCGACACCAGCCTCGCCTCGCTCAAGACCCCGTCCGCGAAGGCCCTCGCGGACGCCGCGCTGAGCATGGACTCGCTCCAGTGGCAGAAGAACTTCCTGCCCTAACCGGCACCGTCCGTAGCGAGGCCCTCCGGCAGCGCCGGGGGCCTCGTGCCGTTCCGCGTCCGGTTGTTGAGGTGCCGCCGTTCGTGAGCAGCGTCTCGCGCCCCGCGAGTACTTCGGCGCCTGCGAGGGTGAGCCGACGGCGCCGCACGTACTCCGACAGCGGCATGCCCGAGAGCGTGGAGAACATCCGGCGCAGGTGGTGCTCCGAGGTGGCCGCGATGCGTGCCAGCTCCTCCACGTCGACGGCCTGGTCGAGATGGCGCTCGATGTGCTTCATGGCCTGGTTCAGCCGCTCCAGCATGCCTGACCTCCTTCCTCTTCCCTCTTCACGACCGTCTTGCCAGCGATGGCCGTGAAGCACCTCTACCCGGCGACGTGGTCTGTGCCGTCCCCGTCCGGACCGGGGGTGTCCCGTCCCAGGCCCCGGCGGATCGCGATCTCCACGGGTGAGTACGCTCCGTCGGCCCGCTCCAGTTCGTACGGCGCGGCCGGCATCAGCGGCGGCTGGGCCATGAAGCGCGGCCGCACCCCATGGTGCGGTTGCGCCGCGTGCACCAGGAACGGATGGCACAGAAAAACGTCGCCCGGGGACCCGGTGGCGAGGGCGAGTGGCCGGTGGTCGGACGCCGCCACCAGATCGGGGGCGAGGGTCAGCCCGCTCGCCCCGTCCTCCCCGTACTTCTCCAGCACCTCCGGCACGTCGAGGTGTGAGCCGACCCGGATCCGGGTCGGGGCGTCCTCCTCACCGACCTCGCTGAACAGGAACAGCATCAGCAGTGCCCGGCCCTGGGAGCGCAGATTCGTGAAGTACCAGCTCTCGCCCTCCGGCAGATAGCTCCCCTCGATGTGCCAGCCCGCGTCGTCCGGCTCCTCCTCGTGCGGGAAGCGCAGCGGGAACGTGCCCAGCGAGTAGCGCGGGTCCCAGCGTCCCGCGCCGACGAGCAGGTCATACGCGTGTTGCAGGGACGGGGAGTTGGGTGCGGCAGCGAACGGTCCCTGCGCCATGCCGCCCACCCAGTGCACGGGCTGCGTCCATGTCGACGGGTCGTCCGGGTCGCAGCCCGTCTCCCGCCACAGCAGCCGCGCGCAGTCTGCGGCCACGCGCGGCGCGACGGCGCCCTCCAACTTCACGAAGCCGTCGCGGAGAAAACGGGATACCAAGGTCGTGTCATCCATGCCTCCATCGTGCGGCGGCGCCGTCCCCGATCACCCGACATTCTTCGCACCGCCTTTGTCGGGTAGGAGGACGGGCGTGTGGTACCCAGCCACGCCGCTTGCTTGAGCTCGTGCCCGGAAGAGGTGGTGCGTCGGCCGTGGTGCTGCCTGCCGACCCGGTGCTCGGGTACCCGGAGCAGGAGGTCGTGGCCGCGCGGACGATTCCCCAAGATCTGTGCCAGAACCCAGTTTCGCAGCGGTTGTTCAGTACTTCGGGAGGCACTCGCATGGCGGCGCGTTCGATATCCTCAAGAACGGACAGCACCCGAGCTCGGCGATGAGGTCGTTGCCGCACCGGACGGATCCCACGGACTACTGGATGCTCCAGCGGTGGAGGTGGTCGGGATCGGTGGGGCAGGCGAAGACGTTGAGCTCGCCGTGGCGGCCCACGGTGACCTCGGTGGGTGTTGCGTGCTGACGGGCGGGAAGGTCGCGGTCCTCCTGCGGCTTCCAGCTGCCGCTGCCGCCGTCCCATTCCGAGCTGTCGATGGTCAGCAGCAGGTGCATCGGTGTCCTGCAGGTGTGGCAGTCCATGGGGTACGGATCGGTGGTGTGCCACGAGGCGAAGCCTCCGACGCGCCAGCCGGGCGGGATGGACAGGTCGTACTGGTAACCGGCCGGCTCGGGCGTGTTCTCGTCCGCCGGCTGCTCGGCCTCCTCCTCCAGGGCTTCCTCCCAGGTATCGATCCGGGCGCAGAGATCCTCGGGCAGGAGGCCGGCGAACGGGTATGTGGTCACCTGCTCCGGGTGCAGCACGCAGGGCTCGGGCACGAACCCGTCGTACCCGACGGCCAGTGGCTGCGGGGGCGCTGCCAACACCTCGCCGACCTCCCAGGACCGTCGCCAGCGCAAGTGCAGCTCCAGGTCGTAACGGCCCGGGCCGTGTGCGTCGAAGGGGCACCAGAACACCTGGAGCAGGTCGCAGTTGTCCGGCCCCGGCGGCAGGTCCGGGACGTCGCGCCGATACAGCTGCGCGAGGCCGATCATCGGCAGCGGGTCCGTCCCCGAAACCTCGGGAAACCGGTGTTCCAGGCGCAGTTCGCCGAGCAGCGTGCGTTCCTCCTCCG
Source organism: Streptomyces sp. NPDC014734 (assembly GCF_043083325.1). Lineage (NCBI taxonomy): Bacteria > Bacillati > Actinomycetota > Actinomycetes > Kitasatosporales > Streptomycetaceae > Streptomyces > Streptomyces sp. NPDC014734. The sequence goes on along the minus strand of NZ_JBIBYN010000035.1, from coordinate 54,327 downwards.
TGGGGCCCGGGTTCTCTTCCCGGGCCCATGCGGCCGACAAGACCTGCCGGTAGCGGTGAATGTCGGCCGGGCGGCGCCCCCGCCCGCGGCCGTGGGCCTCACCGCACACCGGCCACTGCTCGTCCGCCGGCCACAGCATCGGACCGCCCACCGAGCTGTCCGAAGCCTTCGGGCTGCCCGGACGCGGGTGCAGGCGCGTCGTCGTACTGCGGTAGGCGGCCAGTTCCGGGAAGAGCGCCTCGACATCGAGCGGGCGCGGGGGCGTGGTCCTCGTCATGGAACGCGACCCTAGACACCCGACGGCCTCGGCCGACGAGTACCCCCGGGCAGCGGACTCTCCGGGTCGGTGCTGCTGTCGAAACCCGTGGACATTTCGAACTCCCCGCGAGCGTCAGCCGCCTCCCGAACCGGTGTACATCTGCGGCCGGTTTCGCGGACAGAGCCAGGTTCGGGGGATCGAAGAACCTGCACGGTGTCGTCCGGTCCGAACCCGAGAGCGCGGGAGACGGTTGTACCTTCTTGTCGCTGGCGAAGGCGAGCAGGATCTTGCGGCTGGCGGGGTCGGCCATGGCCCAGCGGGCAGCTTCGATGGTGTGGGTAACGCAGCCGGTGGTGCCGTGTCCGACGGTGTCCCGGCGCGTCTTGTCGTCCCAGACATTGAGCACGTACCGCTCCCCCGGACGACCTTAGATTCAACCGGTCAGAGCAACAGCACTGGTTGAGGACGGTATACGTGGCGAAACTGGGTCGGCCGGGGAATGTCGGACGAGATGAAGGCCGACTTGTGGCGGCGGTGGAGGGCAGGGGAGTCGATCAGCGCCTTCTCAAGGCAGATCGGCAAACTGCCCGGCTCGGTGTTCACTGTCCTCAAGCACCACGGAGGGATCGCTCCCGGATCCCGCAAGGCGCGCGCTGGAAGCTTGAGCATGAGGGAGCGGGAGGAGATCTCGCGCGGGCTTTGTGCCGGCGAGTCCTACCGAACCATCGCTGGCTTCCTGGGGCGTGCGGTGTCGACGATCAGCCGTGAAGTCAACAAGAACGGTGGACGTGACGTCTACCGGGCGATTGCCGCGCAGGAACGGGCGCTTGATTGCGCCCGGCGCCCGAAGCAGTGCCTGCTCGCCCGCAAACCCGCGTTGAGGCAGACGGTGCTGACCCTGCTGAAGGAGGAGTGGTCGCCCGAACAGATCGTCGGACACCTGCGTCTGCATCATGGGGACGACCCGCAGATGCGGATTACCACGAGACGATCTACCGGTCGATCTACACCACCCGCTGGAAGGTGATCCCCCGCGAGCTGTGCAAGCGCCTGCGAACTGGCCGCCCGATCCGGAAGAACAAGCGTCACACGGTGAAAGGTCAGTGGCGTTCACAGATCACCGATGCCCGACCGATCGAGGAGCGGCCCCAGGCGGCGGAGGACCGCAGAGAATCCGGGCACCTGGAAGGCGATCTGGTGATCGGCTCGAACAACAGCCAGGTCGCCACATTGGTCGACCGGAAGTCGCGCTTCCTCACGGTCGTGAAACTCGCCAGCCGTCACACCACCGTGGTCGTTCCCGCTCTCGCCGAGGCCTACGCGCGCATGGACTCCCGACTACGCGGCACGCTGACCTGGGATCGCGGCATGGAACTGGCAGCCCCCAAGCGTCTCAGCGCTGACACCGGTGTCGACGTGTTCTTCGCAGCACCGCGTAGCCCCTGGCAACGTGGCACCAACGAGAACACCAACAAGTTGCTCCGGCAGTACCTGCCCAAAGGTACAAACCTGTCGACCTTCAGCCAGGACGACCTTGACGCCATCGCGACGAAGCTCAACAACCGTCCGCACAAGTGCCTGGGATTCCGAACACCAGCCGAGAGTGTTGCCTTGACCGGTTGAATCTAAGGGTGGCGACCGACTTGATCGTCGCTCCCGGACGCGACCGGTACAGCGCGACCGCGTCCGCCTTGAACTCGGCGGGGTAGTGCTTCATCCCCACGGGGACTCCGTTCTCCTGGACCATCAGGATCCAAGTCTCTCCGGTGTCCAAGATCCGGGGTCAGGGCCCCCGCAGCATGAGCCCCTGTGTTTACACTCCGGGGGAAACCTCAGTCCTCGTCTGGAACCGGCCGCGAGCTCAACGTGATCCTGACAGATTGCGGCTCCACAGGTCACGCACAGTGCGACGGCGGTGTTGACCGTTCCCTGCATGCGGCAGTCGAGACAGTGCATCGGTACTCCTCAGGCAAGAGCTCTTCTCACTTGCCTGCCCTTCTTGTGCTGCGAGGAACGGGGGGCGAGCTGTGCGGGTATGGCGTAGTCGCCGTTGTGGCGTAGCAGTGCCGGGGTGTCCGCCCGTACTCCGCCGGCGTCGACCTCGCCGATGACCAGGGTGTGATCACCAGCGGGATACCGGGCCACAACTCGGGCGGTGAGCCAGGCCGGTACCGAGGTGAGAACCGGGAGCCCGTCATGCTCGTGCAGAGGGGTCATGCCGACGAACCGGTCCACGCCGCTGCGCGCAAACCGCTCGGCCAGCTCGGCGTCGTCAGCGCCCAGCAGATGGACGGCGAAGCGGTCGGCCCGGCACACAGCCGCCGCGACCGAGGCACCCTCGGCCACGCAGAAGGAGATCAAGGCGGGATCCAGCGAAACGGAACTGAAGGAGGTGGCAGTGAAACCTGCAGGTCCGGGCACGGTGATGACCGTGACACCCGCCGCGTGACGCCGCAGAGTCCTGCGCAGCAGCGCCGACTTGGCAGCATGCGGAGCTTCGTACCGATGACGCGTCACAGCGGCGTTAGGCATGGCCTTCCTTCACTCTGCGAGCGGGGCCGGTGGGTGGGCCCCGCATGGGGAAGTGCTGTCCGTTCCCCGTACGGCGTATCTGTCCGTGAAGCAGTGGCGCCGGGCCTGAGCCGGTCGCTCCGTCGGCGGAGCGACCGGCTCAGGATCTCAAGCGGCCGGACCTGTGGGGTTGCCCACCAGGGGGTGGGAGGCCAACCGGTTGAGGATTTCGTTGAGTTGTCTCGTCTCCTGGTCGGGCATGGGCAGCAGAGGCGCCCGCGGCAGACCGACACCGCGCTGTTGCAGTTCGAGGCCAGCCTTGATGGCGCGTGGCAGGCCGTAGCCGACGATGAACTGGAGGAAGGGCAGGAGCTCGGCCAGGATGGCCTCGGCCCGCTCGTCCTCGCCGCCGGTCGCCGCGGCGTGGAGTGCCAGGGCCCACTGCGGGACCAGGCAGGGCGATGCGGTGCACCAGCCGACGGCACCGGAGCGGAAGGCTTCGAGCGCGACCGGGTTGTTGCCGTTGTAGACCGACAGCGCCCCGTCGGACAGGTCCTGGATGGACCGGAACCGGGCGACGATGCCGGAGCTCTCCTTGACCATGGTCAGGTTGGGGATCTTGCGGGCGAGCGCGACCACCGTCTCCGGCTGCAGGTCCACACCGCTGGTGCCTGGGTTGTTGTAGAGCATCATGGGCAGGTCGGTCGCCGCAGCCACCGTGCTGAAGTGCCGCACGAGTTCGGACTCGGTCAGCTTCCAGTACACCTGCGGCAGCACCATGATCGCGGTAGCCCCGTTGCGGGCGGCCATACGGGCCCGGCGTACCGCGCCCTCCGTGCTCCAGTGCGAGACACCGACCAGGGTGGGGACCCGGCCCGCGACCGTCTGCAGTGTGGTCTCGCAGACGGCGTCCCACTCGCTCTCGCGCAAGTAGGCGCTTTCCCCCGTGCTGCCCAGCGGCGCGATGCCGTGGCTTCCCGCCTCCACCAGGTCGTTGGTGAGCCGGCGCAGCGCGACGAGGTCGAGGTCGCCGGTAGCGGAATCGAAGGGGGTGACGGGGTAGGAGATGATGCCCCTCAGCGGCGGGTTCGCCATCAGAGTTCCACCTGCCCCGAGACGCAGTCGGGGTGGTTGCGCAGCGCCCGGCGGGCGTAGTAGGCGAAGTTGGCCTTGCTGCGGCGGTCTGTGCCGGTCCAGTCGTGGGCCTCGCGGGCCAGAACCGGGTCGAGGGTCTGGATGGTCCCCGCGGCCATGGCGAGCAGTTGGAGGCGGGCGGCGCGCTCGATGAGCATCGCCAGGTTGCAGGCCTCCTCGACGGTGGCTCCGGTGACCAGCTGACCGTGGTGGGCCAGGAGGATGGCGCGCTTGTCGCCGAGGGCCGCGGAGATGATCTCACCCTCCTCGTTGCCCACAGGGACGCCTGGCCACTCCTTGAGGAAGGCGCAGTCGTCGTACAGGGGCGTGGTGTCCATCTGGGAGATCACGAGGGGGACTTCCAGCATGGCCAGCGCCGCGGTGTGCAGGGAGTGCGTGTGGACGATGCAGTTCACGTCCTTGCGGCTGCGGTAGATCCAGGAGTGGAACCGGTTGGCGGGGTTGGGCATGCCGTCCCCCTCCAGGACCTGCAGGTCCTCGTCGACCAGCAGCAGGTTGTCCTCGGTGATCTCGTCGAAACCGAGCCCCAGGCGCTGGGTGTAGTAGGTGCCGGCCTTCTGCCCACGGGCACTGATCTGGCCCGCGAGCCCGGAGTCGTGTCCGCCGTCGAAGGCGATGCGGCACGTCAGGGCCAGCTTCTGCCGTGTTGTCAGCTTCGAGTCACCGAAGTGGTCGTTCATCTGCCGCTGAGCGCGGTCGACGAGCACGTCCTTCGAGTCTCGCAGGGTCTTTGCCATCTTTCTGCTCCAGTCCCGGGGCCGTCTGCCGACGAGCCCGCGTCCGAATCGTGCCGCTCGGGAGCAACACCGGAGTAAACATTGTTCACCATAGGACACCTTGTGTCATGCCGCAAGGAGTGCACTCAGTTGCGTATTGCGCGCAAATGCTTCTTGAATCGCACATATACGAAAAGAAGCGCAGCTATGCGCGCGAGGGCTGAGGCACTGCCATGAGTGCGCCGCTTCATGTCACCCACACGCCACTCCCCAGGACCGGCGGGGCCCTGCGCCTCCCGCCGACGGAACATGTCGCCCGTGTCGCACGCGCTCACGTCGCGGAACGGCTCAACGCGTGGCATGTCCCACAACTCATCAGTGAGGCCGCCCTCGTGACGAGCGAGCCGGTCACGAACGGAGTCCGGCACGGGCATGCCCCCGTATCCCTGGGCGTTCGCCTCCTGCGTGGCAGGCGGGGCCGGCCCGCCCGGGGCCTGACCGAGGCGTGGGACACGGGTCGCGCTTTCGAGGTCGGGGGCGTCCGCGACTGCCGGGACCGGTTCGACGACTTCTCCGGCGAGGACGGGCGAGAGCAGCGCCTGACGGACAGCCTCTCCGAGAGCCGGGGCACCTACGTGACCGGTGGACGGCACGTCGTGTGGGCATTTCTCCGTGGCCGGTGACGCGCTCGCGCCAGCCCGTACCGGCTCTCACCGCTGCAGGCGGACATGCTCACGCTGTTCGTCGGCGCCTCCGCCCTCGGCGGCTGAACGGCCTGACGCGCGCCGGCCTCTTCACCGCCGACGATCAGCGACGCGGTCAGGACCTTGACGACCGAGCGCCTGGTTGAGCGGCGGCGCGACCCGTCCGACGCCCGGGCGGTGTCCCTGACGCTGCCCGAGGACGGGAGGCGGAGGCACTGTCGACCCTCGCGCCCGAAGACCTCGCTGTCATGCTGCGGGGCACGAGCGGCATGATCAGTCATGGCAGGAGCGCAGGGCCATCCCGGTCTCAAGGATGTGCCTGACCTGTACGCACTTCCGTCCGACCGCCCATCCCGGCACGGGCAGACCCCCACTGCGTGTTCGTCGGCAGCCCTTTCTACGACGCCGAGCTGCGCCTGGACCGCCCCGACCGTCTGGAGGCGTGAGCTCGTGCCCCGGCCGGCGTCAGGGGAGCCGGAGACGCGGTGCGTTCGCGGCGTCCGCGTGTGCGTGGCCCTCGGAGACGAGGAGGAGAACGGCGGCGCGTTCTGGGCCGAGGGAGCGGACCTTGTGCGGCTGAGTGGCCTTGAAGTAGGCGCAGTCGCCCGGGTCGAGGGTGATGGTGCGGGACGGGAGGATGAGTTCGGCCCGCCCGTGGTGGACGAAAATGAACTCCTCACCGGGGTGGTCGCGGAAGGGTACGGGCCCGGCGTCGTGCGGGGGGTAGAGCATGAAGGGGGTCATGCTCTTGGTGCTGGCCTCGAGGGCTATGCCCTCGTAACGGGTCCCGGCCTCGTCGTCAGCGGTGAGCGACTGGCGTTCGCCGGCTCGGGTGACCGTGACGTCAGTGAGTTCCCCCGCGTCGGCGAAGAGGTTGTCGAGAGGTACGTGGAGAGCTTTGGCGAGTGAGGCGCTGATGGCGATCGACGGGACGCTCTGGCCGCGCTCGACCTTGGACAGATAGCTCTTGGTGACACCGGCGCGTTCGGCCAGCGTCTCCAGGGTCATGAGGCGCTCCTTGCGCAACTGTCGCACCCTGTTGATCACTGCCGTTTCCCCTTCGCCTGTCCCACGCCGCACGATGGCAGGGCAAGACCCCAGTATGGCGCCCCGGAGCATGGTCACCGACAACGCCCACCGTGTGTGCGACACGTGCGGTCACTCTCGAAGGATGACATCCCGGGCACATCCCGATCCGCCGGGGTCGCGCCGTCATCTCCGTGGTCGTCCGCCGGGCGTCGGACGGGATGCGGTGCCGGGAGCCGTGCGCGATGAGCCCGGCACCGCCGCGAACCACCAGGAGGTCCGCGCGGTCTCTCACGAGGCGCTGCTACCGTCCGCGACGACGCCCGGCCAGAAATAACTGTCGGGCAGGGGCCGGGCGCCGAACGCTGCCTGACCGACGCGGACCACGGTGGCACCCTCCTCGACGGCGGTCTCGTAGTCACCGGACATCCCCATGGACAATCCGCCCGGTCCGACGAGGTCGAGATCACGGGCCCGGTCGCGCAGACCGCGCAGGAGGCGGAAGCAGGAACGGACCCGTTCGGTATCCGGGCTGAAGACGGCCAGGGTCATCAGACCCTGGACCCGCAGCGCCGTGAAGTCCGGCAGTTTCCTCAGAAAGCCGGTCAGCTCCTCGGGCGGGAGGCCGTACTTGGAGTCCTCCGCCGAGGTGTTCACCTGGACATAGACGTCCAGCCCCCTGCCCGCGCCGAGGAACTGCGCTCGGTCCTGGCCGGACACCGGCACGTTCTGATCGTGGAGGACGACCATTTCTCCCTGCTCCCCCGCTCGCCGTACCGAAGCATCATCCCGCCGGACCACGCCCGGTGGGCGCTGGTGCGGTCCCTATCGAGGTGCGGCCCAGTGACGGACTCAACCTCTGGGTGCCGGTGGACACGGACGCCCAAGCCGTGTCCGAACGGCTGCTGCGGCGGGGTGGCTCGCCCGCGTCGGCGACAGTTTCTCCCTCCTCCGGTCCGCGCCGTCCAGGCATCTGCGGCTGACGGCACACCAGCTCAGTGGTGATCAGTCGGTGCTGCTCGCCGACGACCTGGCCGAGGCCGCCGAAGAGGTCGTCTCGTGCCTCGGCCGGAATCCGGTGAGAACGACGTTCACCTGATGAGGCCTCACGACTGCGGTCCCGGCCTGAGGATCCTGATGCCGATCTCCTCGAAGGGCCGGGTCAGTTCGCCGGGAACGCCCTCTTCGACGGAGAGGTGCGTCAGCGCGCTCGCGGGCGCGACGGTGAACGGCCCACCGGTGCCGAGCTTGTCCGCCACGGCGAGGCCGACGACTTTGTTGGCCGCACCCACCATGGCGCTGCGCACCTGCGCTTCGTCGTAGTACGGCGATGTGACGCCCTGGCTGATGTTGAGTCCCCAGATGCCGAGGAAGCAGATGTCGGCGGAGATCTTGGCGTAGGCCTCGACGGGGAGGGCGCCGACGGCAACGCGTGAGTGCGGGTCGAGCCGGCCGCCGATGAGGATCGTCTCCTGGACGGAGCGGCGCAGGAGCTCATTGGCGATCGCGGGGCTGTGGGTGATGAAGGTGGCCGGGTACCCGGTGGGCAACGCCTGCACCAGGGCGGCCGTGGTGCTTCCGCCGTCGATGATGACGACGTCGTCCTCGGCGATGAGAGCCAGCGCGGCACGTGCGCTCTGCGTCTTCTCCCCGATCCCACTGCCCTTGCGTTCCTCGTAGCTCTTCGGGACGTGCGAGGCGAGCACGGCTCCGCCGTGCACACGTTGCAGCGCCCCGGCATCGGCCAACTCGTCGAGGTCGCGCCGGATGGTGTAGGCGGAGACCTTGAACAGCTCGCCCAAGGCGCCCGCGTGCACCTGCCCAGACCTTTTGAGCATGGCAAGGATGCGTTCGTGCCGCTGGGACTTCAGAAGGGTCTCGTCGGTTGCGTTTCCCTGCGTTGTCATGCAGTCACTGTTCCCTTTCACGCGAGTTCAGGCAAATCCTTGCACCCTCAGTGTTGTCAATATGCCCGTATGGCTCTACGGTGAACACAATCCGCAACCTTGCGAACAGAAACGCAACATGCATACAGTGGAGGCAGGCATGGACGCACCAACACTGTTGACGGCGTTCGCCAGCGGCGCGTTCGGAGCGGCCATCGGTGCACTGGCATCTTTCATCTTCTGCGGGATGGCCCTGATCGCCGGGATCTCGATCGTCCTCGCGGGCGGTAGTCCCACGTTCCTGGACGTGGTGGCCAACGGCCCCCTGTTCGGCCCCCACGTCGCGTTCGCCGGCGGGGCCGCCGCGGCCGCCTATGCCATGCGACGCAAGCACATCACCGACGGAAAGGACATCGCCTTCTCCCTGGCCGAACTCGGCAAAGCCGGCCCACTCCTGATCGGAGGCGTGTTCGGCCTCGCCGGGCAAACGATCATGGGACTGTGGGGCAGCACCCTGAACCAGTACACCAACGCGACCGCCCTCATCGTCGTCGTCCTGGGCGTGACAGCCCGCCTGCTCTTCGGCCACCACGGCCTGTTCGGCCACCTGCCGCACGGCACCGCCCCGCGCCGACGCTTCAGACCCACCGCCGACGAGGCATGGGTCCCGCACCAGTCCCGCATGTCGCAGGCGGCGCTCCTCGGAGTGGTCGCGGGCCTGCCCGCCTCCTACGCCACCCTCGCACTGGCCGAGGCCAAGCCCGAACTGGGCTCGGCCACCGTCGGACTCGGATTCGCCGTGTCCGCCGTCTCCCTCGGCTTCGCCGCCGTGGGAAAGGGAGTACCGGTCACCCACCACATGACGCTCACGGCCGCGACCGCGGCACACCTGAGCGGCTCCGTCCTCGTGGGGGCCGCGGTCGGGGGCGCGGCCGGGCTGCTCGGCGAATTCTGGGCCCGGGCGATCCAGAACCACGGGGACACCCACATCGACCCTCCGGCCGGTGCGATCTGGACCCTGACCAGCATCGTCCTCGCCGCCCACACGCTGGTCTGACCCCAGTTCCCGCAACAGTCCGACACCTGTCACCGCAACGAAAAGAGAAAGCTCACAATGATCACCCAGTTCATGCTCACCAAGCACGACGTCACCATTCCGGACGCGCACGAGGTCTACGCCGCCGTCGCCGCTTCGCTCACCGCCGAGGAACTGCCCTACGTCGGGTTCAAGAACGTCGGCCACTCCCTCACCGACCTGGCGCGCCTGGGCGAACGCATCGTCGCGGACGGACGCAGGCTGGTGATCGAGGTCGTCGGCGCCAACCCCGAGACGGAACGTGAGGCCGCCCGACTGGCCCTGCAGGTCGGGGCGGACATCCTCATTGGGGGCACCCACACCGACGCCGTACTCGAAGTCATCGAGGGTGCGCCGATCGGCTACTACCCCACCGTCGGAGACGTCAACAGCGAGCCCGGCCGCCTGCGCGGCACCATTGACGAGATCGTCTCCGGCTGCGAGAAGCTCGTCGCCACCGAAGGCGTCACCGGAACCATGCTGCTGGGCTACCGCTACACCGGTGACGTGGACCTCCTGCTCCACGCGGTCGCCTCGGTGCCGGGTCTCCAGGTGGTCAACGCGGGCTCCGTCGACAGCCGGGAGCGCATCCGGCGCCTTGCCGACCTGGACTTCTGGGCCTTCACCATCGGCAGCGCCGTCCTCGACTCCGCACTGCCCGCCGCCCCCTCGCTCGCTGCCCAGCTGCGGTGGGCCGTTGATACCGCGAGCTGACCCACGAACCATGTCAAGGAGGACATGATGGCCGGCTACATTATCGGACTCGATAACGGAACCACCAGTGCCCGGGCCAAGATGTACGACACGACCGGGGTCGTCGTCGCGGCGGCCACGAGCGAGTACGGCTGCGAGTACCCGCATCCCGGGTGGGTCGACCAGGACATCCACCTTCTGGACGACGCCAACTTCGAGGTCATCCGCCGCGTCGTGGAGACCTCCGGCGTCGATCCGCAGGAGATCCGTTCCCTGGGCCTGTCCACCCAGCGCGGCCTGCACCTGTACATAGATGCCGACGGCCACGTACTGCGTGACGGACGGGGGCTGTCCTGGCAGGACGCACGGCACACCACGCAGTTGGACCACATGCGCGAGCAAGTCGGCGACGAACGCTTCTACGCCATCACCGGCCTGCCGATCAGCGCCTTCTGGCCCATCGGGAAGATCCTCTGGGTCGCGCAGAACGAACCGGAGGTGCTGCGGCAGACCAGCAGAATCCTCAGCACCCAGGAGTACTTCCTGCGCCAGCTCAGCGACGTGCCGGATTATGTCATCGACCACTCCAACGCGTCGCTGTTCGGTCTGATGGACGTCGACCGCTTCACCTGGAGCCAGGAACTGCTGGACTTCGTCGGCATCTCGGCCGACCTGCTCCCGTCGATCGTCCCCTCCGGACACCAGGTCGGAAGAGTCACGCCCTCCGTGGCCCGGCGCACCGGGCTGCCGGCCGGCCTGCCCGTCTCCACGGGCGGCGGTGACCAGCAATGTGCGGGCATCGGGGCCGGCGCCATCCGGCCGGGCCTGTGCGAGCTGACCTTCGGTACTGCGGGCAACTCCGTAGCCTTCCTCGCCAAGCCGGTGAACGACCCCAACCGGGTCATCACCAGGTCGGTGCACGCCACCCCGTACCGGGCATGGGAGGCGGAGGGGATCCAGGCCGCCGCGGGCGCCGCGTACCGGTGGTTCCGCGACAACATCGGCTACATGGCCCGCTACATCGAGCCCTTCACCAAGACCGACCCCTACATCGTGATCAACGATCTCGCCGCGGACTCGCCGGCCGGCGCCAACGGGCTGGTCTTCCACCCGTATCTGGCCGGGTCGATGACTCCGCACTACGACGAACACGCCCGGGCGGGCTTCCTGGGCCTGACCCTGAAGCACACCCTCGGCGACATGGCCCGTGCCGTCCTGGAAGGCGTGGCCTACGAGGCCCGGGAAGTCCTCGACGGCTACGACGCGATGGGCCTGGAACTCGACGAGATCCGTCTCGCCGGAGGCGCCACCAAGTCCGAACTCTGGTGCCAGATCCAGGCCGACGTCTACGGCAAACAGACCGCCATACTGCGCGAGGGCGAGTGCGCCGTGCTCGGGGCGGCGATCCTGGGCGCCGTGGGGGCCGGAGTGTTCGACGACGTCGAGGAGGGCGTGACCGCCACCGTCCACGTCGACCGCACCTTTCAGCCGGACCCCGACCGCCACAAGCGGTACACCGAGCTGTGGGACATCTACCGGCAGGCCTACAAGGCCCTGTCCGAAAGCGGCGTGTACCGCGCCCTCTCCGCGGCGCAGACCCGCTGACGCCGCACCGCCCGGTCCGCACGGGGGCCGGCGCTCTCTCCTCACGGCGGCTGTCCCCGACCCGTCCGCCGCTGTGAGGGCGGCAGGCCTCCACGCGTCACCCGGCGTGCGCCCGGCGCGTGGAGGTCCTCGCCGTATTCAGGTGATCGGTGTGCTCACCGTGCCGATGCCGTCGACGCTCACGTCCGCCCTGTCCCCCGCCGGAAGCAACTCTCCAGCCAACGGTTCAACCCCCGCTCGGTGCAACCCTCTCCGGGGCGAGCGCGGCCTCCAAGCGGTCCAGCCGTTCGTAGAGGGCGCGGACGAGGCGGGCGCGGTTCTGGACGCAGTGCACGGTGCCTTCGATCGCCGCGGACAGTTGGCCTTCTGCCTCGCGCAGGACGACGTCGGCGAGCGCCCGGGGCCCGCTGCTCTTCGGCAGTTGGCCGGCGCGGCGCCGTATGTCGGAGGTGACCGCGCGGGCGTGGCCGGTCAGCTGGAGGCCGATCTGCTCGTAGTCGCGTACGGCGAGCGTGTCCTGGCCGGTCCATGCGAGGACGGCCTTGACGAGGCACCCGTACGGTTCGCGGTCGAGCGGGAGCTCCGCCTCGATCAGGCCGTCGGGGTCGTACAGGACCGTGTGGGTGCTGGTGTGCAGGCGGGCCTCGCTGCCGACAGCATCGTGTGCGGGTGGCCGGCGGTCACCGCTGGGGGTCCTCGCCGCCGGCTCCGTCGTCCTGGCCCTCGTCGTGCTGACTGAGGAACCGGGCGAAGCCTCGGTCCGCGCGGGCCAGCAGGGCCGGTGAGGGGACGCCGTAGGCGGGCGACTGGAGGCCGCGGCCCTCCCGTGCCGGGGCGGTGGAGTCGGTGTGTGCGCGCAAGGGGGCCCCGCCTCTCCGGCTGGTGGTCCGTCGGTGCCGTCGACGCTACGCACCTGTGGTCCGCGCGCTCAACGAAGTTGCGGAGAATTGCAGAGGTTCACTCCAGGGCGTCGATCGCGGCCCGGATGAGGGCGCGGGCGGCGTCTCCGTAAACGGCCATCTCCGCGAGGCCGGCGAACACCTTCACGTAGTCGGCGACCTCGCGCGGCTGCGTCACCTTGATCTCCACCGTCAGCGTCTCCACCACGGCCACGGTGTCGTCGTGGACGTAGAACGCCTCCAGCGGCCACACGGTGCGCTGCGCGGTGAACGGGATGATCCCGAGCGAGAGGGAGGCGAGCGGCATGACGGCCAGGAGGTGGCGCAGCTGCCCGCGCATCGCCTCGGGGTCGGCGGTGCGGAAGCGCAGGACGGACTCCTCCATGAGGACGACGTAGCGGTGATCGCCCTCATAGAGGAAGCGGGAGCGGGCGATGCGGGCGGCGACCGCTTCGGTGACGTCGTTGGGGGTGCCCTGGAAGCGGGTGATCTGCTCCATGAGGGCGGTGGCGAAGCCGGGGGTCTGGAAGAAGCCGGGCGGGACGTTGGAAACGTAGACCCGGCAGACGCGGGTCCGTTCGTGCAGAGTGTTCCAGTCCTGCTGGACCTTGCGCATGCCGTTGCGGTGCAGGCGGCGCCACTCCAGGTACATCGAGTCGACGGCACGGGCGGTGGCGATGAGGCCGTCCGCCTGGTCGTCGGCGCCGCATGCCGAACACCAGGTGCGGATGTCGGTGTCCGAGGGCGGGGCGTCGCCCTTCTGGATCCTGCTCGTCTTCGCCGGATGCCAGCCGCACCGGGCGGAGAGTTCGCGCCCGGTGAGGCCGGCGTCCTTGCGCAGGTGCGTGAGCCGCACGGCCAGTGCTTCACGGGCGGCCTGCGCGCTGGAAGAGGGAGAGACGGTCACGGGCTGCTCAGGGGGCCTAGACGCAATACCGGTGACTTGGTAGTGCTGGCTCGTTGAGTTGGTGTGCCAAGGCCTGGACAGGTGAAGGCAGTTGAGGGTGATCGGTTTTCGGATCGCATCGCCCTTGGAGTGCTCACGCGTGCGTTTCCGCCGGAGCTGGTGGATGAGGTGGTGGCGGAGTGCGGGCGCACCGAGGAACGTCAGCGTCTGCTTCCCGCTCGGGTGGTGATGTATTTCGTGCTGGCGATGTGCCTGTTCTCGGGGCAGGGGTATGAGGAGGTCGGACGGCTCCTCACTCAAGGCCTGGAACGGGAACGCCGCTGGTCGAAGACGTGGCGGGTGCCCACCAGCGGGGCGATCGGACGGGCCCGGTTGCGGCTGGGGGCGGAACCGATGAAGGCGTTGTTCGCCAGGGTCTGCCGGCCCGCGGCGCTCCCGGCGACGACGGGAGCGTGGTTTCGGGGTCTGCGGTTGGTGTCGGTGGACGGGACGACCTTCGACCTTCCCGACACACAGGCCAACGCCGCCTTCTTCGGACGGCCGGGAACGGGGCGTGGCCAGGGCAGGAGCGCGTATCCGCAGGCCAGGGCCGTGGCCCTGGTCGAGTGCGGCACCCACGCCGTGTTCGCCGCCGACGTCGCGCCACTGGCGGTGCATGAGACGGCCCTGGCCCGCCGCCTGTTCCCCTCGCTGACCAGAGGAATGCTGCTCCTGGCGGATCGGGGCTTCCTCGGCTTCGATCTGTGGCGGGCCGCCGCGTCGACCGGCGCGGACCTGTTGTGGCGGGTCCGGAGCAACGCGGTCCTGCCCGTGGTGGCCGCGCTGCCCGATGGCTCGTATCTGTCGGAGATCGTTGCCGCCCGGGACAAGAACCGGCGGGCCGACCCGGCACGGGTTCGCGTCATCGAATACGCCTTGGACCCAGGTGGGGAGGGCACCGTTTACCGGCTGGTCACCACACTCGTGGACCCGGCCACCGCACCAGCCGTGGAACTCGCTGCGCTCTACGCCGAGCGCTGGGAGATCGAGACGACCTTCGACGAGATCAAGATCCACCTGGGCGGACCCGGATTCGTCCTGCGCTCCCAGTATCCGGTCGGGGCCGAGCAGGAGATCTTCGGGTTCCTCCTGGTGCACCACGCCCTGCGCGATCTCATGCACCAGGCCGCCCGGCAGGAGAGGGAGGATCCGGACCGGATGCCCTTCACCCGCACCTTGCGCGTCGTCCGCCGGCAGACCACCAGCCAGGCGGGATTTTCCCCCCTCCCGGCTCACCCGGGCACTGAAGCAGACCCTGCGTGAAATCACCGAACGCCTCCTGGGACCACGACGGTTACGGTCCAACCCGCGAGTGATCAAACGCAAAATGTCCAACTGGGCACTCAAACGCACCGACCACAACAACCCACCTCGCCCGGCCACCCCCGCCGTCACCCTCGCCGAACCCACCAAAACATCCCCAAACCCACGAATTAAGCCCTAAAGCACCGGTATTGGCCCTAACCGACCAAACCATCCAGCTAAGGTGAGCCCAAAAGCCGCCACGGGATGATCTTGACCCGCCGATTCGGTGGAAGTCGGTGAAGTCGCCGAGCAGGTAGGCGAATGCGGCCACGTAGGGCCGGACCGTGCCATCGATCCACCCGGGCCAGGCGTCCTCGAACTCCTTGTGGCCAGGGGCGATGAGGCGGACTGCTTCCTGGAGCATCGGAGCCGAGCACGTCGACAGCCCGCCGCCGTAGCCACCCCAATCAGGAACCCGTGCGGCCGATTGCTCGAACGTGTCGCCCTGGCGTAGGCGTGCCAGGGCGAGCGGCGCCTGCCTACCAGTACTGAGCCCGCGCTATCGCGAACCAGGAGATTGAAACGGCTCAGTGGCGATGAGGGACGCGGGGGGCCTGGGGGTCGTAGTCGAGTGCCCAGGCCATCGCACCGGTCAGGACCTCTGCAGCAGCCCAGCGTTGGGTCAGCACGCGCGTCAGGAGGGCATCGGGGCTTGACTTGATGTGGGGCATGCTGCGGCGTCCGTTCGTAGGAATGTGGACGCCAGCAGAGACCGGTCGGGCCAGGATCTTGTCGCCCCACGGGTCAAGCTCGTTGGCGAGCCGCCCGTCGAACTGCATCTCGTCGAAGTCGAGCTCTCCCTTTCCGATCCGGACGATGTGATCGAAGACATTCCCCTCGACTGAGACCCACACACCCATGGTCGCCGTCCTGCCGTCTTCGAGGCCGATGGGCAGCAACGCTCGGGCGAACCCACCGAGATTGTCGGTCACGACAATCGCGTCGTTGACCAGCTTGACGTGCTGTTCGTACTCGGCTTCGCTCAGGCCCGCAACAGGCTGCGGCAGTGCGAAATTGAAGCGAGGTTCTGAGACATCCAAAGGCGTACCGCAGCAGGGACACGGAGAAACGTCGTGCTGTTGGTGTGCGGTTCCGTCGGTCTTGTGTTTACGCCGCCATATCGCCATGGAACGGCAGTGAATCACCTCGACCAACCGACGGCCAATTGGCTGTCTTCCAGTGAGTCCTCCCCGCCGACGTGGGGAAGTCCACCGCCATCGCCGCGACCGAGCGGGCCCTCGCCGCCCGCGCGCGGCCCACCGAATCCACCCCCTCCACGCCCATTCGGAGACCTGCCTTCATGACGACCGCCAAGCCTTTCCCGCCCGAGCTGCGCGACTGGGTCGCCGGCCATCTTCCCGGCCTGGACGCGAGCGAGGACCGTTCCTGGCCGCGCAGCACCTCCCTGGTGTGGCGCGTGAGCGCGGGAGACCGGGACGCCTACGTGAAGATCAGCCCCAGCAGCCTCGACTTCGAGCGCGAAGTCACCGGGTACGCCTTCGCCGCGGCGCACCTGAGCGAGACGGAAGCGCCGCGGATGCTGGCCTGCGACCCGGGCCTGCGCGCGATCCTCAGTACGGTGCTGCCCGGCCGCGTCGTACGGGGCCTTGCCCTGGAGACGAGCACCGAGCTGCACCTGTACGAGGACGCCGGGCGGCTGCTGCGCCGCTGGCACGACGCGTCCGCGCCCGGCACGGACGCGGACCGTGCCGCAGTGCGCTGCGACATGGAGGCCAAGGCCCGTGAAGCCGCCGACTGCCTGCAGGACGTCGCCCCGCACCTGGCCTCCGACCGGGCCGCTCTGGTCCAGGCCGCCTCGACGGAACTGCCTGGCCTCGCCGAGCGGCTGCTGCTGGTCTACCGGCACGGCGACTACGAGACCCGGAACTGGCTGTACGACGAGGACAGTGGCGGGCACGGTCTGATCGACTTCGCGATGGCGGCGCACGGCCTCGCCGCGTCCGAGTTCGTGTGGCTGTGCGGCGCTGTGTGGTCCGTCCGTCCGGAGCTGCGCGAGGCGTACTTCGCGGGCTACGGTCGGCCGTTGACGGCTGAGGAGGGCCGTCTGCTGCATCTGCTGACCGTCCGCCTCGGGGTGTCCTACCTGCGCAACGGCCTGGTCAAGGGGCGCGACGAGCTCGTGGCACGCGGTCACCTCGTCCTGGACCGGATGGCCGCCCACCAGCCCTAGCCCGAACCGCGCGCGGCCCCGGCGTGCCCCGGGCCGGGTCCGCGCTCCCCTTTCCCGTGTCCCCAGCGATTCGGACCAGGAGGTGCCTGCTGATGAATCTCGTCCCCCACCGGCCCGCTCGCGCCGCATCCACCGTGTGGAGCGGCGTCCCCCAGCCGCTGCGCGTCGCCGTCGAGGCCGCCGCCGGACCGGTCTTCGACGCCTCCGAAGCCGCGGCGGGCAGGACCGCCCTTCTGCGCCTGCACCTCGACGTCCCCGGACCGAGACTGGCCGGCCCACCGCCCCCGTCGTCCTCAGCTTCCACCCCACCGCCCCGGCCGCGCCCGCCGGGCACACACTCGCCGCCCTGGGAACCACGCGATGCCCCTCCCCCCTCGCCCCCGGCCTCACCGCGCCCGGCATGGAAGCGGTCCTCGGCCCGCACCTGCACCAGGTCCTCGCCGCGTGCCGCCCCCACACCGGACGCCCCACCAGCGTCGAGGAGTGCACCGGCGGCAACGTCGCCCGCGTCTTCCGTGTCCACGGCGAGGCGGGCAACGTCATCGTGAAGGTCCGCGGCCGCCGCTTTGCCCGGATTGAGCACATCACAACCGACCCGGCGCTCATCGCGGTCGAGCACCGGGCTGATGTCCTCCAAGGGGCGGACGGGACGATCCTCAGCTCACGGCGGGCAGGCTTCGGTGGGTGTGCTCGACGAAGGCGGCGACGCGCTTGTCCCGCTGTCGGGGCGCCAGCAGCGTGGTGAGGTCGTGGATGTACCCGTGAGCGCGAGCGGACCGGACCCGGGACAGGAGCCGCATCGAGCGGTCAGCGACCGCCAAGCCCTGGTCCAGATCGTCATTCTGCAGATGCACGGACGCCTCTACCGCGAGGCGGATGCCCACCGCGCGCGTGTAGCGGTCGGCCGGCATGGCGTCCGCCTGTTGGCTCCAGGCGAGCGCGTCGCGCGAGCGACCCAGATCCCGGTAGATCTCCGTGGCATCGGTGGCCAGGCGCTCGCGTGTGTAGTAGTTCATCCACACCGGGTGGGTCTCGCGATGCGCATGGTCGAGTAGTTTCTCCGAGTGGACGAGCGCGGCGGTCGCCTCGTCTGCTTCACCGGCGCGTGCGTGTGCACGCGCCTGCGCGAGCTTCGCGAACGACAAGACCTTTGCGCCGCCTGGCAGGTTCTTCGCGCGCTCGTAGGCGCCCTCGGCCATGTCCACGGCCTCGGACGGGTGCCCTCGCAGGAAAGCGGCCAGGGACATGGTGGTCAGCACGTAGGCGCCGACCTGGATGTCTCCGGCGGCTCGCGCCAGGCGCAGGGCCTGGATGAAGTGCCTTTGCGCCGCGCCGTGATGCCCGGCATCGAACGCGCTCCAGCCGATCTGGCGGGTCAGCTCTGCGGTGGCCCGGAAGAGTGCTTTCCCGGTTTCCTCGGTGTAGGTGCCCTGCAGCAGTGGGGTGGCGTACTCCCGCAGGCATGTTGCGACCGAGGACGACTTCCAGTTTCCCCCGCCGAATTGGGAGTCCGCCAGGCGTGCGTCCTCGACGGCCTGCCACAACTGATCGAGGTCCCCGCGCCCTACGCGCCGGGTCCCGCGGTGGCCGGTGGCGGCGTCGGCCGGAACGGCGAGCCACCGGGTGACTGGGATGGCGAAGGCGCCGACGGCGAAGGAACGGTTCATGAATGCTCTGCGGTCCACGTGTCTCCAGAATTCGGTGACGCCACGTACAGCGTCGGCTGACTCACGCGGGAAATCCAACCCCACGTCAGGGTTCCCGCCGCGCGGTTCGCTCATGCCGATGTCGGCGACGCTGACCGGACGCCCGAGGCGTTCTCCCAGCGCAGCGGCGATGCAGGCGGGGGTCGGCGGGCGGGGGATCATGCCGCGCTTCACCCAGTTGGTAACACTCGTATTGGTGTACTGCGTTCGAATTCCCGCTTGCCAGGTGAGTTCGTTGACGCGCAGCGCGAACGCGTCGCGACTTGCCCCGGACGCCTCCAGCAACCGGACCAGATCTGTGTTCGGATGCCAGTCGCGTTCCTGCCACCGCGTCACAGTGCCCCCTAGATACGGGTCCCGGGATGCAAGGGTAATGGCGCGAGGGTGGGCGCGGACCGCTCACATCGCTACCAGTTCGTGTGATGTGTGAGCCCCTTGGTGTGAGGAGCCGCCCGCCCGTCCGCTGGGGTTCTCTGGATTCCCGGCCCAGTTCTCTGGCGCCGGGTCCTACTCCTTCCGGGAGGCACCAATGGAACACGTGCTCGTCACCGGCGGCGCCGGCTTCATCGGCTCGCACTTCGTGAAGAGGCTCATCAAGGCCGGGGACGTCGCCCGCGTCACCGTCCTGGACGCCCTGACCTACGCCGGTCACATCGAGAACCTGGGCACCGCCTTCCTCTCCGACAAGCTGCGCTTCGTGCACGGCAACATACGGGACGGCGTAGTCGTGAACGACCTCATGTCCTCTGGTCCCACCGCAGTTGTGCACTTTGCTGCCGAGTCCCACGTCGGCCGCTCCTACGATGCGGCGGGCGGGTTCCTGTCCACGAACGTGCTCGGGACGCAGGTCCTCGTGGACGCCGCGCACCACCACGGCATTGGGAAGTTTGTCCACGTCTCGACCGACGAGGTGTACGGCCCCCTCGCTCAGGGCACCGCGACCGAGCAGGCGCCGCTTCGCCCTTCTGTCCCGTACGCCGTGTCCAAGGCGGCTGGCGACCTGGTGGCGCTCGGCGCGTACCAGACCCTCGGGCTCCCGCTGTGCGTGACGCGCAGCAGCAACAACTATGGGCCGTACCAGTACCCCGAGAAGATCATCCCTCTCTTCGTCACCCGGCTCCTGCGGGGGATGCCTGTCACCCTGCACGACCGGGGCCAGCACGTGCGCAACTGGCTGCATGTGGAGGACAACTGCGCCGGGATCGAGGCGGTCCTGCGCCATGGCAGGCCCGGGGAGGTCTACAACCTTGGCGGCGGCACCGATCTGACCAGCAAGGAACTGACTGGACACCTGCTCAGTCTGTGCGGCGCGACGTGGGACGCGGTCGCCTACATCCCCGACCGCCCGGCCAACGACGTCCGCTACTCGATCGACTGGTCCAAGGCGCGCGACCAGCTCGGCTACCGGCCCCGGCACCGCCTGGAGGACGGGCTGGCCGAGACCGCCGAGTGGTACCGCCGCAACCCCGACCGCTGGGCCCCGATGTCCCGCAACCTGCGCCCCGCCATCCCCTTCTCCCGCACCGTCTCCCCCGAACCGGAGGGCGAGCATGTCTGAGCACTGGCCCCACGGCGCACTGATCGTGCTGGGCGCCTCGGAGGAGCAGATCGTGCTGTACCAGGAGGCACGGCGTCGCGGAATCCCGGCCATCGCGGTGGACGTGCGCGCGGACGCTCCAGCGCTCCCGTTCGCCGATGCCGCCCTGAAGATCTCCACCCGGAACACCGACGCCATCGCTGACGCGCTCGGCGACGTGCGCCCCGCCGGGATCGTAGGCGGCGCGAGTGACGCCGCGCTGGCCAGTTGGCACGCCCTGGGCCTGCGGTACGGCACCCCTTACGTGTATCCCAGGAGTGCCCTCGCCGCCGGGGACAAGGCCGTTTTCCACGCGATCGCCGCGTCCTGCGGCGTCGCCGGGTACGGATGGACCGCTTCGGACGAGCCGGACCAGGTCATCGCGGAGGCGACTCGGTTGAGCTTCCCGCTCGTGATCAAGCCTTCGGACGGTTCGGGCAGCAAGGGCGTATCCCTCGTCGCCCGCGCCGAGGACCTGTACGCCGCCGTCGCAGACGCCCGTTCCTATTCTGCCTCCCAGACCGTCATCGCTGAGGAGTTCATCCAGGGGCGCCCCCTGGCCGTCGAGGTCTTCATGCAGGACGGCAGGGCGCTGATGACCTGCGTCAAGGACAAGGACTTCGCCGGCGAGACCTTTGTCGTCCGGCGGCTTCGCACCGTGCAGTTGGCGCCGGCGGCACACCACCAGCTGGAGGCCACCGTCGAACGGCTGTGCCGGGGGCTCGGCATCGCCAACGGGCCGGCGAACTTCGACATCGTCCTCGGCGCGGACGGCCAGGAGCGTGTCATCGAGGCCAATACGCGTCTCGGGGGCGATGGCGTCCCGCGCCTGCTCGCCGCCGCCTACGACGTGGACGTCGTGCGTGCGCTCATCGCCCTCGTCCTCGGTGAGCCGTTCAGCGACCATCTGACGCCCACACGCGCCGCGCACGCGGCGCTGGAGCTGACCGGCTCACCGCACGACACCGAGGGCGAACTGATCACGTGGGAGGGCATCGCCGAAGCTCGCAGTGTCCCCGGGATCACCGATATCGAGCTGTACGCCAAGCCGGGCGACCTCGTGCGACCGCACGACCAGTCCGGCCACAAGATCGGCCTGCTCGTCGCCGCCGGGCCCTCGGATACGGACGCGCTCACCGCTCTGGACACCGCGAGCGCCCTGCTCCGGCCGATTATCCGCCCGAAGGAGGAATCGTGATCAACGAGTCAAGACCGGACGCCGGGCGCAACGCCAGCCCCTTCCTCCACGGACACGAGGCGGCATCCGTCGCCCGCGTCCTGGAGAGCGGTCAGTACGGACACACCGACGTCACCGAGAAGTTCGAGCGCCGGATCGCGCGCTACCTCGGCGTGCCCGACGCCGTGGCCGTCACCTCCGGAACCGCCGCGCTCCACACCGCGCTCCTCGCCGCTGGCATCAAAGCCGGTGCCGAGGTGATCGTGCCCTCCTTGACCTTCTGCGCCACCGTGCAGGCCATTCTCGCCGTCGGCGCGACCCCTCGCTTCATCGACATCGACGCCACCACCATGTGCATCACCCCGGACCTCGTCAGGAAGGCGATCACCGACTCCACAGGCGCGGTGATCCCGGTCCTCTTCGGGGGCCGGGCCGTCGACCTCACCCCTGTCCGCGCGGATCTCGCCGAGCGCGGCATCACTGTCATCGAGGACGCCGCTCACGCTTTCGGCTCCCGCAACCACACCGACAACCGCCTCGTCGGCAGCAACGCCACCGTGCTGACCTGCTTCTCCTTCGGTCCCATCAAGAACCTGACCTGCGGCCAGGGCGGCGCCGTCATTCCCCGCACCCCCGACGAAGCGCGCACCCTCCGCCGCCTCCGGCTGCTGGGTGTCGCACAGTCCCAGAGCGAACGCGCCGAGACCACCACCTACCAGGTACACGGGTTCGGCCTGCGCTACCAGCTCTCCGCCCTCAACGCGGCAATCGGCCTCGCCCAGTTCGACCACTTCGACATGGCCGCCGCCGCCCGTCGCCACCTGTGGCGCGCCTATCGCGCCGCCCTCACCGGAGTACGCGAGGTGACGCTCATCGACGTCGGCCCCGACCATGCCGTCCCGCACCTGTGCCAGGTCCGTGTACCGCGACGGGACGAAGTCTTCGCGTACCTGCGCAAGGCGCACATCGGCGTCGGCGTCCACTACCCGCCCAACCACCTCCAGCCCGCCTTCGCGGCCTGGCGCCGCCCGCTGCCCGCCACTGAGCAGGCCGGCGAGCAGATCCTGAGCCTGCCCTTCCACCAGCACCTCGCCGAGAACGACATCGCCCATGTCGTACGCGCCCTGCGCACCGCGCTCGATGCCACCGCGGGCACCAGCCCGCGCACGTAGGAGGGTCCAGGCACTCAGCCGGATGCGTCGGTCAGGAGCACGTCCACCAGCCTGTCCGCCGCATCCGGGCGCCCCTGTGCCCGTGCCGCCGCCGCCATGGCCTTCCTGCGCCCGGGGTCTTCAAGGAGCGGGCCCACGGCCCCGCAAAGACGCTCCCCGGTGACCTCGCCCACAAGCGCGACGGCCGCCCCGGACTCCTCCAGGTGCCGGGCGTTGTGCGCCTGCTCGTTCCCGGCCGAGGACGCGAGCGGGATGAACACGGCGGGCTTGCCCAGGGCGGTCAGCTCAGAAAGTGTTCCGGCACCGCTGCGCGAGATCACCACATCGGCCAGGGCCAGCACATCGGGCAGTTCCGGCCCCACAAACGGCGTCAGGTGATACCGGGCAGCAACATGGGCGGGAAGCGCCGCCGCCCGCGCAGCCAGCGCCTCATAGTGTGCAGGCCCGCACTGGTGCACCACATTGGCCCGCTCCAGCAGCCACGGCAGCTCCCCGCCGACCAGGTTATTGATCTGCTGCGACCCCTGCGCCCCGCCGGTGACATACACCGTGGGCAACGCGCGGTCGAAACCGGGCCCCAGGGCGGCCACGGCCTTGTCCGGGTGCCCGGCCAGCACCTCCGGACGCACGGGGTTCCCGGTGACCACCGCGAGCGGGCGCACCCTCTCGGCAAGCAGCGGCACACTCGACTCCGAGGACACCGCGATCCGCGAGGCGCTGCCGGCGAGCCTCCGGTTGGCGAGCCCGAGCCGTACGGTCTGCTCGTGCAGTACCAGCGGAACCTTGCACATCCGGGCGGCAAGTCCGGCCGGCACCGCCACGTAGCCGCCCGTCGCGAGCACCACGTGCGGTTGGAACCTCGCGACCGCCTTGCGCGCCTGAGCGACGCCGAGCGGCACACGCGCCATGTCCCGCACGTTCGCGGGCGACACCATCTTGAGCGGGTTTGACGAACGCCTCACCTTGCCGGTGGCCACCGCCGTGAACGCGATCCCCTCCGCGTCGGCAACGCGTGCCTCCAGACTGTCGGCACTGCCGATCCACAGCACATCGAGCGAGCGCCCCTGCGCCGTCAACCGGTCCCGCAACGCACGAATCGCGGTGAGGGCTGGGTAAGTATGTCCGCCGGTACCTCCCCCTGTCACGATCAGACGGAAAACTGCGGGGAGTTGAGACATGGTTTCCACGCGAGGCACTCTAGCGCCCAACGTCGCCTTCTTCGCACAAACCGCCGACCCGGCGCGAGCGGACCGGGGGGCTGGAATGCCAGATCGAATGCCCACCTCACGATGCGTCCGACGCCACGCAGGCCGCGCCGCCACCGCACAGCGTGTCGCCCTCTGCCCCACTGCCCAGCCGGGTGCCGAAACCATGGCCAGCGGCGGGGTGCACGGCCCACCGGGGATGGCATCTGCGACGTCGGTCTCCTTCGCACGTCAGGGTGGAAAACAGGCAGTCCCCGCACCGCCGGGCCTGGGTTTGGATACGTTCGGCTCCCGGCCGGGAAGCACATGGTGGTGCCTGGTCGTGAGCCTGAGCCTGCGGGCAGGAGACGAAGGAGCACAGCATGGCCATCCCGGGCCCACACGTCCACGACGCCGTCACCGCCTACCTGCGGCGTCGTCCCTCCGAACGGGAGCTGCTGCAGCCCCTCCTCGACCGTCTCGCGGCTGGTGTGAATGTCACCGACCGCGCCGCCTTCGGCGGCCATGTGACCACGTCGGGCGTCGTCGTCAACGACGCGGACAAAGTTCTGCTGATCCACCACAGGGCATCGGGGCGCCGCATCCAGCCCGGCGGCCATTGCGAGCCATCCGACCGTACTCTGGCCGCCGCCGTGCGGCGCGAGATCGCTGAGGAGACCGGCGTCACCACGCTGGAACCCCTCTGCGGCGGAGAGCCGGTCCATATCGGCCTCCACCCGATCGAGGCCCGGCCCGAGCGCGGTGAACCGGCCCACCAACACATCGACATCCGCTATCTCTTCCGGACCCGGGGCACCTCCGAGGTGACCGTCCAGACCGAGGAGGCAGCCGGCGCTGAATGGTGCGGCCCTTCCCAACTGGGCGATCCGGTGCTGCGCGCCCGCGTCCTGAGCGTGCTGGGACGCCCGAAGAAGGGCCGCGCGGCCAGGGACGATCCGTACGGCACCCTCGTGGTGATCACGAACCGGGCCGGTGAGGTCCTCATGCACCTGCGCGATGACAAGGAGGGCATCTGGGCGCCGGGCACCTGGGCCCCGCTGGGCGGCGGCTCCGAACCGGCCGACGCCGACCCGCACGCCACCGGCGTCCGCGAGCTCCACGAGGAAGTGGGCCTGACCGGCCTCGAACTGGCGGCGATGTTCCGCGTCGACTTCGACGGCTACTCCGTCCACGTCCTGCACGGCCGGTGGGACGGCGACCCGGACACGCTGGTCCTGGGCGAAGGCACCGACCTCGCCTTCCTCGCCCCGGCGGACTTCGACCGGCTCCCCATGGACGCCTCCGTGAAGCAGGACACCCTCCGCGTGCTGGACCTGATCATCCCCAGGCCGTCCCCGCACAGCTACGGCACCCTCGCACTGCTCCGCAGCAGAGCCGGACACCTGCTCGCATACCGCATGAGCAACAAGCCGGACCTCCACTGGCCCGGCGCCCACTCGTCCCGAAACGGCCAAACTGAGGACATCGGCCCCGCCGCCGCGATCCATGACGCGGTGCACGACGAGCTCGGCCTGCGGGTGCCGCTCGAGCACCTCCTCACCCACACCGACGACACCGGCCACCCCACCTACGTCTTCGTAGGCGAGTGGGACGGCTGCCTCGACACCCTCGCCGCGGCCGACGGCATCACTCCGGTCTGGGCCGACCCCCGCGACCTGAGCGGCCGCCCAATGAGCCCACTGGCCCGCTACGCCGTCCTCAGCGGGCTGGCGGCGGGCCTGGAGGAGCAGGCCCGCGTCGACGGGATCCGCGACTTGGCCCCCGCAGCCGTCATCGCCCACGGTGACGCCACCTTGTTCATCCGGCGCAGCCTGGACGACTACCGCGGCGGCACCTGGGAACTGCCCGGCGGCCGACGCGAGAACGGCGGGTCCGTCCTGGACTGCCTCATCCGGGAAGTCGGCGAAGAGACCGGCCTGTCGGTCCAGTCGGTCGACCGGTACCTCGGTCACTTCGACTACACCAACGCACGCGGCCGCACCAGCCGCCAGTTCGTCTTCACGCTCACCCCCGACAAACCCGGCCCGATTACCCTCACCAAGCACGACCGCCACCAGTGGTTCCGCGGCTCTGACGAACTGCCGCCCACCACCAGCGAGCTAGGCGAATTCCTGGCCGCCCACCGGCCGCGGCGGTGAAGCGTGCCAGCACGGCCCGCCCTCGCGCACGCCGTGCGGCTGGCCGCGCATCACGGAACGGACCGCCTCCGCCTGCTTCAGGGCCGTGTCCGGCTGACACCTGAACTGCTGCACCACCTGCGCGCAATCGCGCGGCACTCCGCCTCGGAACCGAAGCTCTCCGTCGCCCTGGCCGCCTACGCCCGCAATCACTCTGTCCGCGTCGTCACCAACACCAACCTCATGATCGACCTCGGCGCCCCAGACGCATGAACCGCAGCCTGAACAGTGGCTCCGCAGCCACTTCGACCTTCCTGTCCCCACCCCGCGTGCCCCGATCGCGCAGAAGAGAGCAGCCTGCGGCATGTCCCTTCCCCCACCACGAGTGTCCGTTGCCGTCCAGGTCGATGCCCCGGTCTCCTTGGCCAGAATCACCAACCTGCTGCGTCGGCAGCCCGAAGTCAGTGTTCTCTGCCATGCCCACCCGGACAAGGCGGACGCGCTCGTTCCCAGTGTGATGGTCGTCGTAGCCGATGCCGTCGACGAGCCGACGCTCAACCGTCTGCGCCGCATCCAGCACACCAGCACCGCGCGCACCGTTCTGGTCACCACGGACATCGACGAGCAGAAGCTGGTGAGTGCCGCGGAGTGCGGGGTTGCCGGTGTGGTCAGGCGCTCCGAGGCGACTCCGGAGCATCTGGCGCAGGTCAACGGTACGGTGGCGAGGGGCGAGGGCCATCTTCCGTCCGACCTGTTGGGACGGCTGCTGGAGGAGGCGGGCGCTATCGCCTCCGGCGGAGCTCGCCTCGGTTTGGCTACCGGCCGGTCCGGGGACGCGTCGAGTACCCATGCGCAGAGATGCGCACCGCATCGGCTTGCACATCGGGCGATCACCGATGAGGCGTCAGAACTGCGGCTCGGCACGGGCCGACGGCGGCGGCGACGATCGCAGCGGGACGGCACGGAGCGGAGCCGTGCCCGGGAAGTGAAAAGGGAGGTGATGGTATGGCTGCGGTGTCCGGCAGGCCGACCGGTGCGTGGTGCCGTGCGGCGGAAGACCTCAGCCCCGGGGCGTTTGCCTTCGTCATGGCCACGGGCATCATGTCCACCGCGCTGGCCGGGCACAGCGCGTCGGCCGCCGCGGCGGCCCTGCTGTGGATCGCGAGTGTGGGATACGTCGTGCTGTGGGCCGGATACCTGTGGCATCTGGTGTTGCGGTGGGAGCGTTTGCGCAGCGACCTCACCGGGCCGCGCGGCTTCGACCACCTCACGCTCGTCGCCGCCTCCGGCGTGCTGGCCGACAGACTGGCCCTTGACCGGCACTACGTCGCCGCCGCGGCACTGACTGCGATTGGCGCTGCAGGCTGGCTGGTACTCGGCTACGGTGTGCCGCTGCTGCTGGTCTGCTCGGGGCGTGTCCTGTCACTGCATCAGGTCAACGGCAGTTGGTTCATCTGGGTGGTGGGCACGCAGTCCGTCGCGGTCGCCACCGCTGCCCTCGCCCCGCACACCGGCGGCCGGTCCCTGGGCGTCCTGGCCTCGGTGTGCTGGGCCGTCGGGCTGGTGCAATACCTGTTGGTGGCCGCATTGGCACTGGCCCGGCTCCTGCTGGAACCCGTCAAACCGACGGAACTCACCCCATCCTACTGGGTGTTCATGGGCGCCGCCGCGATCAGTGTGCTGGCCGGTGCGATGCTCCTCCGGCTTCCGCCCGCCAATGCCCTGCTGTCCAGAACGTTCGTGCTGGATGTGTCCGCCGTGGCCTGGTCGTTCTGCACCTGGCTGATTCCGCTCCTGCTCGCCCTGGGCGTATGGCGGCATGCACTGCGCCGCGTGCCGCTGCGCTACGAGACGAGCCTGTGGGGCATGGTGTTCCCGGTCGCCATGTACGGGGTGGCGACCCGGAAGCTGGGCGAGGCGGCGGGCTGGGGCTGGATGACCGCGACCGGTGCGGGCGAGGCGTGGGCGGCGCTGGCGGTGTGGGTGGCGGTCTTCGCCGGGATGCTCGCCGCACGACGGCAGTACCGTCGTTCTTGAGTTCCCGACCGTGGTTCCTTGGAAAACCAACAGTTGCGCGAACATCCGTCCACCCCCGACCCGGTCGTCCGTGTCTTTCCCGTCCAGCACATGCCGCCCAAGCCCGGTGACGTCCGAGGCTCTCAGTCGAGGAGCATTAAAGGCAAATAAAACCAAAAGCCCTAAATGGGGTAGATGGACTTTTTTCTACTGACTGGACGAGGCGTGCGTGGCTGGCTGGAGTCACGTAGCCGACTCACTTGGGGAGCGGCGGCGCTCTGCGCGGCGCCCCCGCCACGTGCTGGTGGGCCCGGTACGGGGTGGGGTCCACGCTCACCAGGCGCCATTCGATCAGCTCCTGGCCGACGATGGCGCTCATAGACGGCCTTCCAGTTTCCGAACCGCTCCGGTAGGCCCCGCCAGGGGACGCAGGTGCGGACCCGGAACAAGATCCCGTTGATCACGTCCGGTGATCACAGCCGCGCCCGCCCGGACGGCTCGGCAGATGGAGGAGCAGGGCGCGCACCGCGGCGTAGACATCGATCACGTCGCCGCGGATGAGGTGGAGGTCGGTGATTCCCAGCATCACGCGTGTGCTCCGCCCAGGTCTGCGCGGTGGCGCTGCGGGGCGCCCGCGCGCAGCGCGACTCCGAACTCTCGCATCATGCGCGATACGCGGGCCTGTCAGGCACCGTGCCACCACCAGCGGATAGGCCAGCGGCCAGGAACCTGCCACGGTCACGGCCAGCCAACCCGACCGCCCCGCCTCCAGCTGGACAGCACGCCGAAGCACGGCCCGGTCCCAGTGGGCCAGCGGGCCCACATCGCCACGGCGGGCACCTGCGGACAGGACCAGGGTCCCCAGCAGCCCGGCTGCGGCACGGCGCCGACCGCGCGCTGCGGCTGACACGCCCGCACCGCGCCGCCTGGGCGCGGATGACACTCCGGCCGTGCGGCCAGGGCGGTTCATCGCTGTTCCGGTTCGTTGAGATCCAGGGCCATCCGCCGTGGGCTCCACCGCCCGTCGGCACATACGGCCGCCGGACGGTAGAGGTTGCCGTGGAGCTGTTCCAGTGGCGCGGCAAGCGGGCGGGCGCAGCGGCAGCCCTGCCAGCCCGTACATTGCGACGGAGGCCGACTCCGTACCGCTCTCGCGCGCTTGAGGGGCGAGGGATGTATCCGTGTAGCGGGCGGGGAAGACCGGTTCGAGCACCCGATGGGCCACGGGGGCAACAAGGCCATCGAGCACCAGTGCGGTGCGGTCCACCAATGTGTGAGCGCCGGTCCCTTCCTGGCGTTCCCGCAGCGAGCAGCGCGCCAAAGAGCCTTCCCCCGGTGGAGAGCCGCCGATTTGCGCCCAGTCGGACCGCCCGCGGCGGTTTCCCCGGCCGGCAGCGTCGCAGGGTCGCGGAACCTGCCACCAGACGCGACTTCACGCGGGCTTCGACCGTCATGCCGGGCCTGCCTTCCTGCTCGGGTGAATCGTGAACGCTCACCGAGCAGATCAGGCGTGCGAGTCCACGAAGAATCCTGCACGTCGACGATCCCGCCTGTCCGCGTTCGTAGAGGCCACAGAGCGGGGTGCTTCCGCGGTTGTGGTGAGCCTCATCGCCGCGTGCCTCCGTACCATTGTCTCCAGATGCCGTGGTGACTGCCGCCACGGCTTCGCTGGCGGTGCTGCGACGGCTCCTGCGATCAGCCGCGGGCCAGACGGCGGTGGGTGACCCGGTGCAGGCGGGCGGCCTCGTCACCGAGCCGTTCGGCCTTGTTGGCTTCGTAGTCGGCAAAGTTCCCCTCGAACCAGAACCAGGTGGCACCGCCCTCCCAGGCCAGGATGTGGGTGGCGGTGCGGTCCAGGAACCAGCGGTCGTGCGCGGTGATCACAGCACAGCCGGTGAAGTCCAGCAGCGCGTTCTCGAGTCCGACCTGGCGCAAGTCCCTCTCGCTCTCGTGGGGCTCGAAGCCGTCACGCTCGGACATCTGGATGACCTGGGCGAAGGAAGCCGGCACTGGTGACACCAGGAACCCCGTTGGCGCCGAATTCCTGCGGGCAGCAGCGCCACCGCCCCTGGAGTACTTCGTCCAGGACGTCCTGATCCGCTGCACCGTGATCTCGACTGCAACCGCCTTTCGCCCGGGACACTACGGCGACCACAGCCTGCACGGCACCCTGGTTTCGGCGCTCTGCCCGGCAGACCGGAAGATTCCGGCTGAGACGGACCTATTGCACGGCGCTAGAGTCCAACAGCGGAGGGGGTGAAGATGGCGCTGAACAAGAAGGGTTCCCGGCGCATAACCGTTGACGGGATCGAGTACCGCTGGCGGATCCGCAGGAAGCCCTCCTACATGCAGGGACTCTGCTGGGCACCGATGACCTACGCGGTCGAAGCGGCCAGAGGCAGCCAGCCGGGCACGGCCTTGATCGTCACCAGCGGCCAGGCCCATCCCAGTAACTGGGTGGGCGTCGAGACGGAGCCCATTCGTCCAGCCCACGTTGCCGCCAGCATTCGAGAGGCACGGGATCAAGGCTGGGATCCAAACCGGGTCGGTTCTCCTTTCCAGCTCGACCGATCCGCAGGATTCATCGCTCAACCATGAGACAAAGCGGAGTAGCGCGGCGCATCTGGCCCGGCTTCATGGCCTGGTGACCACATGGATGCGCTGCTACTGGGACGAGGAAGACACCTGGTTCTACTTCGAGGTCGATGCCGAAGGCTGGGTGATCCGGCAGGTCGAACTCGAAGGGCCTGAGTTGCCTACCTCGCCGAGTGGCAGCGGGCCCGCGAAGCGGGCCGCCTCGATGAGTACGACAGCAGGTTCGGGATCACCGCCGAGCTGCCCGTCTCGGAATGGGAAGGCCACGACCCCGAACAACTCACCTCCGAGGAGTTCGAGGAAGTCTGGGGCCCTGCCCGTCGCCAGATCGCATCACGGCCCAGCTGACCTCTCGGCCCCACGGAGACTTCTTGGCATCATCGCGACATGACCCCGGCCCTTCCCCGCACTGTCCGCTATCGCCTCACGGCGAACCACGTGCACGCCCACGCGCCCACACTCTATGCGAAGAGCATCCCAACCTGGTGCCGCGGCGCCCGCCGGTCGGCCCTACCCCGTTACCTTTCTCGTGGCCCCGCAACGGGGCGCCTGGCCCCCGGGCCCGGTATGGCTGTTTGCCCCCTGTCGAAGGGATGACCTGGGGGGTGTTGCCGCCGGGCTTCGGGGCACCGCTTGACCGCTGATGAGGGGCCTGGCGACCGCCCGGTCCGGCGCAAGGCCGGACCGCTTTGTGGGTGGGGATGTCTGCGTAACGTGGTTGCCGGCGTGTGGTTCCGCAGGGACGGCCGGGAGGTGAGGAGACGAGAGGCGGGGGGGCACGCGCACATGGTCGACACGACCGCGATAGATCTCTTTCTCGGCCTGGATCTGGGCAAGGAGTTCCACCACGCCCACGGCCGGGCCAGGGATGGCAGAACCGTGCACGACAAACGGCTGCCCAACACCGAACCGAAGCTGCTGGAGCTGTTCACCAAGCTGGTGGCGAAGTTCGGCACCGTCCTCGTGATCGTGGACCAGGTCGCCAACATCGGCGCGCTGCCGCTGGCAGTGGCCCGCGCGGCGGGCTGCCGGGTGGCCTATCTGCCCGGTCTGTCGATGCGGCGGGCCGCCGACCTGCACCCGGGTGAGGCCAAGACCGATGCCCGCGACGCGTTCGTGATCGCCGAGACCGCCCGGTCCATGCCGCACACCCTGCGGGCGGTGGACCGCGACGACGAGGTGCTGGCCGAGCTGACGATGCTCACTGGCTACGACAACGACCTGGCCGGCGAGGTCAACCGCACCACCAGCCGGCTGCGCGGCCTGCTCTCCCAGATCCACCCCTCCCTGGAACGGGTGCTGGGGCCACGCCTGGGATATCCCTACGTCCAGGCCCTCCTGCAGCGGCACGGCTCGCCTGCCCGGCTCAAGAGACTGGGCCGGACCCGCTGCGAGGCTCTGCTCAGGGCACACGGCTCGCGCAAGGCCCACCACCTGAGCGGGGAGATCTTCGACGCGCTCGCCGAGCAGACCCTCGTCGTTCCCGGAACCGAAGCATCCGCGCTGATCGTGCCGGGCCTGGCCGCCCAGCTCGCCGCCGCCCACACCCAGCGACGCCAGGCCGAGCAGGAGATCGCCGCCCTGCTGGAGGCCCTCCCTCTTTTCCACCTCCTGACGTCCCTGCCCGGCCTGGGCGTCAGGACCACCGCCGCCGTGATCGTCGCCATCGGCGACGGCAGCGGCTTCCCCACCGCCGGACACCTCGCCTCCTACGCCGGACTCGCTCCCGCCACGAAGTCCTCGGGAACCTCCATCCGCGGAGAGCACGCTCCCCATCGCGGCAACCGCCTGCTCAAACGAGCCCTGTTTCAGGCCGCGTTCGCCGCGATCGGATGCAAAGCCGACCCGTCTTCCCGGATCTACTACGACCGCCAGCGTGGTCGCGGCAAGACCCATACCCAGGCCATCCTCCGCCTGGCGCGGCAACGCGTGAACGTCATCCACGCCATGATCCGCACCGGGACCCTCTACGAATCCCGCAGCCTCGACCTGGCGGCCTGAACACCCATCACACGCCCGGGCACCGGCACGGCCACCCCGCCGAGCCGGCCCCCGGCCTGCCCGCACGGCACCCGATCCGCCGGGAACGTCACGCTTCGCGTGACGTTCCCGAAAACCAGCACGAACACGCACGAACTGGCCCCATCAGAGTTGACGAAACAGATAGGGGCCCCCGAACGACAACCTCGAACTGCCCTGGAACCACCTCGACCAGACTCACCCGCCGAAGCATACGGACGCCGCCAAGTCGACGTCACCGCCATTCCCTGGCCCCGGTGCCGTTGCTACTTCTCAACAACACTCGGAGCATCCCCACCTCCTGGTGCTGCTAGCTCTCGCCAACAGACGTTCTTCGCTCTCACCTACGCAGCCAGTGAGCACCGGCTCGGGCAGCAGGTCGTCCGTGAAGTTGCCGCCGCCCTCGGTCGTGAACCACACCGTGTCGCCGCCCGGGTCGGCGTCCGCGGCCGCGAAGTGCGGGCTGCGGCGCAGCGCGTCGGCGACCCGGACCAGGTCGTGGTCGGCGTCGAACAGCGGGCTCTTGTCGCGGTCGATGGGCGGATGTGACTGAGCGTTTTGGTTGGCCAGTTGAGCGTTCATTCCTGTATTGGGCCGGGGGGAGCCGGCGGCTGCTCGTCTCGCCGCCAGAATGTCGGACGCCACCAGTACAGAGTGCTCAGGTCCTCAGGCCATGTGCCACTACTGCTCGGCGTTTCAAAGGAGTCCCGCGACGGGTCAATCGGGCGCCATTCCGGATCCAGCGGCTCATCCTGCGCCGGAGGTCGCACGTGTTTGAGAAAGCGTTCTTCCATCGCGCCGAAACGCTGGTAGTTGCGTTGTGCGTCCACCAGGCACACCGCGTTTGCGCCGGAGCTCCACGGCCACCGCAGCTGGGCCAGGTCTTCCTCCCAGAAGCAGACAGAGCAGATGTCGTACGACCCCATCTCGCCGAACATCTGGTGTCCACAGCAGGGGCAGGGCAACCAGCCTCCGGGGGGCGGCGCAGTAGTGCTCTCGGGGTTCACCAACGATGCCCCTGCCGCTTCTGCTGCTTCCAGTGACTTCAGCTCGGCCAGCTCAGCTCGTATTTGCTCATTTGGATCACTCACGGACACAAGAATCCCATCCGACAGATCAGCGAGCAGCGCGCCTGTGACCAGCCAGGTGTTCTCGCAGCGGGCCAACAGCGCTCAGTCACAGCTGAGCCGAAGCTCAGGAGTTGTCACCGGCGACGCCGCATGAGCCGGCGAATGTGACCGGTCGAAGCAGTCTGGTTGTCACCAACAAGGCATTCGCCCTGTCACATGCGCTCATTCAGCACTCTTTCTGTCACCAGAAACGTGGACTCAGGGTGTGCGGACCACGGCTCCGGAGACGAACCATTGCACCAGGGCGGCGGCGAGGTGGACTCCCGCGCGGGCCGCCTCCAGGGTCTCGGGCACGGTCGCGGTCCGGGCACCGTGCCGGGAGGTCTGCCCCTCCCACAGTGTCCGCATCATCGCCTCGGCCGGGGCGATCGGGTCGCCGCCCACCGGGGTGGGGATCGCGGCGGTGAACTTATGCCGGGCGTTCCTGATCTCCCCGAGCATGGTGCCGAGGGTGGCCTTGGCATTGTTCGGCTGGATGACCGCGTGCGCCGCCGACTCCACCGCCTTGATCGCCTCGCTATACGCGCGCACCGCGTCCGGGCCGCGCCCGTACGCCGCCTTCCATGCCGCCTCCAGGTGGTCGGCCGCAGAGCCGACGCACTGCTGGTCTGCAGCCTCAACAATGGTCTGCCTCACCGCGTCCCGGACGGCCGGGGCCACCCTTTCTTCCAGCCCGTCCTCCATGTCCGTGACCCGGTAGACGGACCCGCCGTTGCTTAGGAGCAGATCAAGAGCTTCGACGGGCCCGTCCGTCTCCACCTCGAAGTAGTAGCCGAGCAGCGCGTCGACGATGTCGAGCAGGTTGTCCCCGGTGCTGCTCGTGAGGGTTTTCGTGTAAGGGAACAACCCGGCGTGCTCGCGCAGCACTGGGATCCGCATCCGTACGCACAGGAGCTGCGCTGTGTCTTCGTCGTATCGGCCACCCCCGATGAAGAGGGCTTGTTCCACCCACTTTTGCAGTGGTCCAGTGAGGTGCGGGGGTATGCCCTCGAACGGCCCGTCGAATTCGGGTTCGGCGAGGCCGACGCGGACCGAGAAGCGTGGGCGGGGCGTGGTTGTCATGGCGAAACGGTAGCGGCGCGTGCGATCACAATGGACAGCTTTTCCTTCGAGCGCGTTGCCCTGCCGGGACCGCACCTAGGGTCTCCTCGGTGGGTCCGAGGTAGGGGCGAGGGGCTGCACGCCATTCTCTGACCGCTGGCACCGCCAGGCGCGGTCAGCGCCGCCCTCCTCGCACGGATCCCCGATCCAGGCTGGCAGCATGGGAAGTTCCGGACACTGGAGCGGTCACGTGCAGATGAGGCACACCGTCCGCCGTATAGCGGCATGGTGACAATGCCCCTGCCTTTGTGACAACTATCGTGAGCCTTTTCCATCTTGATCAGGTGGCGAGTTCGAGGGCGAGGACGGCACGGACGACGGCGGTGATCCGGATGGTGCTGCAACGGAGCTTTCGCAGGAGTCGCCAGCATTTGAGGGTGGCCATGGCGCGTTCGCCGAGGCTGCGGATCTTGGCGTGATCGCGGTTGTGACGCCGGCGCCAGCCGCGCAGATTCTTGCCCCGGAACGGGACGCGGGCAGCAGGGCCTGCACCCTGATACGCCTTGTCCGCCCAGCACTTGATGTCTTCGGAGGTCAGGGCGGCAGGGATGCCGTGGGTTCGGGCCGCGGTCAGATCGTGCACGGCTCCGGGTAGCGCGTCCGAGGCCCAGATCAACCGGCCGGCTGGATCGGCGAGCACCTGCACGTTCATTCCATGGTGTTTCTTCTTCCCGGAGTAGTACGGCTGGTCGGCAGCGATGCGGTCGATCGGCAGCACGGTGCCGTCGAGGATCACGTACGCCTTCTTCCGCACAGCTGTCATGGCCTGTTCCAGCGTGGGCGCCCGAGCGGCCATAAGATCAACGGCCTCGCGTATGTACCGGTAGACCGTCGCGATCCCGACCCGGAAACCCGCTGCGAGCCGGGCGTAGGTGTCGCCGCAGCGCAGGTGGGCCAGGACGAGCAGGGCCTGCCGGTCACAGTTGAGGCGACGCCACCGGGAGCCGATGCGGCGCCGGTGACCTGCGAGAAGACCGGTGAGGTGCTGCAGGGTACGGCTGGACAGATCAATACCGGACGGGTAGACAAGCACGCGAAAGCTCCTGACGGACTGGTGATCTTGGTCGTGAACCCGTCTACCAGGAGCTTTCTTCGTACCCGCCGTCGGGGCTGCCGGCCCAACCACCCGTCACGAAGAGGTTCAATACGTCAGCCACTCCCTTTCGGGGATCAAGTCCTCGATCCATTCCTGGCCTCGCATGGCCCACTGAGGAGCAATGAACACTGGGCGACAGCGGGCGTGGTCGCCGTTCTGCTGGCAGCGCAGGATCAATCCCAGACTGAGGAGATACGGCTCCCCGCGGGGCCCGAAGCGCAGGCCGTCGACGTACTCGGGCAGGGTCGGATCATCCTCAAGTGTTGACGCGGTCTTATCGAGCCAGGGTTCGAGTTCCGAGGGCAGCCGGCCAACCAGAGGAGTGCCGTCGAGGGTGACCTGGGGGCCCCGGCAGGCGTCGACAGCTACAGCAGCCAGGGTCTGGGACTCCTGGTCGTAGTAGGTGTCGATGCCAACTCCGTAGAAGGGATACCAACGCGCGTACATCTCACCCCATCCCGTGATCGGCTCGCCCAGAGCTGCTGAGACTTCCTCCTTGCTCTGGCCGAACCGTATGGGCCCCACGGACTTCGATGGGACCCACGTCCACTCAGGACGTTCCCCGTCCCAGAGGAACCTCTCCGCGAACCAGACCAACGAACCCACCCCAGATCGAAGCATGCGTGCAGGAAGCATTCTCGCAAGGCGCGTTGCGGAGGCACCACGCGCCTGCCTGCGGGGCCCGATCCAGAATCCGGAGCGAGCCCTGGGCGACTGTGGTGACACAGCCTGCCAGAGGCGAGAGGCGGACGAGGATCGAAGGTGCAGGCAGCGGACCGGGTCGCGCTCACTCCGGCAGGTGGCATCGCATCGCAACGATGGTCGTAGGCAGCCCCTGCCTTCACCGCACTTCAACGTGAGGTTGGAAAAGGCTCCGTCTCGCGTGCGTGCGGAACGGCGGGAGTCCCGCGCGGGGTGCTGCGGGCAGGTGCCCGATCGTGCTGCGCTATGGGCTTTTTTCTATAGCTTTTCAGCTTCTTGGTGCCGTTCTGGGAACCTTGCTGGGTGTGCGGAGAGAGAAGGTGATGCGGCCCGGTGCGGGCGTGAGTGAGGAGATGGGATGCGGGAGCGGATACGCGCGGGCGATCGCGAGGCGTTCGGCGAACTCTATGAGCAGTATGCGAAGGCGGTGTACAACCATGCCTTCCGGCTGACCGGCGACTGGTCGGTGGCCGAGGACGTCATGTCGGCGACGTTCCTGGACGCCTGGCGGACGAGGGAGAAGGTCGGAGAGGAGGGGGGATCGCTGCGGCCGTGGCTGCTGGGGATCGCGACGAACAAGGCGCACAACGCCAGACGCGGTGTCCGTCGGCGTTTCGCCTTCCTGGCCCGGGTGCCCGCCCCGGAGCCGGTGGAGGACTTCGCGGACGAGGCGGCCGGGCGGATCGACGACGCCCGTCGCCTGGACGCGGTTCATCGGGCGGTGCGGGGCCTGCGCCGTCAGGAGAGGGAGGTGCTGGCGCTGTGCGTGTGGTCGGGGTTGGACTACCAGCAGGCCGCTGACGCGCTGGGGGTACCGGTGGGCACTGTGCGCTCACGCCTGTCGCGCGCCCGGGTCAGGCTGCGGGACCTGACCGACCGGCAACTGGCCGAAGAAAAGCGGGAACCGCGCCCGGGGCGCGGAGAGGTAGAGAGTGAGGCCGCGTTCGCGGCCCTGTCCGTCCAGGAGGGAACCCGGTGAACGCCACCCCGTACCGGCCCGCACAGGCCGAGCGCGAGGAGACGGCCCGGCTGCTGCCGGCCCCGGCCGAACGGGACCTGCCGCCGGGCCGCCACCTCCACCACAAGGAACTCCTCATGCGACAGATCGACCAGGACACCACCCACACCTCCCACCAGC
Organism: Streptomyces sp. NPDC014734; assembly: GCF_043083325.1. NCBI lineage: Bacteria > Bacillati > Actinomycetota > Actinomycetes > Kitasatosporales > Streptomycetaceae > Streptomyces > Streptomyces sp. NPDC014734. The sequence goes on along the minus strand of NZ_JBIBYN010000035.1, from coordinate 16,606 downwards.
CAGGCGGACTGCGCCGGCGCTTGGTCGACGCGGCCGCCCCCGGCCGTCCCCGGCGCCGACTGGTCCTCGGGGCGTCGCTGGCCGCAGGGGCGATGGCTGCGGTCATCGCGGTGACCGCCGTCGGTTCCAATGCCCCGACCACGGTCCCTCAGGCGGCCAGTGCTCCGGGCGGCTCGGTCAGCGAGCGCGGGCCCGGCGGCGCGTCACCCCAGGCCGTCCAGCTGCTGACCCGCATCGCCGCCGTCGCCGCCAGCACCTCTGCCCCGCAGGTCCGTGACGACCAGTACATCTACATCGCCAGCCAAGTCTACGGCGCGAGCAAGAAGATCGGCGCCGACGGCGACGGCGCCAAGGCCCAGTACAACGACGACGGCACCGGGACCACCCACCCCCGACAGGCATGGTTCTCCGTCAACGGCAGCCGCGACGGTCTCCTCACCGAGCCCCTCAACCCGGGCTTCCGGCCCGGTGAGGAAGGCGTCAACCTCGGCAAGAACACCGAGCCCTCCCTCCAGCTGCCCACCTACACGTACCTGGCCTCCCTGCCCACCGACCCCGACGCCCTGCTGACAGCCGTCTACGCCCAGAACACCGGCGTGGACAAGAACCTCAACCCCGACCAGGAAGCGTTCCAGACGATCGGCGACGCGCTGCGCGAGTCCCTGATGCCCCCGCAGATCGGGGCGGCACTCTACAAGGCCGCGGCCAAGATCCCCGGGGTGAACGTCGTGGACGACGCCGTGGACGCGTCCGGCCGGCACGGCGTGGCCGTCAGCCAGGACCACGGCAACCAGCGCACCGAATGGATCTTCGACAAGGACAAGCTCACCTACCTCGGCGAGCGGACCGTCCTCGTCAACGACGACAGCGCCGGTGGCAAAGCCGGACGCATCCTCGTCAGCACCGCCGTGACCGAACGCGCCGTCGTCGACAAGGCCGGCCAGAAGCCTTCTCCTGGTACAGCCACCTGACCTTCGACACCGGTCCCGGTGCCCGCCCGCCCAGCAAAGTGGCAGGCGGGCACCGGGACCGGTTCTTCCTCAACAGACCACAGACCTGCCCGGGAACACTCACGTGACGCTCCTTCCGAACCGCACAACCGACCGGCCGCAACCCGCCGGGCCGGGCGCCGTGACCCGTCATCGACGCGCAGAGAGGTCCGGGCGCAGCGCGCTGCGCTGTGTGTCGGTGGTCGTCGCGGTCCTGCTCTGCCTGGGAGCGCTCGCGGGCTTCCAGGCACTGCGGGGTCTGCCGGTGCCTACGGTTCCGCAGCTGCCCCATGTCCTCTTCAAGCAGCGTCCAGACGGAGATCAGCTCCTCCGGCTCCCACTCCTGCCGCACGACCAGGGCCCTTCCCTTCTGCATCGACCAATCCGACGTGATCAAGATGCCGACGACCGACCGGGCCGGGACGGGAACACCGAAACCCGGGACAACACGCCGTCACATCGGCTACAGAGAGCTACTTGTCACTTCGCCGTAGCTATGCGAGCGCAGGGCCTCGTTCCCCGTGGGTTCAAGGGAACCGAAGGCTCTTCAGCCTGAACCCACGGGTCCACCGGTCTGCTTCAGGTCGATGCATCCGTGGGTTCGGTGGGAAAACGAGGATGCTGTGCAAGCCGAAGAGCTTCGGCCGTGACATCGGCATCGACCTGTGCCGGTGTTCTGTCGCCGTATTCGAGGATGTCGTACTCGTCGTCCAGGTTGGCGAGTTGTTCGACCAAGGCGAGTTCGTGCCCAAAACGATGGTGGATCCGGAAGGCCAGCTCGCGTGGTGTCAGCTCGCCGGCCAGCATCCGGGCGGCACGTGCTCGTGCGGCGGCTTCCTGTCCGGCAACGCTGTCCGCTGGGTGGAAGGTGAGGCCCAGTTCGTCGAGTGCCGGGGGAAGCAGGTCGGGGACGTCGTAATCCGCCTCCGTGCGTGTGCGCGCGGCCAGGATCCGCAGGGCAGGACTGTCGAGGCCGGCTACGAGTACATCACAGGCAGCAGTGACGACGTCGGTTGCGGGGATCTCGCCCATGCTCCGGAGAACGGTGCGGTCCTGAAGTTCGCGGGCTGCTGGTTCGGTCGACGGCATCTGTCCATGATCTCGTCAGTGGGTTGAGCGGGTCGAGTGGGTTTCACTGCGATTCCTGCTCGGCAGCTTCTCCCAGAAGCGCGCGTGCTGAGTCCGCGTAGCGGATGGCGGTCTTCTCGTTGATGCCGAAGACGAGGGCGAGCTGGAGCGGGTCGGCGCCGTGGGTGAGGGCTTCTTCGAGCTGGCGGTCGACGCGGAGCCGTTCGAGGGTGGCGGTGAGGTTGCGGGTGGCCCGGGTGGTCCAGAGCTTGCCGGCCGGGCCGAGTTCGACGGCGGTCTTCTGGGTAGTCAGCAGGTGCGGGTTGGCCGTGTTCGGCCAGCGGTTGCGGCGGTGGTCAAGCCAGTCCAGGACCGCACGGTGGGTGAGGTCGTCGAGCGGGCGGACGTGGCCGCCGACGGTGATGCGTCGGTTGCCCAGGTCGATGTCGCCCAGCTGCATGGTACGGATCATCTTCGGCCGTGCCGCGTGGACGGCGGCCAGGGCGACGATGAGCCGGATGTCTGGGGTGGTGGCGGTTGCGATGGCCTCGTTGATGTCCGCCTGGTCGAGGGCTTGGAGGACGCCGCCGGTCTGCCGGGGGACGCGGATGCGGATCGTGGGGTTGCGGAAGATCTGGCCGTTCTTCTTCGCGTGCCGGAACAGTGACCGCAGGGCGACGATCCGGCTTTCGCGCTGTTTGCCGGTGGCGGCGTCCCGGGCCGCGATGATGTCCTCCCGGGTGACTTCTCGCAGGTGGTCGTAGCGGCTGGACCACTCCAGCAGCACCGGCTGGAGCTCGCCCAGGTAGGCCCATGCCGTGTGCCGGGAGCGAGGCTCGGATCGCGGGCCACCGTCGAGGAGAGTGCGGATCCAGGCTTCGACGACGAGGTGGATGCCCGGCGGCATCCCCTCGAGTTTCCGTTCCAGCCACCGATCGACTGCGGGTGCCCGGTCGTCGGTGAACAGGCCGAGGCGGTCGAGGACTTCGGCGGTCCGCACGACGGGAAGCCCACGGACTCGCAGGGCCGGGAAGAGCTCGGAGTACCGGATCGACTCACCTTCGCGGAAGCCAGACAGCACGATGACCAGAGCTCGGTTCACGTCGCTGGCGATCCAGCGGCTCCAGCCGCGGGTTTCTCCCAGCGCCCGAGCGGCCTGCCGGGCCTGGACAAGCCAGGGGTTGGCCAGGTCGGCATGGAGTTCCCGGTCGAACCGGCGGAAGTCCCGAGTGGCAGTGAACAGCGTCAGTTGCGTCAACGTGGTGATCACGCGGTGTGGTTCGGGAACCGGCGGCGGCTTCAGCACGCGCCGCCCGGCCTTGCCGACCCGGGGCCCGCCGTTCTTGGGCCGCTGGAGGTTCGCGAAGAACAGCTGCTGGCAGGTCACCCGCCGCAGGTACGGCTCGATCACCGACGCCTTGCCGCTCGCCTTGATCGCCCAGGTTGCCTGAGCCCGGCAGAGGCGGCAGTAGCCGTGCTTGCCATCGACCGGGACCTGTCGTCGGCAGCCGACGCACTCGCCGACGGCGTGCAGCTGGCCGTAGGTATAACAGCCGCGGCAGAACCGGCCGGGCAGCTGACCCAGGCGAAACAGCCCGAGCAGGAGGCCGCCGGCTTGTTCTCGCTGATCTTCCCCATGGCGATGGTGACCAGGTCACATCGGCGGCAGGGAACGGCCGTCGCGGCGCTTGGGCACGACGGCCGGGGCCACCATCGAACCGGTCGTGGCCTCCTGGACTCCAGCCTGCTGACCCGGGCGACTGACCTTCCCGGGCTCGGGAATCAGCAGATCGCCGATCTCGCAGCCGAGCACGACACAGATCACGTCCAGGTCCTCCAGCTTGAGGGAGACCGGCTGGCCGGACCACAGGCCGGACATCTTCCCGGCCGAGATCACCAAGCCGTGCTCGGCGAGGCTCCGCTGGAGCTCGGACGCCTTCCAGATCCCCTTGTTCGCGGCGGTCAGCCGCAGGTTCCACTTCATCCCATCAGTCCTTCCAGCCGCTTCGCGACCCGCTGCTGCCCGGACACCCAGGCGTCCTCGACCCGGGTCTGCTGGACGTGGATGTACCGCATCGTGGTGGCGATCCAGGAGTGACCGAGGACCTCTTGGATCCCGAGCAGATCAAGCCCTCCGAGGTAGAGCTCGGACGCGCAGAAGTGCCGCAGGACGTGCGGCGTCAGTGTGTTGGCCCAGCCAGGCAGATGAGCTTCCGCAGCGGCGGCCAGACCGTTGCGCAAGGCGTCGTCGCCGACGCGGCGCGAGGAGCCGTCGGTGTTCTTGCGCTCTGAGGGGAACAGCGGGGCACCGGGTCGGGTGTGGTCGTCGTCGAACTGGCCCCAGACGTCCTCGATGAACCACCGCAGCGTGCGGTCGGCGCCGTTGATCAGCGGCACCATCCGCTCGCGCGGGCCCGAGCCGCGGGCGCCCTTGCCGTGACGCACGTGGAGCTTGCCGAAGCGGCCCAGATCCCACTTGATGTCCGCCAGATCGAGCTTGCATGCCTCGCTCACCCTGAGTCCGACCTGCGACATCAGCTTCGATGCGGAGTAGTTCCGCGCGGTGGGGGCGAACTTGCGGCAGGTCGCCAACTCGCCGCCCCAGCCGGTGAACAGTGTCTTGATCTCCGGCTCGGTCGGCGGGATCCGCAGGGCGGCGTCCTTGGATCCCCGTGGGCGGTTCATCTCGTCGATCGGGCACTCGACGACCCGCCCGGTCATCCGGTGGATCTCGACCTTGTGCCGGAGCTCCAGGAACAGGAAGTACGTGGTCAGCGCCTGCGCTCGGGCCAGCCGGGTGCCGCTCGGCGAGCCCCGCAGCACCTTGCCGAAGTACCCGTCGGCGTCGGCCGGCTCCATATCCCACAGCGGCCGACCGAACCAGGCCCGCATCTGGTACATCAGCCTGGCACGTCCTTCAGGCCAAGGAGTGCAGGTGTCCGCTCTTCCACCGCCCGTGTTCGATGAGGCCCAGCTGGAGCCTGTGCTCAATGACGAGGGCACGCGCGCCGTGCTCCGCGACGTGACCGTGGTGGTGCCCTCCGACGCCGTGCTCGGCGAGGGGCAGACGATGGTGCTGCACTGGTCCCCGGACGGCGCCTCACCGTGCCCGGACGGCTTCCCTGTCCCGGCCGACCGGAAGGTGCTGGTGCCGGCCTCGGTGGTCATGGCGACCATCGGCACCACCGCGACGCTCAGCTACGAGATCACCGGCAATGATGCGGCGGCCGTCTCGCAGTCCTTGGAGGTGACCGTCCCGCAGACGGTGGGCCCGGCTCCGGTCATCAAGGCCGCTCTCGTCGGTGGGCTCCGGCTGAGCGTCAAGGCCGTGGAGGAGCAGGGCCACCTGCCGGTGGCCATCTCCATGACGTGGGCCTTCGTCGAGGCCGGCCAGGTCGTTACGGCGGAGTGCGCAGGATTCCTTCCCGGGGAGAAGAAGGAGCACACGGAGCAGATCCTGGACTACGTCGTCTCCGAGCAGCGGGCCAAGCCCAAGAAGCTCGGCGCCGAGACAATGAGCGTCCAGGCCCCGGCGTCCTTCATCCAGAAGCTCGACCAGCGCCGGGGGCTGACGGTCCGCCACAGCGTCTCCTTCGGCGGCACCCGTCCGGCGGTGACGGGCGAGACCAGCGTGGAGCTCACTGCCTGACGGCGGCCGGGCCGGACCTGTGAGACCCGGCGCAGGCCCGGCCGCCGGCCTTCAGAAAACCATGGTTACTTGAGGGCACACTGCGTCCGTGACGACCCTGACCGACGCGCTCGGCGCCGACGACGACCTCCTGGGCATCTTCCCGGCCCGCCCGACCGAGATCCGCATCGGCTACGCCCGGGTCTCCACCGGCGGGCAGAAACTCGACCGGCAGATCGACGCCCTCACCCTCGCCGGGTGCCGGCGCATCTTCCCCGAGAAGAAGTCCGGGAAGAACGACCTGCGCCCCGAGCTGAAGGCGTGCCACGCCTTCCTCCAAGCCGGGGACACCCTCGTCGTGCCCTCCCTGGACCGGTACGGCCGCAGCCTCCAGGACCTGGTGAACATGGTCGCCGAGCTCCGCAAGCGGGAGATCGGCTTCACCTCCCTGCACGAGAAGCTCGACACCATGACGCCCGGCGGCCGTCTGATCTTCCACGTCTTCGCCGCGCTCGCGGAGTTCATCCGGGAGCTGATCGTGCAGGGCACCAACGAGGGCTTGGCCGCCGCGCGGGCCCGCGGCCGCTTCGGCGGCCGGCCGTCGGTCGTCAACGACAAGCTGCTGCGCGCCGCCCGCGACATGCTTCTCAACCCCGAGAACAGCATCGAGACCCATCGCGGCCCTGCTCGGCGTCTCGGTCGGCACTCTCTACAACCACATCCCCGACCTCAAGGAACTGCGGACCTCCCGCGTCCCGGCCCAACTCCCGGGCGCTGATCGGTGACGCTCACGCCGGACCGGCGGGCCTGATCAGGCCCGCCGGTCCGCTACTGCGTACGCAACGCTTCAGCTGCCGCAGGCACAGCCCGCAGCCGCCGGCGCGGCCTCGGCCGCCTCCGGCTGACCGGCACAGCAGGCGTCACCGCCGAGCGCGGCGCTCTTGCCCAGCTGGTCGGCGTCGGCCTTGACGACGTAGACCTCCCACGGCTCCTTGCCGGGGCCGTGGACCCAGACCTTGTCCTGGAGGGCGTAGCAGCAGGAGGTGTCGTTCTCCTCGAAGGTCGCGAGCCCGGCGTCCTTGAGGCGGGTGGTGGCGGCGGTGACGTCGTCGGTGGTCTCCACCTCGACGCCGAGGTGGTCCAGGCGGGTCTCCTGTCCCGGCTCTCCCTCGATGAGGACGAGCTTGAGCGGCGGGGTGGTGATGGCGAAGTTCGCGTAGCCGGGGCGCCGCTTGGCGGGCTCGACGCCGAAGAGCTTGGAGTAGAAGGTGACCGACGCTTCGAGGTCGGCGACGTTGAGCGCGAGCTGGGCACGGGACATGGCGGTCTCCCCGGATCGGTTGCATCGATGCCTGTCGATGCAACCTTGCGCCTTGGATCGATAAACTTCAACATAGAGGCATGTCGAAACAAGAGCTTGTGGTGCTCGGCCAGGACGGCACCGAGGGGTGCTGCCCCGCCCTGCTGACCGCCCCGCTGGACGAAGGCCAGGCCGAGACGCTGGCGAAGGTGTTCAAGGCGCTGGGCGATCCAGTCCGGCTGCGGTTGCTGTCGATGATCGCCTCCCGTGCGGGCGGGGAGGTCTGCGTCTGTGACCTCACCCCGGCCTTCGACCTGTCGCAGCCGACGATCTCCCACCATCTCAAGCTGCTCAAGCAGGCCGGGCTCATCGACTCCGAGCGGCGCGGGACGTGGGTGTACTACCGGCTGCTGCCGCAGATGACCGACCGCCTCGCGGCGATCCTCACCCGGCCCGTCGGACAGTCCCTGACCGAGACCGCGCCAGCTGGGGCCGCCTCGTGAGCGGCGAAGCGACCACCACGGCGGCGCCCGAGGGGCCGGTCGCCCGTCGGCTGTCGTTCCTGGACCGGTTCCTCGCCGTGTGGATTCTGATCGCGATGGCGGCCGGCCTCGGCCTGGGCCGCCTCGTTCCCGGCCTCGGGGACGCGCTCGCGAAGGTCACCGTCACCGGCGTCTCGCTGCCGATCGCGCTCGGCCTGCTCGTGATGATGTACCCCGTGCTCGCCAAGGTCCGCTACGACCGGCTCGACACCGTCACCCGCGACCGGCGCCTGCTCATCCCGTCCCTGGTCCTGAACTGGATCGTCGGCCCGGCCCTTATGTTCGCTCTGGCCTGGGTCTTCCTGCCGGACCTGCCCGAGTACCGCACCGGCCTGATCATCGTCGGCCTCGCCCGGTGCATCGCCATGGTCATCATCTGGAACGACCTCGCCTGCGGCGACCGCGAAGCCGCCGCCGTCCTCGTCGCGCTGAACTCCGTCTTCCAGGTGATCGCGTTCAGCCTGCTCGGCTGGTTCTACCTCTCCGTACTCCCCGGATGGCTCGGCCTGGAGCAGACCGCGCTCGACGTGTCCGTCTGGGAGATCGCCCGAAGCGTGCTGATCTTCCTCGGCATCCCGCTGCTGGCCGGGTTCCTCACCCGCCGCCTGGGCGAGAAGGCCAAGGGACGCACCTGGTACGAGACGAAGCTGATCCCCCGCATCGGGCCGTTCGCCCTGTACGGGCTGCTGTTCACGATCGTGGTGCTCTTCGCCCTCCAGGGCGACGCCATCACCTCGAAGCCGCTCGACGTCGCCCGGATCGCGCTGCCGCTGCTGGTCTACTTCGCCGTCATGTGGGCCGGGTCCATGGCCGCCGGGCGCGCGGTCGGACTGGACTACCCGAAGGCCACCACGCTGGCGTTCACCGCCGCAGGCAACAACTTCGAGCTCGCCATCGCGGTCGCCATCGCCACCTTCGGCGCCACCTCCGGCCAGGCCCTCGCCGGAGTCGTCGGCCCACTCATCGAGGTCCCCGTCCTGATCGGCCTGGTCTACGTCGCCTTGGCCGCCCGCCGCTTCTTCCCTCAGCCCACCCCGACGGCCGGTCCGGTCGCCGCCCCGGAAGGTTCCGCCCGTGTCTGAGACCTCAAAGCCGTCCGTGCTGTTCGTGTGCGTCCACAACGCCGGCCGCTCCCAGATGGCCGCCGCCTTCCTCACCCACCTCTCCAAGGGCAAGGTCGAGGTCCGCTCCGCCGGGTCCGCACCGGCCGACGCCGTGAGCCCGGCCGCCGTCCAGGCGATGGCGGAGGTCGGCATCGACATGTCCGCCGAGACACCGAAGGTGCTGACCGTGGACGCCGTGCAGGCGTCCGACGTTGTGATCACCATGGGCTGCGGCGATACCTGCCCCGTCTTCCCTGGCAAGACCTACCTCGACTGGAAGCTCGACGACCCGGCCGGCCACGGCATCGAGGCCGTCCGCCCGATCCGCGACGAGATCGAACAGCGCATCCGCAACCTGCTCACCGAACTCCAGCCCCACTGACGCTTCTCGTAGCAGAACGACTGACGTTGTCGTGGCAGACGACAGGTCTGGACCACGGGCGCCGTTCCTCAGGACCGGCCGGTGGTGGTGATCGTCGCCGGACCGGCGGGCAGCGGGAAGTCCGAACTGGGCGCCCTCCTGCTGGCAGTCCTTGAGCGGCGGGGCGGCGCGGTACTGATCGGCCGTGACCTCTACAAGAGCGCCCACCCCCCACTACGCCGACCTCATGCGCGGTGATGACCGCACGGCGGGCGTGCGGGTCCGTCCCGACGTCCTGCGGTGGCAGGCGGAGACCGAGACGTACGCACGCCGCAACCGGTTCGACGTGGTGCTCGAAGAGCCCGTCGCCGACCTGGAGGAGGCATGCGCGACGGCCCGCTCCTACCGCGCGGCTGGCTACCGCGTCGAGGTGGTGGCGCTGGCCACGGCGGACGCCACCGCACAGCTCAGCGACCTGGACTACTACCTGACACAGGTCGCCGAGCAGGGGGGGTGCCCCTATCTGTTTCGTCAACTCTGATGGGGCCAGTTCGTGCGTGTTCGTGCTGGTTTTCGGGAACGTCACGCGAAGCGTGACGTTCCCGGCGGATCGGGTGCCGTGCGGGCAGGCCGGGGGCCGGCTCGGCGGGGTGGCCGTGCCGGTGCCCGGGCGTGTGATGGGTGTTCAGGCCGCCAGGTCGAGGCTGCGGGGTTCGTAGAGGGTCCCGGTGCGGATCATGGCGTGGATGACGTTCACGCGTTGCCGCGCCAGGCGGAGGATGGCCTGGGTATGGGTCTTGCCGCGACCGCGCTGGCGGTCGTAGTAGATCCGGGAAGACGGGTCGGCTTTGCATCCGATCGCGGCGAACGCGGCCTGAAACAGGGCTCGTTTGAGCAGGCGGTTGCCGCGATGGGGAGCGTGCTCTCCGCGGATGGAGGTTCCCGAGGACTTCGTGGCGGGAGCGAGTCCGGCGTAGGAGGCGAGGTGTCCGGCGGTGGGGAAGCCGCTGCCGTCGCCGATGGCGACGATCATGGCGGCGGTGGTCCTGACGCCCAGGCCGGGCAGGGACGTCAGGAGGTGGAAAAGAGGGAGGGCCTCCAGCAGGGCGGCGATCTCCTGCTCGGCCTGGCGTCGCTGGGTGTGGGCGGCGGCGAGCTGGGCGGCCAGGCCCGGCACGATCAGCGCGGATGCTTCGGTTCCGGGAACGACGAGGGTCTGCTCGGCGAGCGCGTCGAAGATCTCCCCGCTCAGGTGGTGGGCCTTGCGCGAGCCGTGTGCCCTGAGCAGAGCCTCGCAGCGGGTCCGGCCCAGTCTCTTGAGCCGGGCAGGCGAGCCGTGCCGCTGCAGGAGGGCCTGGACGTAGGGATATCCCAGGCGTGGCCCCAGCACCCGTTCCAGGGAGGGGTGGATCTGGGAAAGCAGGCCGCGCAGCCGGCTGGTGGTGCGGTTGACCTCGCCGGCCAGGTCGTTGTCGTAGCCAGTGAGCATCGTCAGCTCGGCCAGCACCTCGTCGTCGCGGTCCACCGCCCGCAGGGTGTGCGGCATGGACCGGGCGGTCTCGGCGATCACGAACGCGTCGCGGGCATCGGTCTTGGCCTCACCCGGGTGCAGGTCGGCGGCCCGCCGCATCGACAGACCGGGCAGATAGGCCACCCGGCAGCCCGCCGCGCGGGCCACTGTCAGCGGCAGCGCGCCGATGTTGGCGACCTGGTCCACGATCACGAGGACGGTGCCGAACTTCGCCACCAGCTTGGTGAACAGCTCCAGCAGCTTCGGTTCGGTGTTGGGCAGCCGTTTGTCGTGCACGGTTCTGCCATCCCTGGCCCGGCCGTGGGCGTGGTGGAACTCCTTGCCCAGATCCAGGCCGAGAAAGAGATCTATCGCGGTCGTGTCGACCATGTGCGCGTGCCCCCCCGCCTCTCGTCTCCTCACCTCCCGGCCGTCCCTGCGGCACCACACGCCGGCAACCACGTTACGCAGACATCCCCACCCACAAAGCGGTCCGGCCTTGCGCCGGACCGGGCGGTCGCCAGGCCCCTCATCAGCGGTCAAGCGGTGCCCCGAAGCCCGGCGGCAACACCCCCCCCCCAGGTCATCCCTTCGACAGGGGGCAAACAGCCATACCGAGCCCGGGGGCCAGGCGCCCCGTTGCGGGGCCACGAGAAAGGTAACGGGGCGGCCGGTACGTCTCCTGGGGCAACTTCGACCGGTGCGCCCGCAACCTGCCGCTCTTCTTGCAGACCGTCGAAGCCGAGCGGCTGGCGGACCAGGTCATGGTGGTGCGGCGCGGCCTCCGGGCCCGGTACCGCAACGAACTCACCGGCAACGCCTGGCGCACCGCACCGGCCGCACCCCAGGCGCTGGCCGCGGACCTGGCCCGGCCGTGGACCGCATCGGTGATCTGGCGCTTCCACCGCCAGATCACCGGCGCGCAGCAGCGGTTGCATCCCGCTGTGCTCACATCCGAGCGGCGCCTGGCGGTCGCCGGTGGCCTGGAGCGCGCGGCCGCGCTCGCCGAGCCGGTCCGCCGGGTTGCCCAGCCGCTCATGGAACCCCCCGGCGTCGACTACCACCGCCTCTCGCCCGGCGAGCACAGATGGATCTTCGACGAGCTGATCGCCCCGATGCACCTGGGCTCCATCACCCCGCAGGACGACCCGGTCACCCTGTACGTGATGGGCCCGCAGGGAGCCGGGAAGACCCACGCGGCACGCGCACTCCGCCGCGCGCTGCGCCGACGCAGGCCCATCCGGATCGAGGGCGGCACCTTCAAGGCCATGCACCCCGACTACCGACGGCTCCTCGAAGAGGACCCGCGGACGGCCTCCGCCCGCATCCGGGCCGACTACCGGGCATGGCAGGAGATGGCCGAGGCGTACGTACGGGCGCGCCGCGGGGACATGCTGATCGAGATCGCCCCGGACAGCGTCGGCCACTTCCTCGACGGCGCGCGCCACCACCGGGAGGGCCGCCGCGTGGAGTTGGTCGTGCTCGCGACGCGCGCCGCGGACAGCAGGCTGGGCACCGCGGCCCGGTGCGCCGAGGTGGCCCGGCTGGGCGGAACTCCCAGGTTCACCGCGGCGGCCGCGCACGACGCGACGTTCCGGCTCGTCCCCGACGTGGTCCGCGCGGCCGAGGACTCGCCGTACGTGCACTGCGTCTCCGCCATCCGCAGTGACCTCACCGCGGTGTACCGCAACGAGCGCGCCAGGGGCGGGTCCTGGGCCAGGGCACCCCGGGGCGGGGACGTGGTCAAGACCGAGCAGCACCGCCCGTACACGGCGGCGGAAGCGGCCTGGTTCTTCGCCACCTTGCGGGGGCTGAAGCGCGAGCTGCCGCAGTACCGGCCGGATCTGGTCGACATCGCTGCCCTGGCCTGGCCGCTGATGCCCGCCCACCTGCGGCCACGTTCTCTCACCGCCGCGGTCACCACGGCACCGCTGCCCGTTCTCCGACAGAACCCGGGCTACTGGCCGCGCACGCGCTTCTGTCCACGCGGCCCGCGTTCGTGCTTCGACACGGACGCGGGCCGCTGCCATTTGCTGGTGGTGCCGGCTCAGCTCGCCCGGCGGGCGCGCAGCACCCGGTCGTCGGCGTGGTGGGCTGCGCTGGCCGAGCCCGGGGGACGGGGGCGCTTGTCGTCGACCTCGATGGTCCAGCCGGCCGTGGCCTTGATCGCGGTCACGAAGTCGTCGATGTTCAGGTAGGCGTCGGGGTCGAACGGGCGATGCACGTGCTGTGGGTCGCGCATCGCCTCGAGGTCGTGGCCGAGGATGACCAGGGAACCGCCGGGGGCGACGGCGTCGAGCACATTGTGGACGCCGCGCAGGTCGGGCGTACGCGGGATCGACGCGTACGCCGCCGAGACAAGGTCGAACCCGCCCTGTGCCGACCCCTGGGCAAACGGCTCCCAGGCGTTGGCATCGGCCAGCTCGCACGTGACAGTCAGGTCGCGCCGCTCGGCCTCGCCCCGGATCCGGTCGAGCGCGCGCGGGGAGATGTCACTCGCGGTCACCTCCCAGCCCTGCTCGGCCAGCCAGATCGCGTCACCGCCCTCGCCGGCGCCGACATCGAGCGCACGACCGACGGGCAGGTCGGTCACTTCCGCGACCAGCGAGCCGTTCGGGTTGCCGCTCCAGACCGGGTCGCCGGAGTAGCGGTGATCCCAGTCGGCGACGGGGCCGGACGGGCGGGCCGCGGTGCGCACGTCCTCGGCGGCGAGACTCATCGCGACGGCGCCACCGACGCGGCTGCCGTGGGCGGCGGCCGGGAGCACCTGGTGGCTGGGGTCGGTGATGCTGCCGACCGCGTAGACCCCGTCGATGGCGGTGGCGCCCATCGCATCGACCTCGATCACCTCGCCCATGCCGGTCGAGTGGGGCGAGGGTCGCAGGCCGAGTCCGGTGAACGGCTCGGCGCGTGGCGCGAAGCGCGGGTTGATCAGGATCGCGTCGGCGCCGATCGTCGAGCCATCGATCAGCTCGATCCCGGTGAGACGGCCGTCCGCACCGGTGAGGACACGGTGCGTGGTGGTGGCGAGGCGTACGTCGACACCCGCTGAGACGAGGGTGGCGACCCCGGACTCGTCGACCTCCACACCGTCCGCAACGAGCACGGTCAGACGCGCGGACAACTGCCGCAGCAGCGGGGTGACATGCAGCCCCATCGGATGGGTGATGAGCTGGACCAGCCGCTGGTCGCGCACCTCGTAGCCGTGGCAGAACGGGCAATGGATCACCGCCCTGCCCCAGTGGTCCGCCAGTCCCTCGACCTCGGGAAGCTCGTCGACCAGGCCGGTCGCGACGACGATCCGGCGGGCGACGACGGAGGTGCCCTCGGCGAGCTCGACGACGAAGAGCTCGCCGTCCCGGGCCACCCGCACGGCGCGGCCGGACAGCACCTCGCCCCCATAGCGGCGCACGTCCACGCGACCAGCGGCGAGCAGCTCCGCCGGGTCTGTGCCATCGCGTCCCAGGAAGCTGTGCATGTGCGCCGCAGGCGCGTTGCGCGGCTCGCCGGAGTCGACCACGATCACCGACCGGCGCTGCCGGCCGAGCTGCAGGGCGGTGGCGAGGCCGGCGGCCGATCCGCCGATAACGGCGACGTCGCAGTGGCGGATGACGGTCGGAGCGGCAGATGCGCCGGAGGTGGCGGGGTCGGTGTGGTGATGACTCATGTCCGCCACCGTAGAAACCCCCGGCGTTATATGCCAGACTCCTTGCGGAATCCGCAAGGAGGAACCGTGAGTCGACTCGCCGACATCGAGCACGTTGTCCGGACCCGGCTGCGCAGCCTGCGCACCACGCTCGGGCTTTCCCTCGACGAGCTCGCCGCGCGCACCAACCTGAGCCCGTCAACGATCAGTCGCGTCGAGACCGGGAAGCGCACGATCAGCCTCGACGTACTGCTTCCGCTCGCCGCCGGCCTCCAGGTCGGCCTGGACGCACTGCTCGACGTGAGCGGCGACGACGACGTGGTCATCCGCCCCACGCCGAGCTGGATCGAGGGGCGCACGACATGGGCGCTGAGCAGGCCGGACAGCAGCACCGTCGCGGTGAAGGCGCTGATCGAGCCGACCGCGGCCCGGCCACAGCAGCGGGTCCACCCCGGCCACGACTGGTTGTTCGTGCTCAGCGGGCGGCTCCTGCTCCTGCTCGGCGATCGCGAGATCGCCGTCGAGGCCGGCGAGGCGGCCGAGTTCGCCACCATGACCCCGCACGCGTTCGCCGCGGTCGACGGCCCGGTCGAGCTGTTGATGATCTTCGACCGCGACGGGCAGCGCGCGCACGTGCATCGTGGGAAGGAGTGATCAGCAGCGAGCCCACCACGGTCCGAGGCACTGTCACGTTGTCGGCGGCGGTGGGACGATCTTCGGGTTGTCCGTGCCGGGGAGAGGAGCCGGTGGTGTCGTCCACGGTGCTGTCGTACAAGAACCACCGCTACCCGGTGGAGATCATCTCGCACTGCGTATGGCTGTATTTCCGCTTCCCCCCTCAGCTTCCGTGAGGTGGAAGAGCTCATGCTCGAGCGCGGCGTCATCGTCTCCTACGAGACGATCCGGCGCTGGTGCCTGAAGTTCGGGCAGGCCTACGCCAGCAGCCTGCGCCGGCGGTGCCCGCAGCCCGGGGACAAATGGCATCTGGACGAGGTGCTCATCAAGATCAACGGGGAGTGGAAGTACCTGTGGCGTGCCGTCGACGCCGACGGCGCGGTGCTCGACATCCTCGTCCAGAACCGCCGCGGCAAGGCCGCGGCCAGGCGTTTCTTCCGCCGGCTGCTGAAGAGTAGCGGGGCGGTGCCCAGGGTGATCGTGACGGACAGGCTCGCCTCCTACGGTGCCGCCCACCGCGAGGTGATGCCCTCGGTGGAGCACCGCTCACACAAGGGGTTGAACAACCGGGCGGAAAACTCCCACCAGCCCACCAGACAGCGTGAACGCGCGATGAAAGGCTTCCGCAGCACAGGCTCGGCGCAGCGGTTCCTGTCCGCGTTCTCCGGGATCTCACCCCACTTCCGGCCCCGCCGCCACCTGATGAGCGCC
Source organism: Streptomyces sp. NPDC014734 (assembly GCF_043083325.1). Lineage (NCBI taxonomy): Bacteria > Bacillati > Actinomycetota > Actinomycetes > Kitasatosporales > Streptomycetaceae > Streptomyces > Streptomyces sp. NPDC014734. Next base: position 1,073 of record NZ_JBIBYN010000035.1, on the reverse strand, counting down.
CCCGGCTACCGGGCCGAGATGACCATCCGCTTCGCGATCTGGGACCAGGCCACCTGCGCCACCGGCCAGCCCGCCAAGGCCTGAGCACCGGCCCGAACCATGCCCCCGCCACGCCCCGACGCACCGTCAGAGCCCCACGCACCCAACAACGTGACAGCGCCCTTCGTGCTGGTCAGGTGTGTCCTTGGTCGGAGCACATGATCAGACGAAGGCCGTGTTCACGTCCGGCGGATCCCCGCGCGAGTGATCAAGTTCGGGGCGCTGTTCGAGGATGGCTGCTTGCGGAAGCGGGTCAATGCGGGGATTCCGAACTATCGGATTCGAAAGGCCAGACATCGTCTGCAAAGACTCGCGCGAACCAATGAGGCTGGACATCCCGCAGCCGCAGCGTGCGCCAGCGGCGCGGGTCAGCGGGTTCCGGGACCGCGACCTCCACGTCAGGGCCGTAGGCGAAGAGCCTCTCCTGGCAGACACCGCAAGGCGCCAGGATCCAGTACCCGCGATCGCCATCGGAGGCCGTCACGCACACCGAGGCCACCACACGCCGCCCTCGCTTGAAGGCTTCACAGATGGCGCCGGTCTCATGGCACAGGTTCACGGCGCTGTTCGGCACGTCCGGAGCGGTGCTCGTGAGGATCGCGCCGTCGTCGAGGCGCAACGCAGCGGCTCCGGACCAGTCCTGCCCGGGGAAGCGCGTACGCGCCAACTCGATCGCGGCATACACCAGTTCTTGATCAACGGACATACGCGAAACCGTACCCCCACCGGACCACAGCCAGAGACGAGTACCGAGCGGGCGACTTACCCGCGGACCAATAGGCGGAGGTTAAAGAACAAGCTTACTGATCATTTCAGAATGAGGTTCGGAGTCTTCGCAAGCAGATGATGCTGCAGGCGAGTTGGAGTAGTCCGAGGTGGAGATCGGCTCGTATCTCGTAGCGGATCCGCAGGCGTTTGAACTGGTGGAGCCAGGCGAACGTGCGCTCGACGACCCACCTGGTCTTGCCGAGGCCGGATCCGTGGGCGGTGCCCTTGCGGGCGATCTTTGGCGTGATGCCACGGGCGCGGAGTAG
>NZ_JBIBYN010000034.1:24886-73749 GCF_043083325.1 Streptomyces sp. NPDC014734 | reverse complement strand
AAAACGCTCGGCTGGAAAACCCCAGCCGAGCGCCTGCGTGATCTACTGACGACCACGTAAGCCATCAGGTGTTGCGAGGACCCCAAGAATCCGCCACTGCCGTGCGGGCCCTTCCGTACAGAGGGTGGAGCGGGTCAGCTGGGGTTCATGTCCGGCCTAGACGAGTAACTGATCGTTTCAGAATGGAGCCGACGGTCAGTCGTCGTCGAGCCGCTGAAGGACCTGCGTGAAGTCACCACAATCGAGCAGACCAGTCAGCACGTTCGTGATGTTGTCGATGCCTGCGTCTCGAACGATGAGGCCGTCGGAGCACCAGAAGTAGCGGCCGCTCAGGGACTCGCCGGTTCGGGAGTCCTTTCCCATGAGGCGCTCGACCTCAGCAAGAGTGAACACGGTCGCGCTCCAGCGTGACTCGTCCGCTGTCAGCCGGACCTCGACACCGACGTTGCAGACGGCATCCAGGGGCTCGTCCGCGCTGGGCAGGAATGATGCCTGGAAGCGTTCTGTTCGGACGCGATACCAGGGAGCGTCCCACCCCTGCTCAGTGGCTTCGGCCCCGTTGCTGGTCATGCGGGGAGTATGTCGAGCTGGCCCGGAGGGCTCAACCGGATTCTCTGGCAGGCTTCAGCATCGTGACCAAGAACCTTGTCCCCGACGAACTGTGGGACCGGATAGCCCCGCTGCTGCCAGCACGACCCGCGCGCCGACATCGCCACCCCGGGCGGCTCCCCGTGCCGGACCGGGTCGCACTGGCCGGCATCATCTACGTCCTCCGCAAGGGTGTGGCCTGGCGTGACGTACCGAGCACCGTCGTGGGTTGCTCCGGTGTGACAGCCTGGCGCCGGTTGCGTGACTGGACCGAGGCCGGTGTCTGGCCGCGCCTGCATGCCGCCCTGCTGGGCGAACTGCGCCGCGCGGACTTGCTGGACATGGACGACTGTGCCGTGGACGGCTCGCACATCCGGGCTCTCAAAGGGGGGACCATGTCGGCCCCTCGCCTGTCGACCGTGCCCGTCCCGGTTCCAAACACCACCTGATCGTCGACCGCCACGGAACCCCGCTCGCCGTCACACTTACCGGCGGCAACCGCCATGACGTCACCCAGCTCCTGCCGCTACTCGACGCCATCCCGTCGATCCGAGGTATGCGGGGACGCCCCCGCCGCAAGCCCCGGCGCCTGTATGCCGACCGGGGCTACGACTTCGACAAGTACCGCCGCCTGCTTTGGGAACGCGGCATCAAACCGCTGATCGCCCGCCGAGGCGAGGCCCACGGTTCCGGACTGGGCAAGGTCCGCTGGGTCGTCGAGCGCACATTTGCCTGGCTGCACCAGTTCAAACGACTCCGCATCCGCTACGAACGACGCGCCGACATCCACCAAGGTCTCCTCCAGCTTGCCTGCAGCATCATCTGTCTCCGACGGCTTCGGGCGGCATTCTGAAACGATCAGTAAGACCGAAGTGCTGGTCAGTGGTCGTAGGCGATGAGTGATCGGGTGATGGGTGTTCCGTTGGCCCGGTTGTGCCAGATGGCTGCGGTCAGGGCGAGGATGCGTTGTCCGACGCGGGCCAGGACCCCGGCTGGGGTTCTGGCGCCGTGGCGTTCGAGGTCGAGTTGGCCCTTGAGGGTGTCGTTCACCGACTCAATGAGCTGCCGGATTGGTTTGAGCAGGTGCTCGCCCGGCCGTGGTTTGCGGTTGCGGTAGTCTGGGCCGCAGCAGGGTCAGGCCGTGGTCGGAGATGAAGGCGTCCAGGTGCCTGGAGACGTATCCCTTGTCGCCGACGATGGTCTGCCCGGGGTGGGTGGCCAGTAGGTCGGCATCCTGGGTGAGCATGCCGGCGAGGACTTCGCGCTCGTCCGTTTTCGGGCTGGCCAGTGCCCAGGCGACGGGCAGGCCGCCGGGTGTGCAGAGCAGATGCAGACGCAGGCCCCAGAAGAACCGTGAGTGCGAGGCGCAGTAGCCGTATGCGGCCCAGCCTGCCAGCTCCGGGCGTTTGACCGTGGGCCTGGAGCGGGCGCACTCGACGGGTGTGGAGTCCACGACCCACACATCGTCGTGCCACAGGTCGGTGTCCCGGGCGAGGTTCCGGATGAACCGGCCGATCAGGACGTTCGCAACCCGCAGACGCTTGTTGTAGCCGGATTGCTCGGGCAGGTAGGGGAACTCGGCGGCGAGGTGGCGGCGGGCGAACCGCAGCCAGCGGGCCTCGGAGACGAACCCAAGGACCGACTGCATCACCGCCAGCGTCAGCAGCTCGGCATCCGTCAGCCTCGGCGGACGCCCGAATCGCCGCGTTCCTGCCAGAGAGTCATCGATCCTCACGTACAGTGCTGTCGCGAGGGTTTCGAGGTTTGTCGTCACAAACAAACCAACGAGACCCTCGCTTCATGCACCCGGCCACTTCGGACTTACTCGTCTAGGCCGCGGCCTGTACGTCGGAGCGCCGTCCCTCCCGGAAGGACACGAGACAGCGGCCGGGCTCCCGCAGGCAGGGACGGGGCTGGGGATGACCGACCTGGTCGCGTCGGCGTGGTCGGCCATGCAGGACCTCCCGCCCATGCCCGCAGCATGGTTCGCGGAGCCGACCACCGAGGAGCTGCCGCCCGGGTCGGGGGGAGTCCACTACGCCAACGGCCGGGTCTACGGATGGGTGGCCAAGGCCGGTGAGCCCCACGCCGGGATGCCGGGCCGGAACCTCACGATCGAGTCCCTGGGCACCATCGACACCACCCACTTCCTGCGCGCCCGCTTCAACCTGGACGACGGCACCATCGTCCGGGCCGGCGCCATGACGATGAACGTGGGCCACCACCGCGACGGCGCGGAATGCGAAACCTCCGCCTGCCAGTTCGACGACACACGGACCGTCGGCGCGATCGTCACCGTCGGCATCAACGCCGGCGGGATGTGGTTCTCCGGGGCAGCCGCCCCGTGGCTCTCGGAATGGGACCGGTTCGTGTTCCAGGGCTGCCAGCCCAGCTACCACATGCTGGAACGGCCCGGCGGGTACGAGCTGCGCGCGGTCCTCACCGTGCCCGTCCCCGGCCACTCCTCCCAGCTCCTGGCGTCCGTCGCCGAGCGCTCCAACCTGGCCCTGGCGGCGTCGGCAGCAGCCGCCCAAGACACCCCGTCCGGACACGGCACCGCCCCTGCGGACACCGTGTCCGAGACGGCCCCGGCACAGCCGGTACCCACCCCCACCGACCTGCCCGGACAGCGCCCGGACACCCTGTCCGCCCCGGTGCCCGGACAGCCGGACACCGGCTCCGGGGACGTCGTCGAAGCCATGGCTGCGCTGCTCACCAGCCCCGTGTTCCTCGACCAGTTCGCCGACGCCCTGGGGCGCCGGGAGACCGAGCGCGCCGAGGAGCACCGGGCGGAGCTCCAGCGGCTCATGGCCGCTGTCGCCCCTGCCCGTCAGGAACTCACCACCACCACTACGGAGAAGGAGGCCGCGTAATGGCCTGCGCCTGCAAGAACAAGAACAACCGGCACGAGGTCGTCCAGAACGGCAAGGTCGTCTACCAGGGCAACAAGGCCACGGCGCAGGCCGTGGCCAAGCGCTACCCGGGCAGCGAAGTCCGCCCGGTCGGTAACACCGGCGCCAAGGCGCAGTAGGCCCGTTGGCCGGGCCCGTCCCGCCCCGGCATGGTGGCGGGGCGGGCCGGACGTGCAACGAGCCCTCGGCTGCCGGGGCTTGATCGCCTTCGGAGGCTCGGGGAGGGGGCCTCGCGTGCACGGAACGGGCCCGTGACCCCGAGGGGTGACGGGCCCGCCCTGTTCAGCCGTGCTGTCGCTCAGCGCCGGGCGCTGACCCACAAGATCAGCACTGTCACAAGGCTGCTACCTGCCTTGTATGCCGCTCCGCGCACGACCTCGTATCCGAGGCCGGGGGGGCGGTGGCCTGCCCGCTTCATGAGTCGGTGCAGGTGATCGCGGGTGCGCGTGAGCAGAGCGATCAAGCCCGTAAGGCGCCGTCCACGGCCCTTCGGGATACGCTTCATTTTGGTGCCCTTCATGCAGTTGGTTGGACTGGCGCCGCAGAAGGAGTTCATCTCGGCTCAACTGGCCTAGGAACCAGAGCAGAGGTGGACTCCTTTTCTGCGGTCTGCGAACCGGAACCAAGCACTCAGTGGGTGCTCCCGAGGAGAGCCCCGCAGGCCCGCCTGTGCTCGCCGGAACTGCGAACTAGGCGTGGGTACTTGATGACGATTTCGCGGAATCTCGCACGTGCTCCGTTGCGCGCGCGTGACCGTTCCTTGAGGCTACGCGCATGAACGAGGTACGCAACTGTGTCAGGCGCCGGGGAGGCGGTAAACGTGTACAAAATAGTCATAAGGTAAATGCTTGCTCACGCGTTTGGGTGTGTGCATGAGGACTACCGCGCTGAGCGCCTGCTGATCTTCCGTCAAAACCGCATCCCTCAAGGCGCAGATCGTGGCTCACGACTTGACACCGGGGCCTGATCCCCCGGCGGGCTAGGATGCTGTTTTCGACGGGTAGTAGCGGGGTCTGGCACAAGTTCCGTGAGCTGGTCACGTAGCGTCACGCAAGGAGGACGCGTTTCCGGAGTAGCGGGAAGCCTGCACGGCCAAACATCTGTCGTTTAAGCATCTTGATCCGGTTGACTGCCCCTTCGACCGGACCGGAGTTCCAGTGCGTGGTCAGTCCAGCGGTCACGGCGTCGTAGTCGCTGTTCAGGCCGGTGGCGAAGCTGCTGATGCCGGGGAGGTTCGCGGCGGCAGCCCGATTGATCCAGGCGGGCAGGCCGGCGCCGGAGAGCGTGGTGAGCATCTCGGCGAAGGAGCTGACCAGGTCGGCGGCAGCGGCGAGTTCAGGGCAGCGGGCCAGTACGGACTTGCGGAGAAGCTTGTCATCCTCTGTGAGGGTGCCGGGGTGGCGCGTGAGTAGGCCGGTGACCTGCCGGACCGAGGGAGTCGGTGGGGGTGGAGGCGCCTTCTCGTAGGCCGGGAGGTCGCGGCGGATCCAGTCACGGACGAGGGAGTAGTGCCCGCGCCAGCCACGTGCGCTGATCTCCCGGTGGAGGTCGAAAATGGTCACCCGGCCTTCTTCTTCCGCCCAGCGGTGTTCCAGGTAGGGCTTGAACGGATCGAGCCTTGTGCGGCGGGGCGGTTTCCGGCCCTTGACCATGTCCTGCCAGCGGGCGGCCCGGGCGTATCGCTGGACGGTGTGCCGGCCCCAGCCCAGGTGCTGAGCGATCCCCCGCAGGCTCATGCCTTGGGCGAGGAGTTCGTGAACGAGCGTGTGATGAGCGCGGGCGCGGTCCGCGAACTTCCCCGTCGGCTCGGCCTCCTGGAAGTCGTCAAGTTCCTCCTCGTGGCCCGGGCCGTCGTGACCAGCGGACTCTTGCGGGAGGGGGGTCTGCCACGCTGGCTCAGGCGCGGGGACGTCGGGGGTGAGGGTCTTGAGGTGCGCGCGGTGGGCGGCGACGGTTTTCTCGGTCGCGGTGGCCAGGTTCTGCCAGAGGTGGAAGCGGTCGGCCACTTGCTGGGCCTTGGGTGCGGCGGTAGAGGCCGCATCGGCGTAGGCGCCGGACCTGTCTCTGCAGATCACCTCGATCTCCGGGTGCCCTTCCAGCCAGGGGATCAGGGTGTCGGCGTCGCGTTCCGGGAGCAGGTCGAGGACCTGGTGGGTGTCGGCATCGATCACGACGGTGCCGTAGACGTGACCGCGGCGCAGGGCGAAGTCGTCCACCCCGACCGCGCGGGGTGCGGTGGCCGCTGGGTCGGGCAGGTCCATGACGCGCCGCAGGAGCGTGCTACGGCTGAACGGGACGCCCAGGTGACCGGCCATGCGGGCACCGGCCCGGCCGGCCAGCGCCAGGCCGAGCAACCCGAGCGTGTTCCTCAGCCGCTCGGTGACCTGTCCGTGTCGGCGCGTCAGCCCCGGCACCTGCTCGACGAACGTCCTGCGCGGACACGGCGCGGAGTCGCAGAAGAACCGCCTCACCCGCAGAGCCACGGTCACGGCCCGCCCCGCGGCCGACAGGTCAGCGGGAAAGCGCAGGTAGGCGCTGTGGATGCGAGTGGCCTCCTGCTCGCATCCGGGACATGCCGCCGCTGAAGGTGTGCACCGCGCCTCCAGCCGTATGCCCGCACCGGTGCCGTACACGGCTGTGACGGCCAGCCCACGAACCCCGGGGAACAACAACTCCTCTATCGCACACGCGAGATCGTCCACAGCGAACGAATCTCGACTGAACCACCCTTACGAGGAGCGAAATCCGGGCGATCTCCCGAGCCGTCACATAACCACAATTAGTCACGCTACGTGACCGGCTCACAGAACTTGTGCCAGACCCCAAAAGCGAACTGCCCAGCGAGTTCGACGCCCATCTGACCGTCCTCATCGACGCCTTCGGCGGCGAACAGCACACCTCCGTCGGGCGTCACGACATCGCGCACGCTCCGGTCCACGGACTCGTCCAGGCGACGTCCGCCAGCTACGAGGACACCGACCAGCAGATCGTCTGGCGGACTGTGCCACGTCACGGGACCGCTCTGCCAACGCAGGACGCCGAGGACCTCGCCACCCTGCTCAGCCGCCTGCCCGGCCTGCTCGCCGGCGCCGCCGCCAACGTCGCCACCGCAGGGCAGGCACCGCTCAACGTGCCCTGCACCGTTCTCTCCCTCGACAACGAAGACCGAGCCCTCCTTTACCAGGCCCACAGGATCGGCGACTGGGTCGTGACCATCGACCGCACCCTCGGTCTGGAGTACTTCCATCATGCCGGCCGACACGACCGGCCTGAATACGTCATCGACTATGCACCGCCGCTCGACAGCGGCCTCGGTCACCAGATCATGGTCAGTTCGAACTCGGTCGACGAACTCCGCAACCTACTCGGCCCCACCGCCGAACAACACGGCATCGACGTAGAGCAGCGGCACCTCAATAGCTTCTTCGAGCAACTACGGCTGCTCTCCGGAAACCTCGCCTTCAAGCTGGCCTCAACCGCCCCTAACCAGCGCACCGAGGTCCTTGGCCTCTCCCTGGCCCGCCTCTACCTGGACTACCAGGGCGCGCTCCACAACCAGGTCGTCGTCCCGCTCGACGCCCATCCTGAGCTGTACACCGAAGCCCGCCGCCTGTCCCGCGAACTCGGCGAATCCCTCTCTTTCCAGCGCAGCGACCTCGCCCTGTTCCACCTCGATGCACAACGGCGGACGATCACCTGCCGACTCGTCGAGGTCAAGTGCTATACGGCGCTCGACGACATTGGCGCCTACCAGCGCCTGAAGACGAAGGTCTCCCAGCAGCTACGACAGAGCGAGACCATCCTCGCCGAATCCTTCGACCCGGCTCGCTCCACTCCAGACCGGGTGGACCGCCCGGTCAAGAACCTTGTCCTAGCCTCAATGCTCCGCTTCTATCTGGATCGGGCGGTACGCCACGGCACCGTGGGCCACATGCCCCGGGTTGCGGCACACTCCCTCCTCGACAGCCTCGATGACGGCTATCGCCTCGAGTTCACTCGCAGTGGGCTGATCTTCGATCTCGCACGAAGCGGCACCGATCGCGAACACGAGGACGGGGTGGGGTACCACCGGATCGGCAACGACCTGATCACGGAACTGATCAACGCGATCCCCACCGTGCGGTCAGATGTTCCTGCGGACGCGCTGGTCGAGGAGCCAAACGGAGACGCCCCGGAGGCGGACAGTGCGGCCACCGCTCCCACATTGGCGCTACTGCAACTGTCGGTTCCGCGCCTCCCCGACGCGGAATTCCAGGCACCCGACACGGCAAGCATTCCGGAGTCGGAGGATGGTCCGGCAAGCGAAGGGGAAGCGATGCCCGTCGCCGACGAGGCCGGCGCGGCACCCGAGGCAGACAATGCTTCCGCACCCACCTCTGCTGAACGGCGGGGTCATGCCAACAACCCGGATTCGGAAGAGTCCACACCCGCTATCGAAGTAGCTGCTCCCGTACCCGCCATCCCTGACCAGGCCCCCCTGGACGCCGTCCTCGACCAGCGCGGCTTCCACAATGCTCCGACCATCGACGCCCAGCCCACCCCCGTTACTCCGGCCAAAACTTTGCAAGAAACACTCCCCGAAATCTTCCTCGGCGTCACTCGTCCGTCCTCGCAGCACGGCGTGCTCGGCGAAGTGGCTGGCCGGAAAGTCGCTGTCGACCTTTATGAGACCCACACCATCAGCCTCTTCGGCGTGCAGGGAGGCGGCAAGAGCTACACCCTGGGCAGCATCATCGAGATGGCCACATTGGCCACCCCGCCTATCAATGCACTCCCCCACCCCCTGGCGACCGTGGTGTTCCACTACAGCCGGACCATGGATTACGCCCCGGAATTCACCTCCATGGCTCGGCCGAACGACGACAGCGCACAGCTCGATGTGCTCAAGGAGCGCTACGGGGCCGAACCCCAGGCCCTGACGGACGTTCTGCTGCTCGCCCCCGCCGATCAAGTAGCCAACCGACGGTTGGATTTCCCTGGTATCGAGGTTCAGCCACTGGCCTTCTCCTCTAGCGAGCTCCAGGTATCCCACTGGCGCTTCCTCATGGGCGCGGTCGGTAACCAATCGACGTACATCCGGCAACTCACCCGCATCATGCGGGCGAACCGCAACAACCTTAGTCTCGACGTTATCCGGCAAGGAGTTGCCGACTCCGGTATGCCGGACCACGTCAAGCAGCTCGCCCAGGATCGACTGAACCTCGCCGAGGATTACATCGACGACAGCGCCCATCTCACCAAGCTGATCCGCCCCGGCCGCCTGATCATCGCGGACCTTCGCGACGAGTACATCGGGAAGGACGAGGCCCTCGGCCTCTTCGTCGTCCTCATGCAACTCTTCGCCGAGGCCCAAGACGAAGAGGAGCACTTCAACAAGTTGGTCGTATTCGACGAGGCCCACAAATACATCGACAGCCCCGACCTCGTCGCCGGTCTAGTCGAGACGGTCCGCGAGATGCGGCACAAGGGAATGAGCATCCTGGTCGCCAGCCAGGATCCTCCTTCCGTGCCGATCTCCCTGATCGAACTCTCCGACCATGTCATTCTGCACAAATTCACCTCGCCGGCCTGGCTGAAGCACCTCCAGAAGGCCAACACCGCCTTCGCTGGGCTGCGCTCAGAGCAGATGGCTCAGCTTCAACCTGGCGAGGCGTACGTGTGGTCGAGCAAGGCCACCGACCCCGAATTCACCAGCGGTGCCTTGCGCATCCGGTGCCGCCCCCGGGTGACGATGCACGGAGGTGGGACCAAAACTGCGGGAGGCGGCAGGTGATGTGCGTTGGCGCACGCCGCTCCATGGGTCCGGCCCAGCCCTCCGGCTGGTGGTCATAACCGGACTTCCTTCCGATGCACACAGCGAAAGACAGCCGAGAATCCCCGGTTCGTGCTTTGCCCGCAGCTGGTCATGCTTCGGCCGAACACCAGGTGGGCGGCCATGGCGGCGTTCACGTACGGCAGGACCACGGTCGGGATGCTCATCCCGTATGCCTCACACAGGATGCCCAGGGCGAGGGTGTCGGCGACGCCGACGGCGCAGACGACGACGTATAGGAAGGGCTACGTCGTCTGGTCGTTCATCGCTTGTCTCTCTCGTCGGGGGCCAGGAGGCTCGAGGCTTCCTCAGCGCAGCCCCACGAGAGCGTGACGCCGGCGCCTCCGTGCCCGTAGTCGTGCAAGACCACGGTGCCGTCCTCCGACTGCTCCACTTCGACCCGAACCATGGCCCGGGTCGGCCGGACACCGATCCGGTGTTCCAGAACGCGGGCCTCGGCAAGGCGAGGTTCGACCTCGGCGCAGCGGGCCAGGATGCCAGCCGCCGCTTTGTCGTCGGGGGCGAGATCGACTTCGCCGTCGATGGCGGTGCCGCCCAGGACGACTGTGTCACCGTGGGGGTAGAAGCACAGCAGGTCTGGGGAGAGGCCGGTGTCCTCGGAGAAGAACCCGGTCAGCCCGGGGTTGGTGACAACGACGTGCTGGCCGCGGATGGGCCGAAGGTCAGAGTCCGGGACCAGCCCCTTGGCACCGAGGCCCGCCCAGTTGACGATCACAGGGGCCGGGCCGACGTCCGCGAGCGAGGCCAAGAGCCGCCACTCGACTGTTCCTCCAGCAGCATCGAGCCGGCGCAGAAGGTAGTCGAGGTAAGTGGGCATGTCGAGCAGCGGCACGGTGAACTTGTAGCCAACCGAGAACCCGGTCGGCAGTTCGGCCGGCTCGCATGGTCGGAAGTCAGGCAGAGTGGTGGCCCAGTCCGGTGGCGCCTCGGCCGTGCGGGACGCCTCAATGCCACTGGTGAGCCGGACCCCCGCCGAAGGGTCCTCGGCAAGCTTGCGGAAGACCTCCAAGGACCACTGCCCCCGCTGGTCGACCTTGTCCCTCGGCTCAACCAGGTACGCCCCCCATATCGCCCCGGCCTCCAGCGAGGTGACGCCCGGCACCTGCCCGGCGATCACGTGCACCGATGCTCCAGCCTCGGTGCACGACAGCGGTGGTGAGCCCTGCCACCCCAGCCCCGACAACGACAACGCGCACCTCACGCCTCAAGGATGCTGACCCGAAGGAGCTCACGAGAGCAGAGCCCCATCGAGGTAGTCCTGCACCGGCTCGAACAGCCCGTACGGCACGTACTGCGGGATCTCGCCGTACGTGGCCCAGGCCCAGGCCGGCCACCTCATCAGCACTCGCCACGACCGCCTGGCCGCCGACGGGGCGGCATGCGATGTAGTGGATCTCCCGGCCTGTCATGGGGTGCACCCGTTGTCCCAGCACACTCTGCGGCACCACCAGGAGCCCGGTCTCTTCCTCGGTCTCACGCGCTGCGGCTTCCCCGGGAGTCTCCTCGGGTTCGACCTTCCCGGCCGGAAACTGCCACGAGAGTGCGCCTTCCGCCACACGTCGCCGCACGAGCAGGACTCGCTCGCCCTGAGCGACGACGGCAGCGGCGACTGCTCTCTGGGCCTCGGTCGTCACGAAGATCCCTACCGTCGCACCTGAATCAGCGCGTGCGTTCCACTCGTACGCCAGGCATCCCCAGCCATTTCGAGAGCATCCACGATCTCCTGCTCCAGGCCGACGATGACATCGGACTTCAGGGTCCGGAGCGCCGCGACGGCCCCGGGGAAGTACCCGGTGCGTTCAGCGAAGGGTGTCGTGGGGTGCCATAGCTGGTCGCCCACCAGACGGCGGTAGTTGAGGTCGCCCTTCAGGATGGTGAGCGTCGCGCTCGCGAACTCGCCGCGAAGGTCCTCGGGCATCTCCTCGTACGGCAGCGGAGCGCAGAAGAACGGGTGGGTGCGGACCTCTAGGCTTCCCTCCGCCATGGCCCTCCACAGTCGGCCGCCGATCCGGCCAGCTTCGCCGGGCGCCTCGGTAAGGCGGCGGAGGCAGTCGACCACGTCCGCCGTCATCGCGTCGGAGACGTAGTACGGGTAGGGCTTCACGTGAAGCACCACCCGCTCGGCATGCCCGTGTTCGAGGAGGTGGTCGATGAGAACGAGGTCGGGAATCAGCTCACGTCCCGCGTTGTCGGCCACCACGGCTACGGTGGCCGAGGTGCCGGCGGGCAGGAGCTGCCACAGCGTGGCGCTGTCGTCGGCGACCAGCGCAGAGGTCGCGGCGTCACTCGTTCCCGACTCCCCTGCCGAGACGCTGAAGCCGAGGTCCGCGCGGTTGCCCCAGAGCGAGGCGTGTAGCAGGGCCGTAGCCCGCTCTTCGGCCGAAGCATCAGCGAGGGGGTCCAAGGCTCGCAGCTCCTCCTCCACCGCCTCGCCGCGCAGTTCGGCCTGCTTGAACGGCGCGAACAGATCAACTCCCTGCCACGGCCCGCTGCCGAAGTACCCGACCGCGCCAAGGAGCCTGCGGTAGAAGTAGCTCTCCGCCCACAGGAACGGGGCGTCGTACCACGAGCGCCCGAAGTGCTCCTGCCCCCAGCCCGCCCAGCGCTCGTAGTCGTGTTCCCCGGGGCCGAGCGGCTCGACCACACCGTTGGTGATCTCGTCCAGCAGGGCGTCGAGGGCCTCGTGCTGTCGGCGGCCATACGGGAAGGCGTCTCGTACCTGTTGGATGAGCGCGGGGTGGCGCTTGGCCAGCACGCCCCAGGCGAACGAGCCGGGCTCGTTGCTCAGGATGACCGGCGCGCCAGCCACATCGCCCGAGCCACGGGAGGTCTTCTCTGTCATGGTGTCCAAGCCCTTCGGTTCTCGCTCACGTATCCATGATCCCCAGGGTCACGACGCCGGCCGCACTGCCCACCAGCACCTCGCCGGTCGTCGGCTCGAAGGCCGCGCAGTGCAGTGAGGCGTCCACTCGGACCTTGGCGATCTGCCGCTGCTCACCGAGCGACCACACGCGCACCGTCCCATCCGCGGCAGCCGACACGAGGCGGTCCTCGTCGCTCATGAAGCCCAGCATGAGGATCCGGCCCGTGTGGCCGGAGAGATGGGAGGTGAACCGGTCCGTCCCCAGGTGACGCACCGCTATGTCGCCAGTTCCCGCCCCGACCGCTACGCGGTTGCCCGGACCGTCCACGGTGACAGCGCGGGCCCAGCCGCTGGGGCTGCTGAACCGGCTCCTGAATTCTCCGGTGAGGGCGTGCCACACGCGTACAGAACCGTCGCCACCGCAGGCGGCCAGAAGGTCTCCGCCGTCGTCGAAGGAGAGCGACCGCAACCGACCGGCGTGCACGTCCTGGCTCCACAACGGCGTCCCGGTGGGGAGATCCCAGCACCGGATGTGTCCGTCGCCCGTGCTCGCGGCAACCCGAGGCGTCGAACGGGCCATCGCCACGGCCCACGTACGCGGGGTGTCCTGGTTCAGAGTGAGCGACCAGGCCGTGTCTCGCAGCGACCAGACCCTGACGGCCCCGTCGCCACAGGCCGCGGCCACGTGTTCTTCGCCGCAGGCCAGCGACCAGACACGTCCGTGGGCCGCCGGCAGCTTCCGCCTGACCGTCGCGGTCGTGGCGTCGATGACGTCGACGCCGCCGGCCCCGTTGCCGACCACGGCGGTACGTCCACTGGCCGCGAACTGCGTGGACCACACGGTGTTCGAGCCGCTGGCCAGGGTCCTGAGCCTGCTCTTCCCCACTGTCCAGACGCGGACAGCACCGTCCTCGCATCCGGCGATCACAGTGCCGTCGCCCGTTCTAGCGAGGGAGCGCACCCAGTCCACGCCTTGTGGGAGCTGCGTCTCGCTCACCGGGTTCTCCGCCGAGAACGCCTGGATCCTCGGCTCCTCGGTGGCGGCGACGAGGACGTCGTCGTGCGGGGACGGGGCGACGGCGCGCACGCGCGCCTTGAGGCCGGTCAGCTGACGGACGAGCGCGAGTTTCCCGTCGGCCACGTCCCACACGGCTACGGAACGGTCACCGGACCCGGAGGTCAGGAGGGACGAGCCCGGGGTGAAGGCCACGGAGCGGACCCAGTCCCGGTGCGCCGCGCGTTCGTCCAGGAGGCGGCCGGTGCGCAGGGCGAAGAGTCGGACGAACTCGTCCTCGCCGGCCACGGCCACGAGCGAGTCGGAGTCCCCGCCGATCGCCACGGACCAGACGGGGGTGCCCGCGGCCCGCATCGTACGCAGGAGCACCAGCCGCTCCAGGTCCCACGCGCATACGGCTCCGTCCTCGGCACCGGAGACGAAAACCGGGTCGGCTGAGGAGAAGGCGAGGCTGCGAACACGGCGGTTGTGCCCGGGCAGCACCCCGACGGGTTCGCCGGTGTCTGTGCGCCACAGTCGGATCGCTCCGTCGTCCCCCGCTGAGGCGAGAACCATCCCGTCCGCGGAGAGCGCGGTGGCGAACACCCACCCGGTATGGGCTTCGTGGGCTCGGAGAAGCCTGCCCGTGTTCAGGTTCCACAGCCTGACCACCCCGTCCTCGCCACCTGATGCCACGAGGTCGCGGACGGCGGACACGCTGACGACCGCACCGATGTGACCGCGCTCCGTCGCCGCCTCGGAGCTCACCTCAGGGGGCGGCAACAGCCACCGCGGGGCGAGCACCGTCCCCTCCCTCGCAGCGCCTTCCAGGGTTCGGGTGGCCTCGGGGGTGGATGCACGCCGCAGCACGATCGAGAGAGTCGAGGCGATGTCGGCCGGGCTCTCCAGCCCGTTCAGCAGATACCCGGCACCGGTCAGGGCCCGGGCGGTGACCCACACCTGGTGCTGCGGGTGGCCGGCATCGTGGCGTTCGGGCATGGCGTCGAGCACGGCGGCGTCCGCGGTCAGCGACTGGTGCCCGACCAGTTCGACCTTGCGCATGACGTACGTCGGAGAGGCCAGCAGGCTGACGAGCTCGGCGTCGAGGCCCGCCTCACGCAGGTGGTAGGGGAGGTGACGCCACAAGTATCCCTCGCTATCAGCGAGCGTTTCCCAGGCACCGTCCGTGCTCTGCCGGTACGCCTCGATCAGGGACCGGTGAAGGGGCTCCCACTGATCGCCGATCAGATGGCGCAGGTAGGACCGGAACACGTCGTGCAACACGATGGCATTCCGGTCGGCCAGGTAGGCGCTGATCAGGGACCGGTCGGAAAGCACCCGGCAGAACTGGCGCACCACGTGGGGAGCCCATCCGTTCGCGGTGCCCCACCAGTGGGTGAGGACGGACATAGGAATCGGCACCGACGGAGGGAACACGGCTAGGGAGAGATACCGGTCTCGCAGGTCCGTGCGCCCGGCGATCGACACGCTCTCCGCGAGGCTGCGGAGGCTGGACTCGAGCGCCTGCCCAATGGCGTGCTTGCGCTGGTCGGAATCCCAGACGTCGAAGGCCTGAGGGCCGTACGCACGGATCGCCGCGTTCGTCTCCGTGACGGCGCGACCGGCCGGGGCGCCGAAGCCGACCTCCTGCGAGACGTTCGCACCGACGATCGACGCGAGCAGCGGCCATCCCCCGCACACGCCCGCGAGGCGTGCGGCCTCGGCATCGCCGAGGGCACCGACGTTGCGGACGAGCAGCTCGCGGATCTCCCCCGGCGCCATGGGCCCCAGGCGCACGACTCGCGCGGAGCTGGGGCACACACGCACGTTCCTCGTGGTCACGAGCCGTACGCAGTCCTCGCCGCCGAGCAGGAAGGGGCCGAGGTCGGTGGCGGACCAGACGTTGTCGACGACGAGGAGGGTGCGTCGTCCCTGGAGCAGACGGGCGAGGTGGAAGCCGGCCTGCTCCGGATCCGCAAGGGACGGACGGTTGCCGTCGAGGTGGACGCACAGGTCGGAGATCAGCTCGACGACCCTGGCGGCCGTGCACCCCTCTCCGGTCTCCACCCAGAGGATCTCCGAGAAGGAGTCCCGTACGCGCGGGTCGTGGCACACCTGCGTGGCCAGCGTCGTCTTCCCGAACCCACCAGGGCCGCACAGAGCGACCGCGGCGACGGTGTCGTCCTGCGTCGCCTCCCGGAGTACGGAGACGAGCCCTTCGAGATCTTCGGACCTGTGTACCAAGCCGGGCTCCGGAACGGGTATCGGGAGGTAGTCGTCCGGCGCCTGCGCGACCTCGGGCGTCGGAACACCGACGGAGGCCCAGAAGCGCTGCCGCACCTCCGCGTCGCTCCGTTCCAACGCCGTGTCGAGTAACGCCTGGGAGTCCGGTGCGACGACGATCTCCTCGCCCCGGGCCTCCCAGTTGGACACCGTCCGGTCGCTGACGCCGAGGTAGGACGCGAAGCCACGCACGCTCCGACGCGTCGCGAGCCGCAGAGCGCGCGCCTCCCGTCCGGTCCAGCGCTGCACTGTGGCCACCTGAGCTCCTTCGACCGACACCGACGACGGTAACAGGGTAGGGCGGTCTGACCAGCGGCGTAGGGCCTTCGCTGCGACGGGAGTTCAGCACGGATGCAGCACCCGGGCCATTCCGGTCAGGTCCGACCGAGGCGCACCCGTCGCCGTGGACAGCGGCGGTGCTGCACCGCGAGTGCGACACCACGACAGCCCGCTGACCAGCGCCGCTCGGCAGTCTTCTCGGCACGGAGCACGGCAGCTCCGCACCTAGTCGAGAGGGGTGGTCACAGCGTGACCGGAACGAAGGCGCGACAGGGCGGTCCGGGCGACTGGTCCGGAGGCCAGATCGCCTACTACCAGGCGCGAGCCGACGAGTACGACGCCACGTACAGCACCCGGATGGACATGCCGCGACTCGCGAAGGCCCTGGACTCGCTGCCGGTGGGCGGTGACGTCCTGGAGATCGCCTGCGGCACGGGCCAGTGGACGCGGCTGCTGTCCCACCGGGCCCGCAGCCTGACCGCACTGGACGCGGCGCCGGAGATGCTCCGCCGGGCCCGCGACCGCATGCGAGGCACCGAGACCCGGTTCATCGAGGCGGACGTCTTCGAGTGGGAGCCGGACCGCCAGTACGACACGGTGTTCTTCGCGTTCTGGCTCAGCCACGTGCCGCCGGTGGAGATGGAACCGTTCTGGGACCTGCTCAGGTGGGCCTTGGTGCCCGGCGGTCGCGTGGTGTTCCTCGACGACTCGCCGGCGAAGGCGGAGATCGAGGACCGGGTGGAAGCGGCGCCCGTGCCGACCGTCCATCGCACCCTCTCCGACGGTTCCCGCCACGTCGCCGTGAAGGTGCTCCGAGACCCCACCGAGCTCACCTCCCAGCTGAGCGGCCTGGGTTGGGACGCCCGCGTCAAGGCGATCGACCCCTTCCACCTCGCCGGCGTGGCCCGTCCCGAGGGGGGCATGTGAGCACCGTCGACGGCTACGCGGCCCGACCGAGCGTCCGAGCCGGCGAGGTGGTGCGCCTGCACATCGCCACCACCGCGCCCCGCTTCCACGTCGACTTCTACCGCTGGGGAGCCGAACCGCAGCACGCGGGGCACGTCGAATGGCCCGGCCGTCCCGCGTCTCCTGGACGTTTCGACGCGGACTGGCAGTGGCCCGCGTACGAGTTCCTCGTACCCCCGGAGTGGCGGTCCGGTGTCTACATCGCGGTGCTGGGCACGGAGCGCGCGTCCGGCATGCCGCCGCTGGATGCCCGGGAGGCGCGCATCCTCCTGGTCGTCACCCCCTCCGCGCCCTCCGGCCGCAGCATCCTGTACAAGATCCCGACGTTCACCTACCAGGCGTACAACACGGCGGGTGACGGCAGCCTCTACAGCGCCGCTCAGGTCACGACGCGCCGCCCCGGGGGCGGTGTCGGCGGGCCCGTGAAGGGCCTGCCCGACGCGTACGACCCGTCATCGCCCCGGCAGACGTTCGCCCACTGGGACGCCCCCTTCATCGCCTGGATGGAGCGGAACCGGATCGAGGCCGACTGCTGCACCGACCTGGACCTCCACGACGGGCTGTTCCTGCGCGACGGATACCGCCTCCTGGTCGCCGCCGGTCACGACGAGTACTGGAGCACCGACCTCCGCCACCACGTGACCGCCTTCCGGGATGCCGGCGGCCACATCGCCAACTTCGGTGCCAACACCTGCTGGTGGCGCGTCGGCGTCACCCCGGACGGGACAGGGCTGTCCTGCGACAAGTTCCCGCCCGGAGCCCCCGCCGGCACCGACCCGGACAGCTCGTACGGGTGCCCGGACCACTGGTGGGAGTCGGAGCCGGAGAACACCCTCCTGGGCGTGAGCTACCGCAACGGCGGTGGCCACTGGGACGGTATCCGCGCTTCCCGGGGCTTCATCGTCACGGACGCCGGTCACTGGGCGTTCTCCGGCACGGGGCTCAGGACCGGCGACAGCCTCGGACACGACGGGGCTCTGATCGGCTACGAGTGCGACGGCACGGCCTACGAGTACGACGCCGCCGGCCGCCCGCGCCCCACCGGCCGGGACGGAACCCCGAAGGACTTCGAGATCCTCGGCATCGCTGAACTCCTCCCGGACTGGAACTTCGCCGCCCGTGAGCCGCTGCCCAGCCCCCGGGCCGCCACGCTCGGCGTCTTCATCGCCGGCGGCACGGTCTTCACCGCCGCCACCACCGACTGGGCCCGCCTCCTGTCCACCCACCCCCAGGTCGCCACGGTCACCCGCAACGTCATCATCCGGCTCTCCTGACCGAAGGAAAGGGATCGTCGTGTCCGGAAACGGAAACGTACGGCCGCTCGACGTCGTCATCGGTGTCAACGGCATCGGCATGGGACACACCGTCCGGCAGAGCGTGATCGCCCAGTTCCTCCGCGACCGCGGGCACCGCGTCCGGATCGTCACCAACGGCGCCAGCCGGGCCGAGTACTTCCGAGACCTCGGATTCCTCGCCTGGGACGGCTGGATGCCGATGCTGCTTGCGCGCGACGACCGGATCCACGCGCGCGACGCCATACGCGCGAACATCCGGCAGGCGCCCGGAGGCTTCCTCCGGCACCTCCAGCTGCGCAGCGCCGTCCGGAACAGCGGCGTCCCGGACGTGTTCGTCACCGACTACGAGCCCAACACCCCTCGCCTCGCCTACCACTTCGGCCGACCGCTGGTGTCCATCGACCAGCAGAGCAAGTATCGGCACCTGGACCTTCCCGCCGTCGGCCGGTACGCCCGCACGGCCGACGAGCAGCGACTGCGGTACTTCGCGCCGCGCGTGGACCGGTCCTTTATCTGCTCCTACGTCCCGCTGAACGCCGAGGACCACAGACTGGAGTTCATCGCCCCGGTCGTTCCCGACCTCGTCCGGTCGGCGCCGGTCGCCACCGAGCCCCTCGCCACGGCCTACTTCTCCCGCTACTTCGACCACGGCCCGGAGGAGTCCGTCCGCGAACTGGCCTCGGTCTTCCGCCAGTCCGTACCGGACCGCACGCTGCGGATCTACGCGCAGCCGACTGAGATGGGGTCGCTGCGCGGGTACGCGGACCCCCGGGTCGAGATCCGTACCTTCGACCGCGAGGCGTTCATCGCGGACATGGCCCGCTCCGAAGTCGTGTTCTCCAACGCCGGCTTCAACCTGATCAGCGACGCCCTCGTTCTCGGCAAACCGGTCCACCTCATCCCGTTACCGACTTACGACCAGCACTGGTGCGCCAAGGTCGTCGACGAGGCGGGACTGGGCACGGCGGCCCCACGCGTCGAACGACGAGCCGTCCTCGACTTCCTCGCGCGTGGTCCGGCGCTCCGCGACAACGTCGTGCGTCACCGGGACCAGTACCTCTCCGCCGATCCCCGCGAGCGGATCGCCTCGTACCTGGAGAGCCTGCCGGCCGTCGACCGGCCGATGCCCGCGCCGATCGCGGGGTAGTCGACATGCCGACTCCCCCGGTTCCTTCCTACGTGGTGACCATGGCGGTCGTGGCCGCCGTGGTGGTCTGCTACCGATTCGGGGTCTCCCCTGCGGTACGGGCTCTCGCCCGGCACCCCACGCCACTGGCCATGGGTGCGGCCGTCGCGGTCATCGCCCCCTTGGCCCTCTGTCCTTCGCCCCTCCCCGAACAGCTGCGCTGGTTCGTCGTCTCCGTGATCGCCCTCCTCACCTGGCGAGGCGCCACGAGCGACTACGACGTCACGCTGCCCATCAGTCCCCAGCGTAGGGACAAGCTGCTCCTCCTGTTCCTCGCCGTCGCGTCCTGCCTCTGGGCTCCCGCCCTGCTGGCGTGGATCGCCGTGTTCTGCGGCAGGCTGCGTGGCTGGCAGCACCACGCGATGATGCCGGTGAGACTGCTGAAGGGGTACCTCGCCTGGTTCCTCGTGACCGCGGTCCTCACCCCGCCCCCGTCCGACTCCACGGCGGGCCTGGTGCTGGTGCTCGGCTGTGTCTCGCTGTCCCACTACGTCAAGCCGGCCTGGAGCAAAGCACATCTGGGGCCTCGCCCCTGGTCCTGGGCCTGGCACAACCGCACGCACTACCTCATGGCCTCGGCGTACTCCTGGGGCTGGGCGCGCTTCCTCCCGTCCGGGAAGGTGTCTCAGCTTCTGCGCCGAGCGAGGGTCGTGGACCGCCCCGTCAACATCCTCACGATGGTCGTGGAGGCCGCCGGGCTGGTCGCCTTTCTCGACCGTCGGCTGCTGATCACGATCCTGGTGACGACCGTGCTCTTCAACCTCGCCGTCGCCCTCGCCTCCGGCATCCTCTTCTGGGAGAACATCGCCGCCAACATCGGACTCGCGACGGCCTTCGGGTTGCTTCCCGACACGGGGTACGACACGGCCTTCGGGTGGCCCGCCGCACTGGTCGCGCTCACCGTAATCCTGCTCAGCACCGCCGACCTGCTGTGGCAGCCCTGGCATCTGGGGTGGTGGGACGCGCCCTTCACCGCCCGCGTCCACTGGCAGGTGGAGACCGTGTCCGGCGCGACGCGGGGGCTCTACAGCGACTACATGTGCCCGTACGAGCGCGAGTTCGGCCGCGTAGAGGGCTACTTCCTGACGGACGAGCCCGTCCTCCACGGCCACCTCGGAATCGTCTGGGACCGGCGGATTCGCGATCTGCTCGTCCAGGCCGGCCGGGACCGGGGCCAGCTGCACACGCTCAAGCAGACATACGGCCGAACGCACAGGGACGAGGAACGCTCGGCCGAGCACGTCGCCTTCCTGACCGCCATGTTCACCCGGCTCAACGCCGGTGCTCGGAAGAGCCCCCTGCCCCGGTGGCTACGTCACCTCAAGGCGCCCGGGGGCCAGCTCTACCGGTGGGGCGATCTGCCCGCCTACCGCGGCGAGGAACCCGTCCGCCGCATCACCATCCGCTACGAGGAGCGCTGCTACCTCCCCGAGACCGGCGACTTCGTCCTGCTCGCCGACCGCGTCGTACGGGAGATCGACCTCAGCGCTCCGATGACCGACCTGGAGGACAACACCACATGCGCAAGATCTTCGTCGACTGCGGCGCCAACCTCGGAATCGTGCTGAAGCACTTCATGCACGAGCTCCCGGACCACGACTTCTACGCCTTCGAGCCCAACGCGACCCTGCTCCCCTCCATCACGGCGAACGTGGAGCAGGCCCGGCACGCCGGCCTGGTCGAGGTCTCCCCCAGTGCGGTGTGGACCGAGGACGGCACGATCGACCTCTTCCTCGGCCACCACGAGAGCTCCACCGTGATGCCCGGCAAGCGGGTACCGCCCGTGTACGACCAGCAGATCGACTACAGCTCACCCGTCGCCGTGCCGGCGGTGGACTTCAGCGCCTGGCTCCGACGGACTGTCACGCCGGAGGATCACGTCGTCGTGAAGATGGACATCGAGGGCGCCGAGTACCCCGTGCTCAGGAAGCTGCTCGCCGACGGGACGATCGACCTTGTCTCCGTCCTCTACGTCGAGTGGCACCACGACCGCTTCCCCGCCATGAGCCGGGCCGAGCACGACGAGGTCGCCGCCGCCGTCTCCGCACGCGTCGACGTCCGCCACTGGGACTGACCGGAGTGAGGGGACACGACGCCATGGACACCCAGCGCATCTACCTGATCAAGCACGGCGAGACGGAGGAGAACCTCCAGGGCATCCACCAAGGCCGCGCGGTCGGCGGCCGACTCAGCGGGCGTGGACGCGCCGACATAGGACGGGTCGGCGCCTGCCTCGCGGCGGCCTGGGTCGCCGTGGACCAGATGCTCGTCAGCCCGATGTCCCGTTGCCGGGAATCGGCCGCGATTCTCACCGCCGCGCTCGCCCCGGCCGACGTCCGCGTCGACGAGCGTCTGGCCGCCAAAGACAGCGGTCACCTCGGGGGCCGGCCCAGGGAACTCGCCGCCGCCGAGGCCGCGCGCCACGGTGTGCCGATCCACCGGCTCCGCACGCCGGGCGGCGAGTCGTCGGAGGACGTGCAGGCCCGCTACGTGGACCTCTGGGACGAGGTCTGCTCCGGCGAGCGGCGAACCACCGTCCTCGTCGGGCACGGTGGGGGCATCGCCTGCCTGCTGCTGTGGCTCACCGGGAACGGCTTCGACCGGTACCTCCAGCACGTGCCCGGGTCCGCCGGGGTCACGTGCGTGGAGATCGGCGGCCCGGCTCCGCGCGTGCGGCTCATGAACGTCTCACCCGCGGACCTGCCCGTCCTCCTCAACGCCCGTGCCGCCCGATGAGAGTCGGGACGGTACGGGTGCGGGGACGCCTGTCATGCCTCCGGGGCGCCGCCGAAGCGCTCACGGTAGGACTCCAGGTCCTCCTCCGTGATCTTCGCGAAGAGCACCGGAGGCACCGTGAACGCGGTGCCGGCAGGGACGGTGTCCAGGGACCTGGCCTGCTCCGCCGTCACCCAGGTCGCGGTGTCGTTCTCCAGGGCGAAGGCCCCGCGCATGGCGGCCGACGAGGCCGGGATGAACGGCTCGGAGACGACCGCGTAAAGGTGGATCAGGTTCATCGCGGTACGGAGCGTCAGTGCGGCGCCGTCGGCGTCGGTCTTGATCTCCAGCCACGGCGCCTTCTCCTCCAGGTAGGAGTTGCCCGCGGACCACAGCGCACGCAGGGCGGCGGCGGCCTTGCGGAACTGCAGGGCCTCCATCTGCTCCTCGTACTCGCCGAGCAGCCGTGCGATCTCCTCGCCCAGCCTGGTCTCCGCCTCGCCGGCGGCGTGGCCGGCCGGGACCTCGTCGCCGAAACGCTTGCGGGAGAACGACAGCACGCGGTTGACGAAGTTGCCGAGGGTGTCCGCCAGGTCCTTGTTCACCGTGGCGGTGAAGTGCTCCCACGTGAAGGAGGAGTCATCCGACTCGGGGGCGTTGGCGATCAGGAAGTAGCGCCAGTAGTCGCCCGGCAGGATCTCCAGGGCCGCGTCGGTGAAGACACCGCGCTTCTGGGAGGTGGAGAACTTGCCGCCGTAGAACGTCAGCCAGTTGAAGCCCTTGACGACGTCGACCTTCTTCCACGGCTCGCGTACGCCGAGTTCGGTGGCCGGGAACATCACCGTGTGGAAGGGGACGTTGTCCTTGGCCATGAACTGCGTGTACCGGACGGTGTCGTCGGCCTCGTACCACCACGACTTCCAGTCGCGGGTCTCACCGTCGGAGGCGGCGTCCGCCCACTCCTTCGTCGCGCCGATGTACTCGATCGGGGCATCGAACCAGACGTAGAAGACCTTGCCCTCGGCCGCGAGCTCGGGCCAGGTGTCGGCCGGAACCGGCACGCCCCAGTCGAGGTCGCGGGTGATGGCGCGGTCGTTCAGGCCCTCGGTCAGCCACTTACGGGCGATGGACGTGGACAGGTGCGGCCACTCCGCACTGACCGTGGCGATCCACTCCTCGACCTCGTGCTGGAGCTTCGACTGCAGCAGGAAGAGGTGCTTGGTCTCGCGGACCTCCAGGTCCGTGGAACCGCTGATCGCCGAACGCGGGTCGATCAGGTCGGTCGGGTCGAGCACGCGGGTGCAGTTCTCGCACTGGTCGCCGCGGGCCTTGTCGTAGCCGCAGTGCGGGCAGGTGCCCTCGACGTACCGGTCCGGCAGGAAGCGGCCGTCGACCGGCGAGTACACCTGGCGGATCGCCCGCTCCTCGATGAAGCCGTTCTCGTTCAGCTTCCGCGCGAAGTGCTGGGTGATCTCGACGTTCTGCTGCGAGGAGCTGCGCCCGAAGTAGTCGAAGGCCAGCTCGAACCCGTCGTACACGGCCTTCTGCGCGTCATGGGCCTGCGCGCAGAACTCGGCGACCGTCAGCCCGGCTTCCTTGGCGGCCAGCTCGGCCGGCGTGCCGTGCTCGTCGGTGGCGCAGATGTAGAGGACGTCGTGACCGCGCTGGCGGAGGTACCGGGAGTACACGTCCGCCGGAAGCATCGACCCGACCATGTTGCCCAGGTGCTTGATCCCGTTGATGTAGGGAAGCGCGCTGGTTACCAGGTGTCGAGCCATCCTTGGATGCTCCATTTCGTACGTACGGCGCCGGTGGCGCTGCCACGGCGGGCCCAGGTCGGGAGGCCGCAGCCGATGCGATCACTCCGATCGCACACCAGCGTCACGCACAGTGACGAACGGGGCTGCAAGCCACGGTCATCGTATCGAACCGGGGGTTTGGCCAGCCCACGGGTTTTCTGGCCTCCCCGCGCTGCCCACGAAAGCACTCGGCCGTCCGAGACAGGCGGCCAAGCAAGTCTCGTACGGCCGAGGCGCTCCCCATCCTACGGCCACCGCCGACCGCAAATCCCGCACCACAAGTACGTCCCCGCTCCCCCAAGCCCAGACCTCAGCGAGGTGGACCACATGCTCAGGAATCACGAGCCCCATCGACTCCGCGTGGTCGTCGTGGGGCAGGGATACGTCGGCCTCCCGCTGGCCGTGCGCGCCACCGAGGTAGGGCACCACGTCGTCGGCCTCGACGTGGACGCCGGGCGGATCAAGAGGCTCATGCTCGGCGAGTCCTACGTCGAGGACATCTCGGACCGGCGGCTGGCGCCCCTCCTCGCCGCCGGCGTCTACAGGCCGACCGTCGACCCGGCCGACTGCGCCGGGTTCGACGTGGCGGTCATCACCGTCCCGACGCCGCTGTGCGACGGTGCGCCGGACCTGTCGCACGTCGAGGACGCGGCGCGGACGCTCGGCCGCCACCTGACCCGCGGAGCGACGGCCATTCTGGAATCGACCACGTACCCCGGGACGACCGAGGAGGTGTTCCGCCCACTCCTCGAGCGCGGCTCCGGACTGACCGCCGGCCGCGACTTCCACCTCGGCTACAGCCCCGAGCGCATCGACCCCGGGAACCTCAGCTGGAGGCTGGAGAACACGCCCAAGGTCGTCTCGGGCATCACCCCGTCTTCCTTGAAGTCGGTCCGTGACTTCTACGCGTCCCTTGTAGACACAGTCGTCCCCGTGGCCACCTGCAAGGAGGCGGAGCTGACCAAGCTCCTCGAGAACACCTTCCGTCACGTGAACATCGCCCTCGCCAACGAGCTGGCGATCTTCGCCCACGACCTGGGCATCGATGTCTGGGCGGCCATCGACGCGGCGTCCACCAAGCCGTTCGGGTTCATGCGCTTCACCCCCGGCCCCGGGGTCGGAGGCCACTGCCTGCCCGTCGACCCCTCGTACCTGTCGTGGCGGGTCGAACGAACCCTGGGGCAGAACTTCCGCTTCGTCGAGCTGGCGAACGACGTCAACAACCACATGCCCGACTATGTGGTGCGGCGTCTCGTGGCGGGCCTCAACGAACGTGGAAAGCCGCTCAAGGGCTCCCGGATCCTGCTGCTCGGTGTGGCGTACAAGGCCAACACCGGGGACGCCCGTGAGACGCCGGCGGCCCGCATCGCCGAACTCCTCACCGGTATGGGCGCCGACGTCCAGGCCGCCGATCCCCATGTCCTGGATGACGCCCACCCCCGCGCCGCCGGTCTGGAGCACCTCCAGCGGATCGAGGTGACCCCCGGCCTGCTCGCGACAGCCGACGCCGTAGTCCTGCTCGCGGACCACGACGCCTTCGACTACCCCCTCATCAGCGCCCACTCCCCGTACATCCTCGACTGCCGACGCCGGCTCACCGGTACCCACGTCGACTCTCTCTGAAGGGAAGCAACGTGAAGATAGTGATCACCGGCGGCGCCGGATTTATCGGCGGCAACCTCGCCCGTGCGCTGACCGGGCTGCCTCAGGTCACCCAGCTCCGGGTCGTCGACAACCTCTCCACCGGGGACAAGGCGAACCTTGCCGGCCTAGACGTGGACTTCTTCGATGGAGACGTCCAGAACGACGCTCTCCTCGACCAGGCGTTCCGCGATGCCGACGCCGTCGTCCACCTGGCCGCCCTCCCCTCGGTGCCACGCTCCCTGCGTGACCCCCTGGCCAGCCATCACGCCAACGCGACCGGCACACTCCAGGTTCTGGAAGCCGCCCGCCGGGCCGGCGGCCCGCACGTGATCGCCGCGTCCTCGTCCTCCGTCTACGGCGCCAACCCCCAGCTACCGAAACACGAGGACCTCGTCTCCGCCCCCATGAGCCCGTACGCGGTCACCAAGCTCACGACGGAGGCGTACCTGAGCGCCTACCACCACAGCTTCGACCTTTCGGTGCTCCCCTTCCGCTTCTTCAACGTCTACGGCCCCGGCCAGCGCGCCGACCACGCCTACGCCGCCGTCATCCCGAAGTGGATCAGCGCCACCCTCGCAGGCGAGCCGGTGACCATCCACGGCGACGGCACCCAGACACGCGACTTCACGTACGTGGGTACGGTCTGCGACGTCCTCACCGATGCCCTCCTCCGCCGGGTCGTGGACCCCCGCCCGGTGAACCTGGCCTTCGGCAGCCGTACCTCGCTTCTGGACCTGGTCCAGGAGATCGAGACGGCGACGGGGCTTCCCGCGCGCCGGGAACACGTGCCGGTCCGTGTAGGCGATGTCCCTCACTCGCAGGCCGACAGCACGCGGCTGAGGGATCTGTTCCCTGAAGTCGCCACTGCGGCGTTGCGGGAAGGGATCCCCGCCACAGTCGGCTGGTTCCGTCAGCGTCCAACTGCACCGTAGGAGGAGTGCTCCCACACCGCCTCATGCCCCAAACCGCCCCATAGACTGAGGCGCATGGCCTCGGCCTGCCCCGGGAGGGATCCGCCGGCCCTGCGAACGAGTCCGAAGGTTCCGCCGCCTCGGGGTTGGCCGGCCACCCGCGCTCAGGAGGGGGTGGCCGCAGGCTGCCGGACCGCCGGGCTCCCGTCTTATCGGATGGAGACCCGCCGGCTCCGGGCCCGTGGAACCCGGCGCAGCCGCAGCAACACGCGACGACCTCGCCCGACACTCTCAAGACAAATTGGGTTGAACTGATCGCCTCAAGAAACAGTGATCACCGCTGACGCACCGAGGCTGACCATGGAGCAGGAGATTGCCGATCCGCTGCAAACCAGGTGGCTGCGCTTCGTGGCCAGCGAGGGAGAGCACTGGAAAGTGCCATCTCCCACTGCTCTCCCATTCAATCTTGATGAGTGGTGGAAACAGCAGGTCAGAGCCGCTCAGAACCTCGACTTGAACTGGTTCATGAAGTTCATCACCACCAAGAGCTTCATGCCGTTCGTGATCTACCGCGTGCTGCTCGGACTCGTGCTGTTCGCCCTGGTGGCGGCGGGGGTGCTGAGCCCGCACGCGGGCGAGTCGGCGGGCTAGGACCTGCCCTCGGACCGGGCCCGGGCCCTCCCGTTCGGATCGTGCCGGGCTCGCGGGGCCCGGCACACACCGTCACGCCGTTGTCGTCGGGGGCTCAGCGCCTGGCCCGGCGGTGGGCGATCAGCCCGCCGAGGACCATTCCGGCCACCAGCGTCACGGCCAGCACGGCCCAGAGCGGCAGGGTGAGCACGGGGATCCACAGACGGATGGCCACCGACGCCGTGTTCACGGCGATGAACCAGATCGCGACAGCCGTCAGTACCACGATTCCGATGGTGCGCATCCGGATGTCCCGGCCCTTGACGGAGAGGGTCGGCGGAGCGTGCGGTCGGGTCGTTTTCTGTGCCATGGTCCCAGTATCGGGCGATATGGACGAAGTCGGCCTGTCCGGCGGGCCGGGGCCGGGAGTCCGGTTCCGGTACGGACTTCGCACCGGAGTGCCGACATCCCCGGGCGCACCGCGGAAACACGGCCCGCGGCGGGCCGGTGCGACCTGGACAGGGGCCGGATCCTCCCGGCAGTTGGGGCCGAAAGTCCCTGCCGCAGGCCGTGCGCGCGTACCAGCCTGGAAGGCGTACCGCAGGACCTTGGAGGAAACCATGACCACCGAGCCTCCCGTCATCGCAGCAGTCGATGGCTCGTCGCACAGTCTCGAAGCCCTCGACTGGGCCGCCCACGAGGCGGTGCGTCGCGGGCTCGCGCTGGTCGTCGTGCACGCGCGGACCCCGATGCCGCACGCCGCCCGGGAGACGCAGCAGCGCGAGGCGGAGGAACTGCTCACCCTGTGTGTGCGAAGGGTGTCCCGTCTCGCCCCGGACCTGCACCCGACGACGCTCACTCCGATGGACTACCCGGCGGCGGCGCTCACCTCGCTCAGTCGCGACGCGTCCCTGGTGGTCGTCGGTTCGCGGGGCCTGGGAGGCTTCCGTTCGCTGCTGCTCGGTTCCGACAGCATGGCGATCGCCTCGATGGCCAAGTGCCCGGTCGTCGTCCACGGCGGACCGCCCGAGCAGAGCCGCGAGGAGACGTCCTCGGACATCGTGGTCGGCGTGGCAGCCGACGAGAGCAGCGAGGCGGTGCTCGGCTTCGCCTTCGCCACGGCCGCGTCCCGGCCCGGTGCCCGGCTGCGGATCGTGCACGGCTGGACGATGGTCTCCTCGATGCTGTCCGGCGGCCCCGTCTTCGACCGGGACGCCGCCGCGGGCGCGGCCGAGCGGACCCTCGCCGAGCTCACAGCGGGTTGGCGGGAGAAGTATCCGCAGGTCGAGGCCGTCAGGGAATCGGTCGGCGGATCCGCCTCGCGCGCTCTCGTGACGGCTTCGGCCACCGCGGCCCTGACCGTGGTCGGGCGGCGACGGGGCGGTGAGTCCCTCGGGCTCGGCCTCTCCCCCGTCGCCCAGACCACGCTCGGTCACGCGCTCGGCCCGGTGGCCGTGGTGCCCTGCTGAGCACCGGCCCCTCGCACACCGGATCCGCTCCGCCCACCGCGCTTCCGCCGCCCGGCACCGGGGAAGAACTGCCGAACGGGGGCCCCGGGGTGACACTGCTGATCAGGCAGGACGAGGAGGCGCGGCATGCGGGTTCCGGCCGGTCGGAGCGAGGGACGCGCCCGGATGCCGCGATCCGGCCGGTGGCGCTGGTGCCTCGCGCTGCTCGCCGGTGCGCTGCCCGCGCTCGCGTTCCCCGCGCCGTCGCTGTGGTGGCTGGCCTATGCGGGCCTGGTGCCGTGGCTGCTGCTGATCCGGTCCGCCGGTACGGGCCGGCGGGCGGCGCTCGACGGCTGGCTCGGCGGGGCGGGCTTCCTGCTCGCCGTGCACCACTGGCTGCTGCCGAGCCTGCACGTGTTCCTGTTGGTCCTGGCGGCCCTGCTGGGTCTGCTGTGGGCGCCGTGGGGGCTCCTTGTCTTCCGGCTGCTGCGCGCAGGGGTGTCCGCGAAGTCGGCCGCGACGGCCGTCGTGGTGGTGCCGTGCGGCTGGCTGCTGATCGAGGCGGTCCGTTCCTGGGACGGGCTCGGCGGTCCGTGGGGGCTGCTCGGCGCGAGCCAGTGGGAGGTGCCCCCGGCGCTCCGGGTGGCGTCCGTGGGTGGTGTGTGGCTGGTGAGCCTCCTGGTGGTCGCGGTGAACGTCTGCGTCGCCCTGTTGTTCGCGAACGCCTCCGCTCGCGCGGTCGGGGTCGTCGGTGTCGCGGTGTGCGCCCTGTCGGTGGGCGCGATGGCGCTGTGGGCCCCGCGGCCCCGGCCGTCCGGTGTGGCCAGGATCGCCGTGGTGCAGCCCGGTGTGATCACGGGCCCGCGCAGCGTCGAACAGCGGCTCGCGACCGGTGAGCGGCTGACCGGATCCCTGGCGGGGCGCGATCTCGATCTGGTGGTGTGGGGCGAGAGCAGTGTGGGCCTGGATCCGGCACGGCACCCGGACGTCACCGGCCGGATCGCGGAACTGTCGCGCCGGGTGGGCGCGGACGTGCTGATCAACGCGGACGCCCGGCAGACCGACGGATCGGACCGGTCGGGCATCTTCAAGTCCGCGCTGCTGGTGGGGCCGGACGGACTGACCGGGGATCGGTACGACAAGATGCGGCTGGTGCCGTTCGGCGAGTACATCCCGGCGCGCTCGTTGCTCGGCTGGGTCACATCCGTGGGCCGGGCGGCCGGAGAGGACCGGTTGCGGGGCGCCGAACCGGTGACGATGGAGCTTCCCGCGGCGGCCGGTGGGAAGGGCCTGCGCATCGGGCCGCTGATCTGTTTCGAGTCCGCCTTCCCCGACATGAGCCGGTGGCTGACCCGGCACGGCGCCCAGGTGCTGGTCGACCAGTCGTCCACGTCGACGTTCCAGCACAGCTGGGCACCCGAACAGCACGCCTCGCTGGGGGCGCTGCGGGCCGCCGAGAACGGCCGGCCGATGGTGCACGCCACGCTCACCGGCGTCAGCGCGGCCTACGGCCCGCGGGGGGAGCGTGTCGGCGCCCCGCTCGGCACGGACACGAGCGGGGCCGAGGTGTTCGACGTACCGCTGGCGTCCGGCACCACCCTCTTCGTCCGGTGGGGGGCCTGGCCGCTCACGGGCGCGGCGGTGGTGCTCGTCCTGTACTGCGCCTTCGAGGGGGTGCGGACGCTGCGCGAGCGCGGCAGGGAGGGAACGGGGCGCCGGTCCGGCCGCGCCCCCGGCCCGCGCGCAGGGGGCCGCGTCTGAGGCCCCGGCCGGGGACGCCCGTAACGGAGACCGGACCGGGGCCGGCGTATCGGTCCGGCCCCGAACGGCAGCGGCCCGGCCGACCGGTCACCAGCCCGTCGGGCTCAGCGCGGGGTCCCTTCCAGATCGCGCAGGACACGCTCGCACAGCTCGTGTGTCCGCAGGGCGTCCCGGGCGCTCAGCACCGTCCCGGCCCGCACGGCGTCGAGGAAGGCCAGCACGCCCTGCTCGATGCCGCGCTGGCGGGCCACCGGAACCCAGTCGCCGCGCCGCCTCACGCTCGGTTGCCCCTTGTGGTCGATGACCTCCGCGAGATCGAGGACCTCGCGCTTGGCGTCCTGGCCCGAGACCTCCAGTCGTTCCTCGACCGAACCGCTGAGCCGGTTCATCGCACCGATGGCGGTGAACCCCTCGCCGGACAGCTGCAGCACGACGTGGTGCAGCAGCCCGTCGACGATCCTGCCGTGCACGACGGTGTGCTCGATCGTCCCCGGGACGAGGAAGCGGAGGGTGTCCACGACGTGGATGAAGTCGTCGAGCACCATGGTGCGCGGGTCCTCGGGCAGGCCGACCCGGTTCTTCTGCATGAGGATCAGCTCGCGCGGGTGCTCGGCGCACTGTGCGTAGCCGGGCGCCGTGCGCCGGTTGAAACCGACGGCGAGGCTCGTCCGGCGTTCCTCGGCGACACGCACCAGCCGTTCGGAATCGGCGAGTTCGTAGGCCAGCGGCTTGTCGACGTAGGTCGGGACACCCGCCTCCAGCAGTCGGCCGACGATCTCCGGATGCACGGCCGTGGGCGCGTGCACGAACGCCGCGTCCAGCCCCTGGGCCAGCAGGGATTCGAGGTCCGCGTGGCGTTGCCGGGAGGGAATCCGGTGGGTTTCGGCGACGGCGGCCAGAGTGGCGGGGGTACGGGTCTGCAGATGCAGTTCGACCCCCGGAACCGTGGTCAGAACCGGCAGATACGCCTTCCTCGCGATGTCGCCGAGCCCGATGCAACCGACCTTCACTAGGTCTCCCTCCCAGAGTTCCGGCGACGGCCGGCGCGCGGTCGACCGGGCGGGTGCGCCCCCTCGGGCCACTCGGTCCGGTGCCTGACGCGGCGACCTGCGCGCCCCTTCGTCCGGGCAGCATACGTCCGCCGCCCGGGACGCCGGTCCGCGATGCCGCGGGGGGACGCGCCGGCCCGCGCCGCGACGCGGCACGGAACGGGAGGCGCACGGCGGGACCTCGCACCGGCCGAGAAGGAACGGCGGGCGGGTTTCGCCGGAACGCCGTGCGGGACACCGGACCCCGACGAGGCGGCACCGTCCCGTCGAGCGGCGTTGCGCCGACCGGAGTCACTCGTGCGGGCCAATCCCCGCGGTCCGGCTCACACGGAGCCGGACCGGCACAGCAGAGTTGATCAGGTGCAACGAACCAGAACCACCGTGAAGCTCCTGGTCGGCGTGGCGGTCACGGCGCTGTCCGGCTGCGTGTCCGTGACGCCGCAGCAGGGCGTTCCGCCCCGGCCCGGGAACAGCAGGCCCGCCCAGGACCTGACGCCCCAGACCGCTCGGCCGCCGGTCCACGACAGTCTGGCCGCTGTGGAGGGCACCGAACCGTCCGCCGCCGCGTCGGCCCCGGCGCCCGGTGCCTCGCCGGACACCCGACGCGTCGCGCCACGCCCTCCCCGGCGGCCAAGGCACCCCGCCCCGACGCGCCCCCGGCAGGCACCGCCCGTCGTCTCCGTGCCCGCACCGCGTCTGCCGGCCCCCGTCACCGGGAAGGGTGTCTGCGCGATGGGACGGGGTTACGGGCACTGGCCCGCCGGCAGCCCGCAGTCGCGTATCTGCGACGACACCTACGGCCACTGAACGCGGTGGGAGAACGGTGAGCGGGTGACCCGTCCGGCCCCGGACGGGTCACCCGCTCACATGTCGCGCAGGCGCAGCTCCAGCCGCGCGATCGCCGCACGGACTCCTCCCGCGTACCCGTCGTCCGCCCCGTCCCGCGCGAGCGCTCCGGAGGCCGCGCGCGCCCGGTCCAGATGGGTCCGGGCCGCGTCCGGCCGCTGGAGCTTCACATAGTCCGCCGCGAGATTGAGGTGCAGCGACGGGTAGAAGACGCGTACCGCGAGCGCGTCGGCATGGTGTGCCGCGCGTTCGTCGGTCACGCTGTCGGCAGCGGTCAACGCCCGCAGGTCCCAGGCGAGTTCGTCGCCGTGATCGTCCTGGGCGTCGGCCATGTAGTGGGCGAGGGTGCACCGGTGCAGGGCGTCGCCGTCCTCGCCGATCTCCGACCAGAGGCCGCCGAGACGATTGCGGGCCTCCTCCCGGTCGCCGCCGTGCAGCAGCATGATGGCCTGACCGATCCTGGTCATGACGGCGTCCTTCGACGCCTCCTGCTGCTCGGTCATGACGGCCTCCCTGTCCGGTGCACCCGCTTCCCGGACGACGCTAGCCCCGACGGCGGCCGATCCGGCTGAGGCTCGTGCGGACACCGCCGCCGGTCCATCGCACGGCGTCCTCCGGAGGACCGGAGGACGCGTTCGGGCGGCCCCGTCGGGCCGCGGACATCAGCCCAGGTCGGGGATGCGCCAGTCGATGGCCTCGTGCCCCTGCGCCGCGACCGCCTCGTTGATCTGTGTGAAGGGGCGGGAGCCGAAGAACTTCTTGGCGGAGAGAGGTGACGGGTGTGCGCCCTTGACCACCACGTGGCGCGTCTCGTCGATCAGCGGCAGCTTCTTCTGGGCGTAGTTCCCCCAGAGCACGAAGACCGCCGGGTCGGGCCGGGAGGCGACCGCGCGGATCACCGCGTCGGTGAACTTCTCCCACCCCTTGCCCTTGTGCGAGTTCGCCTCGCCCGCGCGGACCGTCAGCACCGCGTTGAGCAGGAGCACGCCCTGCTGGGCCCAGGGCATCAGATACCCGTTGTCGGGGACGGGCAGGCCGAGTTCCTCCTTCATCTCCTTGTAGATGTTGCGCAGGGAGGGCGGCGTCTTCACGCCCGGGCGCACCGAGAAGCACAGACCGTGTCCCTGCCCCTCGCCGTGGTACGGGTCCTGGCCGAGGACGAGAACCTTCACGTCGTCGTACGGTGTGGCGTCCAGCGCGGCGAACACCTGGTCGCGCGGCGGGTAGACCGGCCCCTTGGCCCGCTCCTCCTCGACGAACTCGGTGAGCTCCTTGAAGTAGGGCTTCTGCAGCTCATCGCCGAGGACGCCGCGCCAGGACTCGGGCAGCAGGTCGGTGTCGGTCACGTCAACAACCTCCGGTAGGTAATACGTTCTTCACCCGAGAACCTACCGGGGGCCACTGACAACGGGCCCCGCGAACCCCTGCCGGGCTACCAGCTGGCCTTGCGGTAGAGCTCCCACATCTGCATGACCGTCTGCGGGTCGAGAGCGCGCTCGCCGCCACCGATGTCCTCGCCCGAGGCCACGTACAGCTTGCCCTGCCACAGCGGCAGCATCCGGACGTCGTCGACAAGGATCTTCTGGGCCCGTTCGAACTGCTTGCTGACCGCCCCCCGGTCGCTCTTCTTGCGGGTCTGCGGCAGCAGCTGCTCGGTGATCTCGTTCTTCACGTAGGGCATCCCGGTGATGCTGTCCTTGCCCACGAACGGGGCGATGAAGTTGTCCGGGTCCGGGAAGTCCGGGAACCAGCCGCGGCCGAAGACCGGGTATTCGCCCTTGTTGAAGCCGTCCTGGAACTCCGTCCAGGGCTTGCTCCTCAGCGTGATCCGGAACAGTCCGGACGCCTCCAGCTGGCGCTTGATCTCGTCGAACTCCGGAGCGGTGGAGGAGCCGTAACGGTCGGTGGTGAACCAGAACGTCATGGCGACCGGCTTGGTGATGCCCGCCCGCCTGAGGATCTGCTCGGCCTTCTTCGTGTCCGGGTCGCCGTAGGCGTCGAAGAAGCTCGTGGTGTGTCCGCCGATGCCCTTGGGGACCATGGAGTACAGCGGCTCGGCGGTGCCCCGGTAGACCTTCTCCACCAGTGCGTCCCGGTCGATGAGCTGCGCGACGGCCCGCCGCACGGCGACGTTCCCGGAGGCCGGGTCCTCGGGATTGAAGACCAGGAAGCGGATGTCGGCGCCGACCGTCTCGACGATCTGCACGTGGCCGTTCTCGTTCTGCTTCTCCTCCAGGTCGACGACCTCCTCCGCGGTCAGTCCGCGGTATATGGCATCGATCTCGTTCTTCTTCAGCGCCGCGACCACGGGGGCGGATTCCTTGAAGTACCGAATGGTCACGGCGTCGTTCTTGCGGTCGGCGAATCCCTTGTAGTCCGGGTTCCGCACGAGTTCCGCCCGGTTCCCCGGCTTGTACGAATCCAGCAGGTAGGGCCCCGAACCGGTGACCTTGCCGTCGTCGCGGATCTTGTGCGTGGAATAGTCACCCGGCGCCACCAGCGACATCGCGGGGGTGGCGAGTATGAACGGGAAGGTCGCGTCCGGCTTGCTGAGATGGAAGACGACGACGTCGTCCCCTATCGTCTCGATCCGGTCGAGCGAACCGAGCATGCCGACCGGTCCGCCCTTGACCTTCAGGGTGGATATCCGGTCGATCGAGTACTTCACGGCCTCGGCGTCGAGCGCGGCACCGTTGGAGAACTTCAGTTCCTTGCGGAGCTTGCACCGGTAGGCCGTGCTGGTGTTGTCGGTGAACCGGCACGATTCGGCGGCGTCCGGCTCGGGACGGGTGCTGCCGGTGGGGAAGCTCACCAGAGTCTGGAAGACATTCCTCATCAGTTCCCACGAGTTGTCCCACGCCGCCGCGGGATCGAGGGTGGAGGGCGAGCTTGTCGTACCGACGACTAGCTTCTGCTCCCCTTTCGAGCCGCTGTCGGAAAGAAGTCCGCAGCCTGCCAGCAGAGAAAGGGAAATAAGGACCGCAGCGGCCTGCAGTCTGGCCCGGTAGAACACGTGGACGCTCCTCGATCAACCATGGGTCGGCAGACCATACCGCAGCGCCCCGTCGGGTCAATCCGCAGGCCCGACAGGGCACTTGAGTCATTCTCGGCGAAATCCGCTCAGGCCGATCTCAGCCCACCCCCGCATTCAGGAACATTCCGCCGTCGACCACCAGCGTCTGTCCGGTGATCCAGTCGGAGTGGCTCGATGTGAGGAATGCGGCGGCGCCGCCGATGTCCTCCGGGACACCGAGCCGGCCGAGCGGGTAGGCCGCGGCGGCCTCCTCCTCACGGCCCTCGTACAACGCCCGGGCGAATTTCGTCTTCACGACCGCCGGGGCGATCGCGTTCACCCGGACGACGGGCGCGAACTCGTGCGCCAGCTGGAGTGTCAGGTTGACCATCGCGGCCTTGCTCATGCCGTACGCGGCGATGAGCGGGGAGGCCGAGACGCCCGAGATCGAGGCGATGTTGACGATCGCACCGCCGTTGTCCTTCTGCCAGGCCTTCCAGGTCAGCTGGGCGAAACCGAGTGCCGAGACGACATTGGTCTCGAACACCTTGCGGACGACGTCGAGGTCGAGGTCCGCGATGGGGCCGAACACCGGGTTCGTCCCGGCGTTGTTGATGAGGAAGTCGACCCGGCCGAACGCCTCCATGGCGCGTTCGACTGCCACCTCCCGGTGGGCCGCGTCGTGCGCCTTGCCCGCCACGGCGATCGCCCGGTCGGCGCCGAGCCGCTCGACGGCCTCCCGGAGCGCGTCCTCGCCGCGTCCGGTGATGCACACCCGGTCGCCGCGGGCCACGAGCGCCTTCGCGATGCCGTAGCCGATTCCCCGGCTCGCCCCCGTGATGAGGGCGACCTTCCCACTGTCCTGCGCAGTCATGATGTCCGAAACCCTCCGGGTCAGTTGAGCGGTCCGCCGGCGACGTACATGACCTGACCGGAGATGAAGCCGGCCTCGTCGCCCGCGAAGAAGGCGATGGCGGCGGCGACGTCCTCGGGACGGCCGACGCGCTGGACCGGGATCTGGGTGGCGGCGGCGGCCTGGAACTCCTCGAAACCCATGCCGATCCGGGCGGCGGTCTGCGCGGTCATCTCGGTGACGATGAACCCGGGGGCGACGGCGTTGGCGGTGATGCCGAACTTGCCGAGTTCCTTGGCGAGCGTCTTGGTGAAGCCCTGCAGACCGGCCTTGACCGCGGCGTAGTTGGCCTGGCCCCGATTGCCGAGGGCCGAGGAGGAGGAGAGCGAGACGATACGGCCGAACTTGGCGTCCACCATGTGCTTCTGAACGGCCTTGGCCATCAGGAACGCGCCCTTGAGGTGCACGTTCATCACGGTGTCCCAGTCGGACTCGGTCATCTTGAAGAGCAGGTTGTCGCGGAGCACGCCCGCGTTGTTGACGAGGATCGTCGGAGCACCGAGTTCGGCGGCGACCCGCTCGACCGCGGCCTCCACCCGGGCGCCGTCCGACACGTCGCAGCCGACGGCGAGCGCGGTGCCCCCGGCGGCGGTGATCTTCTCGACGGTGTCCCCGCAGGCCGCCTCGTCCAGGTCCAGTACGGCGACCGCCCGGCCCTCGGCGGCCAGGCGCACCGCGGTGGCGGCGCCGATCCCCCGCGCCGCTCCGGTCACGATGGCGACGCGCTGCTCGGTGGTGGACATGCTTGGTTCTCCTCGCCCTTGGATCGCCGCTCAGCGGACGTCGGGACGGTCCGGCACGCAATCCTCGCGCGGGCCGGGCCCCATGGACTGAGCGACCGCTTAGTACCTTCAGCAGACGAGACGCTAGAAGCCCGGGCACCCGGTGTCAACGGCGCGCGGCCGCAGGGGCGCATGTCACACCCCGGCACCGTCGCACGGCGGGGCCGGGGCGCCGGGACCGCCCCGCGGCGGACGGTACGAAAAGGCCGGCCGCCCCACCGACGCGGGACGACCGGCGGGACGGCCGGCGGAGGGACCGGCGGAGGGACCGGCGGAGGGACCGCTCAGCGCACCAGCAGATCGAGCAGTCGCTCGACCTCGGCCTCCGGATCGCCGGTGAGGCCGCTGTGCACGGGACTCGGCTGGATCACGGTGGAACGCGGCGCGATCAGCCAGCGGAAGCGACGTCCGGCGTCGTCGCGAGCCGCCTGTCCCGCGTCCGTCCCGCCCCGGCATACGCCCTCGACGGCATGCAGGGCGGCCCGCACCCCGACCACGTCCGCCGCCGGGTCCAGGGCCTTCAGCTTGGCCTCGTCGAGATGCGTACGGGCGGCGACGAAGCTCCGCGCGCGGCAGTAGACGACCACACCCGCGTTGAAGAACTCCCCGCGCTGCACCCGCGGCACCACGCGCAACAGCGCGTACTCGAAGACATCGCGCTCGTTCATCGCCTGCCGCCCTCGTCCTTCTGCTTCCTGGTGGGGTGCGGCCACTCGGTGAGGTGCTCGGTGAGCCAGCCGGGGGCCCGGGACGGCTCGGTCCGCGTGGGGCCGTCCATCGTGATCCGCTCGTGGATGGTCGCGGCGCGCGGCAGCAACGCCTCCACATAGGCGCGACGCAGCTCGTCCGTGGAGTCGAAGCCCGGTTCGTCGGCCAGCCACTCGTCGGGGACGTCCGCGGTGACCTCGGTGAGCAGTTCCTCGGTGACCAGCGGTGCGAGTGCGGCGGCCGCGGCCGCGACGTCGGGGGCGAACGGGGCGAGCGCGTGATCCGACGCGTTGTACGGCTTGGCCGCCGACGCCCGCGCGCCGGGCCAGTTGTGGTGCCAGATCATCGTGGCGCCGTGGTCGATGAGCCACAGGTCGCCGTGCCACACCAGCATGTTCGGGTTGCGCCAGGACCGGTCGACGTTGTTGATCAGCGCGTCGAACCAGACGACCCGTCCGGCCTCCTCCGGGTCCACCTGGTAGGCGAGCGGGTCGAATCCGATGGATCCGGGCAGGAAGTCCATCCCGAGGTTGAGACCGCCGCTCGCCTTCAGGAGCTCCTGGACCTCCTGGTCGGGTTCGGCGAGCCCGATGACAGGGTCGAGCTGGATCTGCGCGAGTTCGGGGACACGGAGACCGAGCCGACGGCCGAGCCGCCCGCAGACGACCTCCGCGACCAGCGTCTTGCGCCCCTGTCCGGCTCCGGTGAATTTCATGACATACGTGCCGAGGTCGTCGGCCTCGACGATCCCGGGCAGCGATCCGCCTTCCCGCAAAGGCGTCACGTAGCGGGTCGCTGTGACTTCGGTGAGCATTTCCCCAGGCTATCCCCGGTCCCGACAGGCGATGACGCGTGTGCGCCCCGTGCGGCCCGGCCGCGGCGCACCACCGCCGACGGCGCACCCGGACGACGGGGGACCGGGGCCGGACGACCGGCCCCGGAGGCCGTTCGCCCGTTTCGCGTCCGTGAACGCACCGGACGACTCCGGCCGGTGCTCCGCCGCGGCGAGGCACCGGGGCGACCGTCGGCCGCCCGGCACGTTCGCTCACTCAATGGCGTCGCCGTATGCCGTCAGGCACCCAGCGAAAGCGCATCCGCAAGTCGCCGTCGGACCGGCGCGCGGCGATAGTCGACACGGCTGCCGCCACCGCGCTGACCGAGGGACTTGAGTGCGTCACCCTGTGCCGGGTGGGCGAACGGCTCGACGTCCGCCCGGGTCTCATCAGCCACTGCTTCCCGGTGGTGGAGCAACTCGTGGCCGAGGCCTTCGGTACGGCCGCCGGTGGCGAGCTGGACGCCCTTCTTCCCCCGGACCGGGCCGAACGGCCGCCCACCGAACGTCTTGCACGGTTCTTCGCTCTCGCGACCGGACCCGCGTTCGACGATCTCAGCCGGCTCCGGATCTGCCCGGCACCTCAGTCGCTGTCGCCCGGTGCTGCGCGAACGGGTCGGCCGGCAGGAGGCCGTGTGGCGCGGACGCCCGGAGGAGCTGATCGGTGAGGGTGTCGCCCGTGGCGAGTTCCACACCCGCGACCCGTACGCGGCGACGATCCAGATCCTCGTCGTCATCGACGGGCTCGGCGCTCACGCGAACACCGACACCTCCGACCGGCCGGCCGTGGTGACGCGGATGGCCGTCACCACCGCCGAGCGGGAACTCGGACTGGCGATCGGCACGCTCACGCACGGCCCCGGTGCCGGGCGGCTCCGGCGACGCCCCGCACGGCCCGGCCGAGTCCCGGGCCATCTCGTCCCGGACCGCCCCGTCCCGCACGCCTCGGCACTCGTTGAGCGCAATGCCGGCTCCGCCACCCGGATGCTTTTCGCCGGCGTACCCCGGTGACGCGCCGTCCCGGGGCTCCCGGGCACGGACGCGCGCTCATGCCCCTGCCGCGTCGTGCCGATGACGAGGGGGTCCCCGGGCCGCGGATCGCACACGGGTCCCGTCGCACGTGCTCCGGGGCGTGCACATGAACCATGAGGACCGAAGTCGCGCACATCGGGCAGCCACGACTGCCCGGAAGGGAGAACCGGCGTGAGCACATCTCAGGACGACGAGGCCCGTCCCGGGCGTCGGACCGTTGTCGCGGCGGTCGGGGCCGCCTCCGTGGCCGCCGCACTCACCGCCTGCGGCGGCCGACCGGAGCCGAGCCGTTCGGGTACGGCCGGACCGGCCGACGACGGTATGGACGGCGGCCCGGACGTGCTGGCGAGGACGGCCGACATCCCGCAGGGCGGTGGAACGGTCTTCGCCGACCGGGGCGTCGTGGTGACGCAGCCCGAGTCCGGTGCCTTCAAGGCGTTCTCGTCGAAGTGCACCCATCAGGGATGCACGGTCGCGAGCGTCTCGGACGGCACCATCAACTGCCCCTGTCACGGCAGCAGGTTCGACGCGGCGACGGGCGAGGTCGCGGCGGGGCCCGCCACCCGGCCCCTGCCCGCCCGGGAGATCAAGGTCAAGAACGGATCGATCACGCTCGGGGCGTAGGTCCCCGCCCCCGGCCGGACCTCGGAGCCGGACCCTGACCCGGTCCGTCGTCCGGCACCGCGTCGGCTCCGCGACGGTCGTGCCAGCAGTCGAGCACCGCGTCGGTGGTCGTGACGGTGGCGACGAGGGCGAGCGTGTGACGGATCATCGCGGGGGTGTACTCGGCGGGCACCCCCGCGATCGCGTCGGACGGAACGACCACCGTGTAGCCGAGGTTCACCGCGTCGAACACGGCGTTGGGAATGGCGACGTTGGCCGAGACCCCGGTGACGACGAGGGTCCGGCAGCCCAGGTTGCGCAGCAGCGCGTCCACCTCCGTGCCGGCGATGGGCGAGAGGCCGTGCAGCCGACGCACGACGAGGTCCTCGCCCGACACCTCGACGGGTTCGGCGATCCGGACCGCCTCGGTGCCCGGGTGCTGCTGCACGGGCAGCCGGCCGGCGGCCCGGAAGAGCCTGGCGTTGTCGTTGGAACCGCGCCCGTCGGGGCGGCGCTCGGCCACCGCGTGCAGCACCTGGACCCCGGCCCCGTGGGCGGCCGCGACCAGTCGGGCCACGCGGTGCAGCGTTCCGGAGGACCGGGCCTCCTCGGCCAGTTCGGGCAGTGCGCTCCCGGGTCCCACGACGCCCTGCTGGCACTCGACCGTCATGAGTACGCAGTTCGCCGGACCGAGTTGTCGGGCGAGTCGTTCGGTGAGCGGCTGCTTCGACGGCACGGCAGTCCCCTTCGGTGGAGGATCGGCTCCGCGGGTGACGGGTGACCTCGCCGACGGCGCCCGGGTTCGCACGTCGACGGCCGGGCGCGCGAGGCTAGCCGCCATTGCGTGACGAGGGAAGAGACCCCATGCTTTCTGACGCACAGTCAGTCGATGTGAGGAGCATCCGTGACCACCACACAGCGCAGGGGCCGTCGGATCATGATGTCGGGGACGGAACGCGACTCCTACCTCGCCGAGCGACGAACCTGCCGGGTCGCCACCGTGTCCGCGGACGGCCGCCCGCACGTCGGGGCCCTCTGGTTCGTCTGGGACGGCGGCTCGCTCTGGCTCTACTCGATCACCCGCAGCCTGCGCTGGGCGCAGCTGGGCGCCGATCCGAGGATCGCGGTGGTCGTGGACGACGGGGTGGAGTACGGGGAACTGCGCGGTGTCGAACTCTCCGGCAGCGCCGTCCCCGTCGGCGAAACCCCCCGCACCGGCGCCGACTGCCCCGAACTGGTCGTACCGGAGGGTCTGTTCGCCCGGAAGTACTTCGGGATGGACACGATGCCGCACGACGGTCGTCATGCCTGGCTGCGGCTCACCCCGGAGGCCATCGTCTCCTGGGACTTCCGGAAGCTCGCGATGCCGCCCGCGCCCTGAGCCCATGCGCGCGGCACCCTGAGCCCGTGCGCGCGGCGCCCTACGGCGACACCTCGCCCGTCGCCCGGTCGGCGGCCGCCCCGAGCGCGGCCAGCACCGCCCGGATCGACGGGCGGCGATCCGCGTCCGCCCGCCACACGGCGTGCACGTGCCGTCGCATCCGCTGCCGCACGGGCACCACCCGCACCCCGTCGGGCACCGGGCCGCGCCCCAGTCGCGGCGCCACACTGACTCCCATCCCCGCCGCGATCAGGGCAAGTTGGGTGTGATGCTCGCCCGCCAGGTGCGCGATGCGCGGTTCGAAACCCTTCGACCGCAGCGTGAACATCAGCCAGTCGTGACAGAACTCTCCCTCGGGCCAGGAGACCCAGTCGTCGTCGGCGAACTCCTCCAGGTCCACCTCCGCACGCTCAGCGAGCGGATGGTCCGCGGGCATGGCGATGTCCGGCACGTCGTCCAGGAGGTCGGCCCGCGCCAGGCCGCCGGGTACCGGCAGTCGTTTGTTGCTCCAGTCCAGCACGACCGCCAGATCGATCTCGCCCCTGATGACACCGCGGATTCCGTCCTCGGGTTCCCATTCCCTGGTCCGGACGCGCAGTTCGGGGTGGTCGGCGCGCAGTGTCCGGAGCGCGTCGGGCAGGAGCCCCCGCGCCGCCGTGGGAAAGGCGGAGAGCAGGATCTCGCCCACCACCTCTCCGCGCTGCGCCTCGATGTCGGACTGCGCCAACGCGACCTGGGAGAGAATCCGCGCGGCGTGGTCGGCGAGCAGCCGGCCGGCGTCGGTGAGCCGCACCCCGCGCCCGTTCCTGGCGAGGAGCCGCTGCCCCACCTCACGTTCCAGCTTCGCCATCTGCTGGGAGACCGCCGACGTGGTGACGTGCAGGCCCTCGGCGGCCGCGCTCACCGAACCGTGTCGGGCGAGGGCGTCAAGGGTGCGCAGGCGCTCCAGATTCAACATGTAAGCAAGACTAAGGGGATCGGCACAGAAATTCTCACTTGTTCTACGCGATCGGCT
Organism: Streptomyces sp. NPDC014734; assembly: GCF_043083325.1. Classification (NCBI taxonomy): domain Bacteria; kingdom Bacillati; phylum Actinomycetota; class Actinomycetes; order Kitasatosporales; family Streptomycetaceae; genus Streptomyces; species Streptomyces sp. NPDC014734. The sequence goes on along the minus strand of NZ_JBIBYN010000034.1, from coordinate 31,468 downwards.
TCGTCATCGTTGGCCCATGAGCCCATCCGCCGCTTCGGGAACCACCCCGTCCGCCGCCTCCGCCTCCGCCACCCCGCCCACCGCGGTACCGGGCCCGAGCCCGAGCCCGGTCCAGGAAGCGGACGCGGCCCCGGCCGACGCCTCCCGGCCGCGGTCGGACTGGCGGATACGCTTCGGAGCGCTCGCGCTCATCTGGGGCTTCAGTTTCCTTCTCATCAAGGTGGGCACCCACGGGTACGCCCCGTTCCAGGTCACCCTCGGCCGGCTCCTGGCCGGGACGGCCGTCCTCGCCGTCGCGATGGCCGTGCGGCGGGAAGGGCCACCGCGCGGCCGCCGCACCTGGGGGCATCTGGCCGTCGCCGCGTTCTTCCTGAACGCGCTGCCCTTCTCGCTCTTCGCCTACGCGGAACTGAGCATCCCGTCGACCCTCGCCGGTATCTGCAACGCGACGTCACCGCTCTGGGGAATGGCGCTGTCGCTGGTGGCCCTCTCCGAGGACCGGCCGACCCGCCGCAGGGTCGCCGGACTCGGCCTCGGATTCCTCGGCGTGCTGACCGTGCTGGGTGCCTGGCAGGGTTTCTCCGGACTGGACCTCGGCGGCACGGCGATGGCCCTGCTGGCCTCGCTCAGCTACCCGGTCGGCTGGATCTACGTCCGCAGGACACTGTCGGACAGCACATCGTCGGCCCTCGCCCTGACCGGTGGCCAGCTTCTCCTCGCAACGGCGCAACTCGCGCTGGTGACACCGTTGTTCACCACCCTCCCCGAGGCGTTCCCGCTGCTCCCGACCCTCGCGGTGGCGGCCCTGGGCGCACTGGGCACCGGCCTCGCGGTACTCGTCCAGTACGGCCTGGTGGCGGAGGTCGGACCGACGACCGCGCAGATGGTCACCTACTTCATCCCGGTCGTCGCCACCGCCGCCGGAGTCGCCGTGCTCGGCGAACGCCTGAGCTGGAACACACCGGTCGGCGCCCTCGTGATCCTCGTGGGCGCCGCCCTCACCCGAAGCCGGACACACGACGGCGGGACCCGGCCGGGCTCCCGGAGGCCGGCCGGCCCCGGAACCGTCCGACGGGGCCGGGTCAGCCGTAGCTGAACGGGGCCGCCGGTCCCGCGGCGGCGGCCACCGCGTCGGCAAGCGGCGCCAGGTCGGCAGCGGCGAGCGGCGAGACGGTGAGCCGGATTCCCTGGGGTGCGACCATCCGGAATCGCGCACCGGGCGCCACCGCCCAGCCCTCGTGCAGCAGCCGCGCCACGGCCCCGGTCTCGTCACTGACCGGCACCCACACGTTCATGCCGCTCCGTCCGCGGGCCGTCACGCCCCGGTCAGCCAGCGCCCGCACCAGGGGGTCGCGCCGCTCCGCGTACGCCCGCGCCACCGCCGCCGGATCGACGGCTGCCGAGTTCCACAGGTGCACCACGGCCCGCTGCAGCAGCCTGCTGACCCAGCCGGGACCGAGCCGCTGCCGCCCCGAGACCCGGTCCACGGTCACCGGGTCGCCGGTGAGCACGGCGACCCGCAGATCGGGCCCGTACGCCTTGGCCACGGACCGGACGAACGCCCACCGGTCCGTGACGCCCGCCAGCGGGTGCAACGGCAGGTCGACTATCCCGTGCCCGTGGTCGTCCTCGACGAGCAGGACATCGCGGTGCCCCGCGAGGACGGCCCGCAGTTCAAGGGCGCGGGCGGCGCCGATCGCGGCACCGGTCGGGTTCTGCGCGCGGTCGGTGACCACGAGCGCCCGGGCACCGGCGTCCAGCGCGCGTTCCACGGCCTCGGGCAGCGGCCCGTCGTCGTCGAGCGCGACGGGCACCGGACGGAGTCCCAGCGCAGGTACGAGATCCAGCATGCTGCCCCAACCGGGGTCCTCGACGGCCACCGCGTCACCGGGTCTGAGATGCGCGCCCAGGACGCGCTCGATCGCGTCCAGCGAGCCGGAGGTCGCGACGACCGCCCCGGCGGGCACGCCGTCGGCGTCCAGGGCCGCGCGGGCCGCCGCCGCGAATTCCGGCTCCACCGGTGCCTGTCCGTACATCCCGGGTTCATGGCGGTACGCCTCCGTCGCCGCCGCGAACGCCTCTCCCAGCGCGGGCAGCAGCGCCGGATCGGGGTTCCCGGTACCGAGGTCCCGCACGCCGGGCGGAGCGTCCACCCGGAGCGAGCCCCGCGCCGTACTCGCGGGGCGCGACCGCACCCTGCTGCCCCGGCGACCCGCCGTCTCGATCACCCCGCGCTCGCGCAGCGTGCGGTAGGCGGCCGCCACCGTGTTGGGGTTCACCCCCAGCAACTGGGCCAACTCCCTCATGGGCGGCAGCGCCCGACCGGGCGCGAGGTCGCCCGATCCGACGCCCCGTTCCACGCTGGCGGCGATTTCCGATGCGCGTCGACCTTCGATCCGATACTCTCCTAGCACAAAAAATATTATGCACTAGTGCAATGGAGTACGCGATGCCGGACACCACGGAACCCCGGTCCACGGGCCCGAGCCCGGGCCCCACGAACGGATACCCGCCGACCGGGCGCACGGTCCCCACCCGCTCCTCCGATCGCGCGGCCTACGACCGGGATCTGATCCACTCGATACTCGACGAGGCGTACGTCTGCCACCTCGGCTTCGTCCGCGACGGCGCGCCGGTCGTGCTGCCCACCCTCTACGGCCGGGTCGGCGAGCGGCTCTACGTGCACGGCTCGACCGGTTCGCGGCCGCTGCGGGAAACCGGTCGGGCCGACCCCGGCCTGCCCGTCTGCCTCACGGTGACGCACGTCGACGGACTGGTGCTCGCACGTTCCGCCTTCCATCACTCGATCAACTACCGGTCCGTGGTGGTCCACGGCATCGCGCGCACGGTGACCGATCCGCAGGAGCGGCGCACCGCGCTGGACGCGATCGTCGACCACGTGGTGCCGGGCCGGTCCGCGGACTCGCGGCCCGCCGACGCGAAGGAACTCGCCGCGACGGCGGTGATCAGCCTCGATCTGCGGGAGGTCTCCGCCAAGATCCGCACGGGCGGGCCCAACGACGAGCCCCGCGATCTCGCGCTGCCCCACTGGGCGGGCGTCGTGCCGCTCACTCGTGGTTGCGCCGCACCTGTCGCCTCCGCGGACCTGGACCCCGCCATCGGGGTGCCGGACTACATCACCGCGCTCTGAACGGGTCCCTGGGCGCGGCGGCAACGGCCCGGGCTGCGGGCCCGCTCAGCCCGGAGCGAGTGCGCGGCGGCGGTCACGGGCGTCGCGCGTCTCGGCGAGCGCCAGCCCGGCCACGGCCGCGAGGAGCAGCAGGGTGCCGAGGACGGTGGCCGCGGTGAGCCGTTCGCGCAGCACGGTGACGGCGATGACCGCGGCACTCACCGGTTCGAGCAGCATGATCACGGACACGGTCGCCGCACGCACCGCGGCGGCGCCCGCGAAGTAGAGCGCGTAGGCGAGCGCGGTCGGCACCGCCGCCACGTACACCAGCAGCACCACCACCCGCACCGCCTGGCCGGTATGCGGGACCAGCCCTTCGGCGACGGCCATGGGCAGCAGCCCGAGGGCTCCGACGCCGAAGGCCCAGGCACTGGTGGTGAGCGGGTCGGCGGTGCCGCCGTCACGGCCCAGCCACCGGGTGAGCAGCGCGAGCGCGGCATAGCCGGCCGCGGAAAGCAGCGCCAGCGCCACCCCGGCCGGCCGCACCGTCGCACCGTCGCCGCCCAGCACCAGTACGGCGAGTCCGGCCAGGGCGCCCGCCACCGCGACGAGGCCGCCGCGCCCCAGCCGCTCCCCCATCGTCAGTCGCGCGCCTGCCGCGATGAACACGGGGCCCGCGCCGAGCGTGACGACGGTTCCGACCGCGAGCCCCGTCGCCTCGACGGCCGCGAAGTACGCGCTCTGGAAGACGGTGAGGCCCAGCCCGGTACCGAGGACGCGCAGCACGCGGCGGCCGAACGGTTCGGCGGGGGCCGCCGCGCGGCGGGGCCTCAGCGCCAGCGCGGCGAGCAGCAGGGCCAGTCCTCCCGCACAGCGCCAGAACGACAGGGCCAGCGGGCCCATGTCGCCGGCCGCGAAGATCAGCGAGGCGGCGGCCCCGGCGGTGCCCCAGGCCACACCGGCGACGATCAGATAGACGAGGCTCCGCCCGATGGGCAGGCCGGTAGCGGTGTTCGACACGTGACTCCTCCGGGTGAAGGACAGGAAGGTGAGCGCTCGGCTCCGCACGCGGGCGGCGACCGGCCGCCCGGTTGCCGCCCGAGCCCGGTCCTCGTGGGAAGTGGCCGCCCGCACCGGGCCTTTCGTCCCGATCGGGCCGGATCGGGGAGCGGGGCCCGGTACGTGCGCTCGCGAGGCGGAGGAGGGAGCCGGGGGCTGAGCCACGACAACCGACGGCAACGGCGCGAACGCGCCTGCCGGACCCCGCGAGCCCGGCATGATCCGGACGAGAGGCTCTGGGGCCGCGTCAGACACGGCCTAGAAATCGGGCGGCGAAAACACGTTCGGACGCATGATCGTCACACTACGTCGCGGCGTGGTCGGTGGACAACTCCCCCTCGGGGGCGGGGGCGCGGCCCGTGCCCCTTCCCTCGGCACGGCCCGCACCCGGCCCGGCCGCGACCGGTCCCGAGGGCCTCGCGGGGGTCGCCGACTGTGCGACGAAGGCACCGACCAGCACCATGGAGCCCCCGACGAGCTGCGGTGCCGACAGGTGCTCGCCGAGCAGTACCCAGGCAAGGACGGTCGCGACGACCGCCTCCAGGCAGGCGACGACGCCCGCCACCGCGGGAGAGAGCAACCGTACCGAGATCACCCCGGTGACATAGGCGAGCACCGTGGCGATCAGCACGACCCAGACGAGCAGCAGCCAGGCCGGGACCTCCGTGCCGTCCATGGCGGCGCCATCGCCGAGGACGCGCCAGTCCATGTTCCACGGACGCGCGACCACGGTGAGGACGAGTGCGCCGGTCAGCAGCCCGTACGCGATGACGCCGACCGGGTTCGGCGGTTCGACGCCCCCCGCCCGGTCCCCGCTCCCCCGGTCGGACAGGACGAAGTAGCCGACCTGGCAGCACGCGGCACCGAGCGCGAGCAGCAGCCCGAGCGCGTCGAAGGTCAGCCCGGACCAGACCTCGACGACGCAGGCGAGTCCGCCCACGGCGAACACCGCGCCGACCGCGGCCCTCCGGCTCACCGGCCGACGCTGGACGAACCTGACCCACCCCAGGACGAGCGCGGGCGCCAGGTACTCGATCAGCAGCGCGACCCCGACGGGGATGCGGGAGATCGCGGCGAAGTAACACGCCTGCACACCCGCGACGGCCAGCAGCCCGAACCCGAGCAGAAGCGCCGGACGGCCGCGGACCAGTTCCCGGTGGCGCCAGGCGACGGGCAGCATCACGAGGGCGGCACCCGCCACCCGCAGCCACACCACGTGGAGCGGGTCGACGCCCGCCTCGATGAGCGGCTTCGCCGCCACGCCCGAACCGCCGAATGCGAACGCCGAGACCAGGGCGAGTCCCAGGCCGACGCTTCTCCCCTGAGACGCGTGCATCGGCACATCATGGCAGTTGCCGTCAGGAGCGTCATCCCGGTGACCCCTGTCGGCCCCTCACATGCCCTCCGCCGCCCCGCCGCCCGGCCGCACGGTGGAGAGCGACCCGGAGACGCGGCCCGGCACACGCCGATCGGTACACGCGGCCCGGTACACGCAGGCCGTCGCACCGGGAGGTTCCGCGCCGCACCGCCGCACCGCAACCCCGCGCGACCGGCACACCCGCCCGCCTGCCGGATGCCGCTCCGGGTGCTCGTACGGGTCAGCCCCGTTCCGACGCCCGCACGGCGCGGGCCGCAAGCCGCGCCGCGTCCACTCCGGCCCGCTCCAGCACCGCGACCGCACGGCACTCGTGGTCCGCGGCGAGAGCGGCGAGCAGGTCCAGCCCTCCGGCCTTCCCGTCGCCGCGCCGCGCCGCCCGCACGCGGGCCTCCGCCATCGCCGAGGCAGCGGTGGGCGACCAGCCTTCCGTGCCGGGGTCGCTCACGGCCGCCCCCGGGTCGGTGACGACCGGAACGGCACCGGAGTCCTCCACCGATCCCTGCCATCGGAGCCCGTATCCGATGCTGCGCTGGACGAGGTAGCCGAGTACCTTGGCCAATTGCGCACCCCCGTCGAAGACCGCCCGGGCCCCGGGGTCCGATTCAATGAGGGAATGCAGCAGATGTGCCGTGTCGATGTGCCGATCGCCGTCGCGCAGCGCGCGTCTGCGGGCGCCCGTCACCACAGCGGTCAGCTCCGCGGTGAGTCCGGCGTCGGGCTCGGCGCGGATCGGTACGGGCTCTTGCGGGATCCGCGGCGTCCGGTTCTGCACACCTCCCACTCCATCAGCCGTACGGCGCCGAAACATCCCCGGAGGGACCCATTGCGGCATCCCGCGCAAGTTGGGCACGCCGGTGCGGTTCCTCCTCCTTGCGGATGAGATCTCGCCATTTCCGGAACCCGGTCGGGGGGGGGGGGGGCCCCCCCCCCCCCCCCCCCCCCCCCCCCCCCCCCCCCCCCCCCCCCCCCCCACCGCCCCCCCCGCCCCCCCCCCCCCCCCCGCCACCACCGCCAC
>NZ_JBIBYN010000034.1:0-24876 GCF_043083325.1 Streptomyces sp. NPDC014734 | reverse complement strand
GGGGTGGGGGGGTTCCTTCCGATTGTTGGTTTTGTTTTTGGGGGGGGGGGGGGCGCGGGGGGGGGGGGCCCCCCCCCCCCCCCCCCCCCCCCCACGCCCGCACCGCCCCCGGAGCAACCGGAGCAACCGGAGCAACCGGAGCAACCGGAGCAACCGGAGCAACCGGAGCAACCGGGGGCGAACTCCAGCACGTCCCACAGGCAACACCACCCGTACGGCAGCCGGAAGGGGATCACGGACGTGTCCTGGCTGGTCGCCCTGCCGGCGCTCGACGGACGGGAGTACGTGTACCGGATCCACGCACCGGCGGACGCACTGCGCGCCGACCTGTTCTGGGCCGCGTTCCACTGTCATGACGACGGCCCGCATCCACGCGCCTCCGACCGGTTCGACGCCGCCTCGATCTGGCGGGCGGGAGCGGACGGAACGGAAACTCACACCTGACAGTTCATCAGTATTGAATGTTCATGTGACTGCGACTACGTTCCGCGACACCGTAACCCGTCGAGAAGGGGTGGTCACATGGCCGAAGTCAGCGCAGAGGCGCGCATCGGGGCTCCCGCCGAGAAGGTCTGGGCCCAGCTGACGGACTTCACCGCGTACGGCCGGTGGAACGCCACCCACACGAGTTTCCCGAAAGGCGGCCCGGCGGCGCTCGAAGTAGCCGCCACCTACGAGGAGAACATGAAGCTCATGGGCTTTCCGGCCGAGGTGACCTGGACGGTGACGGAGCTGGAGACGGCGCGCCTGCTGACCACCCGGGGCAAGGGGCCCATGGGAGTCAATCTGGCCATGCGGTACTCCCTCACGCCGGACGGGGACACGACCACGGTCCGCATCGACGGGGAGTTCACCGGCGCCGCGGTCTCCCTGATGGCGGGCAAGCTCAAGGACTCGGCGACCACGGCGCTCGTCGAGTCGCTGCGCAGGCTGGACGGTCTCGTCGTCGCCTGACGGGACCGCCGACGGGGCATGGACGGAGAAGCGGGGGTCCCGCACCTCGGTGCGGGACCCCCGCACACGGGCTCAGCGCTCGTCCGCGAGGATCAGATAGAGCTGCTTGCGGGCGTCGTTGATGACGGCGAGTGCCTTCTGGCGCTGATCGGCCGAACCGGTCTTCCACACCTGCCCGAACGCCTCCATCAGGCCGAAGCCGGCCTGCCGGATCTCGTTGACACCCTCCCAGTCGACTCCTCGACCGGCTTCCTCCCAGGGCGCGTCGACCCCTTTCTCCGCCTCGTCGCGACCGCTCCCGGTGAGCGTGAACAGCTTCTTGCCGCCCTCGCTCGCGCTGACGATCAGCCCTTCGTCCTCCAGCATCTGGAGGGTGGGGTAGACCGAACCGGGACTGGGCCGCCAGGCCCCGCCGCTGCGCTCGCCGATCTCCTGGATCATCTCGTACCCGTGCATCGGCCGGTCCTTCAGCAGGGCGAGGATCGACGCGCGCACATCGCCGCGCCGCGCCCGCCCCCGTCCGCCGCCCCGGCCGCGGCCGCCGCCGAAGGGACCGCCGCCGAACGGCGGGCCGAACGGCCCGAAGGCCGCCCGTCGCCCCTCGAAGCCACCGGGCCCGGGACGCTCCGGCCCCCGGCCGCCCCGGCCGTGCCCGCCCCCGCACTCGTGCTCGTATCCATGTGAACGCATCGCCGCGCTCCTCCCGTCGTCGATCTGCACGACTCTTTGATCTGTCGCGATACTCCAACGATATATCGGAACCAGTCGTTCGACAACGCCCCGACCGTGGCACCCCGCCCGCGCCATCGGACCTCGAATCCGCTCCACCGCACCCCATGGACGCGCACCCGCGCCGACACACCCCGGGGAACCCGGGCGAGGGGCGGTGGCACCAGATGGCGTCAGTCAGCGCCACAAGGCGCCACCCCGACGCCAACACCCCGACCACCCCGCACACATTCCCTCCACCCAAAGCGCCTCCACCCAAGGGCCACACGCACGCAACAACCGCACACTTGCGCGTGGCGCCACCTTGGTGCCACTATGGCGTCATGGACCTCACCCCATATGTCGACACCCTCCGCCGCGAACTCGCGGTGGCCGCCGAGGCAGGCGGCGACGAAGCCCGCGAGCTGGCCGGGAGACTCACCGCCCCTCTGGAGTCGGCGGCCCGGCTGACCCTGCTCAACGTGCTCTCCGCCGCGATGGACGAGATCACTCGTGACCTCGCCCCCGGCTCGGTCGATGTACGGCTGCGCGGGCTCGACCCCGACTTCGTGGTGACACCGCCGCCCGTCGACGGCGGCGCCCCCGCGGGGCCCGTCACGCCCGTCTCGCCCGCCGAACCACTCGGGCCCCCGGCCCCGGCCGACGCCGACGAGGGTGGCACCGCCCGCGTCAACCTGCGCCTGCCGGCCCACCTCAAGTCCCGCGCCGAGGAGGCCGCGAGCCGCGAGGGCCTGTCGGTCAACGCGTGGCTGGTGCGGGCCGTGTCGGCCGCGGTCGACAGCGGCACCCGCCCGCGCACGACGGAGAAGACCCGCACCATCGGACAGAGCTACACGGGCTGGGTTCGTTAGGCCCCGCCGCCGAAGTGCCGTCGTCCGGACGGGGCCGGTCCGTACCGCGCCCGTTCGCGCGATCGCGCGGCGGGAGCGCCCTCGCGCGGGGGCACCCCAGGACGCCCCCGCCGGCGCCCCGGCCAACGGCCCCGTTCGCGCGGAGCCGGGAACCCCGGGGGAAGTACCGCCGCCCCCGCACGACAGGCGGCAGTTCCACGACACGGCCCGGGCGGCCCGCCCCGCCGCATCCACACCGCGTCCCACCAGCGAGGACGCCACGAAGACCCACGAGGACGGGACAGCCATGCCTTCTTTCGACACTCCCTCACCGATCTCGGTCACGGCGCGCGTGGAGGCCGGTTCCATCCGGTTCACCGCGGGCGACCGTCTCGACACCGTCGTCGAGGTGCGGCCCCGCGACCCGAAGCGGGACCAGGACGCGCGAGCGGCCGACCGGACCGAAGTCACGTACACGGGCGGCGTCCTGGACATCAGGACCCCCAGGCAGCGCTACCTCGCCGGGCGCACCGGCACCGTCGACGTGGCGGTCGAACTGCCCACGGGCTCACGCGTCGACATGACCGGCGCCTGGGCCCAGGTGCTCGGCGAGGGCCGGCTCGGCGAGGTCCGGGTGAAGACCTCGTCGGGCGACGTCCGCCTCGACGCGACGGGACCGCTCCAGCTGACCGCCTCCCACGGCTCGATCACCGTCGACCGGATCGAGGGAACGGCCGAGATCACGACCAGTTCGGGGAGCCTGCGTGTCGGCACCGTCGACGGCCCCGCCGTCCTGAAGAACTCGCACGGCACCACGACGGTCGGCGCCGCGACCGGCGACCTGCGGGTCAGCGGCGCCAACGGTGACATCGACATCGTGCGGGCCGAGGGATCCGTCGTGGCCACCACCGCGAACGGCAACCTGCGCGTCGCCGAAGTCGTGTGCGGAACCGTGCAGTTGGAGACCTCCCACGGCGCCATCGAAGTCGGCGTCCGCGAGGGCTCCGCCGCCTGGCTCGACGTCAGCTCCGCCCACGGGCAGGTACGCAGCACACTCACCGCCTCCGAGGCCCCCGAAGGGGCCGAGGACACCGTCGAGGTCCGCGCCCGGACCCGCTCCGGCAACATCGACGTGCGCCGCGCCCGGACCTGAACGCAGCCCCGTCGACTGCCCCGCTCCCCCATCACCCCATCCTTCGAACGGGAGGGCCCCATGCCCTACTCTGTCATGCCCACACCAAGTCAGGGCGGATCGCGGTCACCCGCGGTCTCCGCCGTCGGCCTGCACAAGTCGTACGGCGACAAGACCGTACTCAACGGCATCGATCTGCGTATCCCGGCCGGATCCGTGTTCGCGTTGCTCGGCCCCAACGGCGCGGGCAAGACCACCGTCGTCAAGATCCTCTCCACCCTCATCACCGCGGACGCCGGTGACCTGCGCGTCGACGGACACGACCTGGCCACCGACCCGCACGCGGTACGCGCCGCGATCGGCGTCACCGGGCAGTTCTCCGCAGTCGACGGCCTGATCACCGGCGAGGAGAACATGCTCCTCATGGCGGACCTGCACCATCTCACCCGTGACGAGGGTCGCCGAACCGCCGCCGAACTGCTGGAGCGCTTCGACCTCACCGACGCCGCCGAGAAGCCCGCCTCCACCTACTCCGGCGGCATGAGACGCCGCCTCGACATCGCCATGACGCTGGTCGGCGACCCGCGCGTCATCTTCCTCGACGAGCCGACGACCGGGCTCGATCCTCGCTCCCGGCACTCGATGTGGCGGATCATCCGCGAGCTCGTCTCCGGCGGGGTCACCGTCTTCCTCACCACGCAGTACCTGGAGGAGGCCGACCAGCTCGCCGACCGCATCGCCGTGCTCGACGACGGCAGGATCGCCGCCGAGGGCACCGCGGAGGAGCTGAAACGGCTGATCCCCGGCGGCCATGTCCGGCTCCGGTTCTCCGACCCGTCGGCGTACCGGTCCGCCGCGCTCGCACTGCGCGAGGCCCCACGGGACGACGACGCCCTCACGCTGCGGATCCCCAGCGACGGCACCCAGCGCGCACTCCGTTCCGTCCTCGAACGGCTGGACGCGGCCGGCATCGAGGCGGACGAACTGACCGTGCACACCCCCGACCTCGACGATGTGTTCTTCGCCCTGACCGGCGGCACCGACCTGCCCTCGAAGGAGGCCGTCCGATGAGCTCCGTCCCCCTCGCCGTGCGCGACTCGTCCACCATGCTGCGCCGCAACCTCCTGCACGCGCGACGCTATCCGTCCCTCACCCTGAATCTCCTGCTCACACCGGTCGTCCTGCTGCTGCTCTTCGTCTATGTCTTCGGCGACGTGATGAGCGCGGGCATCGGCGGCGGCGCGGACCGCTCCGAGTACATCGCCTACCTCGTGCCGGGCATCGTGCTGATGACCATCGGCAGCACCGTGGTCGGGACCGCGGTGTCCGTCTCCAACGACATGACCGAGGGCATCATCGGCCGCTTCCGCACGATGGCGATCCACCGCGGGGCCGTGCTCATCGGGCACGTCGTCGGCAGTGTGCTGCAATCGCTCACGAGCGTGGTCCTCGTGGGTGCCGTCGCGGTGGCCATGGGCTTCCGGTCCACGGACGCCACGGCCCTGGAGTGGCTGGCGGCGTTCGGCCTGCTCGCGCTGGTCGCCACGGCCCTCACCTGGATCGCCGTCGGGATGGGCATGGTCAGCCCGAACGCCGAGGCGGCCGGAAACAACGCGCTGCCGCTGATCGTCCTGCCCCTCGTCTCCAGCGCCTTCGTCCCGCTCGACGCGATGCCCGGCTGGTTCCGGCCGATCGCCGAGTACCAGCCGTTCACACCGGCCATCGAGACCCTGCGAGGGCTGCTGCTCGGCAGCGAGATCGGCCACAACGGATGGCTCGCGGTCGCCTGGTGCCTGGGCCTCACCCTGCTCGGCTACTTCTGGTCGAAGGCGGTGTTCAACCGCGATCCGAAGTAGCCGGGACCACCGCACGGGCCGGTCTTGCGGCTCGTCCCGTCCCCGGGCGCTCCGACGGACACCGCGTCGGAGCGACCGGGGACGGCGGCATTCCGACGGCGAACCCGACTCCCGCTCGCCCTCCCCGGCCGATCCCGGCACCGTCTGCTTCTTCCCGGACCGACGAGCGTCTCCTCCCACACCGTCCCATGAGGCAGTGGCGGGCGATGTGCCTCGTCGACGCCGCCGTCCGGGAGGAAGTCGCCCCGCGGCGAGCACTCATGACCGTTACACAGCTGAGTGGACGCCCTGATGTGCCCGACACGGCACCGAGACCGTCCGGAGGACCTTCCGGCCCAGGATCGGTGCCGAAGGGGACGGCCGGACGCCGATCCCGTACCAAACCGCCGGGACGGAACCCGGTGGCAGACGAAAGTGGGTATCCCTTGCGCGAGTCATGGAACCGACGGACCGGCGCCGTCCTCGCGAGCGCCTGCGCGCTCGGAATCGTGTGCACGAGCGCGCCGTCCGCCTCGGCGGTCGTGGGCGGAGATCCGGTCCCGGACGGCAAACGGCCCTACGTCGTGCAAATCGAGGAACGGGGCGACGACGGGACGTGGTCGCACTTCTGCGGCGGGGTCCTGATCGACAGCCGAGTCGTCGCCACCGCGGCTCACTGCGCGCAGTTCGTGGTACAGGGCGAAGTCGAGGTCAGGGTTGTTCTGGGCCGGGCGGATTCGAGCACACCCGGAGGAACGGTCGTGACCGGTGATCATTTCTCCGTCTACAGTCATCCCGAATTCTCGACGCTGACCAACACGGATCTGGGTCTCATCGTGCTCGACGGCCCCGCCGGCCCGACGAGCGCGGCCCTTCCTGCGTTGCGAACGAAGTTGCGGCCCGGTCGCCTCCTGCGCGCCGCCGGCTGGGGGCGGACCGACCTCGCCGATCCGGACAAGCCGTCACGCCTGCGCGAAGCGCGACTCCCCGTCACCGAGTTCGACACCGAAGGCGGCATCTGGGACAAGCAGTTCATCTGCGCGGGCACCACGCGATCGCGGGTGGCGCCCGGCGACAGCGGGGGGCCGCTGTTCGATCCGAACGCTTCCGGCAAGGCTGTCGTGTACGGGCTGGTCACCGGGGAGACGAACACCTGCCAGGGGCTCTTCACGAACCTGGCCGACCCCGCGATCTGGAAGCCGTTCCGGGAGCCACTCGCCTCCCACGGGCTCTCGCACGTCATCCCGGCGGAAACGGCAGGTCCTGCCGAAGCGGCCTGACTCCGCCCCCGCCCGGCCGGTGAGGGCCCCGGTCCTCACCCGCCGCGAGGCGTCGTCCCGCTGCCCACCGACGCCGCCTCCGACGAGGGCCGGCTCCAGCCGGATCGCCATGGAGCTGAACCTGTCCGAGACCGCCTCCGCCCGGCCGGGCCCGGTCCGCGCCTCCTTCCACGGTGCACACACCCGGCTGACCGGACAGGCGGTGACGGTCGGCGACGGCGAACCGCTCACGGCGCTGTGGGCAGCCACCCCACCTTCCCCGCCAGCACCGCGTATCCGACGAACGCCCCGATGTCGAGCAGGGCGTGTGCCGCCACCAGCGGCCCCACCCGGCCCCAGCGCCGGTACAGCAGCACGAAGACCACGCCCATCACCACGTTGCCGACGAAGCCGCCGATGCCCTGGTACAGGTGGTACGAGCCGCGCAGCACCGAACTGGCCGCCAGGGACGCCGTCGGCGACCACCCCAACTGCCCGAGCCTGCGCAGCAGATACCCGACGACGATCACTTCCTCCAGTACGGAGTTCTGGAGCGCGGAAAGGATCAGGACCGGAAACTTCCACCACACGGCGGGCAGTGACTCGGGAACCACGGTGAGATTGAATCCGACGGCACGCACCACCAGATAGAAGGCGAGCCCGGCGCTTCCGATGCACGCCGCGACCGCCGTACCGCGCCCCAGGTCCCGCCACCAGGGTCCGGCCCGGTCGAGACCGATGGCCCGCAGCCCGGCGCCCTCCCTCGTCAGCAGATGCGCGACGAGCGCGACGGGTACCAGCGCCGTGGTGATCCCGAAGAGCTGCCAGGCGAGATCCAGCCATGGGCGTCCCGGTGCGTACGAGCTGTTGAGCGTCGCCGCCTGATCCTTCAGTCCCCCCGGTTTCGTCAGTGAACCGACAAAACTGATCAGGGCGGACACGCCACTGGCACCCAGCGAGAGTGCCAGCACCAACAGCGCCTCCGACCTCAGAGTCCGCCGTGACAGCGTCTCCCCGGGAATTGAATCGGCCACGTACCCCGCCTCCACCTGTGCATCCGCCTCACGTCGCGCGTCCACGTCCCGCCCCTCTTCCTGTTGCATCCTCCAGGAGGGGCACCATCGACATGGGATGTCACAGCTTGCCCGACGACCGCGCGGCCGATGAACCCGGGGAGCCGTGACCGGCCCGCCGTCGCCCTCGCGACCGCGAACCGGCGCCCGCGCCCGGAATCCGCGCGACGACGGAATCACACCGCGGGAAGTCCGGTGGGCCAGTCGTGCACGGGTTCGCCGCCGTGCATCAGTTCGGAGTACCTGCGCGTGGTGGCCGCCAGCGCCGCGTGCCGCCCCAACCCCGCCTCCCGCGCCCGGTGGTAGGTGTCGGCCTGCCAGGACGCCCCGTTCACCCGCCGGTCGCAACGTCCCTCGATGACGCCGAGGTAGCGGTCGCGGTCGGCGGGCGCGATGTTCCAGGCGTCGAGCCCAGCCGCCGCCAACGGCAGCAGTTCGTCCCGGACGAGGTCGACGGCCGGCACCGGGGCCAGACCCCCCGGCCTTCCGGAGCGGGGCCAGATCAGCTCCGCCTCGATTCCGTGACGGCAGGCGGCGTCGAAGTTCTCCCGCGCCGCCGTGAACGGAAGCCTGGTCCACACCGGACGCGGTTCCTCGGCGAGGGCCCGCACGAGGCCGTAGTAGAACGCCGCGTTGGCGATCACATCGGCGACGGTGGGACCGGCGGGCAGGACCCGGTTCTCCACCCGCAGGTGGGGAACGCCGTCGGCCAGGCCGTACACGGGCCGGTTCCACCGGTAGACCGTGCCGTTGTGCAGCACGAGTTCCTGCAACCGCGGCACGCCTCCGGCGTCGAGCACGGCCAGTGGGTCCTCGTCGTCACAGATCGGCAGCAGCGGCGGGTAGTAGCGCAGGTTCTCCTGGAAGAGTTCGTACGCGGATCCCACCCAACGCTCGCCGAACCAGGTCCGCGGTCGCACCCCCTGGTTGCGCAGTTCGGGCGACCTGGTGTCGGTGGCCTGCTGGAAGAGCGGCGGTCGCGACTCGCGCCACAGCTCCCTGCCGAACAGGAAGGGCGAGTTGGCCCCCAGCGCGATCTGCGCCCCGGCGACGGCCTGGGCGGCGTTCCACACGGCGGCGAAACGCTCAGGCGTCGTCTGCAGATGCAGCTGAACCGACGTGCAGGCCGCCTCCGGGGTGATGGAGGAGGACGTGGAGACCAGGTGCTCGACACCGTGGATGTCGAGGGAGAAGTCCTCCCCCCGTGCGGCCACCATCTGATCGTTCAGCAGCGTGTAGCGATCCGCTTCCGAGAGGTTCGCCGCCACGAGATCCGCGTGTCCCAGGGTGGGCAGAATTCCGATCATCACGATCCCGGCATCCACCTCGCCCGCCTTCCGATGGGCATATCCGAGACCTGTCCTGAGCTCCTCCGCCAGTTGATCGAAAACCCGCCCGTCCAGATGATGCGGAACTATGTTCACCTCCAAATTGAACATCCCCAGTTCGGTCTGGAAATCACCGCTCGCGATGCGCTGGAGCACCTCCCCATTCATCATCTTCGGCATACCGTCGGAGCCGGCCAGGTTCAGTTCGATCTCCATGCCCATGAGATTGCGGGGACGGTCGAACCTCCGCTCCGCCAGAAGCCTCTCCAGCCCCTCCAGGCACTGGTGGAGTTTGCTCCGGTACCTCTGCCGATCGGACAGGTCAAAGGCGCCCGCCACGACCTTATCCCCCATCGAAGCGTCCCTCCCTCAAGTGGGCAGCCCGCGGCCAGGCCGCTCGCGTCACGGTCGATGATGCCCAGGGCGGTGATCCATAACGCCCCCTCGAACGCCGCGCACCCGGTAGCCTCTAGGCAGCCGATCGGGGCACATTCCTTCGGCATGGGGCAAAGTACGGTTTCCACGTCCGGACGCGGGAATTACGGCACCACGTTTCAGCCGTCCCCGCCCGGAGTAAAGTCCCTGACGACAGCTGTGCCGTTGACAGAAAATCAACAGAAACACCGCATAATAAAGTCTTGATACTGCCTTGTCGGCAATAGCTGCGACAGCTAGTGGAAACATCGTGTGAACACGTGTCGTATAAACTTCGCTGACGAGGCAGAGAGTTGACGCACCGGCCCGGTCCCGGCCGCCTCTGGCCCCGTATGCCGACAGCGCCGTCTGCACCCGCCCACGCATCACCGTGTCTCCGAAGTGAGAGGCGACCCACTATGCCGCTGCATGTTCCCCCGGCTCCCACGCCCGCTCTGCGCAGCGTTCTCGCGGCACTCGGTTCACCCACCGCAGTCCGCGAAGCCCGCACCCCCGCTCTCCGGTCCGCCCAGGGACCGCTGAGCCCCGAACTCCCGCTCCCGGTCCACGCGCTGGACCGGATCGGACCGGATGAGCTCGCACCCGTCACCCGGCTCGCCGCGTGGCGGTTCCTGATCCGCGACTCGGAGCGGGCCGTCGCGGCGGCCGACACCATGCTCACCCCGGACGGCTGGGCCTTCTCGCACTTCTTCGAGGGGCCGTACATCGCCTCGACCGAACTCGCCCTGCGCCAGGCGGAGGCGGTGACACCGCACTACCAGCCACGCCTGCTGTCCATTCCGGCGCTCTACATGCTGGCGCTGTGGCTGCACGCCGACTCCGAGGCGGACGCCTCCGGGGGTGCGCTCGCTCCCGCCGACCTCCTGGTGCCGCTGGCGCCCGCGCCGCCGGGCATCGCGGCGCACCGGGCCCATCGGGTCGCCGATCTGCTCCGCCTGATGACCCTCCGCATCGCTCCGGGCCCCGGCCCGCTGCTCGGCTCACCGGCCTGACCCCCACCTCGACCGCGCCGCTCCGGCCCTGTGCCCCGCCACTCGTGAGAGACGTGGCGGGGCACAGGGCTGTATGGGGGGCGCACATCGGTCCCGTCCGGACTAGCCCGGTCCGACCCCCCCGAACCACCCGAAGAGGCAGTGCAGTTGCGGTGAAACATCCGGCCGGGTGACGCGTCGTCGGAGCAGGAAGAAGTGCTACCGCGAAATACCTGCGGAACGGCGGCCGTGGGGCAACACTGGGACCAGACCTATCGACACGGGGGAGCGGCCATGAACGCCTCATCAAGCCGCAGGACATTCACTTCGACGCAGCGGAAGAACCCATCCATGTGCCAGCACCAGCCACCCTGCCCGACCGCCGACTCAGCCGACCGGGAAGCCGCCCGTCTGATGGCCCACCACCCGGAACAGGGGTGGAGTCTGCTGTGCAACGGCGTCCTGCTCTTCGAGGACACCGGTGAGCTCCTCCCGGACGGACAGATCATCGCCCCGCACCGGCCTCCCGCGGGCGACCCGGTGATGAACGCCGCCTGACCTCGGCCGGTACGAACGGGGGCCGGCCCGGAGAACTCTCCGCACCGGCCCCGGCGCATGACCGTGTCACGCCCAGACGTTCACGCGTCAGTTGTCGTACTCGTCCAACGGCGGGCAGGAGCAGACGAGGTTGCGGTCGCCGAAGGCGCCGTCGATCCGACGCACCGGCGGCCAGTACTTGTCGGCGGCCGTGACTCCGGCCGGGAAGACCGCCGCCTCACGGCTGTAACCGTGCTCCCACTCCCCGCCCAGCATCGCCGCGGTGTGCGGAGCGTTGCACAGCGGGTTGTCGTCGGAGTTCCACTCGCCCGACGCCACCTTCTCGATCTCCCCGCGGATGGCGATCATCGTGTCGCAGAAGCGGTCGAGTTCCGCGAGGTTCTCGCTCTCGGTCGGCTCGATCATCAGGGTCCCGGCAACCGGGAACGACATGGTCGGCGCGTGGAAGCCGTAGTCGATTAGCCGCTTGGCGATGTCGTCGACGCTGACACCGGTGGCCTTGGAGACCGGCCGCAGGTCCACGATGCACTCGTGCGCCACCAGCCCCGCGGGGCCGGTGTACAGGATCGGGAAGTGCGGTTCGAGGCGCTTGGCGATGTAGTTGGCGGCCAGCACGGCGACCTGCGTGGCCCGCTTCAGCCCCTCCCCGCCCATCAGACGGACGTACGACCAGGAGATGGGCAGGATGCCCGCCGAACCCCACGGGGCGGCCGAGATTGGCCCGACTCCGGTGTCGGGACCCGCCGAGGGCTGCAGCGGGTGGTTGGGCAGGTACGGCGCAAGGTGCGCGCGCACACCGACCGGGCCGACGCCCGGGCCGCCGCCGCCGTGCGGGATGCAGAAGGTCTTGTGCAGGTTCAGGTGCGAGACGTCGCCGCCGAACCTGCCCGGCTTCGCGAGACCGACCAGCGCGTTGAGGTTGGCGCCGTCGACGTACACCTGGCCACCGGCGTCGTGCACCTCGGCGCAGATGTCGGCGACGTGCTCCTCGAACACCCCGTGCGTCGACGGGTACGTGATCATGAGCACGGCGAGCTCGTGGCGATGCTTCTCGATCTTGGCGCGCAGGTCCTCGACATCGACCGCGCCGTCGTCGGCGGTCTTCACCACGACGACCTTCATGCCGGCCATCACGGCGCTCGCCGCGTTGGTGCCGTGCGCGGAGGACGGGATGAGGCAGATGGTCCGCTGCTCGTCCCCGTTGGCCCGGTGGTAGGCGCGGACCGCGAGGAGGCCGGCGAACTCGCCCTGCGAGCCGGCGTTCGGCTGGATGGACACGGCGTCGTACCCGGTCACCTCGGCGAGACGCTCCTCCAGCTCACCGATGAGGGTGAGGAAGCCCTGTGCCTGCTCGGCCGGGGCGAAGGGGTGCAGGGCACCGAACTCGGGCCAGGTGATCGGCTCCATCTCGGTGGTCGCGTTCAGCTTCATGGTGCAGGAGCCGAGCGGGATCATGCCGCGGTCCAGGGCGTAGTCCCGGTCGGCGAGCCTGCGCAGGTAGCGCAGCATGGCCGTCTCGGAACGGTGCTGGTGGAAGACCGGGTGGGTGAGGATCTCGTCGGTGCGCAGCAGGTCCCCGGGCAGCGCGTCGGCGGTCGTCGCGTCCAGCGCGTCGATGTCGCCGTCGGCGCCGAAGGCGGCCCAGACCGCGGTGATCTGCGCACGTGTGGTGGTCTCGTCGCAGGCGAGGGAGACCTGGTCGGCGTCGACGAGCCGCAGGTTGACACCGCGCCCGCGGGCGTCGGCCACGACGGCGGCGGCCCTGCCCGGCACCCGCACGGTGAGGGTGTCGAAGTAGCTGCCGGTCACGACCTCGGTGCCGGAGGCCCGCAGCCCCTCGGCGAGGACCGTGGCGTAGCGGTGGGTGCGCCGGGCGATGGTGCGCAGCCCGTCCGGGCCGTGGTAGACGGCGTACATCCCGGCCATGACGGCCAGCAGCACCTGGGCGGTGCAGATGTTGCTGGTCGCCTTCTCGCGGCGGATGTGCTGTTCACGCGTCTGCAGAGCGAGCCGGTATGCCCTGTTGCCGTCCGCGTCGACGGAGACACCGACGAGGCGACCGGGCAGGCTGCGGGCGAACTTCTCGCGCACGGCCATGAAGCCGGCGTGCGGTCCGCCGAAGCCCATCGGGACACCGAAGCGCTGCGTGGTGCCGACCGCGATGTCCGCGCCCAGGTCTCCGGGGGAGGTGAGCAGGGTGAGGGCCAGCAGGTCGGCGGCGACGGTGACGACCGCGCCGAGTTCGTGGGCCCGCTCGATGACGGGGCGGATGTCGCGCACCGCCCCGGAGGCACCCGGGTACTGCACCAGTACGCCGAAGACGCCGCGCTCGGCGATCTCGGCGGGGATGCCGTCGGCGAGGTCGGCGACGACAACCTCCACGCCGGCCGGCTCGGCGCGGGTCTCGATGACGGCGATCGTCTGCGGCAGGGCGTCGGAGTCGACGAGGAAGACGCCGTTCCTCACCTTGCCGACCCGTCGCGACAGCGCCATCGCCTCGGCGGCGGCGGTGCCCTCGTCGAGCAGGGAGGCGCCGGAGGTCGGCAGCCCGGTCAGCTCGGCGACCATCGTCTGGAAGTTGAGCAGCGCCTCCAGCCGGCCCTGCGAGATCTCCGGCTGGTACGGCGTATAGGCCGTGTACCAGGCGGGGTTCTCCATGACATTGCGGAGGATCACCGGCGGGGTGAAAGTGCCGTAGTAGCCGAGCCCGATCATCGGGGCCAGCACCTCGTTGCGATCGGCCAGGTCACGCAGCTCGGCGAGCACCTCGGCCTCGGTGCGGGCGCCCGGCAGCCCGAGCGCCTCGGCGCTCTTGATGACATCGGGCACCGCGGCCGCGGTCAGCTCGTCCAGCGATCCGTATCCGACCTGGGCGAGCATCTTCGACTGCGCCTCGGCGTCGGGTCCGATGTGGCGCTGTTCGAACGGGATGCCCTGCTCCAGCTGGGAGAGCGGAGTGCGACGGGGGGTCATGGTGGAGGCCTCCTGGTCTGTCACGACCTGCGAGGGGCACCCCGGCGCGGGTGCCCGAACGGCCTCCCCCTCTGTCATCTCAACCTGAGAGCTTCACCGGCACACGCTGCGGAGCACCGGCTTTCACCGTCGGTGAGGAAGGGGACCATATCGGCGCTCGGCCGCACGGAACCCGCCCTGCTTTCCAGAGTGACCTCGTCCGTGCGGTACGGGGGCCTGAGAGATTCCGGGGAGGATTTGCTCCTTCGGCGCCCTCGGATCGCTTCCGAAGGCTCTCCCGCACGGGGTCAGCGGCCGCCACCAGCCTACCAGCGGGGGTCATGGCCGAATTCTCGAGTGGCCGATCCCCCGGTTGTGCATTTCTGTAGTGCTTGTGGAGTAGCCGCGACCAGTGGGAGGGACCGTGCAGACCGACATCGATCCGCGCAGCCTGATCGGCCGCAAGGCGTTCGACCGCGAGGGAACCAAGATCGGAACCGTGGACGAGGTGTACCTCGACGACGCGACCGGTGTGCCCGAGTGGGCGGCCGTGCGCACCGGACTCTTCAGCCGGGACGCGTTCGTCCCGCTGGAACCCAGCGAGTTCGTCGAGGACACCCTCCGCATCCCCTTCGACCGCGCTCTGATCAAGGACGCGCCGGACTTCGGTGTCGGCCGTCATCTCTCGCCTGAGCAGGAGCTCCAGTTGTACCGGCACTACGGTCTGGACTCGGTTCCCGAGGAAACCGCTCCGGACAGGGACTTCGGCAGACTGGCCGGCCAGGAGGAATAGTCCACCGGGTTCCGCACCAGCGGCAGCGGCTCGGCCGACCGCAGTTCCGGGTCGTCGATGCGGAACGTACGCACCCTGCCGGGAGCCGATTCCGGTTCCTCGAACCGCACGGTCACCCGGCCGACGCCGCTGCCCTGGACCCAGCCGTGGCCGTAGGCGTCGTGGTGCACGTCGTGACCGGCCCGCCACTGCCGGGCGGCGAGTTCTTCGGCAGCCTCAAGAACCGTCCGGTCCGCCTCCGCGCCCGCCGCCCCGCGCCCCTCCTCGCCTTCCGTCCCGGCCGTCCCTCCTGCTTCCGCCCGCGCGTCGGCTGCCTGCGCGAACAGGTCCTCCTGCGTGTAGTCGGCCAGGCCCGTGACGCCCACGCCCAGGAGCCGGACGCCTCCCGTGGTGTCCACGGCCTCCAGGAGCCGCGCGGCGGCCTCCCGTACCACCCCGGGGTCGTCCGTGGGCCCACGGAGCGTCTCCGAGCGTGTGAGGGTGGAGAAGTCGTAGCGGCGCACCTTGAGCACGACCGTCCGCCCGGACCGCCCCGCCCCGCGCAGCCGCTGCACACACCGGTCGGCCAGCCGCTCCACCTCCGCCCTGACCCTGACCCGGTCGTGCAGGTCCGCGTCGAAGGTGTCCTCGACGGAGACCGACTTCGCGTCCCGTTCGGCCACCACGGGCCGGTCGTCGTGTCCGAGGGCCATCAGGTGGAGCGAGCTGCCGTGCGCCTTTCCGAGCAGACGCACGAGTTCCGCCTCACCCGCCCGGGCCAGGTCGTCGACCGTGGTCATCCCGGCCCGGCGCAGATGGTCGGCCGTGGTGGGTCCGACGCCGGGGAGGGTCCGTACGGGCATGGGCGCGAGCAGCTCCCGTTCGGTCCCCGGCTCGATGAGCCTCAGGCCGTTCGGTTTCGCCTCCTCCGACGCGATCTTGGCCACCATCTTGGAACCCGCGAGCCCGACCGAGCCCGTGAGCCCGGTGACGGCCCGGATGACCGCGCGCAGTTCCTTTCCGATGGCCAGCGCGGAGACCGTGTCGCCGGCCGTCCCGCCGGCCTCCAGGTCGACGAACGCCTCGTCCAGGCTGAGCGGCTCCACCAGCGGGGAGAGCCGCCCCAGCAGTTCCATGACCTGGTCGCTGACCGCTCGGTACAAGTGGAAGCGCGGCACCAGGTAGGCCGCGTTGGGCGCCAGCCGTCGCGCCTGCGCCATGGGCATCGCCGAATGCACTCCGAGGCGCCGGGCCTCGTAGGACGCGGTGGCGACGACTCCGCGCGGCCCCAGACCGCCCACCACCACCGGTCTGCCGCGCAGGCTCGGCTTCGCCGCCTGCTCCGCGGAGGCGTAGAAGGCATCCATGTCCAGGTGGAGGATGGTGGGCGCGGCTCTCACAACAACCGATGCTGCCCCATGGCACTGACAATCGCCGCGCCCGCCCGCCCACCGGGTCAGCCGGCGCGGTTGCGCCGCCGCGCGAGCTCGTCCGCGGGGTTGTTCCCGATCAGCGTCTCGCCGGTGTCCACCCGCTCGCCGTGCAGCTGGGACAGTGCGGCGTCGACGTCGTGCCACACCACGCCCACGGCGATGCCGAAGACTCCCTGACCGCCCTGGAGCAGGCTGACGACCTCGTCTGGCGACGAACACTCGTAGACCGTGGCCCCGTCGCTCATCAGCGTCATCCGCTCCAGGTCCTGGAACCCGCGGGCCCGCAGATGCTGAACCGTGGTGCGGATGTTCTGGAGGGCGACCCCGGTGTCCAGGAAGCGCTTGACGATCTTCAGAAGGACGACGTCCCGGAAACTGTAGAGCCGCTGCGTTCCCGAGCCGTACGCCGGACGCACACTCGGCTCCACCAGCCCGGTGCGCGCCCAGTAGTCGAGTTGCCGGTAGGTGATCCCCGCGGCCGCACACGCCGTCGGCCCCCGATATCCGACGCCGTCGGCCGATGCCATGCCGTCCCCCGCCACCGCGGCCGGTTGAACCGGTCGCCCGATGGTCCGGTCGGCCGTACTCCCCTGCTGCGGATACGGCCCACCGGCTGCCGTACCGTCGCCGCTGCTTCTCACGCCGACCTCCGTCCTTGACCTGCCATCTCGAAGGTAGGCAGTCACCCGGAGTGCGTCAACGATCGCCACACTCGGCACGCCGAGTGATAATCACCCCGAGGGTGGTTTCCCGCGCCGCGCGAGCGGGAAAGGCTTGCCGGATGCACTGACATCGGCCCTCGCGGAACGGTCACTGGCTGTTGGTGCCGAAGTCCTCCGGTGAGATCTGGTCGAGGAACTCGCGGAACTTCTCCACCTCGTCCTCCTGCTCGTCCGGAATGGCGATGCCCGCGTCGTCCAGCACACCGTCACTGCCGTAGATCGGCGTTCCGGTCCTCAGCGCGAGGGCTATGGCGTCGGACGGGCGCGCACTCACCTCGACCCCACTGGCGAAGACCAGCTCCGCATAGAAGACCCCTTCCCGCAGATCCGTGATGCGGACCTCGGTCAGCTCCTGGCCGACGGCCTGGAGCACGTCCTTGAAGAGGTCATGGGTCAGCGGCCTGGCCGGAGTCATGCCCTGCTGGGCGAAGGCGATCGCGGTCGCCTCACCAGGACCGATCCAGATCGGGAGGAACCGGTCGCCTCCCACTTCACGCAGGAGCACGATCGGTTGATTGGAGGGCATTTCCACCCGGACACCCACAACGTCGAGCTCGTTCACACAGCAACCCTAGGACGTGCCCGGCAGGTTTGGATAGTCGGGCACCGGCTCGATCAGTGGAGCCGGATCCCCAGCGCGGTCTGCACGAGGGCGGAATGAAGCCTCACCGACAGTTCCGCGAGCTCTTTCGCGGTGGCCTCCGCATGTGCTCTGGTCTGCGGATTCCGATGCCGGCGCAGGGGTGCGACGACCTGCTCGATGAGTCCGGCCTCGCGGTCCGCCGCCGCTCTCATGGCCCGCAGATGACGCGGTTCGAGACCGAACCGGCCCAGATCCGCCACCAGCCTCGCCACCGTCACCATCTCGGCGTCGTAGCCGCCGTCGGCGGTAGGGACGACGAGGCCGTACGACTCCCACTCGTCGAGGTCGCCCTCGTCGACCTCGGCGGCCGCGATCAGCTCGGCGCGGCCGATCCGCGCGGCGGTCGGCCGTCCCGGCTCCCCGTCCCGGCCGCCGTCGGCAAGGTCCCGCGGACCGCCGCCGGACGGCAGCGCCGACTGTTCGCCACGGGCGAGCGCGTCCAGATGCTCACGGATGACCTTCAGCGGAAGGTAGTGGTCCCGCTGCATCCGCAGCACCTGGGAGAGCCGCTCCACGTCGGCCGCGCGGAACTTGCGGTAGCCGGACGGGGTGCGCTGCGGCTCGACGAGCCCCTCGGCCTCCAGGAAGCGAATCTTGGAGATCGTGACCTCGGGAAACTCGTCCCGCAGCTTCAGCAGCACCGTACCGATGCTCATGGGACGGTCGTCGGCGGTGGCGGTGCCGTTTCCGGCACCGCCCGTCGGTGTTCTCAGCATGGACCTTCCCTGACGGGTCAGATGCCCCGCTGGCTCGCGTAGAAGACCAGCCGGTACTTGCCGATCTGCACTTCGTCGCCACTGGACAGCGCGACGGAATCGATGCTCTCCCGGTTGACGTAGGTGCCGTTCAGGCTCCCCACGTCACCGACCGTGAAGCTGCCGTCGGGGCCGCGGCGGAACTCCACATGCCGTCGTGACACGGTCACGTCGTCGAGGAAGATATCGCTCTGCGGGTGGCGGCCGGCCGTGGTCAGGTCGCCGTCCAGCAGGAAGCGGCTCCCCGAATTCGGACCGCGTCGCACCACCAGGAGCGCGGAACCGGACGGAAGGGCGTCGACCGCGGCCTGCGCCTCGGGGGTGAGGGACGGCAGGGCCGTCTGCCCGGTGGTCTCCGCGTCGTACGCCTCCAGGCCCGAGATGGAGATGGTGGAGGTCGTCTCCGAGGCACGCTCGGGGATTCCGCCCTTCAGCGGCGCACCGCACTGGGAGCAGAAACGACCGTCCTCGGCGTTGCGATGCCCGCACCTCGTACAGACCGGCATGGACGAACCCTCCTGCCTCGGGGTGAACCCTCGACCCGTACCTGAGGTTGACGGTTCTCCGAAACCTATGCGGCCGGCACCGGCGGGGTCAACGGACGACGCGCCCGAATTGCCCGTTCCCGTACCGGACATCTCATCACGGAAGAGCGGGCGCTGTGTGCCCTCCTCCTCCTGGCCGTGGCGCGGTGCGCGATGGCGGGCAGCCTCATCGCGAGCGCTCTTGCCGAACAACTTCCCAAACAACTTCACGGGCGATTCCCCTTGACCGAAATAGACCCGCCCGTGGGGCAGGACGAACCCTGAACGAACACACCTGCCGACCCGGACATCTTCACAACGTCCGTATCCACCCGACAGTTTCCATCACGCACCACCAATACGATGCGGCGACCCCCCGCAACCTCTCGCCCGTGTTCCCGGACCGCTCCGGACCGCCGCCTCACGGGGATGACGACCGAGCGTAGTCAGGCCGATCCGCGGGTCGCAAGACGTCCACGACGATGTCGTCGACCTGTTCCACATGCACGGTGGCCTGCTCCTTCTCCAGTGTCTGAACCACACCGCCGGGGATGTTGAGCGCAGGTTCCAGGTCCTGGGGCTTCCCGATCACCTTGAACACATACGGTGCGGTGATCTTACGGCCGTCGACCTTGACATTGCCTCCGTCGCCGGAGAAGTACGTGTTGGCCACCACTCTCACGCCGTTGACCTCGATGGCCTCGGCACCCGCCGCACGCAGCTCCTGGAGCGCGTCGAGCAGCATGTCCGCCTTGACCCCGCCGCCCGGGTCGCCGACGGTGAGCGTGATCCCCGGCCCGTGCGCCGCCACGGTACCGGCGAGAACACCCAGCTGCCGCTCCTTCTCCACGGTCTGCTTGCGGGCCTCCTCCGCCTGGTCGGAGCTGTTCTCCAGCTCCGTGCGCTGGGCGTCGAGACGCTGTTTCTCGTCCTCCAGGCGCTGCGTGCGGTCGTCCAGTTCGTCGAGGATGCGCACGAGGTCCTCCTGGCGGGCACCGCGCAGCGCGCTGTTGTCGCTGGTGGAGCGCACCTGGATGGCGAGCCCGAGACCGAGGACGAACAGCAGGAGTGCGACGACGAGTTGGGCCCGCGTGACCCGCGGCGGCCACAGCCCGGCGATCAGCCGCTGGCGTCCGGTCATCTGCTCGTCGGCATCGGCGGACCGCTCGCCGGCCGGCACGCCGTCGTGGGGAAGCTCTTCGTTGCTCATCGGCGTCAGGCCCGGAAGACGTGCCGGCGAATGGCCGCGGCATTGGAGAAGATGCGGATCCCGAGCACGACCACCACACCGGTGGAGAGCTGCGCTCCGACGCCCAGCTTGTCGCCCAGGAACACGATCAGCGCGGCCACCACGACGTTCGAGAGGAAGGAGACCACGAAGACCTTGTCGACGAAGATCCCGTCGAGCATGGCGCGCAGACCGCCGAAGACCGCGTCGAGGGCAGCGACGACGGCGATCGGAAGGTAGGGCTCGACCACCGCCGGCACCTCGGGCCGGACCAACAGTCCGACCACGACTCCCACGACGAGGCCCAGTACGGCGATCACGATGTGCCCTTCTCTGTGTCTGCCGCACCACTGCCGGTGTCTGCGGCCCGGTAAGGCTGTGCTGTTCGTACGATCAGGCTCGGGGCGACCGGGAGGCTCACCTTGTCCTGGACGGACAGGCTGGTCCGGATGTCGAAGGTGTCCTTCAGTGCCTGCAGGTACCGGCCGTCGGCGCTGTCCCGGAAGGCGGTACCGAGCGACTTCCCGTCCCCCACCGCCAGCACCGTGTAGGGCGGCACGAGCGGTCTGTTGTCGACCAGTATGGCGTCACCGGCCGCGCGGATCGCCGACAGGGCCGTCAGGCGCTGCCCGTTGATCGCGATCGCCTCGGCACCGGACTGCCAGAGGCCGTTGACGACCCGTTGGAGATCCCTGTCGCGAACCCGCCCGGTGTCCGTGAATCCGCTGCTCTCGCGCGGTCCGCCGCCCCCCTGGTCGGTGTTCTTCGCGTCGTCGACCACGAGTTTCACGCCAGGGCCCCGCACGGGCGTCGCCCCCGCGAGCAGCGCCACCAGTCCGCCCTGGTCCCCTCCGTGCTTCTCCAGCGCCTTTCGCTGGCGTCTGCCCACGTCGTCCCGGAGCTCGTCGACCTGCGCCTCCAGGTCGTCGGCCGACTTCGTCTCGCCGTTGATGCGGTCGATCAGCTCCTCGCGCTCCTTGGCGAGGACCGGCGCGGAGACACGCGCCTGCGCGGCTCCCAGCGTGACGACGAGGGCGGCGAGCACCAGACACGCGGCGAGGCCGAGCTTCGACTTCAGCCGACGGGGCATGCCGGCACTGCCGTCGGCCTCGCGCCGCGCCGACGCCTCGGCGTAGCCGTCGTCCAGGCTGTGGTCCATCACATTGGTCAGCAGCGACATGGACGCGTCGGGGCGTGCGGAGCGCGCGGGGGTACTCCGATCGGGGGTCTGCTGCGACATGCCGCACATCGTCGCACGCCACCGCCCCTACCGCCGAATGGCCCCACCGGTGTGCCGGGCGGCGCCGCGAAGCGCCTCCGGGCACACCGGCGGGAGCGTCAGTGACCTGCGCTGTCCACGATCGCCGCCCATTCGTCCAACAGGTCCTGCGCGGACCCGTCGTCCGGCCCCTCCGCCCACAAATGGGTGACGGCCTCGGCCGGGTCCGGCAGTACCATCACCCACCGGCCGTCGGCCTCGACGACCCGTACCCCGTCCGTCGTGTCCACACTGCGGTCCCCGGCGGCCTCGACGACCCGCCTCATGACCATGCCCTTGACCGCCCAGGGCGTGGCCAGATCGCGACGCAGGACGTGGGCACGGGGGATCCGGGCGTCGATCTGGCTGAGGGTGAGCTGAGTCCTGGCGACGAGCCCGAGAAGTCTCACGAAGGCGGCACACCCGTCGAAGACGCTGCTGAATTCGGGAACGATGAAGCCACCGCCACCGTCTCCGCCGAAGATGGCCGCGTCCTCGCGTCCCACGCGAGTCAGGTCGTCCGGTGATGTGGTCGTCCACTCGACCTGCGTGCCGTGGTACGCCGCCACCTGCTCGGCGACGCGTGTCGTGGTCACCGGCAGCGCCACCCGTCCACTGCGCCGTTCGGCCGCCACGAGGTCGAGCATCACCAGGAGCGCCCGGTCGTCCTCGACGATCCTGCCCTTCTCGTCGACCAGGGAGAGCCGTTCGCCCACCGGGTCGAATCGCACGCCGAACGCGGCTCCGGCCGAGGCGACGATCTCGCCGAGGCGCACCATCCCGGAGCGTCTGGTCTCGGCGGACTCGGTGGGCCGCGATTCGTCGAGGCCCGGATTGATGGTCAGGGCATCCACGCCGAGCCGTCCGAGCAGGCTGGGCAGGACGAGACCGGCACTGCCGTTGGACGCGTCGACGACCACCTTCAGGCCGGCGTCGGCGACCCCTGTCGTGTCGACGTTCCGCAGCAGCGATCCGGTGTACGAGTCGAAGACGCTGGACGGGAAGTGCAGGTCCCCGATCTCGCCGGGAAAGGCGCGGCGGTACTCCTGGCGTGCGTAGACCCGGTCCAGTTTGCGCTGCCGTGCCTGAGAGAGGTCGGCACCCCGTTCGTCGAAGAACATGATGTCGACGGAGTCGGGCACACCCGGCGAGGTGCGGATCATGATTCCGCCGGCGCTGCCTCGTGCCGTCTGCTGACGCGCGACGGGCATCGGCACGTTCTCCAGGTCGCGCACGTCGATGGCACTGGCCTGGAGCGCCGAGATCACCGCCCGCTTGAGCGCACGGGCACCGCGGGAGTGGTCGCGGGCGGTGGTGACGGTGGAACCCTTCTTGAGGGTGGTGGCGTAGGCCCCGGCCAGCCGCACCGCGAGCTCCGGGGTGATCTCCACGTTGAGGATTCCCGACACGCCCCGGGCTCCGAAGAGATGGGCCTGTCCGCGCGATTCCCAGATCACCGACGTGTTGACGAAGGCGCCCGCCTCGATGGTCTTGAACGGGTAGACGCGGACGTTGCCCTGAATGATCGACTCCTCGCCGATCAGGCACTCGTCCCCGATGACCGCCCCGTCCTCGATTCGGGCCGCCCGCATGACATCGGTGTTCTTGCCGATCACGCATCCGCGCAGATTGCTGTGCTGACCGATGTAGACGTTGTCGTGCACCACGGCCTTGTGCAGGAATGCGCCGCTCTTGACGACCACGTTCGACCCGATGACCGTGTCCTCGCGAACTTCCGCTCCGGCTTCGATCTTCGCGTAGTCACCGATGTAGAGCGGCCCCCGCAGCACCGCGTCGGGATGCACTTCGGCGCCCTCGGCCACCCAGACGCCCGGTGAGATCTCGAACCCGTCGATCTCGACGTCGACCTTGCGTTCCAGGACGTCGGCCTGGGCCTTCACATAGCTCTCGTGCGTGCCGACGTCCTCCCAGTAGCCCTCGGCGACGTAGCCGTAGATGGGCTTGCCTTCCTTCATGAGCTGCGGGAAGACATCGCCGGACCAGTCCACGGAGACGTCTGCCTCGACGTAGTCGAACACTTCGGGCTCCATGACGTAGATGCCCGTGTTGACCGTGTCCGAGAAGACCTGCCCCCAGGTGGGCTTCTCCAGAAAGCGCTCGACCTGCCCCGCCTCGTCGACGATGGTGATGCCGAACTCCAGAGGATTCGGTACGCGCGTGAGGCACACCGTCACCAGCCCGCCCTTTTCCTTGTGGAAGGCGATGAGGTCGGTGAGATCGAAGTCGGTGAGCGCGTCACCGGAAATGACGAGGAAGGTGCCGTCCTTCAGCGCCTCCTCCGCGTTCTTCACGCTTCCGGCGGTGCCGAGCGGCTTTTCCTCGTTGGCGTAGCTGAGCTCCATCCCGAGCTCCTCGCCGTCCCCGAAGTAGTTCTTCACCAGCGAGGCAAGGAATTGGACCGTTACGACGGTCTCGTTGAGCCCGTGCCGCTTGAGCAGCCGTAGCACATGCTCCATGATCGGACGATTGACGACGGGGAGGAGCGGCTTGGGCATGCTTGAGGTCATGGGGCGAAGGCGAGTGCCTTCGCCGCCAGCCATCACGACGGCCTTCATGTCGGGATCGTCCTCCTTGAAGAGACGACGGTATGGCCGACTTCGCCCGTCGGGGCACTGTCCGGGTCTTCAGTGGCGGGCCGGCCACGCTGCTCGGCACCGCATCAACGAGCTCAATCGGCTACTGCGTCCGCCTTGACCAGCCGACGGACCTGAACCACGTAGAGGATCCCTGCCCACCAGTAGAGCGTTGTACCCCAACCTGCGAACGCCCATCCGAAAACAGCGGCCAGCGATGCAAGCCAACCACTTCCGTCGCTGAGCAGCAACAAGGGGAACGCGTACATCAGGTTGAACGTGGCGGCCTTCCCGAGGAAGTTCACCTGGGGCGGCGGATACCCGTGTCGGCGGAGAACTCCGACCATCACGAGGAGCATCAGCTCACGGGCCAGAAGTGCCGCGGTGAGCCAGAGCGGCAGGATCTCCCGCCAGGTCAGGCCCACAAGGGTCGACAGGATGTACAGGCGATCCGCGGCGGGGTCCAGCAGTCGGCCGAGGTTGCTGATCTGGTTCCATCGTCTGGCCAGCTTGCCGTCGAGATAGTCGCTGATGCCGCTCAGCATCAGCACCAGGAGGGCCCAGCCGTCGCTCTGGGGACCGCCGAACACGGGGCGAAGAATCAGCCACAGGAAAAGCGGAACCCCCACAAGGCGAGCCATGCTGAGGATGTTGGGGATGGTGAGTACTCGGTCCGTCTGTACCCGAGTCTCCTGGACCTCCACCCGGGGGCCTCCTGTGAAGAACGTACGAATGATGCCCCCTGACCCTACCCTCAGCCGCCTCGGCCCCGTGCACAGGGGTGACACGAACAAGTCCTGTGAACGCGAAAAAGCCCCGTGCCACAAGGGCACGGGGCTTTCCCACAAAAGGAGTCCGGCGGCGACCTACTCTCCCACAGGGTCCCCCCTG
>NZ_JBIBYN010000033.1:0-76275 GCF_043083325.1 Streptomyces sp. NPDC014734 | reverse complement strand
AACGCCTCGAAGAACCTCGCCTTCAGGTCTCCAAAATCCACGATCCCCGCAACTCCCTGAACAACAGGGTGTTGCGGGGATCAATAGAACCCGCCTTCGTGGGTACGGGCCCTTTCCCGTACCGGGCGCCGTCCGGGCCGGGACGGCAGGTCGGCTATTCGTGCACGATGCCCTCCTCCAGCTTCTGACCCCGCAGCAGGAACCAGGCGGCGACGGCCGTCGCGAGCAGTACGGCCGCACCGCCGCCCGCCGCGAGCCGCAGCCCGTCGACGAACGACTCCTGCGCCGCGGAGACCAGCGCCTCCGCCTGTCCCGCCGGGAGGCCGTGGGCCGCTTCGACGGCGCCGCCCAGTGAGTCGTGGGCCGCGGCGGCACTGCCGGCCGGGATGCCCCTCGGGGTGGGAAAGGTCTGGTAGACGCCGGTGACGACGGAGCCGAGCAGGGCGATGCCGAGGGCCGCGCCGAGTTCGTAGGCCGTCTCGGAGACCGCGCCGGCCGCACCCGCCTGCTCCTTCGGGACGCTGGAGAGGATCACGTCGGCGGTGACGGTGAAGGCGAAGCCGGCACCGAGGCCGACGACGAGCAGCACCGCGCCGAGCAGCGGGTAGCCGGTCTCCTTGTGGATCACGGTGACCGCGGCGAGCGCCAGCCCGATCGCCGCGAGCCCCCCGGCCACCACCGACCGCACGGAGTGGCGGCGGGCCACCCGGCCGGCGAGCAGTCCCGCGACGACCGCGCCGACGGCCGCGGGCAGTTCGGCGAGTCCCGCCTCCAGCGGACGGCGGTCCTGCACCAGTTGCAGGAACTGGGAGAGGAAGAAGACAAGTCCGGACAGGCCGAGGATGGTCAGCAGGTCGGCCAGGACCGCGCCGGAGAAGCCCCGGTGGTGGAAGAGCCGCATGTCCAGCAGGGGCGCGGGAAGCGTGAGCTGCCTGCGCACGAACCAGCCGAGCGCGGCCAGCCCGCCCAGGCCCGCGACGGCGGTCCCCCAGCTCGGTCCGTGCGCGGCCATCTCCTTGACGGCGTACACGACACCGATCATGCCGATGAAGGAGAGCGCCACGCTGGGGAGGTCCCAGGGGCCCGGCGCCGGGTTCTTCGACTCCGGGATCATCTTGACGCCGACGACCACGAGGACGGCCATGACGGGCAGGTTGATCAGGAAGACCGAGCCCCACCAGAAGTGCTCCAGGAGGAATCCACCGACGACGGGGCCGACGGCCGCGCCCGCGGAGGCCATGGCCCCCCAGATGCCGATGGCGAGACTGCGCTCGCGCGGGTCGTGGAAGAGGTTCCGGATCAGGGCGAGTGTGGACGGCATCAGAGTGGCGCCCGCCACACCGAGCAGCGCCCTCGCCACGATCATCATCTCGGGGCTGCCTGCGTACGCGTTGAGCACGGAGACGGCGCCGAACGCGATCGCACCGCACAGCAGCAGCTTCTTGCGTCCGATGCGGTCGCCGAGGCTGCCCATGGAGACCAGGAGGCCGGCGATGACGAAGGAGTAGACGTCGCCGATCCAGAGCAGCTGGGTGCCGGACGGTTTGAGGTCCTCGGTGAGGAACGGGGTGGCGAGGCCGAGGACGGTGGCGTCCACGGCCACCAGCAGCACCGCGAGGACGAGGACGGCCAGAGCGATCCAGCGCCCGGGACGGCGCAGTTCCTGCGGGGCTTCCGCGTGCTGGTCGAGAGTGCTCATCGTTCCACGCTCCGGCGTGCTCCGCCGAGCAGCAACTCGGCGATCATGTACGGAAAGTCCTGGCCGGCGACCCGGCCCGCCTGGACGGCCCAGGCACCGCTGGAGACGAGCCCGTAGAGGGCCTCGGTCAGCCAGGCGGGGGTGAGGTCGATCCGGAACTCCCCGCGCTCCTGGCCCCGGCGGAAGAAGGCGGAGACACGGGCGTCGAGACGGTCCCAGCCCTCGTTCACCACGTCGCCCTCGAAGAGCTGGTTCTCGGTGACCAGGAAGGAGAGCAGCCCGGCGCTCGGCTCGACGGCCGCGATCAGCCGGCGCAACGCCTCCTCGGACGTGCCGTCGTCGAGCGCGGCGGCGTCCAGAGCCGCTTCGAACTCCTGGATGCCCAGGTTCTCCAGGGCCTTGACCAGGGCGTCCCGTCCCGCGAAGTGCCGGTGCAGGGTGGCGCGCCCGATGCCCGCGGCCCTGGCCACCTCGTCCATGGTGGCGGTCGATTTGCGGGTCAGCAGAGCGGCGGCGCTGCGCAGCACCTGTTCACGGTCCACAGTCATGAGACGACAATAAACCACATGAGACACGAATGTCTCATTGTGGCTTCCGGGGACTCCGTCCGGTCCGCCCGTCGTCGCGGCTGTGCGTCGTCAGCCGTCCACGGCAGTCAGGCCGAGGCCGGGGAGCGCGGCCGGGTCGCCGGCCTCGGACATCCCGACGATCCCTCCCCGCGCGACGGTGAAGGCCGTGCCCGAGAACCCGCCGTCGCCGGTCGTGGCGATCACGGCGGCCGTGCCCCTCCCCCGCCCCCGGCGCACCGCCGCGCTCAGCTCCAGGGCAGCGCGGCCCGGTGGCGCCAGTACGCCTCCGGTTCCTCCACGAGGGCGCCGAGGCGGGAGCGCCGTTCCTCGTCCAGGTCGACGACGGCCGCGTGCAGGTTCCCGGCGAGCTGGTCGACGGTCGCCGCGCCCGAGAGCACCACGCCCGCCCACGGCTGGTGCAGGACGAAGCCCAGCGCGATCGCGTCGGCGCCCAGGCCCGCCTCGGCGGCGCTCTCCCGGATCACCGCCGGGGCGTCCGTGCCCGCCAGCCTGCCGTTCGCCATGGCCTCCTTGACGATCACGGTGAGCCCGGCGTCGTGCGCCTCGGCGAGCGCCGCTCCGGCCGAGGTCTCCAGGGCGTTGTACGTGGCCTGGACGGTACGGAACAGCGGCTCGCCGTCGACCGTGACGGCGAGGGCCGCCCGGATGGCGTCGGCCTGGCCGGGCCCGCTGGTGGAGAGGCCGACGGTGACCCCCTCCGCGGCGAGTGCGGCGAGGCGCGCGTGCAGGTCCCTGTCGGTGAGGGCGGGGCTGTCGGCGGTCACCGAGTGGATCTGGTAGAGGTCGAGGCGGCCACCGAGCAGCGCGTCCGTCTCGGCGCGCTGCCGCGTGTACGTGGCGACGCCGTGGTCCTTGACCTCGTGCGCCTCGGCCTCGACGTGCCAGTCGGCGGTGTAGGTGTAGCCCCATTTGCTGCCGACGACGACGTCGTCCGCCTCCGGGCGCGCCTTCAGCCAGTCGGCGAGGAACTCCTCCGAACGGCCGTAGGAGCGGGCAACGTCGACGTAGCGGACCCCCTGCGCGTAGGCGGCGTCCAGCAGCTCGTGGGTACGCCCGCGCAGCGCCTCGACGCCGCGGTCGGCGGGCAGGTCGCGGTCGCGGTGCAGATTGATGTATCCGGGTCTGCCGACCGCCGCCAGGCCGAGTCCGATGTGGGCGGTCGGAGTCGTGGCTGCGGCCAGCCTGGCGAACGGCATCATGGGCTCCTCGTCGGTCGGATGCGCTCCCCCGTGGAGGTCAACGTATCCCGGCGCACGGAAACCCGGGGGTGGGAACGCACCCGCGCCCCCGCCCCTCCTCCGGCCCCGCCTGCCGGTGTGCCGGTCAGTTCTTCGCGGTCGCCCACGCCTCCTGGACCGCGAGGTCGGCCTTCACCTCGGCGAGCTGGACGGCCACCGCCGACGGGGCGGTGCCGCCGCGACCGCTGCGGGACGCGAGCGCACCGGGCACGTTCAGAACGGTGCGGACCCCGGGGGTCAGGTGCTCGGAGATCTCGGCGAACTGCTCGTCGGTCAGCTCGTCGAGCTCGATGCCCCGCTGCTCGCACTCCTTGACGCAGGCCCCCGCCACCTCGTGCGCGACGCGGAACGGAACGCCCTGCTTGACCAGCCACTCGGCGATGTCGGTGGCGAGCGAGAATCCGGCCGGGGCCAGCTCCTCCATGCGTGCGCGGTGGACGGTGAGGGTGGCCATCATGCCGGTGAAGGCGGGCAGCAGGACCTCCAGCTGGTCGCAGGAGTCGAAGACCGGCTCCTTGTCCTCCTGGAGGTCCCGGTTGTACGCGAGCGGCAGCGCCTTCAGCGTGGCCAGCAGGCCGGTCAGGTTGCCGATCAGGCGGCCGGACTTGCCGCGGGCCAGCTCGGCGATGTCCGGGTTCTTCTTCTGCGGCATGATCGAGGAGCCGGTGGAGAACGCGTCGTGCAGGGTGACGAAGGAGAACTCCTTCGTGTTCCAGATGATGACCTCCTCCGCGATCCGGGAGAGGTTCACCCCGATCATGGCGGTGATGAAGGCGAACTCGGCGACGAAGTCGCGGGACGCGGTGCCGTCGATCGAGTTGCCGACGGAGCCGTGCTCGAAGCCCAGGTCCGCGGCGACCGCCTCCGGGTCGAGCCCCAGGGACGAGCCGGCCAGCGCGCCGGAGCCGTACGGGGAGACGGCGGTCCGCTCGTCCCACTGACGCAGCCGCTCGGCGTCCCGGGACAGGGCCTGGGTGTGCGCCAGCACGTGGTGGGCGAAGAGCACCGGCTGGGCGTGCTGGAGGTGCGTGCGACCGGGCATCGCGACGTCCGGGTGCGCCTCGGCGAGGCCGACCAGCGCGCCCTGGAGCTCGGCGATCAGACCGCCGATGATCCGGGCGTGGTCGCGCAGGTACATCCGGAAGAGCGTGGCGATCTGGTCGTTGCGGGAGCGGCCGGCCCGCAGCTTGCCGCCGAGGTCCGGGCCGAGCCGTTCCAGCAGGCCCCGCTCCAGAGCGGTGTGCACGTCCTCGTCGGCGACGGTGCCGGTGAACGTGCCGTCCGCGACATCGGATTCGAGCCGGTCGAGCCCGGCCAGCATGCGGTCCAGCTCGTCCCGGGTGAGCAGGCCCGCCTTGTTGAGCACGCGCGCGTGGGCACGGGAGCCGGCGATGTCGTACGGCGCGAGCCGCCAGTCGAAGTGGACGGAGGCGGACAGCTTGGCCAGCGCCTCGGCCGGACCGTCGGCGAAGCGGGCGCCCCAGAGGCGGACGTCGCTGGTGCCGTTGCCGTTGCTCACTGCGTGCTCCTCGGAAGAACAAGGGGGTGGATGTGCGACCGCCTCCCCGCACGGAGGGCCGGGGAGGCGGTGACGTAACTGGGGGAGGTCAGGACAGGTCACGCTTCGCGGCGATCTTCGAGGAAAGCCCGAAGATCTCGATGAAGCCCTGCGCCTTGGACTGGTCGAACGTGTCGCCCGAGTCGTAGGTGGCGAGGTTGAAGTCGTAGAGCGACTGCCCGGACTTGCGGCCGGTGACGACGGCGCGACCCGCGTGCATGGTCATCCGGATGTCGCCGGTGACGTGCTGGTTGGCCTCGGCGATGAAGCCGTCCAGAGCGCGCTTGAGCGGCGAGAACCACAGGCCGTCGTAGACCAGCTCGCCCCAGCGCTGCTCGACCTGCCGCTTGTAGCGGGCCAGCTCGCGCTCGACGGTGACGTTCTCCAGCTCCTGGTGGGCGGTGATCAGCGCGATCGCGCCCGGGGCCTCGTACACCTCGCGGGACTTGATGCCGACGAGCCGGTCCTCGACCATGTCGATCCGGCCGATGCCCTGGGCGCCGGCCCGCTCGTTGAGCTGCTGGATCGCCTGGAGGACGGTGACGGGCCTGCCGTCGATGGCGACCGGGACGCCCTGCTCGAAGGAGATGACGACCTCGTCGGCCTCGCGCGGGGTGGCCGGGTTCTGGGTGTACTCGTAGATGTCCTCGATCGGCGCGTTCCAGATGTCCTCCAGGAAGCCCGTCTCGACGGCGCGTCCGAAGACGTTCTGGTCGATGGAGTACGGGGACTTCTTGGTGGTCGCGATCGGGAGGTTCTTCTCCTCGCAGAAGGCGATCGCCTTGTCCCGGGTCATCGCGTAGTCGCGGACCGGGGCGATGCACTTCAGGTCCGGGCCGAGCGCGGAGATACCGGCCTCGAAACGGACCTGGTCGTTGCCCTTGCCGGTGCAGCCGTGGGCGACGATGCCCGCGCCGTGCTTGTTGGCGGCGGCGACGAGGTGCTTGACGATGGTCGGCCGGGAGAGGGCCGAGACCAGCGGGTAGCGGTCCATGTAGAGGGCGTTGGCCTTGATCGCCGGGAGGCAGTACTCCTCGGCGAACTCGTCCTTGGCGTCCGCGACCTCGGCCTCGACGGCACCGCAGGCGAGCGCGCGCTTGCGGATCACGTCCAGGTCCTCGCCGCCCTGGCCGACGTCCACGGCGACGGCGATGACCTCGGCGCCCGTCTCCTCGGCGATCCAGCCGATGGCGACGGAGGTGTCCAGGCCGCCCGAGTAAGCGAGTACGACGCGCTCGGTCACGGGTTTCTCCTTAGGGTGCAATCACTGATGGGTATAACTATGCAGTGCTCCGTATGCTTTGTCAAAGGTGCTGGTAGGCGGCGTGCCGTGGGCCCCGGGACCCGCCCCGCCCCCGCGGCCCGAACCCGCCGGAACCGGACGCCGACGGCACGGACCCGGCCGCCGGCCCTGCCCCCGCCCCGTCCCACTTGCCGAAACGGCCCCGCCGTCACGGCAGTTGACGACGACAATGACCACCATGGGAAAAACGTACGAACGGATCGACGGGCGGCTCAGGACCTTCATCGAGGAACAGCGCATCTTCTTCACCGCGACCGCGCCCCTGGACGGCGAGGGCACGGTCAACCTCTCCCCCAAGGGCGTCACCGGCTCCTTCGCCGTCGTCGACGAGCTGACCGTGGCGTATCTGGACTTCGCCGGCAGCAACGCCGAGACCGTGGCCCATCTCCGGGAGAACGGCCGCATCACCCTGATGTGGTGCGCCTTCCAGGGGCCCCCGAACATCGTCCGGGTGCACGGCCGCGGTGAGCCGGTCTTCCGCGACGATCCGCGGTTCGGCCCGCTGCTCGGCCACTTCCCCCACGTCGATCCCGGCCCGCACGGGCTGCGCGCGATCATCGTGGTGCGGGCCGAGCTGATCCGGGACACCTGCGGGTACGCCGTCCCCTTCATGGCGTACGAGGAGGACCGGCCCCTGCACGCCCAGCGGTTCGCCCGCGAGGACGACGTGTCGCTCGACGCCTACTTCCACAAGAAGGAACACATCGCGACGAGTATCGACGGGCTCCCCGGGCTGCCGCTCCCGCTGCCCGCCATGCCCGGCCCGGAACGGGGTTGAGCCGTCCGGAGCACTCCCGGGTGCGCCACCGCGCCCCGGGGGCCTAGCGTCCGCGGCATGCGCAGATCCCCGCCGGGCCGCCCCCTGGTGATCGGTACGGTCCTGCTCGCACTGGCGGGCACGGTCGCGGCGCGGCCCGCCGGGGCGCCGTCGCCGCCCGCCCGGATGGCCGACACCGGCGGCGGCACCCAGCTGATCATGGCCCTGGCCCCGGCCGCGGGCTCCACCACGGGCATCGTCACCTGGTGGGATCTGCGTGGTGGTGTCTGGGTGCGGGGCGGGTCCGCCCCGGCCCGGTTCGGCGCGAAGGGCCTGGCCGAGGGGGCGACGCGCGAACAGGGCACCGACACCACGCCCACCGGCCTGTACGACCTGCCGTTCGCCTTCGGGACCGGTGCGCCGCCGCCCGGCACCGTCCACCCCTACCGCCGGATCACCGAGCGGTCGTGGTGGTGTCAGGACAACGCGTCGCGCGCCTACAACCGCTGGACGGAGCCGCGGCCGGCGGACTGCCGGGCGTCCGAGGCGGAGCGACTGGCCGCGTACCCGACGCAGTACGCCCGGGCGCTCGTCATCGGATTCAACTACGAGCGTCCGGTGCGCGGGCGCGGCGCCGGGATCTTCCTCCACGTCGACGGGCGTGGCGCGACCGCCGGTTGTGTCTCCGTACCGGCGGCCGCGATGGACCGGATCCTCGGCTGGGTGGACCCGGTGCGCCGTCCGCACATCGCGATCGGGACCCGGTCGGGCCCGACCGGGATCACCCGCTACTGACGGCGGGCACGGGGCGGACCGCCCCGTTCAGCGTTCGTTCTGCGCCAGGCGCAGCAGGTGGTCGGCGAGTGCCTGACCGCCCGACGGGTCCCGGCTGATCAGCATCAGGGTGTCGTCGCCCGCGATGGTGCCGAGGATGTCGTTCAGTTCGGCCTGGTCGATGGCCGAGGCGAGGAACTGGGCCGCGCCCGGGGGCGTGCGCAGCACCACGAGGTTGGCCGACGCCTCCGCCGAGATGAGCAGTTCGGCGGAGAGGCGCCGCATGCGCTCCTCCTTCGCGGACCCGCCCAGCGGTGCCTGCGGGGTTCGGAAACCGCCCTCGCTCGGCACCGCGTAGATCAGCTCGCCGCCGGTGTTGCGGATCTTCACCGCGCCCAGTTCGTCCAGATCGCGGGAGAGCGTCGCCTGGGTGACGCTCAGCCCGTCGTCGGCGAGGAGCTTGGCAAGTTGGCTCTGCGAGCGCACCGGCCTGCGGTTCAGGATGTCCACGATCCGGCGGTGGCGCGCGGTGCGGGTCTGCGGCACGGAGGGCCCGCCGTGCTCGGTCTCCTGCGCCTCGGTCATCGTCGTCGCCTCATTCTCCGGATTGTCCGTCCCCGTTTGCCTCGTCGAGAGCGCCGGGAAGTGCCCGGAGGAACGCGTCCACCTCCGCGTCATCGATGATCAGCGGCGGCATCAGCCGCAGGACATCGGGGGCGGGTACGTTCACCAGGATTCCGGCTCGCCGAGCCGCCTGTTGCGCCTGAGGGGCGAGGGGCTCGGTGAGCACGATACCCAGCAGCAGTCCGGAGCCGCGGACGTGGGAGACCAGCGGGTGCCGGAGCGCCTCCACACCGTCCCTGATCTTCTCGCCGAGCCGCTTCACCCGGTCCAGGGCGCCGTCGGCCGCCAGGGTGTCCAGGACCGCGAGACCGGCGGCGCAGGCGACCGGGTTGCCGCCGAACGTCGTGCCGTGCTGGCCCGGCTTCAGCAGGTCGGCCGCCGGGCCGAACGCGACGGCGGCGCCGATCGGCAGTCCGCCGCCCAGGCCCTTGGCGAGGGTGACGATGTCGGGCTCGACGTCCTGGTGGGCCTGGTGCTCGAACCAGTGGCCGCAGCGGCCGATGCCGGTCTGCACCTCGTCGAGGACGAGGAGGGTGCCGGTGGCCCGGGTGATCTCCCGGGCCGCCTCCAGGTACCCCGCGGGCGGCACGACCACGCCGTTCTCGCCCTGGATCGGCTCGATGATCACCAGTGCGGTGTCGGTGGTCACGGCGGCCCGCAGCGCCTCGGCGTCCCCGTACGGGACGTGGGTGACGTCCCCGGGCAGCGGCTCGAAGGGCTCGCGCTTCTTCGGCTGGCCGGTGAGCGAGAGCGCGCCCATGGTCCGGCCGTGGAAACCGCCCTCGGTGGCGACCATGTGGGTGCGTCCGGTGAGCCGGCCGATCTTGAAGGCTGCCTCGTTGGCCTCGGCACCCGAGTTCGCGAAGTAGACCCTGCCGTCGCGGCCGAAGAGCTGGAGCAGCCGTTCGGCGAGTGCCACCGGCTGCGGCGCGATGAACAGGTTGGACACATGGCCGAGCGAGGCGATCTGGGTGGAGACCGCCTCGACGACCGCGGGGTGGGCGTGGCCCAGCGCGTTCACCGCGATGCCGCCGACGAGGTCGAGGTATTCGGTGCCGTCGGCGTCCCACACCCGGGCGCCCTCGCCGCGGACGAGGGGGAGCGGTGGCGTGCCGTAGTTGTCCATCAGCGCGTGGCTCCAGCGCCGCGTGAGCTCCTCGTTGCTCATGACTCCCCCTCTGTGTCGGGCACGACCATCGTGCCGATTCCCTCGTCCGTGAAGATCTCCAGCAGGATCGAGTGCTGGACCCGGCCGTCGATGACCCGGGCGGTCTCGACGCCGTTGCGTACCGCGTGCAGGCAGCCCCGCATCTTCGGCACCATGCCGCTGGACAGCTCGGGCAGCAGCTTCTCCAGCTCGGTGGCGGTGAGGCGGCTGATCACGTCGTCGCTGTTCGGCCAGTCCTCGTAGAGGCCCTCGACGTCGGTGAGGACCATCAGTGTCTCGGCGTTCAGCGCGGCGGCGAGCGCGGCGGCGGCGGTGTCGGCGTTGACGTTGTAGACGTGGTGGTCGTCGGCGGAGCGCGCGATGGAGGAGACGACCGGGATGCGGCCGTCGTCCAGCAGTGCCTGGATCGCCCCGGTG
The DNA here is from genome assembly GCF_043083325.1 of Streptomyces sp. NPDC014734. NCBI lineage: Bacteria > Bacillati > Actinomycetota > Actinomycetes > Kitasatosporales > Streptomycetaceae > Streptomyces > Streptomyces sp. NPDC014734. Next base: position 66,147 of record NZ_JBIBYN010000033.1, on the reverse strand, counting down.
TCGATGGCGGTGATCTCGCCGACCCGGCCGATGTCGACGGGTTCGCCGTCGATGACCGGTCGGTGCCGGACGGCGGTGATGGTGCGGGCGTCCTCGCCGGTGAGGCCCACGGCGAGCGGGCCGTGCTGGTTGAGCAGGCCGACCAGCTCGCGCTGGACCTGCCCGGCGAGCACCATCCGTACGACGTCCATCGCCTCGGGCGTGGTGACGCGCAGCCCCGCCTTGAACTCGCTGACCAGGCCCTGTTTGTCGAGCTGGGCGCTGATCTGGGGGCCGCCGCCGTGCACGACGACGGGCTTGAGGCCGGCCTGGCGCAGGAAGACGACGTCCTGGGCGAAGGCGGCCTTCAGCTCCTCGTCGACCATGGCGTTGCCGCCGAACTTGATGACGACGGTCCTGCCGTTGTGGCGGGTCAGCCAGGGCAGTGCCTCGATGAGGATCTGTGCCTTCGGGAGTGCGGTGTGTTTCCGCGCCGCGGTCATGAGCTGTAGGCGCTGTTCTCGTGGACGTAGTCCGCGGTGAGGTCGTTGGCCCAGATGACGGCGGACTCGGTGCCGGCCGCCAGATCGGCGGTGATCCTGACCTCCCGGTAGCGCATGTCGACAAGGTCGCGGTCCTCGCCGACGCCGCCGTCCTTGCAGACCCAGACGTCGTTGATGGCGACGTTCAGCCGGTCGGGCTCGAAGGCGGCCCCCGTCGTGCCGATCGCGGAGAGGACACGGCCCCAGTTGGGGTCCTCGCCGTGGATGGCGCACTTGAGGAGGTTGTTGCGGGCGATGGTGCGGCCGACCTCGACGGCGTCGTCCTCGGTCGCGGCGTTGACCACCTCGATCCGGATGTCCTTGGAGGCGCCCTCGGCGTCGCCGATGAGCTGCCGGGCGAGATCGGCGCAGACGACGCGTACGGCCTCGGCGAACTCGCCCTGCTCCGGGGTGATTCCGCTCGCGCCGGAGGCCAGCAGCAGCACGGTGTCGTTGGTCGACATGCAGCCGTCGGAGTCGACCCGGTCGAAGGTGGTGCGGGTGGCGGCGCGCAGCGCGGAGTCGAGTCCGGCGGCGTCGACGTCGGCGTCGGTGGTGAGGACGACGAGCATGGTGGCGAGGCCCGGGGCGAGCATGCCCGCGCCCTTGGCCATGCCGCCGACGGTCCAGCCCTCGCCGCCCGCGACGGCCGTCTTGTGGACCGTGTCGGTGGTCTTGATCGCGATGGCGGCCTTCTCGCCGCCGTGTTCGCTGAGCGCGGCGGCGGCCTGCTCGATGCCGGGCAGCAGCTTGTCCATCGGGAGCAGGGTGCCGATCAGTCCGGTCGAGGCGACCGCGATCTCGCCCGCGTTGTGGCCGGCGAGGACCTCGGCGGCCTTCTCGGCGGTGGCGTGCGTGTCCTGGAAGCCCTTCGGCCCGGTGCAGGCGTTGGCGCCACCGGAGTTGAGCACGACGGCGGTGACCTCGCCGCCCTTCACCACCTGCTCCGACCAGAGGACGGGGGCCGCCTTGACGCGGTTGGAGGTGAAGACGCCCGCGGCGGCGCGGCGGGGGCCGTTGTTGACCACGAGGGCCAGGTCCGGGTTACCGCTCTGCTTGATTCCCGCGGCGATGCCCGCCGCGGAGAATCCCTGTGCTGCCGTGACACTCACGGTGCGACTCCGATCGTGGAGAGACCTGTGTCCTCGGGAAGTCCGAGGGCGATGTTCATGCTCTGCAGGGCGCCGCCGGCGGTGCCCTTGGCGAGGTTGTCGATGGCGCTGATCACGATGATCCGGTCCGCCGCCTCGTCGTGGGCGACCTGGATCTGTACGGCGTTGGAGCCGTGGACGGCGGCCGTGGCGGGCCACTGCCCCTCGGGGAGCAGGTCGACGAAGGGTTCGTCGGCGAACGCCTTCTCGTACACGTCACGGACGGAGTCGGCGCTCACGCCGGGCTTCGCCTTCGCGCTGCAGGTGGCGAGGATGCCGCGGGGCATCGGCGCCAGCGTCGGCGTGAAGGACACCGTGACCGGTTCGCCGGCCGCGGCGCTGAGGTTCTGGATCATCTCGGGGGTGTGCCGGTGGACGCCGCCGACGCCGTACGGGGTCATGTTGCCCATCACCTCGGAGCCGAGCAGATGCGGCTTGGCCGCCTTGCCCGCCCCGGAGGTGCCGGAGGCGGCAACGATCACTGCCTCGGGTTCGGCAAGGCCTGCCGCGTACGCCGGGAAGAGCGCCAGCGAGACGGCGGTCGGGTAGCAGCCGGGCACCGCGATGCGCTTGGACCCGGCCAGCGCCGCACGTCCGCCCGGCAGTTCGGGAAGGCCGTACGGCCACGTCCCGGCGTGCGCCGAGCCGTAGAACCGCTCCCAGTCCGCGGCGTCCTTCAGCCGGAAGTCGGCGCCCATGTCGACGACGAGCACCTCGTCACCGAGCTGTTCGGCGACGGCGGCGGACTGCCCGTGCGGCAGGGCGAGGAAGACGACGTCGTGTCCGGCGAGCGCCTCGGGGGCGGTGGGCTCCAGTATCCGGTCCGCGAGCGGCCTCAGGTGCGGTTGCAGCGCACCGAGCCGTCGGCCCGCGTTGGAGTTCGCGGTGAGGGCGCCGATCTCGACCCGGGGGTGGACCAGCAGGAGACGGAGCAGTTCTCCACCGGCGTATCCGCTCGCCCCTGCCACTGCTGCACGTACCACCATCGAATACCCTCCTTGTCGATGGCATGACTATACGCATGCATGCACTTTTATGCAACGATCTTCGTGCCGACGGCCCGATCCCCGTGACGCGTCCCGGCGACCCGCACCACACCGCGACACGCCGGATCCATACCGAGTGCCCACCGCGCCCACCGCGCCCGCCGCCGTGACCCGGCACGGCAGTACCCTCGGGCCGCATGATCGTATGGCTCAACGGCACCCACGGCGCGGGCAAGACGACGACCAGCGCACTCGTGCAGCGGCTGATCCCGGATTCTCGGGTGTTCGACGCCGAGAAGGTCGGCGAGACACTCATGGACATCAAGCCGGAGCTGCCGTGGACGGGCAACTTCCAGCACTGGCCGCCCTGGCGGCCGCTCGTCGTCGAGACCGCCCGGCACGTACTCGACTACACCGGTGGCACCCTGGTCGTCCCCATGACCGTCCTGGTCGAGCGGTACTGGCGCGAGATCAGCACGGGCCTCGCCCGGCATTCCATCCCGGTACGGCACTTCGTCCTCCACGCCGACCAGGACACTCTCCGCGGGCGCATCGAGGGGGACACCCTCATGGGCCCCTCCTCGTTCCGTCTCGAACACCTTGAGCCCTACGCCGAGGCGGCCCGTAGCTGGCTGCACGCCGAGGCCGAGGTCGTCGACACCACCCACCTCACGCCCGACCGGGCCGCACTGCGGATCGCGGAGGCGGTCAGGGGCTGAGGCCCACCCGCGCCCCGGAGACCGGCGAACTCCGGCAGGCCGCCCCGGCCCCCGGCCGGACCTTCCACAGCACGACGGTCGACAGGGTGAAGAGCAGCAGGTTGCCGATGCTCAGCTGCGCCCCCTGGAGGGCGGTCCCCACCGATCCCGGCGTCAGCATCGCGACGAGGCCTCCCGCCGGAAGACAGATCAGCGGGTTCACGAACCACGCCCACCGCGGGAGGGCGGCACCGCCCCGGAGCACGCATACGGCCATCCAGACGGAACCGAGCACCCAACAGACCATCAGCGCCGCGTAGGCGATGAAGAGCACGTTCGCCATCTCGCCCGGCAGGGCGGTGAGAGCGGCGGACCGGTCCCCCGAGGCGTCGATCGCCCTGACCGCCTGTCCCCAGTAGAAGAACGAACCGTGGACGAAGGGGGCGATGGCGAAGCCCGAGGTCAGCAGCAGGAACGGAGGCAGGGCGAGCACCCGCCCCGCCGGCCGGAGACCCTGGTACAGGTGCCAGCAGGCGAGCAGGTAGAGCGGCCCGGTCAGCACGCCGAGCAGCGCCCCCCACGCCAGCCGCGCCGTGGAGGCGGGGAGCATCGCCGCCAGCGAGACTCCCGACATGCCGTCGTAGTCGCCCAGAACGGGGTGCAGGTCGGCGGACGCCACCGGCTTGCCCAGCAGCAGAATGTCGCCCGCGAGCCAGGCCACCGACGCCAGGACACCCGCGATCCCGGCGAGCCTCACCCGTCCGGCCACCTTGTCATCCGTCACTGTGCCGCCCCCTTCATCATGATCGAATTTAGGTGAGGCTAACCTTATCGTTGGATCGCGGGAAAGGACACCGCCCCGCGGACCGCCCCGGACCGCCCCAACCCCCCGGGATCCCGGGATCCCGAGACGCCGGACAGGCCCGGAATCCCCCGGACCGGCCCGCGAAAGGAACCGACCCACCCGCCCGCCCGTCGGCCCCGGGGGCGTCGATGTCAGGATGGTTCCATGACGAGCAAGGTCTACTTCGACATCACCATCAACGACGAGCCCGCCGGGCGGATCACGTTCAAGCTGTACGACGACGTCGTACCCGAGACCGCGGAGAACTTCCGCGCGCTGGCGACCGGCGAGAAGGGTTTCGGTTACAAGGGTTCGTCCTTCCACCGGATCATCCCCGACTTCATGCTGCAGGGCGGCGACTTCACCCGGGGTGACGGCACGGGCGGCCAGAGCATCTACGGAGCGAAGTTCCCCGACGAGAACTTCAAGCTCACGCACTCCAAGCCCGGCCTGCTCTCCATGGCCAACAGCGGCCCCAACTCCAACGGCTCCCAGTTCTTCATCACGACCATCGTGACGTCGTGGCTGGACGGCAAGCACGTGGTGTTCGGCGAGGTCGACAACACGGAGAGCATGGACCTGGTCAAGAAGATCGAGGCCCTCGGCTCGCAGAGCGGCCGCCCCCAGGCGAAGATCACCATCGCGGACAGCGGCACCCTCTGACCCCTGGCACGACCTTCTGACGAACGAGCGCGCCGCCCGACGGAGACCCCCGTCGGGCGGCGCGCTCCGTCGTTCCCGGGACGGGGCCCAGGTGTCAACTCAAGGTTGACACCCCTCGCCTGTCAACCTAAGGTTGACACATGGCGAATCACGTACCCATGACCCATCCCGTGCGCCTCGACGACCTGATCGAGGCCATCAAGAAGGTTCACACCGACGCCCTCGACCAGCTCTCCGACGCGGTCATCGCCGCGGACCACCTCGGCGACGTGGCCGACCACCTGATCGGCCACTTCGTGGACCAGGCCCGGCGTTCGGGCGCTTCCTGGACTGAGATCGGCAAGAGCATGGGGGTGACCAGGCAGGCCGCCCAGAAGCGCTTCGTCGCCAAGGACCCCGGCGAACCGTCGGACCTCGACCCCAGTCAGGGGTTCGGCCGCTTCACCCCGCGAGCCAGGAACGTCGTCATGGCCGCGCAGAACGAGGCACGCGCGGCGGGCAACGACGAGATCCGCACCGAGCACCTCGTCCTGGGGCTGCTCAGCGAGCCGGAGGGACTGGGCACCGCGTTCATCAAGGCCCAGGGCGTCACGCCGGAAGCGGTCCGCCGGGCCGCGACCGAGGCGCTCCCGGCCGCGGCGGACGCGGTGCCGGACCTCATCCCGTACGACGCCGGTGCCCGCAAGGCGCTGGAACTGACGTTCCGGGAGGCCCTGCGGATGGGGCACAACTACATCGGCACCGAGCACCTCCTGCTGGCCCTGCTGGAACAGGAGGACGGTTCCGGCGTGCTGTCGGGCCTCGGTATCGACAAGGCGAGCGCCGAGACGGCCATCGCCGAGGCCCTCGCGATCCTCACCGTGTCCCCGGGCACGAAGGAGGACTGACCCGAAGGCCGAACGCACCGCGGACGGTACCGGACGGCCGGTACCGTCCCCCGGCCTCCGGCGGGTGCGACCGCCGTACGTCGGCCCGCCGGGGCACCGGGCGCACGGGGGCCGCGGCCGGTCACCGGGCACCCGCCTCCAGTCTCAGGCTCCACCGCCCGGGGGCGCCGTCGAGCGTGACCGTGGACAGCGGGCGGACGTCGACGTTCCAGTACGCCGACGGCGGGGCCTTGAGCGCGTAGACGAGAGCGGCCCGGACGACCGCGGGTTCGGCGACCGCCACGATGGCGCCGTCGCACGCGGGCCGGGTGTCGAGCCAGCCCCCGATCCGTGAGATGAAGGCGAACAGCGGTTCGCCGCCGTGCGGCGCCGCGCGCGGGTCAGCGAGCCAGGCGTCGACGGCCGCGGGTTCACAGGCCGCGACGTCGGCCAGGGTGCAGCCGCGCCAGCGGCCCATGTCGCAGTCGCGCAGGGCGGGCTGGACGAGCGGCGCGTAGCCGAGGGCCCGGCCGGTGGCACGGCTGCGCGGGGTGGGGGAGCAGTAGCGCAGTTCGGCGGCGCCCAGGGGGACCAGGGCGTGCGCGGCGAGTTGCACCTCGTGCCACCCGGTGGGGTCGAGCGGCCGGTCCTCGTCGAAGCGCTCGGCGAGCGGCGCGGAACTGCGCGCCGCGGCGACGAGCGAGACTCGCACAGTCATGGCGGCGATCGTGGAGCCGAACGCCACGCGGGTCAAGGGGGTAATCGCAAGCATTTCCGAGCGACCCGGCCCCCGGGGCGCTGCCGAGCGCCCGTTCCCGCGCGGACCGACGTCACCCCGTCCGCGCGGCCTCCTGGGGTCCGGCGGCCGGACGTGCTCCTGCGGACCGGAGTTGCGGGGAGTCGCCGAGGACCTCGTCGCAGGCGGTGCGCAGCCGGCGGACGCCCTCGGTGATCTCGGCGGCCCCGGCGACCGCGGCGAAGCTCAACCGGAGCTGCGGGGAAGGGGGTTCGGCGCAGAAGTAGGGGCGGCCGGGTGCGACGGCCACGCCCGCGCGCAGGGCCGCCGCGACCACGGCCGACTCCTCCGTTCCCGTTCCCGTGTCGGCTTCGGGCAGGCGCAGCCACAGGCTGCCGCCGCCCGCCGGGACGTGCGGGGGCGCGAGGGCGGGCAGTTCCCGTCGCAACGCGGCCGTCATGGTGTCGCGCCGCTCCCTCAACTGGGCCGACACGGAGCGCAGGTGACGGCCCCACGCCGGGGAGCCGACCAGTTCGAGGGCGGCTTCCTGGAGCGGTCGGGGCACGAAGAAGCTGTCGACGACCTGGATGTCCCGCAGCCGGCCGAGCACCGGACCGCGGGCGGCGAGCGCGCCCACCCGCAGGCTCGGTGAGGCGATCTTGGTGAGCGAGCGGACGTGGACGACCACGCCGTCGGGGTCGTTCGCGGCCAGGGGTGCGGGAAGCCGACCGGCGTCGTCGTGCGCGAGGCGACGCGCGAAGTCGTCCTCGATCACGAAGGCCCCTGCCGCGCGGGCGATCCGGACGACCTCGCCGCGCCGTCGCGGCGCGAGAACCGCGCCGGTCGGGTTCTGGAAGAGCGGCTGGCAGACGAAGACCCGCGCTCCGGTGGCCCGGAAGGCGGCGGCGAGCAGTTCGGGCCGTACGCCGTCGGCGTCCACCGGGACCGGCACGGGGCGCAACCCGGTGGCCCGTGCCACGGCCAGCATGCCGGGATAGGTGGGCGATTCGACAAGAACCGGGGCGCCCGGCGGGGCCAGCGCGCGCAGGGCGGTGGCCAGTGCGCTCTGGCCGCCCGCGGAGATCAGCACGTCGGCGGCGGTCAGCGAGGGGCCGATCTCCCGGGCGAACCAGGCCCGCAGTTCGGCAAGGCCGTCGGCGGGCGGGCGGCCCCAGGCGCCGGGACGGCGGCCCGCCCTGGCCAGGGCGGCGGCGAGCGCCGACTCCGGCCGGAGCGAGGAGTGGAGGTAGCCGCCGTTGAGTTCGACGACACCGGGCGGCGGTGGGCAGAGCGTGACCAGGACGCCGGACGCGTCGACGGTGCGCGGCACTGCCCCGGCGCCGCCGTCGCCGCTGAGGGACACCTCCTGCCAGGAGGTGTCCCCCGTGGGCGGCAGGCCGGTGCGGGGCACGGCGCGGAAGGCGCCGGATCCCGGCCGGGTGATGACGAGTCCCTCCGCGGCGAGCCGGGCGATGGCCCGGGAGACGGTGACCGGACTGACCCGGAAGCGCTCCACGAGGGCCCGGCTCGACGGCAGCTTCTCGCCCGGCGAGTAGCGGTTCAGTTCTTCGCGGAGCGACTGGGCCAAATCGGCGTCACTGCTACGCTCATGCATGAGAGCTGAGAATAGCGCTACTCCACCGGGCGCGATAGCGGCGGGTTCCCCGTCGACGGACACGCCGGCCACATCGGCAAACGACGCCCCGGCGGACGGGACGTCCGGCGCCGGAGCGTCCCCGCGCGGCGGCGTGGTTCTCGCCGGACTCGGCGTCGTCGCCTTCTCCCTGACCTTCCCGTCGACCGTCTGGGGGCTGGAGACCTTCGGACCCTGGTCGCTGGTGGCGCTGCGCACCCTGCTCGCCGCCGTGATCGCGGGCGGGGCCCTGCTGGCCGGACGCGTCGCCCTGCCGGAACGCGCGCACTGGCCGGGGCTCGCGGTCGTGGCCTCGGGCGTCGTGATCGGCTTCCCGATACTGACCACACTGGCGCTCCGGACCTCGACGACATCGCACGCGGCCGTGGTGGTGGGGCTCCTCCCCCTGACGACCGCGGCGTTCTCCGCCCTCCGGACGGGGGTCCGGCCGCCGCGCGCCTTCTGGCTCGCGGCGCTCGCCGGGGCCGGCGTGGTGATCGCCTTCACCCTGAGCCAGAGCGGCGGGGCGCTGTCCGGCGGTGATCCGTACCTGTTCGGCGCACTGCTGGTCTGCGCGGCCGGATACACCGAGGGGGGCAGGCTCGCCGGTGTCATGCCGGGCCGGCACGTGGTCGGCTGGGCACTCGTCCTCTCGCTGCCGCTCGCGGTGGCCGGCGCGGCCGTCGCGCTGCCGCTGGAACCGGTGCGACCGACCCCGCACGGCGTGATCGGCCTGCTCTGGGTGGCGGCCGGGTCCACCGTCCTCGGCCTGTACGTCTGGTACCGGGGGATGGCGGAGATCGGGGTGCCGAGGGCCAGCCAGCTCCAGCTCGCGCAGCCGCTGCTGACCCTGCTGTGGTCGTACTTCCTGCTCGGTGAGCAGGTACCGACGGCGGCGCCGGTGGCGTCCGTCGCGGTGCTCGTCTGCATCGCGGTCACCCAGCGGGCGGGGCGCGCCCGGCGCGGGAATCCCTCCCACCGGGCGAAGTCGCCCTTCGGTCATAGACTTGTCGACAAGGACCGCCACCCGTGAGGAGGTCACTCCCGATGGAGGCACACACGGGCGACCGGCTGCTGGTGCACGGCAGGACCGTGGGGCAGCACGACAGGGTCGCAGAGATCGTCGAAGTGCTCGGTGCCGGGGGCAGTCCCCCGTACCGCGTCCGCTTCGAGGACGGACATGAACATCTGGTTTCCCCCGGTCCGGACAGCGTGGTGCAGCACACCGCCGACCGGAAGCGGACACGGGAGACCCCGTAGCGCCCTCCGGCGGCGGCGCTCGTCGCTTCCGGGCCCGCACGGGCGGCCGGTACGCCCGGCCGCCCGTCACCGCGACGCGGCTCATACCGGACGCGGTGGCCTCGCCCTGGTGCGGTAGTGATCGGCCACCACCCGGGACATGGCGCCGATGGGGTCCCCGGCCACGTCCTTGCCCGAGAAGTAGACATGGCCCCGCACCTGGTCGTGGGAGGCGGCGAGATCGAGGTGGCGGGAGAGTTCCGCCGGGTCCTGCCACGCGGCCGGCTGGGCCGGGTCACCGGCCTTGTACAAGGCCTCGCCCACGAACAGGTCGACGCCGGTGCCCCGCACCACCTCGTTCCACCAGGGCACCAGCGTGGCGTAGTCGGCGGCGGCGAGGCCGATGTTCCAGTAGATCTGCGGGCAGATGTAGTCGATCCAGCCCTTCTTGATCCAGCCGCGGGTGTCGGCGTGCAGATCGTCGTAGGTCTGCACGCCCGCCTCGGTGTCGGAGCCGAGCGGGTCCGTCGAGGCATTGCGCCACACGCCGAACGGGCTGACGCCGAACCGGACGTTCTTCTTGATCGCCTTGATCCGTTCGGCGGTCTCCCGCACCAGTCTGTCGGTGTTGTCGCGCCGCCAGGCCGCCCTGTCCGGGAAGCCGGCCCCGTACTTCGCGTACGTGGCGTCGTCGGCGAACTCCTGCCCGGCGACCGGATACGGGTAGAAGTAGTCGTCCCAGTGCACGGCGTCGATGTCGTAGCGGCGGACCGCGTCGAGCATCGCGTCCTGGACGAAACGGCGGACCTCGGGGATTCCGGGGTTGTAGTAGAGCTTCCCGCCGTACGGCAGGACCCAGTCGGGGTGCAGCCTGGCGGGATGGCCCGCGGCCAGCCGGGACGGGTCGGTGTGGTTGGCGACCCGGTACGGGTTGAACCAGGCGTGCAGCTCCAGGCCCCGGTCGTGCGCCTCGCGTACGGCGGTGCCCAGCGGGTCCCAGCCGGGATCCTTGCCCTGGACGCCGGTGAGGTACTGGGCCCACGGCTCGTACGGCGACGGCCACAGGGCGTCGGCGGTGGGCCGCACCTGGAGGATCACGGTGTTCAGCCGCCGGTCGACCGCCTCGTCGAGATACCCGATCAGCTCGGTCCGCTGGGCCGCCGCCGTCAGACCGGGCTTCGACGGCCAGTCGAGATTGGCGACCGTGGCCACCCACATGCCCCGCAGCTCGCGCCGCGTCTCGTGATGGCCGCCCCGCCGCTCCCGCCCGCCCGTGTGCCCCGGACCGGGGGCGTGCCGGGCGGCGGCCGAGGCCGCGTCACCGGCCATGGCGACCCCGCCCACCACTCCCGCGACGACTCCCGCCGCTCCCGCCACGAAGCCCCGTCTGGCCAATTGCCTCATTTCGCCGCACCTTCCGTCTCTCCGTCATCGTCCGTCACCCTGTGTTCCGGCGTAACGCAGAGCATGCCCGCCCCGGGCCGCGATGACCCGTAGGTCGCGGGTAACGTCGTGGGGTCGGGGCGGGGCACCGGAATCAGACGGGAACCTGCGACTCGGGATCAGCGAAAGGCACGAGGTGACGGACTCTATGGCCGATATTGCACGCGTCGGAGTGGTGGGCTGTGGCCAGATGGGCGCGGGTATCGCGGAGGTGTGCGCCCGCAGCGGTCTTGAGGTCAAGGTGGCCGAGACCACCGGCGAGGCGCTGGAGATCGGCCGCACCCGGCTCCACAACTCCCTCTCGAAGGCCGCCGAACGCGGCAAGATCACACCGGAGGAGCGCGACGAGACACTCGCGCGGCTGACGTTCACCACCGACCTCGGGGAGTTCGCCGACCGCGATCTCGTGATCGAGGCAGTCGTGGAGAACGAGCAGGTCAAGACCGAGATCTTCCAGGTGCTCGACCAGGTGGTGACCCGGCCGGACGCGATCCTGGCCTCGAACACCTCCTCCATCCCGCTGGTGAAGCTGGCCGTGGCGACCTCCCGTCCGGACCAGGTCGTCGGCATCCACTTCTTCAACCCGGCACCGGTGCAGAAGCTCGTCGAGCTCATCCCCGCGCTGACCACCTCCGACGAGACGGTCATGCGCTCGGAGGCCCTGGTGCAGGACGTCCTGGGCAAGCACCCGATCCGCGCCCAGGACCGTTCCGGCTTCGTCGTCAACGCGCTGCTGATCCCGTACCTGCTCTCCGCGATCCGGATGTTCGAGTCGGGCATCGCCAGCCGCGAGGACATCGACAACGGCATGGAGCTCGGCTGCGCCCACCCGATGGGCCCGCTCAAGCTGTCCGACCTGATCGGTCTGGACACCGTGGCCTCGGTCGCCGACTCGATGTACGCGGAGTTCAAGGAGCCGCTGTACGCCGCTCCCCCGCTGCTCCAGCGGATGGTGGACGCGGGCCGGCTCGGCCGCAAGACCGGCTCGGGCTTCTACGCGTACTCCTGATCCTTCTTCCGTGCCCGTACGGGGCCGGGTTTCCGGGCGATCCCCGGGACCCCGGCCCCGTACGCGTTCCCCGGGTCCCGGGAACCGTGCCCGAGCGCCGCCGGCCCCGCCCGCGCCGCGTCCGCCCCGCGCCGCCCGGCGGACGAACCGCCCCACTCGCGGGCGGCCTCACCTCACCCGTAAGTGGTGGAGCATCATCAGACCGGCGGCCATGCCCGCGGCCGGGACCTCACCGCGGGTGATCAGCTCCGGCACCCGCTTCAGAGGTATCCACTCCCGGCGCGAGGACTCGAACGCGTCGCTGGGCTGGCCGGTCCAGGCGGCCTCCTCGGACCAGTACAGGTGGTGCCGGGCGTCGGTGAGACCGTTCGCCGGCTCCACGGTCAGCAGCGGGCGCAGCGGGCCGGGGCGCCAGCCGGTCTCCTCCTCCATCTCCCGGGCGGCGGCCGCGGCGATCTCCTCGCCCTCCTCGACGACTCCGGCGGCGAACTCCCAGCCCCAGCTGTCCGTGATGAACCGGTGCCGCCAGAGCAGCAGGGCCTCGTCCGCCTCGTTGACGACGGTGGCCGCCGCGACGGGGCGGAGCCGGATGAGGTAGTGGTCGAGATGTCGGCCGTCGGGGATGACCACATCCGCAAGATTGACCCGGAACCAGCGGTTCTCGTACACGGTTTGTTCGTTCAGGTTCGCCCATTGCATGGTTTTGCCGCCTTCCGATAAGCAGGTGGCGACATCGCATCAGGAACGGGACCGGAAGGGAACGTACCGGTCCGACGGCTCGCGACGTGTCCGGAACGGCGCACCGGGGACGGCGGCTCACAGCGGCACCCGCAACGCGGCGTCGATCCGCTCCGCGGCGTGCCGCGCGTCGGCGCAGCCGCTCGCGACCAGATCGTCGCGCACGGCGCGCAACCGGTCGCGCAGCCGCCTCGACTCCATGCCCACGGCCCGCTCCGCCATCTCCACGGCCGTGGCCGCGGCCCGGTCCGCCTCGCCCCGGCACAGTTCGACCTGGGTCAGCATCGCAAGCCGGTGCACCCGGCCCCGGTCGTGCGCCGGTGTCCGCACGGCCGTCACGGCGTGCTCCCGGGCGCCGGACAGATCACCGAGGCTGAGCAGCGCCTCGGCCACCTGCACATCGACAAGACCGGGCTGGACGTATCCCGTCTCGTCGGGTTCGTGGCCCGGCCGGATGCGCTCGGCCTGCGCCTCGGCGCGCCGGATGCACTCCAGGGCACTTGTCCCGTCGCCGATCCGGGCGTGCGCCTTGGCCTGCATCGCGTACAGATCGGCGGCCAGCGCCGGTGAGACGTGGCGGCCCGCGGCCCGCAGCGCCGCCCGGGCGAACGCCACCGACTGCCGGTAGTCCGACAGGTACAGCGACTGGTTGACCAGCAGGGCCATCACGTAGCCGCCGAACCCGCGGTCCCCGCTCGCCCTCGCCAGCCGCAGCGCCTGGTGGAAGTAGCGCTGGGCGAGCCCGTGGGCATCGGAGTCGTAGGCGCAGATACCCGCCACGGCCACCAGCGCGCCCGTCGCCCGGTGCAGTCGGCGCCCCACCGCATCGGATCTGCCGCCGCGCAGCAGCGGGGCCGCCTCGGCGTTCAGGAAGCCGACGATGCGCGAACGGGTCACGATCCCGCCCGCCCGGCGATACATCCGTTCGTAGTGGGCCCGGGCCGCGCGCAGGGTCACCAGGTCCGCCCCGTCGACCCGGGTGGGACCGTCGCGCGAGGCGTCGGCGTCCTCCGGCGCGTTCTCCCACTCCCAGACGGGCATCACGGCGGCGGTGCCGGTGAGCACGGACGGGGCGGGCGGACACGGGCCGCGCTGTCCGTCGCACCGCCACAGCGCGGTGGCCCGCTCCACGAATCCGGGGAGCGCGGCGGCGGATCCGGCCGGGCCGGCGCCCGGGGGCGCCAGACCGATGTCGTCCGGCGAGAGATGCCGGTTCAGGCGGTTGCCGAGCACGTCGCAGATCAGCTCCGGCACCTGGCCCCGCGGCCGCTGCCCCTTCAGCCAGCGGGCGACCGCGGTGTGCTCGTAGCGCAGGGACAGTCCGCGGGAGCGGCCCGCCCGGTTGATGTGCGCGGCCAGTCCCGCACGGGAGACCCCCGCCTCCTCGATCAGGGCCGCCAGCAGGATGTTGGGTTCCGTCGCCCCCATGTGCCCCTCCGGTGGTTCGCACGCCGAGGCGTGTCGCACCAGTGGAGCACGATTCACACGGGGTGTGAACGCAATGTCCCGACTGCCCCGCCGCACACCCTTTCATCCCTGCGTCCGAGCCGGTTGAATCAGTCGTCTCGCGAGAGGCGGCCGGGTCGTCCGCTCCCCCTCGAACAGCCGACGACCCGTACCCGCACCGTCCGTTCCGCCGTCCCTGCCCGACGCTCCGTGGCGGCGCGGACGGTGCGGGGAACGCCCGGAAGCGGCGGTGGAACCGTCCGGCGAGACGGAAGGGACGTACCCGGTCCTCGGGTACGTCCCTTCTTCACCGCGTCATCCGCGGGGTGTCGTCACGCGCCCCGCAGCACCGCGCCGGTCCGCTCGGCGGCCAGTGCCACCGCGGCGTCGCGGGCGGCCGTCGCCTCGTCGACGGTAAGGGTGCGGTCCGCCGCGCGGAAACGCAGTGCGTACGCCAGCGACTTGCGGCCCGCACCGATCTGGTCACCGGCGAAGACGTCGAACAGCCGCAGCGATTCCAGGAGTTCGCCCGCTCCCGCGCGCAGTGCCCGCTCCACCTCGGCGGCCGGCACGTTCTCGGCGACGACCAGCGCGACGTCCTGGGTCGCCACCGGGAAGGCGGAGATCCGCGGCGCCCGGAGCACGCCGTCGACGGCCCGTTCCAGCACGTCCAGGTCGACCTCCGCGGCGCAGGTGCGCTCCGGCAGGTGGAGACTCTTGACGACGCGCGGGTGCAGTTCACCCGCGTGCCCGAAGAGGGTCTCCTCGCCGTCCACGGTGACGTACAGCGCGGCGCAGCGGCCCGGATGCCACGGCGTGTGCTGATCGCCCCGGACGGTCACCTCGACTCCCGCCTCGCGGGCGATCGTCCGGGCGGCCTCGACGGCGTCGGCCCAGTCGGCCGGGCGGCCGGCGCCCCACCAGCCGGCCTGCTCGCGGGCGCCCGCGAGGACGACCGCGGCGTGCCGCGGCTGATGCGGCAGCGTGGCGTTGAGCCGGGCGATCTCCTCGTCGGTGGGACGACGGTCGACGGGCAGCCGGACGGCCCCCGCGGCGGCGTCGGCCGCCGGGGTCTCGACCGCCGGTACCGAGCCGGAGGCCCCGGGCACGAAGACCAGGCCGGTCTCGAAGAGCGCGAGGTCGTGGCTGCCGCGGCCGTCGTTGCGCCGCAGTGCGCCGAGCAGGCCCGGCAGCAGCGAGGTGCGCAGCGAGGGCTCCTCGTCGGAGAGCGGGTTGACCAGGTCGACGGTACGGCGTCGGGCGTCGTCCGTGTCGAGACCGAGCTGGTCGAACACGGCGGGGCCGACGAACGGGTAGTTCAGCGCCTCGACGTACCCGGCTCCGGCAAGGACTCGGCCGACCCTGCGGTGCAGCCGCTGGCGCTCGGTGAGGCCGCGGCCGGACGGCGGCGTCGGGAGCGTGGAGGGGAGGTTCTCGTATCCCTCCAGCCGGATGACCTCCTCGGCGAGGTCGTTCGGCTCGCCGAGGTCGGGGCGCCAGGAGGGCACGGTGACGATCAGCTCGTCCTGGCCGCTGACGTCGCAGCCGACCTCCTGGAGACGGCGCACGACGGTCTCACGGCCGTACTCGACACCGGCGACCCGGTCGGGGTGGGACGCCGCCATGGTGATGGTGCGGGGCGCGGACGGGGCGCTGATCTCGGTGACCCCGGCCTCGGCGGTGCCGCCGGCGAGCAGCACCAGCAGGTCGACGGTGCGCTGCGCGGCGGCGGCCGCGGCCTGCGGGTCGGTGCCGCGCTCGAAGCGCCTGGACGCCTCGGAGGACAGCTTGTGGCGGCGCGCGGTCCGGGCGATCGAGATCGGGGCGAAGTGCGCCGCCTCGATGACGACCTCGGTGGTGCCGGCGCCCTCCCGCACGTCCGCGATCTCGGTGTTGGCACCGCCCATGACGCCCGCGAGGCCGATCGGTCCGCGGTTGTCGGTGATGACCAGGTCCTCCGCGTCCAGGACGCGGTCCGTGCCGTCGAGGGTGGTGAACTTCTCGCCCTGTTCGGCACGGCGGACCCCGATCGGCCCGTCGAGGCGGCTGCGGTCGTAGGCGTGCAGCGGCTGGCCGAGTTCCAGCATCACGTAGTTGGTGATGTCGACGGCGAGCGAGATCGGGCGCATCCCGGCCTTCTGCAGCCTGCGCCGCAGCCAGATCGGGGAGCGTGCCTCGGGCTGCAGGCCGACCACGGTGCGCGCGGTGAACCTGTCGCAGCCGATCGGGTCGGCGATCGTGACCGGGTGGCCGAAGGCGTTCGGCGCGGGCACGTCGAGGAGCGCCGGGTCGCGCAGCGGCAGCCCGTACGCGATGGCGGCCTCGCGGGCGACGCCGCGCATGGACAGGCAGTAGCCGCGGTCCGGCGTCACGGCGATGTCCAGGACCTCGTCGACGAGCTGGAGCAGCTCGATGGCGTCGGTGCCGACCTCGTGCTCCGGGGGCAGCACGATGATGCCGTGCGTGCCGTCG
This sequence comes from Streptomyces sp. NPDC014734, assembly GCF_043083325.1. Taxonomy (NCBI): domain Bacteria; kingdom Bacillati; phylum Actinomycetota; class Actinomycetes; order Kitasatosporales; family Streptomycetaceae; genus Streptomyces; species Streptomyces sp. NPDC014734. The sequence goes on along the minus strand of NZ_JBIBYN010000033.1, from coordinate 49,702 downwards.
TCGCCCATGCCGAGTTCGTCGGCGGAGCAGATCATGCCGTGCGAGGTCTTGCCGTACGTCTTGCGCGCGGCGATCGCGAAGTCTCCGGGCAGGACGGCGCCCGGGAGGACCACGACGACCTTGTCGCCGACCGAGAAGTTGCGGGCGCCGCAGACGATCTCCTGCGGCTCACCGGTGCCGTTGGCGTCGCCGACGTCGACCGTGCAGAAGCGGATCGGCTTCTTGAAGCCCTCCAGCTCCTCGATGGTCCGTACCTGTCCGACGACCAGCGGGCCCTTCAGGCCGGCGCCGATCTGCTCGACGGTCTCGACCTCCAGGCCGACGGCGACGAGCTTGGCCTGTACGTCACGGCCGGTCTCCGTCGCCGGCAGGTCGACGTACTCCCGCAGCCAGGAAAGCGGGACACGCATCAGATCTCCATCCCGAACGGCCGGGTGAACCGGACGTCACCCTCGACCATGTCTCGCATGTCTTCGACGTTGTGGCGGAACATCAGCATCCGTTCGATGCCGAACCCGAAGGCGAATCCGCTGTACTTCTGGGGGTCGACGCCGCAGGCGATGAGCACCTTGGGGTTGACCATGCCGCAGCCGCCGAGCTCGATCCAGCCCTCGCTGCCGCAGGTGCGGCAGGGGCGGTCCGGGTTGCCGACGGAGGCACCGCGGCAGACGTAGCAGACCATGTCCATCTCGGCGGACGGCTCGGTGAACGGGAAGAAGTGCGGCCGGAGCCTGGTCTTCATGTCCGGTCCGAAGAGCGCCTGGACCATGTGGTCGAGGGTGCCCTTGAGGTCGGCCATGGTGAGGCCCTCGTCGACGGCGAGCAGCTCGATCTGGTGGAAGACCGGGGTGTGCGTCGCGTCGAGCTCGTCGGTGCGGTAGACGCGGCCGGGGCAGACGACGTAGACGGGGGGCTCGCGGTCGAGCAGGGTGCGGGCCTGGACCGGCGAGGTGTGGGTGCGCAGCACCACACCGGACTCGTCGTTGTCGGCGCCGTCGGCGCCGCGCACGAAGAAGGTGTCCTGCATCTGCCGGGCCGGGTGGTCCGGCACGAAGTTCAGGGCGTCGAAGTTGAACCACTCCGCCTCGGCCTCGGGGCCCTCCGCGACCTCGTAGCCCATGGCCACGAAGACATCGGCGACGCGCTCCATGAGCGTCGTCAGCGGGTGGCGGGCGCCTGCCGGGACACGGTCGTACGGCAGGGTGACGTCCACCGCCTCCTCGACCAGCACGCGGGCGTCGCGCTCCGCCTCCAGCTCCGCCTGACGCGCGGCGAGGGCCTTGTTCACAGCGCCGCGGGCCTGGCCCACGCGCTTGCCCGCCTCGGCCTTGGCCTGCGGGGGCAGTGCGCCGATCTCCCGGTTGGCGAGCGCCAGCGGCGAGGTGCCCCCGGTGTGCGCGGTCTTCGCCCGGGCGAGCGCGTCGAGGTCACCGGCGGCGGCGAAGGCGGCGAACGCCTCGTCCCGCATGCGCTCGATCTCTTCCGGTTTCAGTGCCTCGACCTCGACTGGGTCGTACGACTTGTTCGGTGCCGACATCTCTTCCCGTGCTTCCGATTGGCTGGTACTGCTCTGAACCGGGGACGTCCCGGACCCCGCGGCCCCGCTCGACGGCTGGTGGCGCAGAGGTGCCAAGGGTCGAGTCTAAGGGGCGGAGGACGTGTGCGAGGCCCGTGGGCCGCCCGGGCGGCCTCCCCGCCGTCCTGCGCCGTCCTGCCCGGCCGCCCGTGCGTGAGGCGGCTATCCCAGGTAGGCCGGTGCGCTCACGGGCAGGACGAACCGGAACTCCGCGCCGCCGCCGGGGCCGCGGCCGACCGTGATCGTCCCGCCGTGCGCCTCGACGATGCCCTTGACGATGTAGAGGCCCAGGCCCGTGCCCCCACGTTTGCTGCCCCGCCAGAAGCGGGTGAAGACGCGGGCCATCGACTCCTCGGGAATGCCGGAACCTTCGTCGCTCACGGTGACGGACGTTCCCTTCTCGTCGCTCTTCGCCGGTGCGGGTGCGACCTCAATGGTGACGGTTCCCTCGCCGTGACGCACCGCGTTTTCCAGCAGGTTGCCGAGCACCTGGTCGACCTTGTCCGGGTCGGCCCAGACCGCCGGCAGCGGCTGGCAGGTGCGGACGAGGAAGCGGTCGGGGGTCTGGCCCTTCGCGGTGAGCGCCTGGACGTGGCGTTCGACGGCGGCCGAGAGGTCCAGCGGCTGCCGACGCAGCTCCAGCCGTCCGGAGTCGATGCGCGAGATGTCGAGCAGTTCCGCGATGAGCCGGGTGACGCGGCCCGCGTCGGCGTCGACGGTCTCCAGCATCAGGCGCTTCTGGTCGTCGGTGAACCGCTCCCACTTGGCGAGGAGCGTCGCGGTGAAACCTTTGACCGAGGTCAGTGGGGAGCGCAGCTCGTGGGCGACGGTCGCGATCAGTTCGGCGTGGCTGCGCTCGGTGCGGCGGCGGGCCTCGGTGCCGCGCAGTGAGATCACCACGCGGCGCACCGGGCCGGTCGGCTGCGCGCGCACGTACCGCGCGGAGACCAGGACCTCGCGGCCGCCCGGCAGCAGCAGGTTGCGCTCGGGCTGGCCGACCCGGGTGGCGAGCCCTCCGTACGGATCGGTCACGGCCCACCAGCGGCGGCCCTTGAGGTCCTCCAGCGGGAGTGCGTCCTCCAGGCGGCGGCCGAGTGCGGCGGCCCGGGGCACGGCGGTGATCCGGGCCGCGGCGGAGTTGAAGCAGACGACCCGGCCCGTCTCGTCGGCGACGACAAGACCGTCGGGAAGATCCTCGGGGTCGACGGCCGAACCGAGGGGATGGGAGCCGGGGTCCCGGCCGTCGGCCGGATCGTCCTCGGGGCCGGCCCCCTCGCAGGCGCGCATGACGGCGGTGTGTGTCCCGCGCGGCCCGTTGCTGCCGACGCCCATATCCCCTATCCCACCTCTCGAACCGGTGCAGTGGGCCCCCGAGTGCGTCACCCTACTAGTCGTCGGTGACGGAGCGACACCCTGCGGGGGCGCACTGCGACGGTGCGCCCCCTTGGGCGCGGGGGCTCAGGAACGGGCGCGCTGGGCGCGCGCGGAGGCGTACAGGCACACGGCCGCCGCGGTCGCCAGGTTGAGGCTCTCGGCCCTGCCGTGGATGGGCACCCGCACGACGGCGTCGGCGAGCGCGCGGGTCTCCTCCGGCAGGCCCCACGCCTCGTTCCCGAAGACCCAGGCGGTCGGCCCGCCCATGGTCCCGGCGTCCAGCTCGTCGTCGAGGTCGTCGTCGCCCGCGCCGTCGGCGGCGAGGATGCGCACCCCGGCCTCCCGCAGGCCCTCGACGGCCCGCTCGACCGGCACGCCGACGGCGACCGGCAGGTGGAAGAGCGAACCGGCCGAGGCCCGCACCGACTTCGGGTTGTAGAGGTCCACCGAGGCGTCGGTGAGCACGACGGCGTCGGCCCCCGCCGCGTCCGCGCAGCGCAGCACCGTTCCGGCGTTCCCCGGGTCGCGCACATGGGCGAGGACGGCGACCAGCTTCGGCCTCGCGGCGAGGACGGCGTCGAACGGCGCGTCGAGGAAGCGGCAGACGCCGATCAGGCCCTGCGGGGTGACGGTCTGCGACACGTCGGCGAGCACGTCGGCGTCCGCGAGGTGCACCCGGGCGCCGACGGCGCGGGCGGTCGCGACGATGTCGGTGTACCGCTCGGCTGCCTCGACGGTGGCGAAGAGTTCGGTCAGGGTCGGTTCGCCGTCGCCGCCGCGGTGCCCCGCGGCCTCGCGCACGGCCTGCGGGCCCTCGGCGATGAACCGGCGCTCCTTGCCGCGGAAGTTGCGCTTGGCCAGCCGCCGGGCGGCGGTGACGCGCGGCGATCGCGGGGAGATCAGTTCGGGGGTGCCCATGGTCGGCGGCGAGCCTCTCTGCGTACGGAGGTGACGGACGTACGGGATGTGACGGCCGTACGGGGATGCGACGGCCCTACGGGACGTGGGGTGCAACGCACCGGACCCGCAGACGGCGAGCGCCTGCGGGTCCGGATCGGCACCGGGAAGTGCTGCCTGGGTCAGGCGGCCTTCGGGGCGTTGACGTCGCTCGGGAGGGCCTTCTGGGCGACCTCGACGAGGGCGGCGAACGCGTTGGCGTCGTTGACCGCGAGCTCGGCCAGGATCTTGCGGTCCACCTCGACGTTGGCGGCCTTCAGACCCTGGATGAGGCGGTTGTACGTCATGCCGTTCTGGCGGGCAGCGGCGTTGATGCGCTGGATCCACAGCTGACGGAAGTCGCCCTTGCGCTTCTTGCGGTCGTTGTAGTTGTAGACGAGGGAGTGGGTGACCTGCTCCTTCGCCTTGCGGTACAGGCGCGAGCGCTGGCCCCGGTAGCCGCTGGCCTGCTCCAGGATCGCCCGGCGCTTCTTGTGAGCGTTTACTGCCCGCTTGACGCGTGCCACTTGTTAACTCCTTGTAGCGGGGCCGTGGGGGGATTCACACGGCCCGGAAACGATTGGGTCCCGGTCTGAGTCGGTGTCGCCGCCCCCGGGTCACCGGGGGCCGCCGGCTCACTTGCCGAGAAGCTTCTTGACCTTCTTGGCGTCGGCCGGGGCCAGCACGACCGTCCCGGTCAGCGAGCGGGTCTTCTTGGACGACTTGTGCTCAAGAAGGTGGCGCTTGCCGGCGCGCTCACGGAGCACCTTGCCGGAGCCAGTGATCTTGAAACGCTTGCTGGCACCGCTGTGCGTCTTGTTCTTCGGCATAGCGCCGTTCTCTCCTCGTCAGTGGCGCCCCCTCGGTGCGGGCACCGGACAGCGGGGGCGTCAGTTTGGTGGGGACTCCGGGGTGACCGGGGCCGCCTGGATGGCGGCCCCCGGGATCACGCCTCGGAAGGTGTCTCGTCCGAAACCTCGGCGTTCTCGCCCGCGGTGTCGGCGCCGGGGGCGGTGCCCTGACGCTCGGCCTTGCGGGCGGCCTGGGCCTCGCGGGCCTCGGCCATGGCTTCGGTCTTCTTCTTGTGCGGGCCCAGAACCATGATCATGTTCCGGCCGTCCTGCTTCGGGTTGGACTCGATGAAGCCGAGATCCTCCACGTCCGAAGCCAGACGCTGGAGCAGTCGGAAGCCCAGCTCGGGGCGGGACTGCTCACGACCACGGAACATGATCGTGATCTTGACCTTGTCGCCCTGCTTGAGGAACCGGACGACGTGACCCTTCTTGGTGTCATAGTCGTGCGGGTCGATCTTCGGCCGGAGCTTCATCTCCTTGATGACCGTGTGCGCCTGGTTCTTGCGCGCTTCACGGGCCTTCATGGCCGACTCGTACTTGAACTTCCCGTAGTCCATGAGCTTGCACACGGGCGGACGGGCGGTCGCCGCCACCTCGACCAGGTCGAGGTCGTACTCCTGTGCGAGTTCCAGGGCCTTGGCAAGCGGAACAATCCCGACCTGCTCGCCGCTGGGACCGACAAGTCGCACCTCGGGAACGCGAATCCGGTCGTTGATGCGGGGCTCGGCGCTGATGGATCCTCCTCGGTAGCACCACGCGGCCGCCTGGCGGACAGCCACGTAACGTCTGTTTCGTCAGACCAACCGCACCAGTGCACAAAAAATGCCCCGGACGGGACACAGGCGGGGCTCCTCGAAAAACCGGAACACCGCCGCGGTCAGCCGCGGGGCGCATCGGGCGGCTCCATCGTCCGTACGGAACGATGGGCGCCACCTGACCGGTGACCCGCCGTCCCTCAGGACAGCCAGGTGGGAGATCGGAGCCTCCACTTGTGGGCCGGGCACATAGCTGCCCAGCCGGTCGTCACACAAGGTTAGCAGCTCGGCGGGGTGCACACCAACCGCGCGGGGGCCGGGCGCCCCGGCCGCCGCTCCCGCGGACCGGGCGCGACCGGCGGGGGCCTATCGTATGGCGCATGAGCGACACGACCCCCAGCACCGATTCCCCCGGCTTCGACGACATGGCCCGCGACATCGCGGAGGTGCCCGCGGTCGAGGTGATCGTGACGGTCGCGGTCAACCTGATGAGCGCCGCCGCCGTGAAGCTCGGTCTGACCGAGGAGGGCGAGGCGCACAAGGATCTCGACGAGGCCCGCAAGCTGGTCCACGCCCTGGCCGGCCTGCTGGACGCCAGTACCACGGAGATCAGTTCCTTCCACGCCGCCCCGCTGCGTGACGGGCTGAAGTCGCTCCAGCTCGCCTTCCGCGAGGCGTCGCTCGTGCCGGACGAGCCCGGTCGGGGCCCCGGCGAGAAGTACACCGGCCCGGTCTTCGGCTGATCCTCGGCCGGCCTCCCCGCCGTCAGACAGCTGAGCCCCACGACCCGGACGGGTCGTGGGGCTCACGTCGTGCCGGGCGTCCGCCCGGTCAGCGTGCGAACAGGGCCTCGCCCGGCGCGGACGCGCCGGGCGGGAGCACGGCAAGGTCCAGGCCGCGCACCAGCCGGGCGCGCAGGACCTCGTCGGCGGCCAGCCGCCCGGCGACCCGGCGGGCCGTTTCGGCGGGGTCGGCCCCGGCGGCCAGGACGAGGGCGAGCGTGCCGTCGGCCCCGCCCGGACCGAGATGGGCGCGGAGCACCGACGGCTCGGCGGCGACCGCGTCGCGCACCGCCGAGGTGACGGCCGGGTCGTCCAGCGGGTCCGCGCTGGTACGGCCCTCGGCGAGGGCGAGCAGCGCGGAGCCGGTCAGCTCGAACGCGACCGGGCCGGCGAGGTCGAGAACCACCGTGTCCGCCTTCTCGTGCGCGGCGGCCCGCAGCGCCTGGTGCAGGGGGACGGCGACCGGACGGGCCTTCGGGTCCCAGCGGGCCAGCGCGTCGGTCGAGGTGAAGGCGGGCAGGGCGCGCCGGTTCCCGGCCTGGAGGGTGGGCACGGCCATGTCGCTGGTCTTCTCGCGGCGCAGCCCCTGCTCGTCCACCTCGACCTCGCCGAGCACGGCGACGACCGGGACCAGGAGCCGGGTGTCCCGGAGCGCTTCGAGGACGGGGCCGACCGCCCGGCGGTCCTCGGCCCAGGCGGCGAGTGCCGCGCTCAGGGCCGGGTCGGCAGTGCCGTCGTCGTCGGAATAACCGGGGTCCGGAATGTTCTTCAGCTCCACGGGGCGAGCGTAGTACCCGCGGTTCCGCGCCCCGCCGACAGGTCGGTGCCCGGCGGGCCGTTCAGGCCCGGCGCCACGCCCCGGACCGTCCGCCGCCCCGGCCGCGCCACAGCACCGCGGCCAGCGCCAGCAGCAACGCCCCGAGGCCGCCGGCCGCCAGGGCGAGCCGGCTGGTGGGTCTGCCGTCGTGCCGCTCGGGCGACGGGCCGGGGCCGAAGAACCGCTTGTGGTATCCGGTCCCGGTGGAATCGGCGCGCCGGCCGGCGGGGCCGAGCGCGGTCCCTGCCTCGATCGCGGCGGCGGGGTCCACGATGCCGTACCCGCGGGCGTCGTCGCGGCCGGTGGCGGGGGCGCCGCGGGCCGTGTCCGTGAGCAGGCGCTTGATCTGGGCGGGGGTGAGTCCCGGGTGCGCGGCGCGGACCAGGGCGACCGCGCCGGAGACGAACGCGGCGGCGGCGGAGGTGCCCCACTCCACGTAGTACTGGTGGTCGGGGGCGGGCACCACGATGTCGACCCCGGGCGCGCTGACGGTGGTGTACCAGCGGCGGGTGGAGAACGCGGCGTGGGTGCCGTACCGGTCGACGGCGGCGACCGCGATCACCCCGGGGTAGGCGGCGGGGTACGAGGTGCGGTCGCCCTTCTCGCCGCCGTTGCCCGACGAGGCGACGACGACGGCGCCCTTCTTCAGGGCGTACTGGATGGCGGCGTCCTCCCCCGGTTCGGGGTGCGCCGACTCGCTGTCGTCGCCGAGCGAGAGGTTGATGACGTCGGCGCCGTGGTCGGCCGCCCAGCGGATGCCGTCGGCCAGGGCCGTGCCGCGGGACTCCCGGGCCTTGGTGCGGGCCGGGTCGGAGGCTTCGAGGATCACCCGGACCGGGAGGATCTTCGCCTCCGGCGCGACGCCGAGCACCCCGTCCTCGCGCCCGGCGCCGTGTCCGCGGCCCGCGATGATGCCCGCCATCGCCGTTCCGTGCCGTGCCCAGGAGCGGTCGCCGCGGGCGGCCCCGAAACCGATCATGTCCTTGCCGGGCAGCACCTGGCCCGCCAGGTCGGGCAGGCTGCCGTCGACCCCGGTGTCGACGACGGCGACGGTGATCCCCTTGCCCCTGGTGGTCTGCCAGGCCCGTTCGGTGTGCAGCGCGTCGAGCCCCCACTGCTGATCGCGCAGGGCGTCGGCGCTGGCCGGTGCCGCGGGCAGCAGCGCGAACGCGGTGGCGGCGCAGACCGCGCCCAGCGCGCGGCGGTGGCGGACGCGTCGGCTCATCGCGGCTTCTCCGTGAGGTCGGTGACGGTCCGGCGGAGGCCCTGCTCGATGCGGTCGGCGATGCCCCCGGCCTCGTGGCCGAGTCCGGACTCGGCGACCGTGCCCGTCGCGTTCGTGGCCGTGGCCCGGTCCGCCGGTTTCGGGTCGGTGACCACGCGTCCGTCGGCGAATCCGGAGACGGCGAACACGACGACCGGGAGCTCGGACGACACGTGGAGGGACCACGCGGCACGCTGCCGGTCGCCGAATCCGGCGGCGACGGTGCCCTCCACGGGGTAGGTGCGGGGCATCAGGTCGGCGCGACGGTCGAGATGCTGCGTGGCGAACCGGTCGCGCAGCGCGGTCATGGCCTCGGTGCCGCCCTCGGTGAAGACCATCCCGACCGTGGTGACGGCGCTGTCGGTGGCGTCCGTGTACGTGGCGCGCAGCAGCCGCTCGCAACCGGCCGGGCTCAGCGCCCTGGCCAGCAGGGGGTCGAGGGCCGCGGCGCAACCGCCGTCCGGCGCCACGGCGATCCGGGTCCAGACCCGGTCGGCGCCGCCGGGTCCCGCCCCCGTTCCGTCGAGGGTGCGGGGGAAGAGCGTGTCCACCGGAACGCTGTGCCAGGCGGTGCGCCCGACGGCGTAGGGGTTGCGGGCGGCGGGGTCGGCGGAGGAGGAGCCGGCCAGCCAGGCGCCGGTGGCCGCGCCGCCGATCAGTCCGAGGCCGAGCACGAGGCAGGCCACGGCGGTCGCCGTCCGGGCCGGGCGGCGGGTGGGCACGGGACGCAGCCGGGTGGTGGTCTCGGCGGGCGTCTCGGGGAGGGGCGCGGGGAAGAGGTGGTGGTGTCCGTGCGGGAACGGCGCCGGTCCGGTCGGCGGCAGGCCCGCCGGACCGTGTGGTGTCCGCCGCGGTGCGGCGGGGGCGCCGGCGAAGGGCGCGGCGGCCAGCGGGGGCCGCGCCGTCGCGGGAGGCGGGGTGGCGGGGCGGGGCGGAACGGGAGGACGCTGCGCCTCGGTACTCATCCGCCCCCCTGCTCCTGATTCCGTACCGTGCGCGGATCGACGTCGCAGGCAGGCCCGTTGGTTCGCCGCGTCCCCGTCACTCTACGGGGTGGGAGGGCTCCGGCGGGAGCGGGACGCCCGGCCTCCGGCACGATCTGCTCGGATCGTCCCCCTACCCAGTGGTACGGACGTCTGGCAAGCTGCGGCCATGACAGCCCGCGCCGCCGACCGGTCCCGTTACGACCGGGCCACCGCTCATCTGGACGCCCCGATCGCCGTCGTCGATCTGGAGGCGTTCGACGCCAACGCCGACGACCTGGTGCGCCGGGCCTTCGGGAAGCCGATCCGGGTGGCGAGCAAGTCGGTGCGCTGCCGGGCCCTGTTGGAGCGGGTGCTCGCGCGGCCGGGGTTCGCCGGGATCATGTCGTTCACGCTGGCCGAATCGCTGTGGCTGGCACGGGCCGGGTTCGAGGACGTGCTGCTGGCCTATCCGTCGGCCGACCGGGCGGCCTTCGCGGAGCTGGCCGCCGATCCGAAGCTCGCCGCGGCGGTGACGGTGATGGTGGACGACCACGCGCAGCTGGATCTGATCGACGCGGCACGGTCCGGTGGCCGCGAGGAGATCCGGGTCTGTCTGGAACTGGACGCCTCGCTCCATCTGCTGGGCGGCCTCATCCGGGTCGGCGCGCGGCGTTCGCCGCTGCGCTCACCGGCCCAACTGGCGGAGCTGGCACGTTCGGTGGCGCGCAGGCCCGGTTTCCGGCTGGTGGGGCTGATGGCGTACGAGGGGCACATCGCCGGGGTCGGGGACGCGGTCGCGGGGCATCCGCTGCGTTCCCGGGCGGTCCGGATGATGCAGGCCGCGAGCCGCAGGGAGGTGGCCGCGCGGCGGGCCGAGGTGGTGCGGGCGGTACGGGCGGTGACGCCGGATCTGGAGTTCGTGAACGGCGGCGGCACCGGCAGTGTGCAGCACACGGCGGCGGAGCGCGCGGTGACGGAGATCGCGGCAGGTTCGGGGCTGTACGTCCCGCGGCTGTTCGACAACTACACGTCGTTCACGGGGCGTCCGGCGGCGCTGTTCGCCCAGCCGGTGGTGCGCCGGCCGGGTGTGGGCGTGGTGACCGTGCTGGGCGGCGGCTATCCGGCGTCCGGGCCGGCCGGGGCGGACCGGTTGCCCGTCCCCTATCTGCCGGAGGGCCTGCGCTACGACCCGCAGGAGGGGCCCGGTGAGGTGCAGACCCCGCTGCTGGGCGCCCCGGCCGACGATCTGCTGATCGGCGACAAGGTCTGGTTCCGGCACGCGAAGGCCGGTGAACTGTGCGAACGCTTCGACGAGTTACAGCTGATCGAGGGCGACCGGGTGACCGCGGCCGTGCCGACGTACCGGGGCGAGGGCCGCACGTTCCTCTGAGAGCCTGCCGGATGGTCTCCGGCCGGCTCCGGGCCCGGGGCCGTTCCTCGGGCGGCCCTCAGGGGGCCACGGAACTGCCCACGCCGCCGCTGGTGTCGCTGTCGTCGATCGGCCGGATGCCCGCGGTGACGGTGTCCATGAGGGCGAGCGGCGGACCGTCGGGGCCCGCGTCGAAGGCGAAGCGCACGACGACCGGTGACTCGCTGCCGACGGTCGAGGGGAAGACGAGCGACTGCACGTAGCCGCCGGGCCCCTTTCCGGTGGTGACCTGCCAGCGCACCCGGTATCCGGTGCGTCCGGCGACGCTCACCGCCTCGGCGGCGATCTGCCGGTGGGAGGTGATGCCGCCGTGGATCCGGTCGCCGACGAGGTTCTCCTCGTAGGCGCCGTCCGCGGCGGCGGCGATGTCCTGTTCGGCGAGCTTCCGGGCGGAGGTGACTGCCGTGTCGCCCGCGGTGCGGGTGGTGATCGTGCCGTGGTAGCAGTAGCGGGAGGAAGCCCCGGGGCACGCGTAGGACTCGACGGTTCGCATGGTCAGCACGCTGTCGGCGGTGTGCTCGGGGCGTTCCCATCCCGCGGGGACCGGCAGGGTGACGCCGTTGAGCTGGTCGACGAGGACGGCGGGGGTGTCGGCGGTCGGGGTCGGGCTCGGTGCCGAGGTGTCCGTGCCGGTGGTCGGGGGCGCGGGGGTGCCGGACACGGCGACCGGCGGTGTGGCCGCGTCGTCCCGGTTCAGCAGGACGGCACCGGTGACGGCCGCGCCGACCACCACCAGCCCGGCCGTGACCAGTGCGATCGTCCGGGTGGTGGTGCCGGTCCTGCCGGTCCCCGCCGCGGGCGGCGGTACGGGCGGGCCGAAGCCGTCCGCGGCGGGGACCGGACGGGTGTGCGCGGTCCATGCCGTCCCGTCCCACCAGCGTTCGGTGCCGGGCGTCGCGGCGTCCGGGTACCAGTCGGGCGGTGTCGCGTTGCTCATGCCCCCACTCTAGGGTCCGGCCGTCAACAGGGGCCTCGAAAGCCCCTGTTGACGTGGTTGCGGCGCCTCGGGCTACAGGGGTGTGACGTACGCGCCCGAGATGCCTCCGTCGACGAGGAAGTCGGTGGCGTTGACGAACGAGGAGTCGTCGCTCGCGAGGAAGGCGACGGCCGCCGCGATCTCCGTGGCGTCGGCGAACCGGCCGACCGGGATGTGCACGAGCCTGCGCGCCGCGCGTTCCGGGTCCTTGGCGAACAGCTCCTGGAGCAGCGGGGTGTTGACCGGTCCCGGGCACAGCGCGTTGACCCGGATGCCCTCGCGGGCGAACTGCACGCCGAGCTCACGGGACATGGCGAGGACCCCGCCCTTGGACGCGGTGTACGCGATCTGGCTGGTGGCCGCCCCCATGACCGCGACGAAGGAGGCGGTGTTGATGATCGAGCCGCGGCGCTGCCTGCGCATGTAGGGCAGGGCGGCCTTGCAGCACAGGTAGACGGAGGTGAGGTTGACGTCCTGGACGCGTTTCCACGCCTCCAGTCCGGTGGTGAGGATGGAGTCGTCGTCGGGCGGGGAGATACCGGCGTTGTTGAAGGCGATGTCGACGGAGCCGTAGGTGTCGAAGGCCGTCCCGAAGAGCGCCTCGACCTGTTCTGCGTCGGTGACGTCGGTGCGCACGAAGGTGCCGCCGACCTCGTCGGCAGCGGCCTTGCCGGTCTCCTCGTCGATGTCGGCGCAGACGACGTGGGCGCCCTCCGAGGCCAGGCGGCGGGCGGTGGCGAGTCCGATGCCGCTGCCGGCTCCGGTGATGACGGCGGTGCGGCCGACGAGGCGGCGGCAGACGGTCTCGTTGTCGGTGGTGCTCATGCGGTCTCATGCCTCCGTGCTGATGAAGACGTTCTTGGTCTCGGTGAATGCGGTGAGCGCGTCCGGGCCGAGTTCGCGGCCGAGCCCGGACTGCCCGAAGCCGCCGAACGGGGTCCAGTAGCGGACGGCGGAGTGGGAGTTGACGGAGAGGTTCCCGGCCCGGACCGTCTGCGAGACGCGCAGCGCGCGCCCCACGTCCCGGGTCCAGATCGAGCCGGCCAGGCCGTACTCCGTCGCGTTGGCGAGTCGTACGGCGTCGGCCTCGTCGTCGAACGGCAGGACGACGGCGACCGGCCCGAAGACCTCCTCGGTGGCGACGGGCGCGTCGGGACGGATGTCGGTGAGGACGGTCGGCGGGAACCAGAAGCCGGGGCCCTCGGGCGCCTTGCCGCGGATCGCGGCGGCCCCCTCCGGTACGTATCCGCGGACCCGCTCCCGTTGGGTCCGGGAGATCAGCGGACCCATCTGTGTGCCCTCGTCGGACGGGTCGCCCACGACGACGGACTCGACCGCCGGGGCGAGGAGTTCGAGGAAGCGGTCGTACGCGGTGCGCTGGACCAGGATGCGGGTGCGGGCGCAGCAGTCCTGGCCCGCGTTGTCCAGGAACGCCATGGGGGCGGCAGCGGCGGCGGCCTCGATGTCGGCGTCGGCGAAGACGATGTTGGGGCTCTTGCCGCCGAGTTCGAGGGTGAGTCGCTTGACCCGGTCGGCGCAGCGGGCCATGACCCGCTTGCCGGTCCGGGGGGAGCCGGTGAAGACGATCTTGGCGACGCCGGGGTGTTCGACCAGGGCGTTCCCGGTGGTGGCGCCCGCGCCGGGCAGCACCTGGAGGAGGTGTTCGGGCAGTCCCGCGTCCAGGGCGATCCTTGCCAGTTCGAGGGCGGTGAGCGGGGTGGTCTCGGCGGGCTTGAGGATCACGGCGTTGCCGGCCGCGAGGGCCGGCGCGCATCCCCAGGCGGCGATCGGCATGGGGAAGTTCCACGGCGCGATCACCGCGACGACGCCGAGAGGTTCCAGGAGGGTGACGTCGAGCCCGCCGGGGACCGGGATCTGACGGCCGGAGAGCCGTTCGACTCCCCCTGCGGCGTAGTCCAGCAGGTCGCGGACGTTGGCGGCCTCCCAGCGGGCGTTGCCGAGGGTGTGCCCGGCCTCCCGGACCTCCAGCCGGGCCAGTGGCTCGGCCTCCGCGTCGACGGCGGCGGCGAAGCGGCGCAGCAGCCGGGCGCGGTCGGCGGGTGCGAGGGCGGCCCAGGCGCGCTGGGCCGCGGCGGCCCGTCGCACGGCGGTGTCGACCTCGGCGACGGTGGTGGACGGGACGGTGGCGAGGAGTTCCTCGGTCGCAGGGTTCAGTACGTGGTGTTCCACCGGCTGGTCGGGCGGGGTCATGGGGCCTCACAGTCGTTCGAAGGAGCGTCGCAGCTCCCAGTCGGTCACCGCCGCGTCGAAGGCTTCGAGTTCGACGCGGGCCATGTTGTGGTAGTGCGCGACGACGTCGTCGCCGAAGGCCGCCCGTGCGACCTCGCTGCGCTCCCAGAGTCCGGCGGCCTCGCGCAGGGTGGTGGGGACGTGGGCGTAGTCGGCGGTGTAGGCGTTGCGCGCGCACGGTTCGGGGAGTTCGAGGCCCTTCTCGATTCCGTGGAGGCCTGCCGCGACCATCGCGGCGACGGCGAGGTACGGGTTGACGTCGCCGCCGGGCAGCCGGTTCTCGAAACGCATCGAGCGGCCGTGGCCGACGACGCGGAGCGAGCAGGTGCGGTTGTCGTGGCCCCAGGCGACGGCGGTCGGGGCGAAGGAGCCGGGCTGGAAACGCTTGTAGGAGTTGATGTTGGGCGCGTAGAGGAGGGAGAAGTCGCGCAGGGTGGCGAGTTGACCGGCGAGGAAATGGCGCATCACGGCGGACATGGCGCCGTCCCCGTCGGCCATGACGCCGCGTCCGGGGTCGTCGGCGGACTGGAGCGAGAGGTGGATGTGGCAGGAGTTGCCCTCGCGTTCGTTGAACTTCGGCATGAAGGTGAGTGCCACGCCCTCCTGGGCGGCGATCTCCTTGGCGCCGGTCTTGTAGACGACGTGCTGGTCGCAGGTGACCCGGGCCTCGTCGTAGCGGAACACGATCTCGTGCTGCCCGGGGTTGCACTCGCCCTTGGCGGACTCGACGGTCAGTCCGGCGGCGGCCATGTCGTTGCGGATGCGGCGCAGCAGGGGTTCGACGCGTCCGGTGCCGAGGACCGAGTAGTCGACGTTGTACCGGTTGGCCGGGGTCAGGCCGCGGTAGTCGTTGTCCCAGGCCTGCTCGTAGGTGTCCCTGAAGACGATGAATTCGAGTTCGGTGCCGACGTGGGCGGTGTAGCCGTGTCCGGCCAGTCGTTCGAGCTGGCGGTCGAGGATGTGGCGGGGCGCGGCGGGGACGGGTGAGCCGTCCTGGCGGGTGAGGTCGGCGACGACCAGGGCCGTGCCCTCGTTCCAGGGGACCGGGCGGAGGGTGGAGAGGTCGGCGTGCAGGGCGAAGTCGCCGTAGCCGCTGTCCCAGGAGGACATCGCGTATCCGTCGACGGTGTTCATGTCGGTGTCGACGGCGAGCAGGTAGTCGCAGGCCTCGGTGCCGTGCTCCACGACCTCGTCGAGGAAGTGTCGGGCGGCGAACCGCTTGCCCTGGAGCCGTCCCTGCATGTCGGGGAAGGCGAGGACGACGGTGTCGATCTCGCCGTTCCGGACCCGGGTGCGCAGCTCCTCGATGCCGAGCGGTGCCGTTCGGTCTGCCACGGGACATTCCTCCTTCGGTCAGCCGGAAGGCTTAAGGTATGCGAGAGAACCATTGATTGTGAAGGGAACACGGGGCATGGCCGAGGAAAGCGAGTTCACCGACCGTCTGTTGCCGGTGCTCCGGCCGGTCCGGGCGGGCAACGGCTTCGAGGAGGCGCTGGAGCAGATCCTCCAGGTGGTCAGGCTGGGGCTGGTGCCGGACGGCGGGCGGCTGCCGGCCGAGCGCGAGCTCGCCGAGTTGCTGGGGATCAGCCGGGTCACGCTGCGCGAGGTGCTGAAGGTGCTGCACGACCAGGGCCTGGTGGAGAGCAGGCGCGGGCGGTACGGCGGCACCTTCGTACTGCCCCGCACCGGCAGTCCAGGCGGGGCGGAGCTGCGCCGGAGGGTGGAGTCGGTCGACATCGAGGACGTGCTGCGCTTCCGTGAGGTGCTGGAGGCGGGGGCGGCGGGGCTGTGCGCGTCGCAGGGGCTGACGGACGAGGGTGCGGACCGGCTGCGTGCGGCTCTGGCGGCGACTCACGAGGCACCTCTGCCCGAGTACCGCAGGCGCGACACCCTGTTCCACCTGACCCTTGCCGAACTCTCCGGGTCCGCCTCGCTGACCGCCCAGTACGCGGCCGTCCGGGCCACCGTGAACGACCTGCTGGACTGCATACCGCTGCTCGTGCGGAACCTGGAGCATTCGCAGCACCAGCACACGGGCATCGCCGAGGCGGTCCTGGACGGGGACGCGGAGGCGGCGCGGGCGATGACGCGCGAGCACTGCGCCGGTACCGCCGCGTTGTTGCGCGGGTTCCTGTCCTGAGACCGGGGCGGCCGTCGCGGGCCCTGCCGCGCTTCTTCCGCGCACGCGGAGTCCGCCCCTCCTTCGCCCCCTCCCGGACCGCTCCCCTCCGGACCCCTCCCCTCCAGACCCCTCCCGCTCTCCGCAGGATCATGCCGGACCGCTTCGGACCATTCCGGACCGCTTCCAACCGCTCCCGACGGCTTCGGACCGCGCTCCGGCGAAGGGCCGCGCACCGGGCGCGGGGAAGTCGGCGGTTCCCCTCTCGTCGCAAAGGTATTCTCTGCCACCATTGCAGCCTTGGAAACGCGTCCGCCCCCACGGGCGGCCGACCCGGAGGGACCGTCCCGTGCCCGAACCTCTCATCGGCGTCTCCACCTATCTGGAGCCCGTGGCCCGCTGGGGCGTGTGGGAGCTGCCCGCCGCGCTCCTCCCGGCCGCGTACCCGCGTCTGATCCAGCGCTCCGGCGGGCTCGCCGTGCTGTTGCCGCCGGACGCGCCGGCCCGGGCCGCGACGGCAGTGGCCCGGCTGGACGGTCTCGTCATCGCGGGGGGCCCGGACGTGGAACCGGCGTTGTACGGGGCGGAGCGGGACTTCCGGACCGGACCGCCCGCGCAGGAACGGGACGCCTGGGAGACGGCCCTGATCCGGGCCGCGCTGGAGAGCGGGACTCCGCTGCTCGGCGTCTGCCGCGGCATGCAACTGCTCAATGTGACGCTCGGCGGCACCCTGACCCAGCACCTCGACGGTCACGGCGGCCCGCTGGGAGCCACCGGGGTCCTCGGTGCGCACCCGGTGGTGCCCGTGCCGGGGACGCGCTACGCGTCGATCGTGCCCGAGGAGTGCGCCGTGCCCACCTATCATCACCAGTCCGTGCGGCGGCTCGCCCCCGGGCTGGTCCCGTCGGCGCACGCGGTGGACGGGACGGTCGAGGCGGTCGAACTGCCGGGACCGCGGTGGGTGCTGGGGGTGCAGTGGCATCCGGAGATGGGCGACGACCTACGGGTGGCACAGGCGCTGGTGGCGGCCTCGGCGGCCGGTCCGGCCCGGGCCCGCACGCCGTTGCGGGATCTCGCGGCACCGCGGCGGACGGGGGCCTGAACCCCGGGGGACACGCGGCGGGCGCCCCGTCCGACGCCGGCGGGCGAGAAACACCGGACCGGCGCCGCGCGTGCTCACTCCGGCCGGGCGTCCCGCACCGTCAGCGTCAGCAGGTCGCGCGCGGGCCCCGTGGGGCGGTGACCGGTCGGCCAGACCGCGCGCAACTGGCGCCTCAGCCGCATCCCTCCGAGCGGGATCTGCACCAGACGCCGCGCCGACAGCTCCTCCCCCAGCGCCAGCTCGCTCAGCACGCACGGCCCGGCCCCGCTCTGGGCCGCCCCCTTCACCGCGGTCGTCGAGGAGAGTTCCAGCAGCGGTGTGGCGAGGCCGCCGTGCGCGGCCAGGGCCGCGTCCAGCACCTGACGGGTTCCGGAGCCCGGCTCCCGCAGGACCAGCGGGGTGGCGGCCAGCTCCCGCGGCGTCAGCGGCGTGCGACGGCGGGCCCACGCGTGGGACGGTGCGACCACGACGACGAGGCGGTCATGGGCGATGACCGTGCCGTCCAGCCCCTCCGGCACGGACAGGCCCTCCACGAACCCGAGGTCGGCCTCACCGGCGAGCAGCCGCCCGGCGACCGTCGCCGAGTTCCCGGCGAGCAACGAGACCGCGGTGTCCGGACGCTCGGCGCGCAGCGCCATCAGCCAGCCGGGCAGCAGGTACTCGGCGATGGTCATGGAGGCGGCGATCCGCAGCCGGGAGTCCCGCCGGTCGCGCAGCGCCTGCGCACCGGCGTCGAACGCCTCGGCCGCCTCGACGATCCGGCGCGCCCAGTCGGTGACCAGAACGCCCGCGTCGGTGAGCCGGGAACCGCGGGGCGAGCGGTCCAGCAGGGCCAGACCGAGCTGCCGCTCCATGGACCGGACGCGGCTGCTGGCCGCGGGCTGGCTGACCCCCAGGTCGCGGGCCGCGCGCCCCAGGCTGCCGTGCCGGGCGACGGCGAGCAGCAGCTCCAGCGCGCCGAGGTCGGGGACCCGGTGGGACAGCGGAACACGCACGTCAGCGGCCATAGAGCCAGCTTATGACCTCATAGGGGCGAGGTCCCTGGTGGGGTTCCACCCGGCTCACAAGAATCGTGGCATGGCCATCTTTTCGCCGCCCCGGCAGTCCTCGGCTCAGCCAGCGTCCGCCCCGCCCCTCCCCCGGCTGCGGCACATCGGTCCCAACTGGTACGCCAGTGTCATGGGCACCTCGATCGTGGCGAGCGCGGGAGTCGCGCTGCCGGTGCACGTCCCCGGGCTGCGTGTCGCCTGCACGGTGGTCTGGGCTCTCGCGGCGGTCATGCTGGCGGTGCTGCTGCTGGCGCGTGCCGGGCACTGGGCCGCCCACCGCGACCAGGCACGGACCCATCTGCTGGACCCCGCCGTCGCCCCGTTCTACGGCTGCCTGTCGATGGCGCTGCTCGCCGTCGGCGGTTCCACCATGGTGGTCGGCCGGGACGTCATCGGGCACGGGGCGGCCGTGGCCCTGGACGCGGTGCTGTACTCGTCGGGCACGCTGATCGGGCTGGCCGCGGCCATCGCGATCCCGTACCTGATGGTGGTGCGCCACCGGATCGAGCCCGGGAACGCGACGCCGGTCTGGCTGCTTCCGGTGGTGGCACCGATGGTCTCCGCGGCACTCGGGCCGCTGCTGATGCCCGAGCTGCCCGCCGGGCAGTGGCGGGAGGCGGCGCTGCTGGCGTGCTACGCGATGTTCGGCCTGAGCCTGCTCGCCACGCTCGTGATGCTGCCGCTGATCTTCGCCCGGCTGGTCCACCTCGGTCCGCTGCCGCTCGCGCTGACGCCCACGCTGTTCCTGGTCCTCGGGCCGCTGGGGCAGTCGACCACCGCCGTCAACCAGCTCGCCGATGTGGCCGGGGACGCGGTCCCGGCACCGTACGCGGCGGGTTTCGAGGTCTTCGCCGTGCTGTACGGGGTGCCGGTGATGGGCTTCGCGCTGATGTGGCTTGCCCTGTCCGTCGCGTTGGTGGTGCGTGCCGTGCGGGGCGGCATGACGTTCGCCATGACCTGGTGGGGCTTCACCTTCCCGGTCGGCACGTGCGTCACGGGCGCCGCCGGACTGGCCCGGCACACCGGGCTCACCGCGTACACCTGGCTGGCCGTCGCCCTCTACGCGCTGCTGGTGACGGCGTGGGCGGTGGCCGGGCTGCGGACGCTGCGCGGGCTGCTCAGCGGAGCGCTGCTCGCAGCGCCGCGGGCGCCCGCACCAGCGACGGTCCGTACCACGTGAGGAACCTCCCGTCGACGAGGGCGGACGGCAGGGCGGGGAACGCCTCGGGTCCGTCGTCCGCGGTGAAGCGGTACGGCTCGTCGGGCAGCACCACCAGGTCCGCTCCCGCGGCGTTGAGTGCGTCGAGCGGAATCCGGGGATAGCGCTCGGGGTGGTCCGCGTAGACGTTGTCGACGCCGAGCCTCGACAGCAGGTCGCCGGCGAAGGTGTCGTGGCCCAGCACCATCCAGGGCCTGCGCCAGATCGGCACCACCGCCCGGCGCGGGGCCCGGGGCGGCGGGAGCGCCGCCCAGGCGGCCTCGGCCTCGTCCAGCCAGCGCGGCCGGGGACGACCGCAGGCGACGGCGAGGACCCGTTCCAGTTCCTCGAAGGCCGCGTCGAGGGTGCGGATCTCCGTGACGAGCACCTCGACCCCGGCCTCCCGCAGCGCCGCGAGGTCCGGTTCCCGGTTCTCCTCCTCGTTGGCGACGACGAGATCGGGCCGCAGCGCGAGGATCGCCGCCACGTCGGGGTTCTTGGTGCCTCCGACCCGGACGGCGGCAAGTCCGGCCGGGTGCGTGCACCAGTCGGTGGCACCGACCAGCCGGCCGGGCGCGGTGACGGCGACGGCCTCGGTGAGCGACGGGACCAGCGAGACGACGCGCACGGCGGGCCCCCTCTCGCACCACGCCCCGTCCGCTTTCCGGTCGAAGGTCACCCGACAGCCTCTCAGCGGCGCGGGTCGAAGGTGGCGTCGATGTGCTCGGCGACCGCGACGACCAGCAGTCGCGTACCGGGCGCGGTCGCCCGCCAGCGGTGCCGCACCCCGCCGGACAGAAAGAGTGTGTCGCCCTCCTCCAGCCGGTACGCCTGCCCCTCGGCCTCCACCTCCGCCGCGCCCCGCACCACGTACATCACCTCGTCGTTGCGGTGCTGGAACTCGCGTCCGAGGTCGAGCTCCCCGGTGAACTCCAGGGCGCTGAGCTGATGGCGTCCGCGCACCACCCTGCGGGCCCCGTCGCCCCCGGCCGCCCGTACCACGTCGACGGCGCGCGCCGAGTCCGCGGCGGCGCGCAGCCGTGCCGTGGTGGTCTCCAGGGCTTCGGCGACCCGGCGCAGCGACGTGGCACTGGGCCGGGCCCGCTCGTTCTCGATCTGGCTGAGGAACGGCACGGACAGGCCGCTGCGGGTGGCGACCGCGGCAAGTGTGAGCCCCAGGGATCTGCGCCGCCGCCGAATCGCGGCGCCCACGCGGAGTGCTTCCTTCTCCTCCATGTCCGGCTCCCTCCCGATGCGCCATCCTTCCGGTTCCGGGCACCTTACGCACACGGGTTGCGCGAGGACGGCCGGTATCGGCCTCGCCCGGGAGGGCCGGTGGCGTCCGCCGCCGGTCGTGGACGGGTTCGCCGGTGCGACTCCGGACAGCCGGAGGGGGCGGGTCCCCGCCCCGTCGGACAGCCGGAAGGGGCGGACCCGCCCACGGCGGGTCCGCCCCTTCCCACCACCGGTTCCTACTGCGGGGCCATCGTGTCCGCGATGCCCGGGTTCTGCTGCATCCAGGCCTTCACGGCCTCTTCCTCGTGGCCCGCGCCGCGCTTCTGGATCTCGTTCTCCAGACCGGCGAGCTGGTCCTCGCTGAGCTTGAAGTCCTTGAACCACTTCGTCAGCCGCGGGTACGTCTTCGGGAAGTCCTTGTTCGCGATGGTGTGCAGCCGGTCGCCGTCACCGAACGCCTTCTCGGGGTCCGCGAGCTTGGTCATCTCGTACTCGCTGTACGCCCAGTGGGGTGTCCAGAGCAGTACCGCGATGGGCTCCTTCTTGGCGTACGCGCGCCTCAGCTCGGACAGCATGCCCGGGGTCGAGGAGTCGACGACCTGGTACTCCTTGTCGAGACCGTACGTCGGCAGCACGTTCTTCTTGAGGTTCTCCATCGTGGCGGTGCCCGGCTCGATGCCGATGATCCGGCCCTTGAACTGCGACGCCTTGCCCTTCAGGTCGGCGAGGGACTTGACGTCCTTCACGTAGGAGGGCACCGCTACCTCGATGGAGGTCGGGCCGTACCACGAGCCGATGTCGGTCAGCTGCGAACCGTACTTGTCCCAGTAGTTCTTCTGGGTGTACGGCAGCCAGCCGTCGAACTGCACGTCGATCTGGCCGCGGGACATGGCGGTGTACATCGGGCCGACCTCGAACTGCTTGAGGTTGATCTTGTAGCCGCGCTCCTCCAGGACCGCCTTCCACAGGTACGTGGCGGCGATGTCCTCCTCCCAGGGGAACCACGCCATCTCGACGGGACGGTCGCGTTCGTCCTTGCCGTTCGCGCTCTTGGCGCCCTTCGCGGCGCCGGTCACGGGGGTCCACTTGTCGGCGACGCCGGGGTTGGCTTTCAGCCAGGTGCGGACGGCGTTCTGCTCGTTGCCCGAGCCTGCCTTCTGGATCTCCGCCTCCAGACCGGTCAGCTGGTCCTCGCTCATCCTGAAGTTCTTGAGCCAGGCGCCGACCTCCGGGTTGTCGGCGGAGAAGCCCTTGCGGGCCAGGGTGTGGACGCCGTCGCCCTTGCCCCAGAGGCCCTTGGGGTCCTTGAGCTTGGTCAGTTCGAACTGGTTGTACGCCCAGTGCGGCGACCAGAGCGGGACGACGATCGGTTCCTTCTTGGCGTACGCGCGCTTCAGCTCGGCCAGCATCGACGGGGTGGAACCGTCGACGACCTTGTACTCCTTGTCCAGGCCGTAGCCCGGCAGGATCTTGTCCTTGAGCAGGCCCATCTCGCCGGCGCTCGGCTCGATGCCGACGATCCGGCCCTTGAACTGCGACGCCTTGCCCTTCAGGTCCTCCAGCGACTGGACGTCGTCCATGTACGCGGGGACGGCGAGCTCCAGCGAGGTGGGGCCGTACCAGGAGCCCAGGTCCTCCAGCCGGTCCTGGTACTTCGCCCAGTAGCTGGCGTGGGTGACCGGGAGCCAGGAGTCGGTCTCGAAGTCGATCTGGCCGTTGGCCATGCCGGTGTAGAGCGCACCGGCCTCGTACTGCTTGACGTCGACCTCGAAGCCCTGCCGCTCCAGCATCTCCTTCCAGAGGAAGGTGGAGGCGATGCCCTCGTCCCAGGGGATGTACCCCATGCTGATCTTCTTGCCGGCGCCGATCTTCGCGGCGGAGGCGGTGTCGCCCTTGTCCGCGCCGCCGGAACCGAAGATGCCCACGCCGCCCGCGACGATCGCGAGCACGACGATGCCGACGACCGCGACGACGGGCTGCGGGCGGTGGTTCCAGATCTTCAGACCGCCGGCCATCGCCTGCGCCTTGGCGAGTGCCCTGCGGGCGAGCGGCGAGACCTCGCGGCCGAGCGCGCCGGTCATCCGGTCCAGGTACATCGCCACGATGACGATGGAGACGCCCGCCTCGAAGCCGAGGCCGACGTCGACGTTGCCGATGGCGCGGTAGACGGCGCCGCCGAGGCCTCCGCCGCCGACCATGCCGGCGATGACCACCATGGACAGGCCCAGCATGATGACCTGGTTGATGCCCGCCATGATCGTGGGCAGGGCGAGCGGCAGTTGCACCCGCAGCAGGGTGTTGCGCCTGGTGGTGCCGAACGCCTCGGCGGCCTCGACGAGCTCGCCGTCGACCTGGCGGATGCCGAGCTCGGTCATCCGGACGCCCGGGGGCAGCGAGAAGATGATGGTGGCGATGATGCCGGGGACCACGCCGACGCCGAAGAAGATGACGCCGGGGATCAGATAGACCATGGCGGGCATGGTCTGCATGAAGTCCAGGACGGGCCGGGTCACCGCGCTCACGGTCTTCGAGCGGGACGCCCAGATGCCGAGCGGCACCGAGAGCACCAGCGCGATGATGGTGGCGACGAGCACCAGGGTGACGGTGTCCATCGCCTCGTCCCACAGCTCGACGGAGTCGATGACGGCGAAGCCGACGAAGGCGAGGACACCGGCGAGCAGGCCGCGCAGCCACCAGGCGATGACGGCGACGATGCCCGCGAAGAGCAGTGGGGCGGGGGCGGAGAGCACGGCGGCTATGCCGTCGAACATGCCGCTGACGATCGAGCTGATCGCGTCGAACAGCCAGGCAAGATGGGTCTGCAGCCAGTCGACGGCGGAGTCGACCCAGTCGCCGAGAGGGAGCCTAAACACTGGCCACCTTCTTCGTGCTCGCCGCGCCGGGCCTGACGTCCTGCGGGACCTCGGTGGGGCTCATCGGCTCGCCGAGGACGGCGAGCAGCCGGGCGCGCGGCACGACGCCGACGAGCTTGCCCTTCGTGTCGGTGACGGCGACGGCGACGCCGCTGCGCGAGCAGGGGGTGAACAGTTCGATGATCGGCGTGGACTCGCCGACGGTGGCCGGGGCCTCCCGCAGAACGTCGTCGGGGGTGCGCAGTTCCTTGCCGTCGTCCGTGCTGGTGCCCATGACGGTGTGCGGCTCGGCCATGATGGCGCCCGCGGTCAGCACCCGGGTGCGGTCGACGTCCTGGGTGAAGGAGGCGACGTAGTCGTTGGCCGGGGTGACCAGGATGTCCTCGGCGGTGCCGAGCTGGACGATCCTGCCGTCCCGCATCACGGCGATGCGGTCACCGAGGCGCATCGCCTCGTTGAGGTCGTGGGTGATGAAGACGATGGTCTTCTTCAGGCGCTTCTGCAGTTCGAGCAGCTGGTCCTGCATGTCGCGGCGGATCAGCGGGTCGAGCGCGCTGAAGGACTCGTCCATCAGCAGCAGGTCGGCGTCGGTGGCCAGGGCGCGGGCCAGGCCGACACGCTGCTGCATGCCGCCGGACAGTTCGTCGGGCCAGGACTTCTCCCAGCCCGCGAGGCCGGTCAGCTCCAGGGCCTCGGCGGCACGCCGCTCCCGCTCGCCGCGCGGCACGCCCTGCACTTCGAGGCCGTACGCGGCGTTCTCCAGCACGCTCCGGTGGGGGAAGAGCGCGAAGTGCTGGAACACCATGCTGATCTTGGAGGAACGGACATGGCGCAGCTCGGCGGGGCTCAGGGCGGTCAGGTCCTGGCCGTCGAACAGCACGCGTCCGGCTGTGGGCTCCAGGAGTCCGTTGAGCATGCGCAGCAACGTGGACTTCCCGGACCCGGACAGACCCATCACGACGAAGATCTGTCCCGGCTCCACGGTGAACGAGGCATCGATCACCGCTGCGGTCGTTCCGTCGGCGCGGAGCTCGTCGCGGTCGGCGCCGCTCTCCAGCTTCCGCACTGCTTGATCGGGTCTTCTGCCGAACACCTTGTACAGGTGCTCGGCTTGCAGCCTTGACACATACACCTCGCGCGTAGAACCGAAAAACGGTCTGCCACCCCCTCCGGCAGACCGTGGAGCGGTGCGGATTCGGTCCGCTATGGCACGCGCATGGGTCGACACTGCGACGTGATCCGCTCCGGCTGCGCGCCTGCCCGGACTTACACGAGCCAAACACAAGAGTGACCCAGGTCACATATGAACGGTTTGCGTCGCACAACCGTGCCGACCGATGAACAATGCGCGTCCGGACCGCGCGCGTCGCCGGGGAACGGCATCGGGAAGGGCACGTCCGGCCCCCGCTCCCCCGCCCGTCGGCGCGAGCGGCGGCCGGTGTCGGCGGGGTGCGGCATCATCGGGGTGTGACGCGACGACTGATGCTCCTGGACACCGCTTCCCTCTATTTCCGCGCCTACTTCGGGGTCCCCGATTCGGTACGGGCACCTGACGGAACGCCGGTCAACGCCGTGCGCGGGCTGCTCGACTTCATCACGCGGCTGGTCCAGGACCACCACCCGGACGACCTGGTCGCCTGCATGGACGCGGACTGGCGGCCGCACTGGCGAGTGGAGCTCATCCCTTCCTACAAGGCGCACCGGGTCGCGACGGAGACCGCCGAGGGGCTGCCCGACGAGGAGGAGACCCCGGACACCCTGGCTCCCCAGGTCCCGGTGATCGAGGACGTGCTCGACGCGCTCGGCATCGCCCGGGTGGGGGTGGCGGGCTACGAGGCGGACGACGTGATCGGCACGCTCACCCGTCGCGCCAACGGCCCGGTGGACATCGTCACCGGCGACCGCGACCTCTACCAGCTGGTCGACGACGCCCGCGGTGTGCGGGTGCTCTACCCGCTGAAGGGGGTCGGCTCGCTCCAGCTGACCGACGAGGGGTGGCTGCGGGAGAAGTACGGGGTGGACGGCCCGGGCTACGTCGACCTGGCGCTGCTGCGCGGCGACCCGAGCGACGGGCTGCCCGGCGTTCCCGGCATCGGCGAGAAGACGGCGGCGAAACTGCTCGACGCCTACGGTGACCTGGCCGGGATCATGGCCGCGGTCGACGACCCCTCGTCCCGGCTGACCCCCTCGCAGCGCAAGCGGCTCGACGAGGCACGGGACTACGTGGCCGTCGCGCCGAAGGTGGTCCGGGTCGCCGGTGACGTACCGCTGCCGGCCTTCGACCCCGTGCTGCCCGCGGAACCGCGCGACCCGGTCGCCCTGGACGCCCTCGCGCAGCGGTGGGGGCTGGGCGGCGCGGTACGGCGACTGCTCTCCACTCTCCAGGCCTGAGGTGCTAGCTTAGGTAAGCCTAAGCATCGGACTCAGGGAGAACCTCGTGGCAGAACGACCGGCACGGCAGGCACCCAAGGCGCAGGCGGCCGAGGTTCTGCGCACGGAACGGATCACCCCGCACATGGTGCGCGTGGTGCTCGGCGGGGACGGCCTCGCCGACTTCGGCCTCTCGGGGTGCACCGACCACTACGTGAAGCTCTGCTTCGCCCCCGAGGGAGCTGACTACGCCCACCCGTTCGACATGGCGCGGATCCGCGAGGAGCAGCCCCGGGAGCTGTGGCCCACCACCCGCACGTACACGGTGCGCTCCTGGGATCCGGTCGCCCGCGAGCTGGCCATCGACTTCGTGGTCCACGGCGACGAGGGCCTCGCCGGACCCTGGGCGCTGCGCGCGGCCCCCGGCGAGCAGGTCACGTTCCTCGGCCCCGGCGGGGGGTACGCCCCGGACACCTCGGCCGACTGGCACCTCCTGGTGGGTGACGAGAGCGCCCTCCCGGCCGTCGCCGCCGCCCTGGAGCAGATGCCGGCGGGCGCGGTGGTGCACGCGTTCGTCGAGGTGGCGGACGCCTCGGAGGAACAGAAGATCGTGACGCCCGACGGGGTGGAGGTGACCTGGCTGCACCGCGGGGAGCGCCCGGTCGGCGACGCGCTGGTCGCCGCCGTACGGGAACTGGAGTTCCCGCGGGGCGACGTCCAGGCGTTCGTCCACGGCGAGGCGGGCTTCGTGAAGGAGATCCGCCGCCACCTGCGCCTGGACCGCGGGATCGCCCTCCCCCGGCTGTCGATCTCCGGGTACTGGCGACTCGGCCAGAACGACGACGCCTGGCGCTCGGTCAAGCGGGAGTGGAACGCCCAGGTGGAGCGCGAGCAGGAGGGCGCGGCGGCCTGACGCCGCCCGTTCGCGCCCCGGCCCCGGCCGGGGCGCGCGTGTTTCCGGGCCGACCGGGCCACCGGGTCTCCGCAGCCGCTGAGGGCCTGCCGGGTGCTTCGGCCGGAAAGCGGACGCGGCAGCCCGGCCGGAGGCCACCCGGCAGGCCCTCAGCCGCCCGCGCGCCCGTCCGGGCAGTCGTCCCCGGCCACCGCGGCCCTGCCGCCCCGAGTCGCCGCACCGCCGCGCCGCGCCGCGTCGTCGCCGTAGACCCGCGCCGACGCGTCGACGTGGGCGAGCCGCCGCACCGCGTCGAACATCGCCTCCCCGAGGACCGTGCCGATCACCACGTGCTCCACGAGGTCCTCGCGCACCGCCCGGCGTCCCACGTAGTCGAGGTCGGCCCGGGCGACCGGCTCGGCGGCTGCGGCGTAGGTGTCGAGCAGCTCCAGGAATCCGCTGTGCCCTGCCCGGCGCAGCGCGACGATCACCCCGGCCAGGGACTCGCCGGCCGCGCCGCCCGCCCCCGCGCGCCAGCCGCGCCGCTCGATCAGCTCCGCCACCTCCTCGCGGGCGTCGTCCAGCTCGGGCCCGGGCTCGTTGCCGGGCAGCGGGGTGAGCCGCTTCGCCGCGACGCCGAGCACCTTGTGCACCGGCTGGTCCGGATCCTCGACCGCCCGCAGCACGTCGCCGATCGCCGCCAGCGAGAGCCCGCCGACGTCCAGCAGCGCCCGGATCAGCCGCAGCCGGCGCTCATGGCCCGCGTCGTAACGTGCCTGGTTCGGGCTGGTCAGCTCCCCGGCGGGCAGCAGCCCTTCCCGCACGTAGAACTTGATCGTCGGTACCGGGACGCCGGACCTGCGACTCAACTCGCCGATGCGCACCGCGCGTTCTTCCTTTCGCCTTGCCAACCCCCCGCCCCATCATAGATAGTTCCCCTATCGGATAGCGGAAAGCTCTACTATCCATATTTCCCTGGGGGGATCCCATGTCTTCACCGAACTCGGGGCGCGCCGCGCGCCATCGGCCGCTCCTGCCTTCCGCACCGCTCTCGTGGCACCGGCCGCTGGTGCTCTTCGCGGCGGCGATGGCCGTCATGGCGGTGGTCTCGGCGGTGGGGCTGCTGGTCGACGACCGGGTACTGGCGGGCGCGGCGATCTGGTCCAAGCCGTTCAAGTTCGCGGTCTCGTTCGTCGTCTACGCGCTCGCGCTCGCCTGGATGCTGACCCTGGTGACCCGGGGCCGACGCGCCGGCCGGTGGGCCGGGACCGTGATCGCCGTATCCGGTCTCGTCGAGATGGCGATCATCACCACCCAGGTGGTGCGCGGGAAGCGGAGCCACTTCAACCACGCGACGCCCATCGACGAAAGACTGTTCGGCATCATGGCCGTCACGGTGGTCGTGCTGTGGACCGGCACCCTGGTCATGGCCGTCCTGCTGCTGCGAACCCGCATGGCCGACCGCGCCGCGGCCCTGGCGGTCCGGTCCGGAGTGCTGCTCGCCCTGGCGGGAGCGGCCATCGGTTTCCTGATGACCCGGCCCACGCCCGGACAGCGGGCGGCCGGGAGCCTGGACACCGCCGACGTGATCGGCGCGCACTCCGTCGGCGTACCTGACGGCGGCCCCTCGATGCCGCTCACCGGCTGGTCGACGACC
Source organism: Streptomyces sp. NPDC014734 (assembly GCF_043083325.1). Classification (NCBI taxonomy): domain Bacteria; kingdom Bacillati; phylum Actinomycetota; class Actinomycetes; order Kitasatosporales; family Streptomycetaceae; genus Streptomyces; species Streptomyces sp. NPDC014734. The sequence goes on along the minus strand of NZ_JBIBYN010000033.1, from coordinate 21,228 downwards.
GGTGGCGATCTGCGGATACCGCACTTCGTGGGCATGCACGCGCTCCAACTGCTCCCGCTTTTCCTGCTCGTGCTGACGGTGTCGGCCCCGCGCCTGGCCCGGCTGCGCGATCCGCGCGTCCGTCTGCGGCTGGTGCTGGTCGCCGCCGGGGCGTACACGGCGGTCGTCGCACTCCTCACCTGGCAGGCGCTGCGCGGACAGCCGCTGGTCCACCCCGACGGTGCGACGCTGGGCGCGGCGGCCCTGATCGCGGCGGCGACCGCCGTCTGCGGTCTCGGAGCGCTGCGATCGACCAACCCACCGCCCGAGGACGTCTCCGGTTCCGCGTCCCCACGCCCCCGCACGGAGAAGGAGCTCGTGGCATGACCGGCACACTCTTCGAGATCACGTTCTATCTGACCGCCCCGTTCTGGCTGCTCATGATCCTCGCCCCCAACTGGCGCCCCACGGCACGGATCGCCGCCTCCCCGCTCACCGTCCTCCCGGTACTGGCGCTCTACCTGGTCATGGCCGTGCCCGTCCTCCCGGAACTCTGGGAAGCGGTGCGCAGTCCCGACATCGACACCTTCCGCGATCTGGTGGCGCTGGCGAACGGGGCCGGGGCGTTCTGGGCGCAGATCATCGCGTGGGATCTGCTGCTGGGCCAGTGGATGTTCCTGGAGGGACGCCGACTGGGGGTCTCTCCGCTGGTGATGGGGCCTCTGCTGGTGCTGACGATCCTGCTGTCGCCGTTCGCCCTGCTGGTCTTCCTCGCGCTGCGGGCGGTACTGCTGTCGAGGACCCGGGCCGGGAACGAGGTCCGGGACCGGATCGGGAACGCGCCTCTGCCGTAAGGGCTGTCACGCGACGGGCCGGGGAGCAACAGGCGACGCGCGCGGCGCGGGACCGTCGGCCCGGGGCCGGGCCCGTGGAAGGATGCGCGCATGCCCGGGCCGGCCGTCCCGTGCCTCCGCGCTCCCGTCCCGCGCGCCGCGCCCGTGGTCCCGTCGGGTACGGCCGCGTGACACACCGACGACAGGAAAACACCCGCACATGTCCGTCTCCGTTGCCCTGTTCACCTCCGACCTGCGGCTGCACGACAACCCGGTACTGCGGGCCGCCGGTCGCGACACGGACGCCGTCGTTCCGCTGTTCGTGCGCGACCGGGGCATCCGGCGGGCCGGGTTCGACGCCCCCAACCGCCGCGCGTTCCTCGCGGATTGCCTCCAGGACCTCGACGCGGGGCTGCGCCGTCGCGGCGGGCGGCTCATCGTCCGGGACGGTGACGTGGTGGGTGCGGCCCGTGCCGTCGTCACGGAGACGGGGGCCGGCGACCTGCACGTCGCGGCCGGGGTGAGCGATTACGCGGTGCGCCGCGAGGAGCGGCTGCGCAGGGCGCTGGCGGCCGTCGGCTGCACGCTGCACGTCCACGACGCGGTCGTCACGGCACTCGCCCCGGGCCGGGTCGTCCCGGCGGGCCGCGACCATTTCGCGGTGTTCACACCGTACTTCCGCCGCTGGGAGGCGGAGGAGATCCGGGGCACCCTGCCCGCGCCGCGGACGGTGCGGCTGCCGGAGGGGGTGGCGGGCGGCCCGGTGCCGGAGCGGGGCGAGGTGACCGGGGTGTCGCCCGGGCTCGCCCCGGGCGGCGAGTCAGCGGGGCGCCGGCTCCTGTCGTCCTGGCTGAACGGCCCGATGGCCGACTACGAGAGCGGTCATGACGATCTGGCCGGTGACGCGACGTCGCGTCTCTCCCCCTACCTCCACTTCGGCTGCCTCTCGGCGGCCGAAGTGGTCCACCGGGCGCGGCACCGGGGCGGGCCGGGCGCCGAGGCGTTCGTACGGCAACTGGCCTGGCGGGACTTCCACCACCAGGTGCTGGCCGCCCGTCCGGACGCCGCCCGCGCCGACTACCGGCCGCGCGGCGACCGCTGGCGGTCGGACGAGGACGAGATCGCCGCCTGGCGGGCCGGACGCACCGGCTATCCGTTGGTGGACGCGGGGATGCGGCAACTGGCGCACGAGGGCTGGATGCACAACCGGGCACGGATGCTGACGGCGAGTTTCCTGACCAAGACCCTGTACGCGGACTGGCGGGTCGGGGCCGCGCACTTCCTGGACCTGCTGGTCGACGGCGATCTGGCGAACAATCAGCTGAACTGGCAGTGGATGGCCGGGACGGGCACGGACACCCGGCCCAACCGCGTCCTCAACCCGGTGGTCCAGGGCAGGCGGTTCGATCCCCGGGGCGCGTACGTGCGCCGTTGGGTGCCGGAACTCGCCGGGCTGTCGGGCGGGACCGTCCACGAGCCGTGGAAGCCTGCCGCCCGGGAGGCCGCGCCGGACTACCCGGCACCGCTCGTCGACCTCGGCGAGGCGCGAGCCCGCTTCGAACGGGCCCGCGGCCTCGACCGGCCCTGAGGATGTGACGTGGTGACGCGCCGGGCGGGCCCGACTCCGCCCGGCACCCCGCCCGGGGACGATTCCGGCGACGCGGCGGGCGTGCGCACCGGACCTCGCACGGCAGGCGGCGGTTCGACGACATGACCGGCGGCGCGGTGCACGGCTCCGGCGCGCTGGACCGGGCCGCCGCACGTGCCGCTCCCCGGACGAGGTGGCCGGATGCCGAGGAGGCCCGGCCCGCGGAACCGGGCCGCATGGCTGGACGCCGCTCCGTCCGCCTCCCGTTCCGCGAGGCCGCCGCGCGCCGCACGATTACGCATAAGGGACATATAAGAGCACAATGGCAGTGCGGGCCTCCCGTGCACGACGTGGTGGCCCGGTCCGCGGAAGCGAAGGAGACGAACCCCATGTCGAACCTCTCGCACGCCGGCCGTGAGATGGCCGGCCACCCCGATGTTTCCGAAATGCGTGATCGTTACGACCGCGTGCTCGGTGGGCGTGACGTGGCACTCGTGGACGCACCGGTGTTCCTCGTCGGTCTCTACTGCGCCATCTCGCCCTGGGTGATCCACTTCACCGCCACCCAGCCGTCGCTGATGGTCCACAACCTCATCATCGGTATCGCGATCGCGGCGCTGGGTCTCGGTTTCACCGCCATGCCGGAACGGATGTACGGCCTGAGCTGGGCCATCTGCGCCATGGGCGCCTGGCTGATCATCTCGACCTGGGTCGTCGGCAGCGCCCCGAGCCTCGGCGTCGTCCTGAACAACGTCATCGTCGGCGGACTGACGGTACTCCTGGGTCTGGTCTGCGCCGGTGCCTCCCTCAAGCGCGGCAAGCACGGCAGGCGCACGGCCTGAGAGGAACGCGCGGTTCGGGAGCAAGCAGTCCGGGAGGACAACGGCCGGCCGGTCCGCATGTGACGGACCGGCCGGCCGCGCAGCCCGGCGGGGCCGCGCCCCGCCCCCGCTCAGTCCCGCCGGAACGGCAGGTAGTCGACGTCGTACCCGAAGTAGCGCGGTCCGGCGAGTGCCAGACCGCCCGGGGTCGTCCAGCGGGGGTCGCACGGGGCCGCGAGCACACTGACCCGCAGGCCGTAGCGCAGTCCCTCGGTAGTTACCGGGTCACCGGTGTCGGTGTCCAGCACACAGATCAGGTCGGGGGTGGTGGCGACCGTCTCCCCGTCCCGGGTGGCGAGCAGATGCTCGTTCTGGAAGCCGAGTTCGAGGAGGCGGCCGGTGTCGTCGCCGACGCCCTCGATCCGGGCGCCGCCCCGGGCGAAGCCGCCCTCGGTCCGGCGGCCGACGTCGACGACCTTGCCGGTCAGCAGATGCGTTCCGGACAGCATGGCCCGGGCGGCGCGCACCGGGTCCGTGTGGGCGGCCCGGGCCTCGCGGACGGCGGCTCCGAGCCGCTCGGCGAGCGTGAGGGTGGCGGGGACGAGCCCGTCGGCGAGCTGGTCGCCGCGCATCACGGTGTCGGCGCTGGAGATCTGGCAGCCGAGTTCCACGCAGACGGCCCGGGCGATGCGCTCGGCGGCGTGGTTGGAGACGGCGTCGACGATGATGCTGTTGCCCTTGTCGTCGGCGAGCGCCATCGGCGTGTTGGCCACCCCGATCAGTCCGGGCAGCACCATCTGCGCCTCGGGGAAGGCCCGGCCCATCGCGTCCCCGTCGACCAGCGGAAGGCCGGCCTCCGCGGCGCAGGCGATGGGGAGCATCGAGTTGACGCCACCGACCTCGATCGGTGCGATGTGAGTGGCGGGACGTCCGATGTGCTTCTCCAGGGCGCGCAGGGCGGCGACTTCCTCGCCGCCGGCCGGGACGCGTTCCAGCAGCACCGTCGGTGCTCCCATCCCGGAGACCGGGACGACGGTGGCGTCGGCCGGCACCTCGTCGAGGGCGACGAGCCGGACCGGTCCGTACTTGCGGATGGCCTCGCGGGCCAGCAGCTTGCCGATGTACGGGTCGCCGCCCCCGCCGGTGCCGAGGATGCCCGCGCCGCGCGCGATGTCGTCGAGGTTGTCGAGGTTGATCTCACGCATGTGACGCTGCTCCGTGGGTCTCGCGCGCCCCGGCCGGGGTGCGGGTGGTACCGATGCCGTTCAGGTCGAGGTCGCCGACCGCCTTGACCCGGATGCGGGTCGCGCCGCCGGGCAGATAGGCGAGCGGGACCTCCTCCACGTCGACGACGCGGACGGTGCCGGGCCTGGCGCCCGCGCTCTCGGCCCGGCCGACCGCCTCCTCACGGGCCTCGGCGAGCACGGCGTCGCGGCGGCCCTCGGGAACTCTGAAGACCCGGTCCACCTCGCCGCCGACCTGGGCTATGGCGGCGCCGACGGCGTTGGCGACGTCGAAGTGGCCCGGGCGTCGCACGTCGTCGAAGCCGGGCAGGGACGAGGGCACCAGCACGCTGCCGCCGCCCACCGCGACGACCGGCAGCGGACCGGGCGAGGTGCGCATCCGGTCGACGGTCTCGGCGAGCCGCCCGGCGATCCGGTCGAGGGCCCGTGCGGTGAACTCCGGGTCCAGGTGGGCGACCCGGGAGCGGTCGCCGATGTCGGCCCGGCCCGCGGCCACCGCGAGGTCGGTCGCGGTGAGGGTGGATCCGCCGAAGACCAGTGCCTCCTCGGTGAGCCGGTAGCCCACCGAGCGGGGGCCGGTGTCGCCCCCGGCCGAGACCAGGGACCCGCCGCCGATGCCGAGCGAGAGGACGTCGGGGATGCGGAAGTTGGTGCGGATGCCCGCGGCCTCGCTCTCGCCCGCCGCCTCGCGCGGGAAACCGCCCGCCAGGATGCCGACGTCCGCGGTGGTGCCGCCGACGTCCACGACCGCGCAGTCGCCGAGCCCGGAGAGGAACGCGGCGCCGCGCATCGAGTTGGTGGGCCCCGAGGCGAACGTCGCCACCGGGTAGGCCCGCGCGAAGTCGACGTCCATCAGCGTGCCGTCGTTCTGCGACAGGAAGAACGGCGCGGTCAGCGAGACGTCGGCGAGGGACGTGGCGAACGACGCCACGATCGTGTTCGCCAGGTCGCGCAGGGCCGCGTTGATGATGGTGGCGTTCTCGCGGGCGAGCAGCCCGACCCGGCCCAGCTCGTGGGAGAGCGAGAAGTGGACGTCCGGTCCCAGCTCGGCGGCGAGGATCTCGGCGGCCCGGCGCTCGTCGTCCTCGGCCACCGGCGAGAACACCGAGGAGACGGCCACCGAGGTCAGTCCCCGCGCGGCGATGTCGGCGGCGGTGCGCCGCAGTTCGTCAGGGTCGAGCGGGGACAGCGGCCGTCCGTCGAACTCGCGCCCGCCGTGGCAGAGGTACCCGTGCCCGCCGACGGCCGCCCGCTGGCGCTCCGGCCAGTCCGTCATCGGGGGCAGGGCCGCCGTCGCCGGCAGCCCGAGACGGACCGCGGCGACGGGTGCCAGCCTGGCGCCCTCGATCAGCGCGTTCAGGAAGTGCGTCGTGCCGATCATCACGGCGGTGACGGATTCCTTCGGCGGGTCGAGGGCCCGGATCGCCGCGGTGACGCCCGAGGTGATGTCGGAGGTGGTGGGGGTCTTCGCGGTGGCGATGATCCGGTCGTCGTCCCCCAGGAGGGCGGCGTCGGTGTTGGTGCCTCCGACGTCGATTCCGATGCGCATGGTGTGTCCGTCTTTCGTAGCGGGTGGGGTGTCGGGGTGGGGCCGCCGGTCAGAGACTGTTGAGGGCGCTCGGCGGCCGGGCCGCGTCCTGCTCCGCCTCGATCGCCGCGGCGGGTCGGGCGGGCTGGGCGAACGGCAGCTCGCGGGCGCCGCGCACCAGGCCGAGCTTGCCGACGACGACGTAGCCGAGCCCGGCGAGCAGCAGGGAGTTGAGCGCCGGTATCCCCCACCACTGGTAGTGGTCGCCGAGCCAGCCGAACAGGGAGGCGACGCCCCACAGGACGATCGTGGCCGGAACCCAACTGGGCTCGGTCTCGGGCAGCCGTCCCACGGAGCGGGACGCGTCGAGCTGCGGTCGCCACTTCTTCACCACGAAGTACTCGGCGACCATGATTCCGGCGACCGGCGGGGTGAGGATGCCGAGCACGGTGAGGAAGTCGGTGAACCGGTCCAGGATTCCGGCCGCGGCGGCGAGACTGCCCAGCACGCCGATGACGACGGTCGTGCCGACCCGGTGCAGCCGGACCTTGAACAGCGCCTCGACGGCGCCGATCAGACCGAGCGACGAGGAGTAGAGGTTCCAGTTGTTGATCTTCACGGTGGCGGAGACCAGGACGATGACGCCGATCACGCCGGAGGACGACGTGATGATGGCGATCAGGTCGGACGACTTCACCGCGTAGGCGAGCAGGACACCGCCGAGACCCAGGACGTACTCGCCGAGGCTGATGCCGACGACGGTCTGCTTGACGACGTCTCCGGTGTTGCGGTTGAAGCGGGTCATGTCGGGGGTGGTGACGGCGCCGACGATGTAGGAGCCGGCCACGATGGTCGCGCCGGTCGCGATGGACAGATGGGCGCCGAACGGCCCCGCGGTCACCAGGTCGCCGATGTCGTGCCGGGAGAACTCCACCGCCATGGCCCAGCCCGCGAGCCCGAGGAAGGCCGGGACCGTGACGAACGCGGTCCAGCCCATGGCACGGAAGCCGCGCAGGACCAGCGCGGTGACGCCGAGACCGCAGATCAGGCACCAGGCCCAGACCGGCAGTCCGGGCACGATGGAGTGCAGTCCGGAGGCGAAGACCGCCGTCTGCACGCCGAACCATCCGAACAGGCTTACCGCGATGACGACCCCGATCAGGGTCGATCCGTAGCGCCCGAACCCGGTCCAGCGGACCAGCATCGACGTGGAGAGCCCCTCCCGCATGCCCGCGATGCCGACGAAGATGCAGACGATCTCCAGGATCACCGAGCCGAGCGTGAACGCCCAGAACGCGCCCCAGAAGGAGAGCCCGGCGCCGAGCGTGGCGCCCAGCAGGAACTGGGTCAGGTCGGAGAGCTGGCCGAAGCGCTGCACGGCGACGTTGAACCAGGAGTAGCGGGCCGCGCGCGGCACCCGCTCCAGCGGGTAGTCCTCGTCCTGGGTCTGCGGCTGCGGTGGTGGCGCGTCCTGTGCGGGCGGCCGCACGTCGAACTGCTGGGTCATGGGGACGGTCCTCGGGTGTGCGGGATGGGCGAAGGGGCTCGGCAGCACGGCGGCGGGCTGCTCCGCGGGAAAGCGGGGTGGGACGTGGGGCGGGTTTCAGAGCGGGAGCGGTGGCCCCGCGGCCCGGGCGCGCAGGAGCACCGCTCCCGGCAGGTACGGCACCGGCAGGTCCGGTTCGGACCGGACCTCCACGCGTCGCGGGTCGGCGCCGGCCCGAACGGCACCGGCCCTGGCGAGATCCCGTACCTCCTCGCGCACGGCGTCGAGCCGACGGCCGGGGCCCCGGGTGACGATGCGGTCGTACTGCCCGCCGACGGGGCTGGCCGCCGCGCCGAAGGCACCGGCCACGCCGCCGTGCTCCGGTCGTACGACGTCGAAGCCGGTGAGTACCGGGCCGGGTACACCGTCCGCGCCGCCGCCCACCAGGATCAGCGGCAGCGGTCCGGCCGCGGGGCGCATCCGGTCGGCGGCCTCGGCGAGCTGGCGGTGCGCGTCGGCGGGCACCGTGATCAGATCGGGAAAGCGCAGGCTGACGGGCACGCCGCCGAAGCGTTCGCCGGGACCGGCCTCCTGCGGATAGCCGCCGCTCAGGGCGCCGACCCGGGCGCGGCGGCCACCGATGTCGGCGACCACGGCGTCGCCGAGCCCGGCGAGCAGCCCGGCGCCGCGAAGGGTGCAGGCGGGGCCGCTGCCCAGGCTGAGCCCGGGCTGGCGGCGCAGGTATTCCAGGCTCATCAGGGTGCCGTCGCTGCGGGTGACGAGTATGGCGGCGCCGGGCGCGAGGCCGAGGCCGGGCAGGGCCGCGGTCAGTTCGTCGGCGACCCGGGCCACCAGCACGGACAGGGCCGCGTCGAGGACGGTGGCGTTCTCCCGCGCCAGCAGGCCGAGGCTGCCGACGTCGCTGGAGAGCAGGACGGTCGTGTCGGGCCCGGTCTCGGCGCGCAGGATCTCGGCGGCCTCCCGTTCCTGACCGCCGTCGACCGGTGAGAACACGGCGGTGACGGCGAACGCCTCGGCGCGGCCCGCGAGCGCGGCGCCGAACCGGGCGACGGCGTCCCGGTCGAGCGGTGTGGTGTCGCGGGGGTCCAGGCCCCCGCCGCCCCGGACGTCCGCGGTGCCCGCGCAGACCGCGTCGCGCAGCGGGGCGGGCCAGCCGAACAGCGGCCGCACGGCGTCCGCGGCCGTGCCGCCGACGCGCAGCACGCCCACCCGTGCCAGGCCGTCCCGTTCCCTGACCGCCCGGGCGGCCACCCGCAGGCCCACGGCGAGCTGGGTGGCCCGGCGCCGCGGCTCGGCGGGGAGCGCGCCGACCGCGGCGACGAGCGACCCGACGGCGTCGCCGGGGAGCGAGGGAACCTTGACGGCCCGGACCGCCCGGGCGCCGTCGAGCAGGACGGCGTCGGTGTTGGTGGGGCCGACGTCCACGCCGAGGATCACGGGGTGCCTCCCGGGTCGCGGTCGGCCCGGGAGGGGCCGGGGGCCAGACCGGGGAGGCCGAACGCGGACGGGCCGGCCAGTCGCAGGCCGTCCTGCGTGTACCAGACCGGGGCGGACGGCAGCGTGACGAGGGCGACGCGCAGCCCGTAGCGGATCTCCTCGACCGGGACGGCCCAGCCGGTCCGCACGTCGACGAGCGCGATCACATCCGGGACGACGGCGAGCGCAGTGCCGTCCTCCAGCGCGGCGACGAATTCGCTGCGGGCCTCGACGAGCACGAGTCGACCCGCGTCGGCGCCCGCCCCCTCCAGCAGGACTGCGGTGGCGTCGTCGGCGTCCTCGGCGGCGTAGCGGCGGACCGAGGAGACCTTGCCGGTCAGCAGCGGCTCAGGGCCTTCGCCCCGGCCCAGCGCGAGCGCCCGGGTGACGGATCCGGTGACGGCGTGGCGGGCGGCCTGCCCTGCCGTGAGCGGGTAGTCGGTGGACGCGGCGCGTCCGCCGAAGGCGGCGACGGCGGCGCGGACGAACCGTTCCAGGTGCGCGCCGTCGACATCGTCGACGACGACGGTGTGGCCGTGCTCGTCGGCGAGGACGGTCGGGCCCGGGCGCAGCCCGGCGAGTTCCAGGACGTTCTGGTCCATGCGCGGGAAGGCGCGTCCCATGGAGTCGGCGTCGAGCAGCGGCAGGCCCAGACGGGCCGCCCAGGCGACGGCCAGGCAGCCGTTGAGGCCGCCGATCTCGCTGCTCATCACCGCGGCCACCGGTGCGTCGTGCAGTTCCTCGAAGCGGGCGCGCAGCCGCGCGGGCTCGTCCCGGCCGCCGATCCGCTCGGCGGCGACGGCGGGCGATCCGACGAGTCCGACGGGCATGACCCACGCGTCGGCGGGCAGCGCGGCCGGGGCGACGACGGGCACCGGACCGCACTCCTCGATCGCCTGTCCGGCGACGGGGAGGGTCACATCGGCGGGTCCGCCGCCCCCCGATCCCAGGACGGCACAGCCCCGCGCGAAGTCGGCGAGTGCTCCGGCGTCCACGTGCATGTGTTCCAGCGTAGGGAGACGCGGATCGTCCGGGCCGGGTCCGTGGCACGCGGTTCGTCGTGTCGATGTGCTCGCGGCACACTGGAGGGATGCCGAACCTCCTCGATCTCCTCGCCTCCCCCGGTCTTGACGGGCTCCGCCCCCTGGTGGGCCCGCTCGACGCGGTGGAGGTCACGGGGGTGCGCCTGGAACAGCGCCCGGACCGGCTCGCCGCCCTGCCCGTCGGCACGGTCGCCGTGCTCCTGGCACCGGTGCCGGGACACCTGCTGGACGTGGCGGTGCGCGACGCCGCGGCGGCGGGGGCCGCCGCGCTCGTCCTGACGGGCAGGGCGCGGGCACCGCACGAACCGCCCGCCGAGGTGACGGCGACCGCGCGGGCGCTCGCCGAGCGGGGCCGGGTCGCGCTGCTGTACGCCGACGGCGACCTCGCGGCCCTCGTGGTGGCGGTGGAGCGGGCGGTGGCCGGGTCCGCCGCGGAGGCGCTCGCCCGGGTCGCCGCCGCGGCGCGGGAGGTGACGGCCGCGGCGGGCGACCCGGGGCGGGTGGCGGCAGCGGCGACCCGGGCCCTCGGGGTCCCGGTGGAACTGCGGGCCGCGGGTCCTGGCGAGGAGGGCGCCGCCGCCGCCGGACCGGACGGCGAGATCCGGCTCGCGGCGCCACCGCTGCCCGGCCACGCGGGGTCCGCGGTGCGCTCCGTCCTGGCGCTGGCCGCCCTCGCGGCGGCGGGCGGCGGGCACGGCGACGTCCCGGTGCGCTCCCGCGGCCGGCTGCTCGCCGAGCTGCTCGTGGCCCCGCGTGATCAGGCGACCCGGCTGGCCGCCCGGGGCCGGGCGCTCGCGCTGCCGGTGGACGGCTGGCACATCGCGCTCCGGGTGGAGGCCGGTGGTCCGGACACCGCCGACCGGCCGAGGGCGCTGGACGCGGTGATGTCCCAGGCACTGACCCTGCTGCGCGCCTGGGAGGGTCCGGCGGCGGCGTCGGCCGCCGATGCCGTGCAGTGGAACGCCGCACTCGTCGACGACGCCCTCGTCCTGCTCGGCACCTGGTCGGGCGACCCGGGGGCGGACGGGCGGCGCGCCGTCCTGGCACGCGCGCGCCGGGTGGTGGACCGGCTGGCCGGGCTGCGGCCCGAGGCCGGACTGCGGTGCGGTGTGGGGTCCGCGCACCGGGGGCCGCTCGGTATCCGCGCCTCGGCCCGGGAGGCACGTGCCGCCGTGCCGCGCGTCGGTCCGGCGACGGTGGCCGCGCACGACGCGGTGGGGCTCGACCGGATGCTGCTGGAGTGGTACGCCTCCGACACGGCTCGTGAGGCGGTCGCCGAACTCCTCGCCCCCGTCCTGGCGTTGGGGGCGGAGCGGGCGGAACCGCTGCTGCGCACGCTCCAGGGCTATCTGGACCACAACAACTCGCCCGCCCGGGCCGCCGAGGCGCTGCACCTGCACCGGAACGCGGTGGGCGCCCGCATCCGCAAGGTCGTCCGGCTGACGGGCGCCGACCTGAACGATCCGGATGTCCGCCTGGCCCTCCAGTTGGCCTGCCGCGCGGGCCTGTCCGCGCGGCACGCGGGGCCGGGCGCGGCCGGGTCCGACGAGGGCCGTGCGTCCCGGCCCTGACCCGGACGGCGGGGAACGGACCCGCGGCCCGGGCTCGCGGGCCGGCGCCACCCGCCCGCGACGTCACGGGCACGGAGCCGCCGGGAACGGTTGACTCGGCGCCAACCCGCCTGTTCCACTGGGCTGATGAGCCCACAGCTGCGGCTGGTCACCCGTGACCACATCGACTTCGGTCGTGTGTGGTCCGCCTCGTGTCGTCCCTGACCGCTTCCGCGTCAGCACGTCACACGACCCTCCCCCGCAGGATGAGATGAGGCTTCGCCATGCCCGTCGAGTTTCTCGGCATCGCAGCGACCAACGAAGGTTCCGAAGTGACCCCCCGATCCGGGGGCTCGTTCGACAGGAACTACACGCTCCGGCTGGCCCGCGCGCACGAGGACCACGGCTGGGACCGGGTGCTGTTCGCCTACGGATCCGGCTCCCCCGACCCGTCCCCCGCCGCCGCGTATGTCGCGGCCCGCACCGAATCGCTCCAGATCCTCGTCGCACACCGCCCCAACGTCTCGTACCCGACGTTCGCGGCCAAGACCTTCGCGACCCTGGACCACATCAGCGACGGCCGGCTCGCCGTCCACTTCATCACCGGCGGCAACGACCACGAGCAGCGGCGCGAGGGCGACTTCCTCACCAAGGACGAACGGTACGCGCGCACCCGTGAGGCCATCGAGGTCATCAAGAAGGTGTGGACGTCGCACGAGCCCTTCGACCACGAGGGCACGTACTACCGCTTCCGCGACTTCGTGAGCGACGTCTTCCCCGCGCAGCAGCCGCACCCGCAGGTCTCGTTCGGCGGCTCGTCACCGGCGGCGTACGCGGCCGGGGGTGCCGAGGCCGACATCTACTGCCTGTGGGGCGAGCCCCTGGCGCAGACCGCGGAGCAGATCGCCTCGGTGCGGGCCGCGGCACGCGCGGCGGGCCGGACGGATCTCCCGAGGATCCAGGTCGCGTTCCGGCCGGTCATCGCGCCGACCGAGGAACTGGCCTGGGAGAAGGCCCATCGGACGCTGGAGCGGATCAGGGCCCGCAGGGCCGGTGCGCCGCCGGGCCGCCGTCATTCGCCGAACGTTCCGGAGAACACCGGTTCCCGACGGCTCCTCGCGGTGGCCGCCGAGGCCGAGCGCCACGACCGGGCGCTGTGGACACCGACCGCGGCGGAGACGGGCGGGGCCGGCAACTCCACCGCCCTCGTGGGCACGCCGGAAACGGTGGCACAGGCGCTGCTGGACTACTACGACCTGGGGGTGGACATCCTCTCCGCCCGCGGCTACGACCTGCTGGACGACGCGATCGACTTCGGACGGCACGTCATCCCGATCGTCCGCGAGGAAGTGGCCAAGCGGGACGCGGCACGCACGGTCGTCTGACACGTACCGCCCGGGCCGGAGGTGTCCCGGCCCGGGCGGCCGGGAACACCCTCGGTACGGAGCGTCCCGTACCCGGTGCTCCGTACCGGCCCGCCGAGGCCGGACGCGGAACCGCCCCCGGCCTCACCCCACGGAGCTGTAGGCCACGACACCGCGCAGCACCGCGTCCACCGCCTTGCGCGCGCTCTTCGCCACCGTGCTCCCGTCCCGTGGCGCGGCCGCCTCGATCTGGCCCAGCACGTCGATGACCTGCTTGCACCACCGCACGAAGTCCCCGGCGGGCATCTCCACCTCGTTCAGCACCTCGTCCAGCGACCGGCCCGACGCCCACATGTGGACCGCCCAGGCGAACCCCAGGTCGGGCTCGCGCTGGCCGACGCCCTCCGCCTGGTTGATCTTGAAATCCTCTTCCAGGGCGTCGAGCCTGCCCCAGATCCGGACCATCTCCCCCATCGCGGTCCGGGCGGGCCCCGACGGCAGCTTGGGCGCCACGGCGTCGTCGGCCTGCCGCGCCTCGTACACCAACGCCGAGACACAGGCCGCGAGTTCGGCGGGGCTGAGCCCCTCCCAGACACCGTCGCGCAGGCATTCGCTGGCCAGCAGGTCCAGCTCCCCGTAGAGCCGGGCGAGCCGTCGGCCGTGCTCGGTGACCTCGTCGCCGCGCAGGTAGCCGAGCTCGGTGAGCAGCGCGACGATGCGGTCGAAGGTGCGGGCGATCGTGTTCGTGCGCCCCTCGATACGGCGCTCCAGCTGCTTGGTGTCGCGCTGGAGCCGGTGGTGGCGCTCGGCCCACCGCGCGTGGTCCTCGCGCTCGTCGCATCCGTGGCAGGGGTGCGCGCGCAACTCCGCCCGGAGGCGGGCTATCTCCCGGTCGTCGGCGGCGGCGGCCCGCCCCTTGCGGTGCCGCTCCGGCACGATGTGCCCGGCCTTCGTGCGCAGCGCCGAGGCGAGATCGCGACGCGACTGCGGCGAGCGCGCGTTGAACGACTTCGGCACCCGCATCCGCTCCAGCGCCTGCACCGGGACCGGGAAGTCGATCGAGGCGAGCCGCTTCACCTGCCGCTCGGCGGTCAGCACCAACGGCCGCGGCCCGTCATGGTATTCGGGTCCCCGGCGCCCGTGCCCGTTGGCCCGGCCGGCCGGCAGTCCGGGATCGAGGACCAGCGCCAGCCCGGCGAACTTCCCGGTCGGCACGTGGATGATGTCGCCGGGCTTCAGCTTCTCCAGGGAGGCCGCCGCCTCGACCCGGCGCTGTGTGGCCCCCCGCTTGGCGAGTTCGGTCTCCCGGTCCTTGAGTTCGCGGCGCAGTCGCGCGTACTCCCCGAAGTCGCCGAGGTGGCAGGTCATGCCCTCCCGGTAGCCCGCGAGCCCCTCCTCGTTCCGCTGGACCTGCCGGGAGATCCCCACCACCGACCGGTCCGCCTGGAACTGCGCGAAGGACGTCTCCAGCAGTTCGCGCGAGCGGTGCCGCCCGTACTGGTGCACAAGGTTGACGGCCATGTTGTACGAGGGCCGGAAGCTGGAGCGCAGTGGATAGGTGCGGGTGCCCGCGAGCCCGGCCAGCGCGCCCGGGTCCATGCCGCGCTGCCACAGGACCACGGCGTGGCCCTCGACGTCGATCCCGCGGCGCCCGGCCCGTCCGGTCAGCTGGGTGTACTCGCCGGGGGTGATGTCGGCGTGCTGCTCGCCGTTCCACTTGACGAGCTTCTCCAGCACGACCGAACGCGCGGGCATGTTGATGCCGAGGGCCAGGGTCTCGGTGGCGAAGACCGCCTTGACGAGGCCGCGGACGAAGAGCTCCTCGACGACTTCCTTGAACGTGGGCAGCATTCCGGCGTGGTGCGCGGCGATGCCCCGCTCCAGCCCTTCGAGCCACTCGTAGTATCCGAGGACGTGGAGGTCCTCACCCGGGATGGTGGCGGTCCGCTCCTCGACGATCTCGCGGACCAGGCGGCGCCCCGCCTCGTCGTTGAGCCGCAGCCCGGCGTGCAGGCACTGCTGCACCGCGGCCTCGCAGCCCGCCCGGCTGAAGATGAACGTGATGGCGGGCAGCAGCCCCTCGGCGTCCAGCCGGTCGATGACCTCGGGCCGGGCCGGGGTCCAGATCCGGCCGCGCTGGCGGCGCTCGCGCTCCCGGTCCGCCTCCCGGACCATCTTGCCGCGGCGGCGCTCGCGCGGGTTGTACGTCCGCTGGTTCTCCATCCGGGCGAGCCGGATGAGATCGGGGTTGACCTCACGGCGGGCGGTACCGCGGCCCCCGTGGTCGGACTCCTCCTCGAAGAGGTCGTACATCCGGCGGCCCGCCAGCACGTGCTGCCAGAGCGGCACGGGGCGGTGCTCGGAGACGATGACCTCGGTGTCGCCGCGGACGGTGTCCAGCCAGTCACCGAACTCCTCGGCGTTGGACACGGTCGCCGAGAGCGACACCAGCGTCACGGACTCCGGGAGATGGATGATCACTTCCTCCCAGACGGCGCCCCGGAACCGGTCGGAGAGATAGTGCACCTCGTCCATCACCACGTACCCGAGGCCGCGCAGCGTCTGCGAGCCCGCGTACAGCATGTTCCGCAGCACCTCGGTGGTCATGACGACCACGGGGGCATCACCGTTGACGCTGTTGTCGCCGGTCAGCAGGCCGACCTTGTCCGGCCCGTAGCGTTTGGCCAGGTCGGCGAACTTCTGGTTGGAGAGCGCCTTGATGGGCGTGGTGTAGAAGCACTTGCGGCCCTGTTCGAGGGCGAGGTGCACGGCGAACTCGCCGACGATCGTCTTGCCCGAGCCGGTCGGGGCCGCGACGAGCACGCCCTTGCCGGCCTCCAGTGCCTCGCACGCCTCGATCTGGTAGGGGTCCAGATCGAACGCGTACAGCTCGCGGAAGGGCGCGAGTGCGGTGGCCAGCTCGGCGGCACGGAGCCGGGAGGCCTGGTATCGCTCAGCGGGTGAGAGGTCCTCTGTCATCTTGCTTCGAGCCTACCCGCCGCCTGTGACAGTGGCGCGATCTTTAAAATCCGGTGGTCGGAACGGGGCCGAGCACCCGCACCGCGCCCGGTGCGCAGGTCGCCGTGAGCGGCAGCGCGCCCAGCGGCTCACCGTCCGCGTACGCGGTGAGACCGGGCGCGGCCAGCTCGATCGAGGAGACCCGGTGCACGGTCACCACGGGATGGTCGAGGTGCGTGCCGCGGTAGACCCGGGGGAAGACCTTGAGGAGCGTGGTGCGGCTGCACTCGCCGACGACGGTCACGTCGAGGAGCCCGTCGTCCATGACGGCGTCCGCGCAGATCCGCATGCCGCCGCCGTACGTCGTCCCGTTGCCCACGGCGATCAGCGTCGCCTCGATCTCCCGGACCGGCCCGCCGTCCAGCCTGATCCGGTACGGGACGGGCCGGAACGCGGCGAGTTCGGCGAGGATCGCGAGGTCGTACTTGAAACGGCCGCCGACCCAGCGCATCCGGTTGCCGCGGTCGTTGACCCGGGAGTCGAAGCCCGTGGCGAGCACGGACCCGAACCACCGGTCGCCGACCCTGCCGAGGTCGATCTCCCGGACAGCGCCGCTCTTGAGCGCCTCGGCGGCAAGACGTCCGGCGGCCGCCGGATCCCTGATCGGCAGCCCCAGCGCACGGGCGAAGTCGTTGCCGGTGCCGACGGCGACGACCCCGAGCGGGGTGTCCGTCCCGGCGACCGCCTGCAGGGCGAGGGACATCATGCCGTCCCCGCCCACGGCCATCAGCGCGCCGGTGCCACCGGCGACGGCCTCGCGGGCCCGCCGCAGCGCGTCGCCGGCGTCCTCGCCGAGAACGGTGCGCACGGAGAATCCCGCGTCCCGCAACGCGGAAGCGGCCGGCTGCGCGGCACGCGCGCCCCGGCCGCCTCCCGCGGTGGGATTGACGAAGAGGGTGATCTCGCTGGTCACCCGGGGACCCTACAGGTCAGGTGATGTCGTCGTAACCGTTGACCCGGTCACGGTCCGAGCTCGCCTGGCCCGGCACGGAGCGGCCTGACGAGACCGCTTCGGTCTCACCGATGTCGTCGGGGGTGAGGTCCAGCTCCGACGCCTCGTCGTCGCCCGGGCCCTGCGCCGCGATCCTGGCCTTGCGACGGTCGTTGAGCAGGGAGATTCCCGTGGCCACGAAGTACAGGACCCAGATCGGCCCGGCGAGCGCCAGCATCGACAGCGGGTCGGTGCTGGGAGTGGCGACCGCGGCGAAGACCGTGATGCCCATGATCATGCCCCGCCACCAGCCGAGCATCCGCTTGCCGGTGAGCACCCCGCCCAGGTTCAGCATGACGAGCAGCAGGGGCAGCTCGAAGGAGAGGCCGAAGACCACGACCATGCGTGTGATCAGGTCCAGCAGCTCGTCCAGCGGCAGCTGGTTGTCCAGGTCGGCCGGTGAGAAGTCGAGCAGCACCCGGGCCATCGTGGGCAGCATCTTGTACGCGAAGAAGCCGCCGGCGAGGAAGAGCGGGAAGCCCGCGCCCACGAAGCCGAGGGAGTACTTCTTCTCGTTCCGGTGCAGACCGGGGGCGATGAAGGCCCACAGCTGGTAGAGCCAGATCGGCGAGGAGAGGACGACACCTGCCATCAGGGAGACCTTGAGCGCCAGGGTGAACGGTGTGAGCAGACCGTTCAGGACGATACGCGCGCAGGTACCGTCCTCCTTCTGGGCGAGATCGGCGAAGCTCGACTCGCAACCGACCGACTTCAGCACCGGGTTGGTGAAGAACTCGATGATCCCCTTGTAGAAGAAAGCGGCGACGATCGTCACGACGACGATCCCCAGCAGGCCCTTCACCAAGCGATTACGCAGCTCACGCAGGTGCTCCACCAGGGGCATGCGGCCCTCTGGGTCCGTCTCCTGCTTGCGGGCAGACTTGAGCAACCCACATCCTCATCTCGTGCAGCGGGCCGTCACCGATCCCGGCGCCTGCGTCGGCCCGTATCGGTCAGCGTCAGCGCTTGGTCGAGTCGGTCGGCTCGGCGACCGGGCGGGAACTGGTCACGTCACCGGGCGCGGCCTTGATGGTGCGCGGGGCGGCCTGGTCCTGGGCCGCGTCGTTCGCCGCCGGCTCGGCCGGGGTGGCCGACGGGCCGCCCTCGGACTTCATCGCCTTGGCCTCGCTCTTCAGGATGCGAGCGGACTTGCCGAGCGAGCGAGCCATGTCGGGAAGCTTCTTCGCGCCGAACAGCAGAACGATGACGACGAGGATCAGGATGATCTCGGGAGCGCCGAGCCTTCCGAACATATGCGTGTACCTTCTCACCGAGGCAGCAGGGGTGGGGCGGGTCGAACCTCGGACGGACGTCCGATCGTCGTACTGTCAGCGATCGTATCCCGCAAGGGTAAACACGGGGCAATACCCGGGCGTTCTCACGGTTACGGCCCATGCCTCGCTCTCCGGGCCGCTTGAGCAGCGTACCTGCCGAACCGGAGAAACTGGAGGCCGCGGCCTCGCCGATCCGTCTTCCCCGGTCACGGCAGCGCATGATCGCGCGGAACGGAGCGGACGGACCCGGCCCGGCGGCCGGTTCCCGGAATGCTCCCGCCGGGGACGACGGAGCCTTCTCAGCGCAGGGTCTCGCCCGTGGCGGCGAGATTCACGGCGGCCCGTTCGAGGTCCTCCGCGGCCCGGTTGACGCGCTCGGCGGTCAGTGTCACCTGACGCCCCAGACGCCGGACCTCGATGAAGACCTTGACGGCCAGTACGCCCAGGACGGCGATACCGAGAAATCCCAGGGCGATGGCGAGCATGGGCCAGAACATGCGCGGAGCCTCGATGTGTCTAGGTGCCCGAAGGACTGCCGACGGGCGGGTACGGAGAAGGGCCGGGGACCACGGACACGCGGGAGCGGCGGCGCCACGACCGGCGAGCGCGCCGGGCACGGCGCCGCGTCAGACGCCGCTGTGGAGGCGCAGCGTCCGTACCCCACCGCCGGTGAGAAGTTCGACTATCCGCTCCCCGGCGGGCTTGCGGACGGCCGCACCGCACTCCGGGCAGGTGAAGGAGTAGAACGTCGTCCGGCGACTGGCGCCCACGGCGAGGCGGATGGCGCCCGCCGCCAGTTCGAACCGCCCGCGGCAGTCCGGACAGGCCGCCTTGAAGCGCACGGACTCCGGCACCACCACAGTCGACACATCCGACATCACAGACATCTCTCTCATATCTCCCTCGGATATCCGCTCAGACCGGGTCGTCGTAGGCGGCGAGCGCGGCGCGAGCCGCTTGCTGTGCGCTCCGCGCCAGCTCGGGCGGGGCCACGATGCGCCCCTCCCCGCCGAGCCTCAGCGCCAGTCTGCGCAGCGAGGCGGGATCGGGGGTGCGCAAGGTGATCCGCAGCCCGCCGTCCGGCAGCTCCTGGGCGGTGTCGTGCGGGTAGTACTCGGCGACCCACCGCCCGCCGGGACCGACCTCGACCACGACCTCCGGATCCTCGGCCGACGGCTGGACGAGCCCCTCGGACAGGTCCCTCAGTTCGAGCTCCGGCGGCGCGGCCGGTTCGTCCAGCAGCCGGATCTCGGCGACCCGGTCGAGCCGGAAGGTGCGCCGGTCCTCGGAGGAACGGCACCACGCCTCCATGTAGGTGTGTCCCACGGCGAACAGCCGGATCGGGTCCACCTCGCGCTCGGTGAGTTCGTCCCGCGCGGGCGAGTAGTAGCGCAGCCAGAGCCGGCGCCGCTCCGAGATCGCCCGGTCCACCTCCGCGAAGACGCCGCCCTCGGACTCGAAGGTGACCGACAGCCTCGAACTGGCCGCCCCCACCTCACCGGCGGCGGTCTCCAGTTTCGCGGTGGCCCGCAGCAGCGCCTGACGGTCGCTCTCGCGCAGCCCCGGCAGCGTGGCGACGGCGCGGGCGGCGACCAGGAGCGCCGTCGCCTCGTCGGCCGCGAGCCGCAGCGGCTCGGCGACGTCGTCCGGGTTGTGCCACCAGATCCGTTCGCCGTCGGTGTCGATGTCCAGCAGGTCGCCGCCGCGGAAGCTCGTACCGCACATGGGCAGCACGTCGAGATCGGAGATCAGTTCGTCCTCGGTGATCCCGAAGGCACGGGCGACGTCCTGCACGTGGGCACCGGGACGCTCGCGCAGGTACGTGACCAGGGAGAGCATCCGGCGGGTCTGGTCGATGGCGTTCGTGGCCATGGGACGGCCCTCTCAGTCCTTGGCCACGGCACGCAGCCGGTCCATCACGTCGGCCCGCAGATCGGCGGGCTCCTGCACGACGACGTCCGGCCCGAACTCGACGAGCCAGGCGTCCAGCCCGTGTCCGTACGGAATCTCCAACTCGTCCCAGCCGTCCCCGAGTTCGCGGACCGAGACGGCCCGCGAGCGCAGCGGGTATCCGGCACCGGTGCGCAGCCGGATCCGGGCGGTGCGGGTCGCCGTCTCCCCCGCCCAGCTCTCCACGGTCTCGCGGACGGTGACGACGTCGGGCACCTCCGCGGTGAAGGTTCCGGCGCGCGAGCGCACCCTGCCGGTGATCCTGGAGAGCCGGAAGACCCGCTCGGCGCCGCGCTCCCGGTCCCAGCCGGCCAGGTACCAGTGGCCGCGCCAGCACTCCAGGGTCCAGGGCTCGACGTGGCGCGTCCCGGGCCGGGCGGAGTTGGCCTTGCGGTAGTCGAAGGTCACCGGCCGGCGGTCACGGCAGGCCAGCATCAACGGCTCGAACGCGCTCTCGTGCACGGGGATCCGGGGTTCGAGCGCGCTGTGCACCTCGTACGCGTCCTCGGCCTCCGGCATGCCGGCCGCCCGCAGCTTCTGGAGCGCGCCGCTGGCGGCGCCCGCCAGCCGCGCCTGCTGCCAGACCTTGGCGGCCAGGCCGAGCGCCGCGGCCTCCTCGGCGTCGAGTGTGATCGGGGGCAGCCGGTTGCTGTCGCGGCGGGCGAGGTAGCCGATGTCGCCGTCCAGGTTCTCCACGGTCTCGATGATCAGACCGAGCTCGCGCAGATCGTCCTTGTCACGCTCGAACATCCGGTTGAAGGCGTCGTCCGAACCGGCTTCCAGGTAGGCCTCGATGGAGCCCCGCAGCTCACGCTTGCTCAGCGGGCGCCGGGTTCCCAGCAGGCACAGGGCCAGGTTCATCAGCCGCTCGGCCTTGGCGATCGCCATCGACGCCCTTTCTGTTGTGCTCCACGACGGTCGACGGTACCGCTCCGCGCTGTCGGGACAAAAGCGAGGGCCCACGCCTTGGCGGATTCTTGGGGTCCTCGCAACACCTGATGGCTTACGTGGTCGTCAGTAGATCACGCAGGCGCTCGGCTGGGGTTTTCCAGCCGAGCGTTT
>NZ_JBIBYN010000032.1:0-81652 GCF_043083325.1 Streptomyces sp. NPDC014734 | reverse complement strand
CTTTTCAGTGTCCGACCCCCGGTCGAAGCGGGGCCGCTTTCCAGTTCCACGCTTTCGCGTTTCCCTTTCCGGCGATTCCAACCCTACCAGATTCTTTTTCCGTTCCGTTTCCGGTTCGGAATTCAATTCCGGTCGACCGTTGGAGTGGTCTTTTGCCTTTCGGCGGATCCGACTTTATCAGAGTTTCTGAGTCGGAATTTCCCGCCCCGTTCGGGCGTCCCCACAGCGCACGAGTGCGCGTGGTGCTTCCCGGTCGGGCGGAGCCGTAAACGTACTGGAGCGGGGCTCCCGATGCAAATCGGGGGCCCCGCTCCGGAGTTCTGCCCGTGGGTCAGACCTCGACCACCACGGGGAGGATCATCGGCCGGCGGCGGTAGGTGTCGGAGACCCACTTGCCCACCGAGCGCCGGACGAGCTGCTGGAGCTGGTGCGGCTCCATGACTCCGTCCTGCGCCGACCTATTGATCGCTTCCTCGATCTTCGGCACCACGGCGTTGAACGCCGAGTCGTCGATGCCGGAGCCCCGGGCCTGGATGTACGGGCCGCCCGTGATCTTGCCGGTGCTGCTGTCGACCACGACGAAGACCGAGATGATGCCCTCGTCGCCCAGGATGCGGCGGTCCTTGAGCGAGGTCTCGGTGACATCGCCGACGGAGAGGCCGTCCACGTACACGTAACCGGCCTGGACCTTGCCGACGATCCTGGCCCTGCCGTCGACGAGGTCGACGACGACGCCGTCCTCGGCGATGACGATGTGGTCCTTGGGCACGCCCGTGAGGGCGCCGAGTTCGGCGTTGGCCCTCAGGTGGCGCCATTCGCCGTGGACCGGCATCAGGTTCTTCGGCTTGCAGATGTTGTAGAAGTACAGCAGCTCGCCCGCCGAGGCGTGTCCGGAGACGTGGACCTTGGCGTTGCCCTTGTGCACGACGTTGGCGCCCCAGCGGGTGAGGCCGTTGATCACGCGGTAGACCGCGTTCTCGTTCCCCGGGATCAGGGACGACGCCAGGATCACGGTGTCGCCCTGCACGATCCGGATCTGGTGATCGCGGTTGGCCATGCGGGACAGCGCGGCCATCGGCTCGCCCTGGGATCCCGTGCAGACCAGCACGACCTCGTCGTCCGGCAGATCGTCGAGGGTCTTGACGTCGACCACCAGGCCGGCGGGAACCCTGAGGTAGCCCAGGTCACGGGCGATGCCCATGTTGCGGACCATGGAACGGCCGACGAAGGCGACCCGTCGCCCGTACTCGTGGGCCGCGTCGAGGATCTGCTGGATGCGGTGCACGTGGCTCGCGAAGCTCGCCACGATGATGCGCTTGTGGGCGTTGGCGAAGACCGTGCGCAGGACGTTGGAGATGTCCCGCTCGGGCGGTACGAAGCCGGGAACCTCGGCGTTCGTCGAATCGGAGAGCAGGAGGTCGATGCCCTCCTCGCTCAGGCGCGCGAACGCGTGCAGGTCGGTGAGCCGACCGTCCAGCGGAAGCTGGTCCATCTTGAAGTCGCCGGTCGCGACGGCCATGCCCGCGGGGGTGCGGATGGCGACCGCGAGGGCGTCCGGGATGGAGTGGTTGACGGCGATGAACTCGCAGTCGAAGACACCGATGCGCTCGCGTCGGCCCTCCTCGACCTCGAGGGTGTACGGACGGATGCGGTGTTCCTGGAGCTTCGCCTCGATCAACGCGAGAGTCAGCTTGGAACCGATGAGAGGGATGTCGGGCTTCAGGCGCAGCAGATACGGGACACCACCGATGTGGTCCTCGTGGCCGTGCGTGAGGACGATGCCCTCGACGTCGTCGAGACGGTCCCGGATCGTGGTGAAGTCCGGCAGGATCAGGTCGATGCCGGGCTGCTCCTCCTCCGGGAAGAGCACTCCGCAGTCGACGATGAGCAGACGGCCGTCGAATTCGAAGACCGTCATGTTGCGGCCGATCTCGCCGAGGCCACCGAGCGGGGTGACGCGGAGGCCACCCTTGGGGAGCTTGGGCGGAGCGCCGAGTTCAGGATGCGGATGACTCAAAAGACTCTCCTCACCACACGCGCCACGTACCGCTTGGGCACGTGGCGCGCATGTCATTCGTGCACTTGCTGTTGTCTGCGATGTCGCTCTTGCAGTTGTTCTTCTCTTATTCAGTTATGAAGTCCGTGGTTACAGCTGTACCCCACCGGCGGCGAGATCGATCTTGAGCTGTGCCGTTTCCTGGGCGCTGAGCTCCACCAGCGGGAGGCGCAGCGGGCCGGCGGGCAGGCCCTGGAGCGCCAGGGCGGCCTTGGTGGTGATCACGCCCTGGGTGCGGAACATGCCCGTGAAGACCGGCAGCAGCTTCTGGTGGATCTCCGTGGCCTTCTGGACGTCGCCGCCGAGGTACGCCTCGATGAGGGCGCGCAGCTCGGGGGTGACGACGTGGCCGACGACGGAGACGAAGCCGATGGCGCCGACCGAGAGGAGCGGCAGGTTCAGCATGTCGTCGCCCGAGTACCAGGCGAGGCCGGACCGGGTGATGGCCCAGCTCGCGCGGCCGAGGTCGCCCTTGGCGTCCTTGTTGGCGACGATACGCGGGTGCTCGGCGAGACGTACCAGGGTCTCCGTGTCGATGGGCACACCGCTGCGGCCGGGGATGTCGTAGAGCATCACCGGAAGTCCGGTGGCGTCGGCGACGGCCGTGAAGTGCCGGAAGAGGCCCTCCTGCGGCGGCTTGTTGTAGTACGGCGTCACCGCGAGGAGGCCGTGGGCGCCGGAACGCTCGGCCGTGCGGGCGAGCTCGACGCTGTGCCGCGTGTCGTTGGTACCGATGCCGGCGACGACGTGGGCCCGGTCCCCGACCGCCTCCAGTACCGCCCTGACGAGCTGGTCCTTCTCCGCGTCGCTGGTGGTCGGAGACTCACCGGTGGTGCCGTTGATGATCAGGCCGTCGTTGCCTGCGTCCACCAGATGGGTGGCGAGCCGCTGGGCACCGTCGAGGTCGAGTGCGCCGTCCGCCGTGAAAGGCGTGACCATAGCGGTGAGGACCCGCCCGAAGGGGGTCTGCGGAGTGGAGATCGGAGCCATGGGTAACACGCTACTCGTTGCTCAGTACCCGAGGACCCCTCGGGGGGACACGCGATAGGAGCCCGGCACTGCCTGCTCGGGGGTTCAAGCAGTGCCGGGTCCGTTTGATCAGCCTAGATGAACTTCACGAAACGCCGCAATATGGACACCGCCTACGGGGCGACACGTCCGTTTTTGTTGAAGGCTGCATGGGTGAGGGGCATCAGCCGGGCCCAGTGCTCCTCCATCCGCTGGCCCACCATCTCGATCTCCCGCTGCGGGAAGGACGGCACCTTGGCCAGTTCGTGCTGGGTGCGCAGACCGAGGAAGTGCATCAGCGAGCGGGCGTTGCAGGTGGCGTACATCGACGAGAACAGCCCGACCGGGAGCACCGCCCGGGCGACCTCGCGCGCCACTCCCGCGGCGAGCATCTCCTGGTACGCCTCGTACGCCTGCCGGTACGAGTCCTCCATGACGCGGCCGGTGAGCTCCTGCTGGGCCGCAGTGCCCTCGACGAACTCGTACTTCCCGGGACGGCCCTGCTGGACGAGCTTGCGGGACTCGTCCGGGACGTAGAAGACCGGCTCCAGCTGACGGTAGCGACCCGATTCCTCGTTGTACGACCAGCCCACGCGGTGACGCATGAACTCACGGAACACGAAGATCGGGGCGCTGATGAAGAAGGTCATCGAGTTGTGCTCGAACGGGCTGCCGTGGCGGTCGCGCATCAGGTAGTTGATGAGCCCCTTGGAACGCTCGGGGTCCTTGGTGACCTCTTCCAGGGACTGCTCGCCGGCCGTGGAGACACGGGCCGCGAACAGGACGTCGGCGTCGCCCGCGGAGTGTTTCACCAGGTCAACGGTGACATCGCTGCGGAAGCTGGGCTTTGCGGGTTCGGGGGTCTCGGTCACCGGCGGGGTCCTTCCAATTGCGTCGCTCGGGCGGCGCCCACTCTACGGGCCGCCACCGACAACGGGGACGGGAAGGGCCGTCGGTGGATTTCTTCGACGAATTCGGTGATTCGGGGCACCAAACGGGCCTGTTGCACGTCTGTCCTGATAGCAGCATCGGTACACGAGTTCAAGGAGAGCTTCCTCATGTTCCGCCGGCGTGAATCCGTCCCGTTCTCGTTCGTCGCCGAGTCCGAGCGATTCCGCAGCAACATCACCCCGCCCCCGCGGGAGCGCGCCAGCGTCTCCCAGCTGGCCGCGCGCTCGCTCGTCGGGCTCACGGTCGTCGCGGGTCTCGTGGGGTCGCTGGTCCTCGGGCTGCCCGCGCTGAGTCCGCAGAGCGAGACACACCCCCAGCAGACCGAGGCGTCGAACGGTCACTGAGAGCCTGCCGGGTGACCTTCGGCCGGAAGGCGGACGCGGCAGGCCGCGTCCGCCCGGTCAGTGGCCACCCGACAGGCTCCGAGGGGCTCCGCCCCCGTACAGGCCCCCTCGGGTGGTCCGGCGGGTGATCTCCTCGGTAGCCTCACCGGGCACAGCAATCGAGCGTGCTTGTGAGTGAGGATCAGTCGTGCCCCTGCCCTTCCTGACGGCCGACCGCGCGTTTGACGCGAGCGCTGAGGACGTAGCGCTGCCGTTCGACGACCACGACAACTGGCGGCGCCCGTACCGCCCCGGGCCCTGGCGGGTGGCGGGTGCGGCCGGTCTGCTGCTGCTCGCCTCGTTCGTCCTCCTCGCGGGGATGGTCATCGTGTTCGCCGGGGCGCCGACCGGGGCCGCCGTGTGTCTGGGGCTCGCCGCCGTGATCATCGTCTGCGCCCTGCGACTGCTGCGGATGGGCACCTGGGTGAGCCGGCACGGCGTGCGCCGGGTCGGGTTCCTCGCGACGGCGACGTTGCCGTGGAACAAGATCGTGGCGGTGCGCACCGTTCAGCAGCCCGTGAGGTGGCTGGGCCTCCCCCGCACGATTCAGGGGCAGGCGCTGGTCGTCGTACGACAGGACGGGGCGGAGGTTCCGCCCCTGCTCACCGACAGCAACGCGGACTTCCTGAGCCGGACCGAGGCGTTCGACCGCGCCGCCGACACCATCGAGGCATGGGGCGACGAGTACCGGCGGGACTGAGACGTACGGGAACGGCCCGGGCCCGGTGACCGAAGGCGGTCACCGGGCCCGGGCCGTTGCGCGGGACAGGTCCTCAGGCGCCGGAGGGGCTGGAGCCCGCGGTCTTCGCGCCTCCGTCGGCCCCGGGGGCCCGGGAGGGCTTCGTGCCCGGCGCGTGCAGCGCGATGGCGCGCTGCATGGCCTTGCGGGCCCTGGGGGTGTCCCTGGCGTCCTGGTAGGCGACGGCCAGACGGAACCAGCAGCGCCAGTCGTCCGGGGCGTCCTCGGTCTCCTCGCGGCGCCGGGCGAACACGGCGTCCGCCGAGTCGCGGTCGACGCGGCCGGACGGGGTCCGGACCAGTTCGTCGACCGGCAGGCCGCCCTCCGCGTCGAGTTCCGCGGCCAGCGCGTTGGCCCGTGCCACGAACTGGGTGTTCTTCCAGAGGAACCAGACCCCGATCACCGGCAGGATCAGCACCGCGACCCCGAAGGTGACCGTCAGCAGGGTGCCGTGCTCGATGAGCAGGAAGCCGCGGCTGCCGACCAGGACGAAGTAGAAGACCAGGACGGCGGCGGTGACGAAGTACGTGATCTTTGCGCGCATGACGGGTCTCAGTCAGTTCAGGTCGAGGAAGTGTTCCAGGCCGAAGGTGAGGCCCGGAGTGGTCACCACGCGGCGTGCGCCGAGCAGGATGCCCGGCATGAAGCTGTTGTGGTGCAGGGAGTCGTGCCGGATGGTGAGGGTCTCGCCCTCGCCGCCGAGCAGCACCTCCTGGTGGGCGAGGAGTCCGCGGAGCCGGATCGCGTGCACCGGGACCCCGTCGACGTCCGCGCCGCGGGCGCCGTCGAGGGCGGTGGTGGTGGCGTCCGGCTGCGCGGCACGGCCCGCCTTCCGCCGGGCCTCGGCGATCAGCTGGGCCGTGCGGGTCGCGGTCCCCGACGGGGCGTCGACCTTGTTGGGGTGGTGCAGCTCGACGACCTCGACGGACTCGAAGTAGCGGGCCGCCTGCTGGGCGAACGTCATCGTGAGGACGGCGCCGATGGAGAAGTTGGGTGCGATGAGCACCCCGGTCTCCGGGGAGCCCTCCAGCCAGGTGCGCAGCTGCGCGAGCCGTTCGTCGGTCCAGCCCGTCGTGCCGACCACGGCGTGGATGCCGTGCCGGACACAGAAGTCGAGGTTGCCCATCACCGACGCGGGGGTGGTGAGTTCGACGGCGACCTGGGCGCCGGCTTCCGCGAGGGTCTCCAGCTTGTCGCCGCGCCCCAGGGCGGCCACCAGCTCCATGTCGTCGGCGGCCTCGACGGCCCGGACGGCCTCGGATCCGATCCGGCCCTGGGCGCCGAGAACGGCAACGCGCAGCTTGCTCATGTGCTCTGCTTCCTTACGAGTAGAGGTCAGGAGACCGCTTCTTCGAGGCGGTCGGCCTGCTTGTCCTTGAGCGGGCCGATGACGGAGAGCGAGGGGCGGTGTCCGAGGACCTCGCCCGCGACCGCGCGGACGTCATCGGGAGTGACCTGTGCCATCCGGTCCAGCATGTCGTCGACCGACATCTGCTCGCCCCAGCACAGCTCGCTCTTGCCGATGCGGTTCATCAGCGCGCCGGTGTCCTCCAGGCCGAGGACCGTGGAGCCGGAGAGCTGCCCGACGGCCCGGCCGATCTCCTCGTCGCTCAGCCCCTCGGACGCTACCCGGTCCAGCTCGTCGCGGCAGATCCTGAGGACGTCGTGGACCTGGCCGGGACGGCAGCCCGCGTACACGCCGAACAGTCCGCAGTCGGCGAAGCCCGAGGTGTACGAGTAGACGCTGTAGGCGAGGCCGCGCTTCTCCCGCACCTCCTGGAAGAGGCGCGAGCTCATGCCGCCGCCGAGGGCGGTGCTGAGGACCCCGAGGGCCCAGCGGCGCTCGTCGGTGCGGGACAGGCCCGGCATGCCGAGAACGACGTGGGCCTGCTCGGTCCTGCGGTTGAGGAGTTCGACACGGCCCGCGGTGCGCAGGGTGCGGGAGCCCGCGCGCGGGGCGACCGGGGCGGCGTCCGTGCGGGACAGCGCGCCGGCCCGTTCGAACGCCTTGCGGACCTGGCGCACGACCGTGGCGTGGTCGATGTTGCCGGCCGCCGCGACGACCAGGTGGGTGGGGTCGTAGTGCTTCTTGTAGAAGCGGGCGATCCTGTTCCGGTCGAGCGCGTTGACGGTGTCGACGGTGCCGAGGACCGGGCGGCCGAGGGGGGTGTCGCCGAGCAGGGTGTGCGCGAACAGGTCGTGCACGCAGTCGCCCGGGTCGTCCTCGGTCATGGCGATCTCCTCAAGGATGACGCCGCGCTCGGCGTCGACGTCCTCGGAGGTGATCAGCGAGCCGGTCAGCATGTCGCAGACGACGTCGATGGCCAGCGGCAGGTCGGTGTCGAGGACCCGCGCGTAGTAGCAGGTGTACTCCTTCGCCGTGAAGGCGTTCATCTCGCCGCCGACCGCGTCGATCGCGGCGGAGATGTCGAGGGCACTGCGCCGGGTGGTGCCCTTGAAGAGGAGGTGTTCGAGGTAGTGCGTCGCGCCGTTCAGGGCGGGGGTCTCGTCGCGCGATCCGACGTTGGCCCAGATCCCGAAGGTGGCGGAGCGGACGGAGGGCAGGGTCTCGGTGACGACCCGCAGGCCGCCGGGCAGGACGGTGCGGCGGACCGTCCCGATGCCGTTGGTGCCCCGGAGAAGCGTTTGGGTACGGGCGACGGCCCGCGCCTTCGAGGAGGCACGGGCCGTCGTCGTGGAACTACGGGACGTCACTTGGCGGCGTCGTCCTTCTTCTCGTCTTCGTCGTCGCCCTCGACGACCGGGACCAGCGAGAGCTTGCCGCGGGAGTCGATCTCGGCGATCTCGACCTGGACCTTGGTGCCGACGCCGAGCACGTCCTCGACGTTCTCCACACGCTTGCCACCGGCGAGCTTGCGGATCTGCGAGATGTGCAGCAGGCCGTCCTTGCCGGGCATGAGGGAGACGAACGCACCGAAGGTCGTGGTCTTGACGACCGTGCCCAGGTAGCGCTCGCCGACCTCCGGCATGGTCGGGTTGGCGATCGAGTTGATCGTGGCGCGGGCGGCCTCGGCGGCCGGTCCGTCGGCGGCACCGATGTAGATGGTGCCGTCGTCCTCGATCGTGATGTCGGCGCCGGTGTCCTCCTGGATCTGGTTGATCATCTTGCCCTTGGGGCCGATGACCTCACCGATCTTGTCCACCGGGATCTTGACGGTGATGATCCGCGGCGCGTTCGGGGACATCTCGTCCGGGACGTCGATGGCCTCGTTCATCACGTCGAGGATGTGCAGGCGGGCGTCGCGGGCCTGCTTCAGCGCGGCGGCCAGGACCGAGGCGGGGATGCCGTCGAGCTTGGTGTCGAGCTGGAGCGCGGTCACGAACTGCTTGGTGCCGGCGACCTTGAAGTCCATGTCGCCGAAGGCGTCCTCCGCACCGAGGATGTCGGTGAGGGCGACGTAGTGGGTCTTGCCGTCGATCTCCTGGGA
Source organism: Streptomyces sp. NPDC014734 (assembly GCF_043083325.1). Lineage (NCBI taxonomy): Bacteria > Bacillati > Actinomycetota > Actinomycetes > Kitasatosporales > Streptomycetaceae > Streptomyces > Streptomyces sp. NPDC014734. Next base: position 73,066 of record NZ_JBIBYN010000032.1, on the reverse strand, counting down.
GATCAGGCCCATGGCGATACCGGCGACGGCGGCCTTGAGCGGCACACCGGCGTTCAGCAGCGACATGGTGGAGGCGCAGACCGAGCCCATGGACGTCGATCCGTTGGAGCCCAGCGCCTCGGAGACCTGGCGGATCGCGTAGGGGAACTCCTCGCGCGACGGCAGCACCGGCACGATGGCGCGCTCGGCGAGCGCGCCGTGGCCGATCTCGCGGCGCTTGGGCGAGCCCACGCGGCCGGTCTCGCCGACGGAGTACGGCGGGAAGTTGTAGTTGTGCATGTAGCGCTTGCGGGTCACCGGGGAGAGGGTGTCCAGCTGCTGCTCCATGCGGAGCATGTTGAGCGTGGTGACGCCCAGGATCTGGGTCTCGCCGCGCTCGAACAGCGCCGAGCCGTGCACCCGCGGGATGGCCTCGACCTCGGCGGCGAGCGTACGGATGTCCGTGACGCCGCGGCCGTCGATGCGGACCTTGTCCTTGATGACGCGCTCGCGGACCAGCTTCTTGGTCAGCGCGCGGTACGCGGCGGAGATCTCCTTCTCGCGGCCCTCGAAGGCCGGGAGGAGCTTCTCGGCGGCGATCTCCTTGACCCGGTCCAGCTCGGCCTCGCGGTCCTGCTTGCCCGCGATGGTGAGCGCCTGGGCCAGCTCGGAGGTCACGGCGGAGGCGAGCGCCTCGAAGACGTCGTCCTGGTAGTCCAGGAAGACCGGGAACTCTCCGGTGGGCTTGGCGGCCTTGGCGGCGAGGTCCGACTGGGCCCTGCAGAGGACCTTGATGAACGGCTTCGCGGCTTCCAGACCGGCGGCGACGACCTCCTCGGTCGGGGCCTCGGCGCCGTCCTTGACGAGCTGGATGGTCTTCTCGGTGGCCTCGGCCTCGACCATCATGATCGCGACGTCGCCGTCCTCCAGGACGCGACCGGCGACGACCATGTCGAAGACGGCGTCCTCCAGCTCGGTGTGCGTCGGGAAGGCGACCCACTGGCCCTTGATCAGGGCGACACGGGTACCGCCGACCGGGCCGGAGAAGGGCAGGCCGGCAAGCTGCGTGGAGCAGGAGGCGGCGTTGATCGCGACCACGTCGTAGAGGTGGTCGGGGTTGAGCGCCATGATCGTCTCGACGATCTGGATCTCGTTGCGCAGGCCCTTCTTGAAGGACGGGCGCAGCGGCCGGTCGATCAGGCGGCAGGTGAGGATGGCGTCCTCGGAGGGGCGGCCCTCGCGGCGGAAGAAGGAGCCGGGGATCTTGCCCGCGGCGTACTGCCGCTCCTCGACGTCCACCGTCAGGGGGAAGAAGTCGAGCTGGTCCTTGGGCTTCTTGGAAGCGGTGGTGGCCGACAGCACCATGGTGTCGTCGTCCAGGTACGCGACGGCGGAGCCGGCGGCCTGCTTGGCCAGGCGGCCCGTCTCGAAGCGGATGGTGCGGGTGCCGAAAGTGCCGTTGTCAATGACGGCCTCGGCGTAGTGGGTCTCGTTCTCCACTAGCGTTCTCTCCGATACATATCGTCTTCTCGCCCTCACGCCCGTGTGGCGGGGGGCTCTGCGGAGAAGCGCTCCTTCGACGGGCCGGTCTTCGATCGAAGCACCCGGTGAATGGTCCGGGGGCCACTACCGAGGACCGGCGGCGGGGAGTCCGCTTCTCGCTCGTCCGTGGGGTCGTTCTGCGACCAGGTTACTGAGATTCGTCCCGGCTTGGCATTCCGGTCGCGCGGGTCGACCCGTCTCGACCCGTACATGCGCATGTACGCACAACTGTACGTACAGCAAAGGGAGCGGCCCCCTCAGTGGTGGGAACCGCTCCCTTCACGACGACTTACTTGGCGCCGGCCGCACCGCGACGGATGCCGAGGCGCTCGACCAGCACACGGAAGCGCTGGATGTCCTTCTTGGCCAGGTACTGCAGCAGGCGGCGACGCTGGCCGACCAGGATCAGCAGACCACGACGGGAGTGGTGGTCGTGCTTGTGCGTCTTGAGGTGCTCGGTCAGGTCCGAGATGCGACGGGACAGCATCGCGACCTGGACCTCGGGGGAACCGGTGTCACCCTCCTTGGTGGCGAACTCGGCCATGATCTGCTTCTTCGTAGCGGCGTCGAGCGACACGCGGTACTCCTCTTCGGTGTTCGATGCGCCCGCGAGTGCCCCTGGTCATGTCCCAGGGGGGCTTCCGTTACTCGGGGGCGAGGGTCCGATGGGCGCAGCTCCCAGGATGCTCCGGGAGGGCGTACACAAACGGCCGTCACACAGCGTACCAGTCCCCGCGGACCGGGCCGGGTCCGGGCGCGGGGACGGCGGCGCCCGGACGGCCGGGGGCGGACCGCGGGCCGGTCAGCCGGCCAGGGAGCGGGCCCTCGTGAAGACGTCCAGCACCGCCAGGCAGAGCGGGACCAGGGAGAGCAGGACGACGCTCTCGGCGAGGTCGAGGAGGCGGCCCCAGAACGGCGAGAGTCCCTTGCGGGGGATGATCAGGCCGATGGCGGTGAGCAGCGCGGCCCCGGCGGCGACGGCCGCGGAGAGCCAGATCGTACGGATGTCCAGGGAACTGCGGTCCCCGTACCGGACCAGGTCGAACACCAGGTCGGTCGGCGGGTTCAGGGAGAGTCCGAGGACCAGCAGGGCGACCGCGGCGATGCCCGCCACCAGGACGCAGGCGACTTGCGCGGTGTACCGGAAGAGGCGGGCGCGCAGCAGCATCGCGAGCCCGGCGGCCAGGGCCAGGAGCTGCCCCCACACGTTGTCCGAGAAGCCGAGGACCGCGGCGCAGCCGACGACGACCGCGGCGCAGCCGCCGACGAGGCCGAGCAGCATCTCGTGGCCGCGGCGGGCCTGGGCCGCGATGCGGTCGGCGTCGACGGGGGTCCCCGGGGCGGCGGGAGTCTCCTCCGGGTCGGTGTCGGGCCCGGTGAGGCTGTCGTCGTAGCCGCCGGTGGCGGTGCGCGGCGAGGCGTATCCGATGGGCAGCCGGGCGAAACGGGCGGAGAGGCCGGGCAGGAAGGCGACGAGGCCGAGGGCGACCGGCGCGCAGACGGCGGCGGTCTCGGTGGCGGACGCCTCGGTGAGGATCGCGGCGAAGGTCGCCAGGGTGCCGACGGTGGCGAGGAACGTCGCCGCGACGAACGGGGCGTCACCGCTCGGGGTGAGGGCGACCAGCGTGACGGAGGCGATCAGGACCGCCACGCAGCCGAGCAGGAACTGCAGTCTGCCGGGCCCCTGGCCGGTATCGGGTCCGATGATGCCGGAGCCCGCGATGAGCACCAGCGGCAGGGCGCCGAGTCCGAGGGCGACGGCGGTGGCCCGGTCTCCGTAGACCCGGGCGCGCACCCCGGCGTACGCGGTCAGCAGGAGTCCCGCCGAGCCGGCGACGATGCCGGGCAGGCTGTGCATGTCGTGCCGGACCGGGTCGGCGAACCAGAGCACGAAGCCCATCAGGACGAGCAGGAGGACCCCGCCGACCAGGCCGGCGCCGCGCAGCAGGTCGTCGCTCCACAGATGGCGGTCGCGGGTGACGGCGGAGGCGACGGCGTCGGAGACGTCGTCGAAGACGGCGGGCGGCAGGGACTGCGCGAAGGGCCGCAGGCTCAGGAGTTCGCCGTCCAGGACCTGCTGGGCGGCGAGGGTGCGCGCGCCGTCGAGGACCGTGCCGTCGCGGCGGACGAGGTGGTACCCGGTGGGTGTGCCGGTCGCCTGGCTCTGGCCGGTGAGGCGGAGGATCTCCGGGTAGACGTCGGCGACGGCGATGTCCTCCGGCAGCGCCACGTCGATCCGGCTGTCGGGTGCCACGACAGTCACCCGGCAGAAGCCCGTCGCTGCGGTCGAACTCACGTGTCTGGTCCCCCTGATTCGCGGTTGCGCACGATGCGCGCGCCACCCTACCGGGAGGGGTGCGGATGGTCTGCAAGTAGGATCGCCGTCTCGCGGAGCGACGTCCGCGGACAGAAGAAGCCACGGGGGCTTCGGTGCACATCCGGCCGGCCTTCCGCCCGTCCGTACCGAAGGATTGATGTTTCGGTGAGCCAGATCGTCGTGAAACGACCTCCGCGCGCCCTGCCGCCGGAAGTCCCCATGGACGAGTTGACGTTGGAGTCGCCTCCCGAGCTGCCGCGAGGGCAGCAGGAGGGCATGCTGATGCAGATCCTGCCGGTGCTCGGCATGGGGTCGTCGGTGGTCTTCTTCTTCTCGCCGCAGGCCCCTCCGTTCATGCGGATCATGGGTGTGCTGATGCTCGTCTCGACGGTGGGCATGGTGGTCGCGCAACTGGTCCGCCATCGTCGGGGTACGCAGGGGCAAATGGCAGATGTCCGGCGCGACTACCTCAAATACCTGGCGCAGACGCGTCGTGCGGTGCGCCGGACGGCCCGCGCGCAGCGGGACGCCCAGTTGTATCTGCAGCCCGCCCCGGAGCAGTTGTGGTCACTGGTGGCCGAGGGCAGCCGGGTGTGGGAACGGCGCGTCGGCGACAACGACTTCGGACAGGTGCGGGTCGGTCTGGGTGTGCAGCAGCTGGCCACCCCGCTGGTCGCGCCGGACACCGCTCCGGTGGACGAGCTGGAGCCGATGTGCGCGGGGGCGATGCAGCAGTTCCTGGCCGTGCACGGATCGTTGGACGGACTGCCGATGGCCGTGTCGGTCCGGGCGTTCTACCACGTGACGGTCTCCGGCCGGCCGGAGACGGCGCAGTCCGCGGCGCGGGCGCTGGTCGCGCAGTTGGTGACGCTGCACTCCGCCGAGGACCTGGTGGTCGCCGTGGTGGCGGCGCCGGGTGCGGTGGAGCGCTGGGAGTGGACGAAGTGGCTGCCGCACCTCCAGGTGCCGGGGCAGATCGACGGGGCGGGTACGAAGCGGCTGTTCGGGGACGATCTGGGTGAGCTGGAGCGGTTGTTGGCGGGCCGGCTGGAGGGACGTCCGCGGTTCGGCCGGGACAGCCAGCCGCTGCTGGACCAGCCGCACATCGTGGTCGTGCTGGACGGCGGGCTGGTGCCGCCGGACTCGTTGTTCGCGGCGGCCGAGGGCCTGCAGGGGGTGACGATCGTCGAGGTGGTGCCGGGCGAGCTCGACGAGCCGCGCGGCGGGCTGTCGGTGGTGGTCCGGCCGGGGCTGCTGCGGTTGGAGTCGGGCGCGGGGATGGTGTACGAGGGGGTGCCGGACGGGATCTCGCTGCCCGCGGCCGAGGCACTGGCCAGGCAGCTGGCGCCGCTGCGGATGGGCGGGGGCGACGGCGACGAACCGCTGCTGGCCAACCTGGACTTCACGGATCTGCTCAATCTGGGTGACGCGGACTCGGTCGACGTGGCGCGGACCTGGCGTCCCCGGTCCGTCGCCGAGCGGCTGCGGGTGCCGATCGGGATCGGCGAGGACGGCCAGCCGGTGATGCTGGACCTGAAGGAGGCCGCGCAGGAGGGCATGGGGCCGCACGGGCTGTGTGTCGGCGCGACGGGTTCCGGCAAGTCGGAGCTGCTGCGGACGCTGGTGCTGGGGCTCGCGGTCACGCACTCCTCGGAGACGCTGAACTTCGTGCTCGCGGACTTCAAGGGTGGTGCGACGTTCGCCGGGATGTCGCAGATGCCGCACGTGGCGGCCGTCATCACCAACCTGGCGGACGACCTGACGCTGGTCGACCGCATGGGGGACGCGATCCGCGGCGAGCTGCAGCGCCGTCAGGAACTGCTGCGGTCGGCGGGCAACTACGCCAACATCCACGACTACGAGAAGGCGCGGGCGGCGGGCGCGGCGCTGGAGCCGCTGGCCTCGCTGGTGCTGGTCATCGACGAGTTCTCCGAACTCCTCACGGCCAAGCCCGACTTCATCGACATGTTCATCCAGATCGGGCGCATCGGGCGTTCGCTGGGTGTGCATCTGCTGCTCGCCTCGCAGCGTCTGGAGGAGGGCCGTCTGCGCGGTCTGGACACGTATCTGTCGTACCGGATCGGTCTGCGGACGTTCTCGGCGGCGGAGTCGCGGACGGCGTTGGGGGTGCCGGACGCGTACCACCTGCCGTCGGTGCCGGGTTCCGGTTATCTGAAGTTCGGCACGGACGAGATGACCCGGTTCAAGGCGGCGTACGTGTCGGGGACGTATCGCACGGGCGGTCCCGACCTGTCGGTGGGGGCGCTGGCGATCGAGCGGCGGGCCGCGGTGTTCAGCGCGCTTCCGGTGCCGGTGGTGTACGCGGCCCCGGACCCGGCGCATGTGGTGGCGGCCCGGACGAGCGCGGAGGACGACGCGCTCGCGGACACGGTGCTCGATGTGATCGTGCGCCGGCTGGAGGGGCAGGGGGTGCCCGCGCACCAGGTGTGGCTGCCGCCGCTGGACCGGGCTCCCGCGCTGGACCAGTTGCTGCCGGGGCTCGCGCCGACCGCGGAGCGCGGGTTCACGGCGACGGAGTACACGCGTCCGGGCGGGCTGACCGTGCCGCTCGGTCTGATCGACAAGCCCTTCGAGCAGCGGCGCGAGGTGCTGTACACGGACTTCTCCGGTGCGGCGGGCCACATGCTGGTGGTCGGCGGCCCGCAGTCCGGGAAGTCGACGCTGGCGCGCACGCTCATCTCGTCGTTCGCCCTCACCCACACCCCGCGCGAGGTGCAGTTCTACGGTCTGGACTTCGGTGGTGGCGGTCTGGTCTCGCTGGCGGAGCTGCCGCATGTCGGCGGCATGGCGTCCCGGCTGGACCCGGAGCGGGTGCGGCGTACGGTCTCCGAGGTCGCTGGTGTGCTGAACCGTCGCGAGGAGTTCTTCCGCGCCCACTCCATCGACTCGATCACCACCTACCGGCGCAAGCGCGCGCTGGGGGAGCTGCCCGGCGAGGCCTGGGGCGATGTCTTCCTGATCGTCGACGGCTGGGGGGCCTTCCGGTCCGAGTACGAGATGCTGGAGCAGGTGGTCACCGACATCGCCTCGCGCGGCCTCGGCTACGGCATCCACGTCGTGGTCACGGCCGCCCGCTACATGGAGGTGCGGGCGGCGCTGAAGGACCAGATCCTCGGCAGGCTGGAGCTGCGGCTCGGTGACGTCATGGACTCCGAGTTCGACCGGAAGGTGGCGGCCAACGTGCCCCCGGGGGTTCCCGGGCGCGGGCAGGTGCCGCAGAAGCTGCACTTCATGGGCGCGCTGCCGCGCATCGACTCCTCCGGCGACGGCTCGGACCTCTCCGAGGGCACTGCCGCGTTCGTCTCGACGGTGAAGGCGAACTGGGCGGGTCCCGCCGCGCCGGCCGTGCGGCTGTTGCCGCGCAAGCTGCCGGCCGATCATCTGCCGAAGGGCTTCGAGTTCCCGCAGCACGGCATCGCCATCGGCATCGACGAGGCCGCCCTGGAGCCGGTGTTCGTCGACTTCGAGACCGATCCGTTCTTCCTGGTCTTCGGGGAGAGCGAGTCGGGGAAGACCAACCTGCTGCGGCTGATCACTCAGCAGATCGCGCAGCGCTACTCTCCCGACGAGGCGAAACTCGTCGTCGGCGACTACCGGCGGGGGCTGCTGGGCGCGCTGCCGGAGAGCCATCTGCTGGAGTACGCGCCGATGGCGAGCTCGATGCAGATGCACATGGAGGCGCTGGCCGGGGTGTTCGCGCGCCGGCAGCCGCCGACGGACGTCACGCCGCAGCAGTTGCGCGACCGCAGCTGGTGGAGTGGTCCGCAGATCTTCATCGTCGTCGACGACTACGACCTGGTGGCGACGAGCTCGGGCAACCCGCTGGCCCCGCTGGCGGAGTACCTGCCGTTCGCCCGGGACACCGGGGTCCGCTTCATCATCGCGCGCAACTCGGCAGGGGCGTCCCGGGCGATGTACGAGGGGTTCATGCAGCGCATCAAGGAGCTGGGCGCGCAGGGTGTGGTGCTGTCCGGCGATCCCGGCGAGGGCGACCTGATCGGTTCGGTGCGCGGTCACGCGATGCCCCCGGGGCGCGGCTACTTCGCGTCGCGGCGCCGGGGGAACCCGCTGGTGCAGATCGGACGGCTGCCGGAGCAGCGCTGACGGGGCGGGGTCCGGGGCGAACACCCGGACCTGCCACACGAGTGGCGGTGTAATAGCGTCGGATGGTGTGATCGTCATTCGGCCATTGGCCGAGGATCACCGCAGGAACATCGGACGCCGTTTCGGGGGACTTCATGGGCTTTGACGACGAATGGGCGCAGCTGCGCGGGCAGGCCGCGGCGCGGCAGGGCACCCACACGCAGCTGAACGGCACGGGTGACGGCCCGTCGGCCGGTGGTCCCGGCGGTCTCGGCGGCGGCCAGGACTTCGCGTCGACACCTGCCGAGAAGAAGGCCGCGGCGAACACGATCGAGACCGAGCTGGAGCCCAACACCAAGAAGGCCACCGACTGGGCGGACGAGACGTCCAAGGCGGCCGTCGGCGAGTTCACCGAATGGGACACCGGGGCCGGCATCAAGAAGGTCATGGAGACGTGGGACAAGCAGGTCAAGGTGCTGATGGGACGGCTGTCCACGGAGAAGGGCGCGCTGCGCGGCGCCTCCGGTCTCTTCGCCGGTAACGACGACCTGATCAAGTCGCAGTTCTCGCCGTTGCTGAAGCCTCAGTACGGCCCGTACGCCTCCGGGCTCGACGGGCTGTAGGGCTGACGGAGCCCGGGAGGGGCGGAGTGGCAAGCGGCGCGCGGCGTCGCGCGCCCGACCCCGTCGCACCCCGGGTGGTGCGGGCGTGCGCGCACCGTGGCGCCCGTCCGGGAAACGTCACGATGTGCTGGGGAAAGGATTCGAGGAGCATGCAACGGGCCCGAGGCGCACTCGGCACGGCCACGGCCGCGCTGCTGGTACTGGCATTCCTGGCCGGCTGCGGTGAGCGGCAGGACGGCACGGGAGCGGCGGCCGGGAGCGGCGGCGGTGCCGGGAGGGCCGGTGTTCCCTTGAGCGTCGACGGTCTGGTCGCGGTCGCGGACGACGTCGGTCCCGACGGCGCGGACCGCTGTCCCCTCCCGTACGACATGAAGAAGGCCGCCGACGCGGCAGGTCTGTCCGGGCGGGTGGGGACCGGCGCGCCGGACGGCGACGCCGGCACGAGGGCCGCCACCGCGGAGAGCGGGCACACCGCCGAGGCCGGTGGGGCGTTCGCCGTCAATCCCGGGGCCCTGGTCAGCTGTCTCTTCCACCTCGACGACGAGGCCGTCGAGGTCCACACCGTCGCCACCGAGAAGCCCCGGGCCGAGTCCGCGCTCGCACCGGTGATCATGAGCGCCGGAAGGTTGTCGCCGGACAGCGTCACCTCGTATCTGGAGCGCACCTCGGCCGGGCGGCCGGGTGAGCCGGTGGGCACCGATTCGGGTGGCTGCGCCACGGTGCGGCTGAAAGTCGTGGGGGACGGCGACGCCGCCCTGCTGGTGACGGCCGGGGACGCGGGGCGCACCGCTCTCACCGCGCGACAGGTCGACGCGCTGGCCCGGGCGCTCCACGCGCAGATCGCCTGACGGTACGACGAACCGAACAACCACGGGGGACACAGATGCTCACCTATCACGACGTGATGACCACCGACCTCGGTCGGCTGACCACGGCCGCGGGCAAGTGGGACGAAATGGCCGCGGAGATCAAGAAGGTCGCGGACCGCTACAAGGACAGCGTCCAGAAGATCACGCTCGGCTCGTCCTGGGCGGGTGTGAGCGCCCAGACCGCCCACACCAACTTCGCCGCCACCCAGTACGAGTACACGGCCGCCCAGACGGAGGCGAAGGCCATGGCGTCGCTGCTGCGCGACGCGCACGAGGACTTCGTGCGGCTGAAGAAGAACCTGGAGTCCAAGCGGGCGGATGCCATCAAGGCGGGGATGCGCGTCTCCGAGAGCGGAGTGGTCAGTTACGACTACGACAAGCTCACGCCGGGAGAGCGTTCCGCCATGCACCACGACCCGGACTTCGCGCAGAGCGTCAGCAAGGCCGTCACGTCCTGGACCGAGGCGATCGACGCGTGTGTCAAGGCGGTGGACGACGCCGACCGGGGGGCGAAGATCGCGCTCGACGCGGTGACCAAGGACGGCTACGGCGACAAGAACGACGAAACCCTCGGTGTCGGCTTCAACAATCACGCGTACGGCGACATCGAGAAGTACGAGGCGGAGAACACGGCGGACATCGCCACCCGGCTCAACAACGGCGAGAAGGTCTCCGACGCCGAGATCGCCGAGTTCCAGCGCGCGGTGCGGGACAACCACGGCGACAAGGCGTTCTCGCAGACGCTGCTGAACAGCCTGGGACCGGACGGTCTGATCAAGGTCACCAACCGGCTCAACGACCGCGCCTTTGACTCCGACAAGAAGCACAAGGGCCAGTACCTGGAGATCGAGAAGAACCTCGCGAACACGGTCGCCACAGCGACCAGGGTGCCCGGCAGCGTCAAGGACGCCCCGCCCGGATCGGCCGCGTTCAAGAAGTGGGTCAACAGCGAAGACGGCAGGTTCTACCGCGAGTTCACCAAGGACCTGCACGAGTCGGGGACGCACAACTACGGGAAGAACACGAACCCGTTGTACGGCTACCAGACCTTCGTCAGCATGATGCAGCGGGGCGACACGAAGTTCGACGACCAGTTCCTCTACGAGATGGGCGACAAGCTCATCCAGGCGGAGAAGGACCACAGCGGCATCTTCCAGAAGTGGGGCCCCGGTCACGACGGGATCCAGACGGATGCCGTCGACGGTCTGATGAGCGTGATGAGCAGGAACCCCGACGCCGCCACCGCCTTCTTCGACCCGGACGGCAACGGGACGGAGCCGAACCATGTCGGCAACGACCACCTGAAATACCTGGCGGGCAGCGGCGACGACTCCCGCACCTGGCCGCGGCACACCATCACCGGCATGACCGTGACCACGATGGACGATCCGATGAGCCGCGTGGGGCTCGGCGCCGCGCTCGAAGCCGCGGCCACCGGCCATGTGCCGCTGGGCCCCGGGCAGGACCCGTGGCCGGAGGCCGAGCACAACGAGTCGCAGGCGCGGGTCATGAACGGCATCCTGGAGCAGTTCACGCCGGAGAAGGGCACCGAGGCGTCCGTGCCGAAGAACCTGCAACTGCCCCTCGCCAACGCCCTTGGCGAATACGCCTCCGACACCCACGAGATCATCAGCGAGACGTCGGGCGACTACATCCACAACCGGGCCGAGGGTTACTTCGTCGACGAGAACGGCCGGGGCCACCTCTCGGCCACGTCGAAGGATCTCATCCAGGTGATGCGCGGGCTCTCCGACGACCCGAACGCCTATGGCGCGCTCCACAAGGCCGAGGCACGTCACCTCAACGCCCTGCTGGACGACATCCCGAACGGGAAGACGGACTTCGACCACAGCGGCAGCCTCGGCGACGCGGGTGCGGTCCTCGGCGCGTACTCGGCGATTCGCGAGGACGTGATCAACGACGAGCGGATGAGCGAGTACAGCAAGGCCGACTGGAAGTCGAAGATGGCCTACCACGTGGTCGGCGGGGCCGTCACACCCCTCACCCTGCCGATCGGCGGAAGGGCCCTTCCCATCGGTGACGCGATTCAGCGCGGCGTGGACACCTGGGCCTGGGAATGGGGCAACCAGATGAAGGGCGAGGCCGACGTCAAGGCGAACGCCGCGATCGCGGACGAGTATCTCGATGCGTCCATGCAGGTCAACGAGACCCTCGACGGCTGGGCCGTGGGGCGTGACGACATCGACACGAACACCGATGACGGCAAGGCGAAACTCAGGACGCTTAACCGGCTCATGCTCAACGGGCGGACGACCGGCAGCACCCAGGCCCACAAGTACCTGACCGACACCACCAACTGACCGCCCCGAGCAACACGTCCCCGGCCCCGCCGGTCGCTCCCACCTGCCGCGGAGGAACATCCCATGTCCGAACCGCCCACCGACAAGCGGCGCAGTCGCCGCCCTCTGTACGCGGTCACCGCTGCCCTGCTCGCCGTCGTCCTGGCCGGGGGGGCGTGGTTCCTGCTCGGGCGGGAGCGACCGGCCGACTGCGACGCCCTCGTCAAGGACGATCGTGTCGAGTCCGCGCTCGGGTCGCACCACTCGACGAACATGAGCTGCGCGGATCTGGGCACCGCGATGCGGGTCACCACCGGAGGAACCGCGCCGCACACACGGGCCCGGGCCGAGAGCATGAGGAAGATCCTGCTCGCGGTGAACGACACCCTCACCGAAGACGACCGGCCCCTCGCCGCGGAAATCCGGCTGCCGCTCGCCGAATCCCTGGCGGGCTACGCGAACGACACCCAGGAGATCCTGGAGGGCACCGACTCCGACTACGTTCGGAAGGTCTTCCCGGACAGCCCCGCCTGGGAGGACGAAACCGGCTACCACTTCTCGGTTTCCCAGAACGACCTCGTCCGCGTACTGCGGGCCGTCTCGGAGGAACCGGCGGCGTACGCAGCCCTGCGTGACGCCCAGACCCAATGGGCGGCGACGCAGCTCGGACAACTGACCGGCAAGGTGAGCGACAGCGCCCTGACGGCACCGGTCGTCAACGCGTCGGCCCTCGCCGGCTACGACGCTGTCGCGGCCGACGTGGTGCGGGACAAGGGAGCGTCCGCCTCAGCGCAGTGGGAGGACGCGGTGTACGCTGCCCTGCGCCGCCCCGGGGCGGCGGTCCCCCGGTCCGCGCTGTCCGACCGCATCGCCGAGGAATGGCGGGCGTCGCTGGCATCGGTGCCGGCCGAGAAGCGGACAGACCACCTCCGTGAGCAGAGCACGTTCATGTTCACCACCTGGGCCGGGGCGGTGGGGATGGACCGCGGCCGGGCGAAACCGGTGGAGGAGCACTGCCGCCGTACCGGTCAGGACCGGTACCAGTGGTTCGCCTACCGGCTGCAAGAGCTCTGACGACCCGTCACCCCGGCGTGCGGGCCGGGCGACTGGGCCGTGTCTGACCATTCCACGCGGGCGGGCGCCGCCCCGCACGGGACCTCGCCGCGTTACCGAAAGGCCCTGGTAGCTCCGCTACAAGGACTTCCCGGCGCCTTGCGACGCACCGCACAGGACGACGCCCGCTGATCCACGCGGAATGGTCGGACACGGCCTAGCACCGCCGCAGCGCACCTGTCCATCGTGGCCCCCGGCCCGGCCCGGCGGGCGATAGTCTGCGCGGGGCGAAGAACACGTTCCGCCGCAGGAGAGGAAAGGCACCTGATGGGCACTCAGCAGGAAAAGGACGAGCTCTACGCACTCGACATCTCGGGCGTCGAATGGCTGGGCGCGCCCGGCACCGAGGAGGCCGAGGAGCGTGTCGAGATCGCGCACCTGCCGGGCGGCGCGGTGGCGATGCGGTCCTCGCTCGACCCCGACACCGTGCTGCGGTACACCGAGGCGGAGTGGCGGGCCTTCGTCCTGGGCGCGCGGGACGGCGAGTTCGACCTGGAGTAGACGCGACGGGCGACCGTCGCGCCAGGACACGAGGAGGGGAGCACCCGGTTCGGGTGCTCCCCTCCTGTCGTGCACGTACCGGGCGGGTCAGAACGCCTCGGTGAATCCGCGCGAGGCCCTGAGGTCGGTGGCGCGGTAGCTGTCCTTGCCGGACTCGATGATCTTCGCCACCTCCGCCAGACGGTCCCTCATGTGTTCCGCCCGGCCCTTGTACTTCCTCTGCAGGGCTACGTACTCGCCGTGCGCCTCACCGTCCCAGGTGTCGGTGACGACCTTGAGCGCGGCGTCCATCTCCGTCAGGTCCTTGACGATGTTCTGCGACACCTGGCGAACGCGGTTCGCGATCTCCTGGACGCTCTCGTACCTGACCTTGGTGTTCGGGTCGTGGCCCATGGTTCTTCTCCTCGGTGCTCAGCGTGTGCGGAAGCGGGGTGCGTGCGGCGGTTCAGACGTTGTTCAGGCCGGAGGTGTTGCCTGCGCCGGCGCCGGACGCACCCTCCTTGACCCGGTTGAAGGCCGCACGGACGTCCTCGTCGTTGGCGTTGCTGAGGTTCTTGGTGCTGTCCACCGCGTTGTGCAGGACGTTGAGGAGCCGACGGATCGTGTCGTGGTCCTCGTTGATCATCAGCTGCGCGGAGGTGAATCCCGAGGCACCGACACCGGTCCATCCGGCGCCGACCGTGGCGAGGATGTCGGCGAGTTCCCGGGACTGGCGGGAGACGGCTTGGCCGGTCTCGACGATCTTGTTCTTCGCCTGGACGATCGGATCGTCGGCAAGTCCGAAGCCGCCTGCGGGGTTGGTCATCCGGAGGTCCTATCTCTCAGTTCCCTGGCCCGTCCGCACCATGCGGCCGGACCCTTCCTGTCCCCCGTGTGCTCCGGCAAAGGAGTGGGGAGAGCGCGGGGCCGGGTAGCGCACCGTCGGCATTTCCGCGCTCCGAAATCGGACTCGGCCACTTCTCGTTCCCCCGTCACACACGTGAAGTTCGCTACCACCCTAGTCAATTCGACCGCTCACCCCAACTGTGGTTCCCGGGAGGAAAGCGGCCCGGCGGACGGGCGTGTCATCCCCGGGCGCGTCTGCGGCGGGCATCCCGCAGCACGGTCGCGGTCCCGGCGATCACACTGACCAGTACGGCCGCCACGGCCAGCACGTAGGTGGCGTACCGCTCGCTGCGTTCCTGTCCGGTCTCCGAAAGGGAGAACTGGGCAGGTTCGGGTGCCGGGGCCGGTGGCGGCGCCGGGTCGGCGTGCGGGGCCGCCTGCGGGCCGTCGTCGCTGGTCACGGCGCGGACCGGGTCGACAACACCCCAGCCGACGAACGCGTCGTGACCGGCGATCGAGCGTTCGGCGGTCTGCTCGATCCGGGCCACGATCTGGGACGCCGTCCACTTCGGGTACTTGGCGCGCAGCAGTGCGGCGACCCCGGCGACGTACGGGGCGGAGAAACTTGTGCCGTTGTCGGTGCACTGGCCGTTGCCGGGGACGGTGGAGACGATGTCGACGCCGGGTGCGGCGACCCCGACGAAGTCGCCGGCCTGGGAGAAGGGGGCGCGTTCGTTGTTGCGGTCGGAGGAGGCGACGGCGAGGACCCCGTCGAACGCGGCGGGATAGGTGCGCTTCAGCTTGCCGTCCATGCCGTCGTTGCCCGCGGAGGCCACCACCACGATCTCCTTGGCGAGCGCCCGGGCCACGGCCCTGCCCAGCGGCGACGTCTCGGTCAGCGGCTTCGTGGTGTCCTGCGAGATGTTGATGACGTCGGCCTCCTTGGCGATCGCGTGGTCGATCGCGGTGGCCATGGTGGTGTCCTTGCCGCTGTTCTTCTCGTCGTTCTGGCGGATCGGGATGATGGTGGCCTCGGGGGCCAGTCCGACGAAGCCGGTGCCCTTGCGGGGGCGGGCGGCGATGATGCCGGCGACCTTGGTGCCGTGGCCCACCTCGTCGGTCGTCCCGTCGCCCTTGCCGCCCTTGAGGAGGTCGGTTCCCGCCGAGGTGTCGACGGCCGTCCTGAGCTGTGGGTTGGCCTTGTCCACACCGGTGTCGATGACGGCGACGCGCACCCCCTTGCCCTTGGTGTCCTGCCACAGTTCGTCCAGCAGGACGCGTTGCAGGGACCAGGGCCGCCCCTCGTACTGCTGCTTCATCGGGAAGGTGCACTCGCCGCTGCCGTCTGTCTTCACGCCGCTGCCGGGGCCCTCGGTGCCCTCGGCGTGCGCGACCGGGGGCACCGTCCACGCGGTCAGTGCGGTCGCCGCGGCGACGATCGCGGCCGACAGGCCCTTCCTGCGGTACGACATCTCTCCCTCTCCCCCGGTTCCCTCGATGCGCACGACGCCCCGGGACGTCATGAACCCTGGGGCTGGCGGGCGCTGTTGGTGTCGAGCCGGGGCCCCTTGGACAGGAACTCCGACCAGACGATCGGCACCAGGGCGGGAGCCACCTTCTCGTAGCCGAGCCGGCTCTGCGCCTGGCTGGGCTCGGGGCGCCCGTCCGACTGCTTCTGCTCGTCGCCGGTGCCGATGTCGGAGCGCTGCGCGTCGCTGTCGCCGTTCGCCTGGACCGCGTAGCGCAGTCCGGTGTCGGTGACCAGGAAGAGCGAGCCGTCGGGGCTGGTCTGCCGGCCCCGGACCTGGGTGTAGAGCAGGCCGCTGCCGGGCGTGACGTACGTGCTGGTGCCCCCGGCGCTGATGGTGGCCGGGTACGAGGTGCCCGCCCAGGTGCTCAGCGTGGTGCGGCCGGATCCGTCGACCTTGCGCAGCACGTTGCAGATGGTGTCGCGGGCGGCGCCGCCGTCGGTCGCGTTCACCTGGACGGCCTTGCGGGCCGGCCAGTGCGCGGCCTGACCGGCGAAGGTCTCGGGGTCGGGCACGAAGTTCTGCAGGCCGACGGCGCGCGCCTCGCTCTCCAGGTCGAGATCCGCCGTCTGCGGCGAGTTGATGAGCAGCCAGGCGGTGAACTCGGAGACGGGCTGCACCTTTTTGTCGAGGACGACGTAGTAACGGGTGCCCTCGCCGGTCTTGGTCCGCAGGACCATACCGATCTTGTTCTCGTCGCCGGACAACTGGCCCTCGACGCCCGCGGGGGCGCCGACGTCGCCCGGGATCCTCGGGAAGACGATCGGGCTGCCGTCGTGAAGGGTGGCCAGCCAGTCGTCGGTGACGGACTGCGGCTGCCTGCTGCCGACCAGTGCGTTGGTCAGATGACCGTTGTCGGCCGCCGTCTCGTCGATGCGGTACTTGGTGCCCTGCGCGTCGACGAGGTAGCGGGTGTGGTCCTGGCCCTGGACGTAGAGCGCCTGACCGCCGGAGAGCCTGCTCCTGCCCTCGGTCAGCTTGTCGTCGCGCGCGCCGAAGACGAACGTGGCCTTCTGCACGGAGTTGCCCTTGCCGCCGGGCTGTACGCAGACGGCCCAACGCTTGGCCGTCCCCGCGTCCTTCGCGTCGGGCAGTCGCTCGGGGGCGTACGGGATGCCGAGGATCGGCCCGCGCGGCGGCTTGCCCGCGTCCAGGACGTCGTCGGCGACCTGGATGACGTCGTAGTCCTGCGGGTTGAGGAGCAGTCGGGCGGAGGCGAGGTTCAGCACCGGGTGCAGCAGCGTCTTCTTCTGCTTGCCCTTGCCGGTGGTGAGCACCACGTAGCGGGTCGTCGACTTCTTGCCGACGATCACCTTGGTGCCGGGCTTGTCCCAGTCCTTGGGCGCGGTGGGCTTGAACATGCCGAACGCGCCGAAGCCCGCGACGACCAGCGCGCCGACGACGACACTCGGCAGGACCGCGCGCAGCGGTCGCGGAGCGCCCTCGTCGGAGCCGGTGGCCGAGGGCTGGAGGAATGCCGCCACCGTGCGTTTCTTCGCAAAGGTGTATGCGTTGAGCTCATCCCGCCGTGATGCCATGAGTCGCTTTTCTCCCGTGTCTCCCCGCGCGACACCGGGGCGATCGCGTCCCCGGGCCCGTGCCGGGCCCGCGACGCCGGACCTCGGTGCCGGACCGGCCCCCTACTATGCCTGCTGGCCGTCGGCGGCGATGGGGCGGGTAGGGTGATCCAGCCGCCGGAGCCCGTTCGGGACAGGCGGAATACGGGTGGAGTTGGGGACTGATGAACGGGGGGAATGCCGGAATGACGGCTTCCGCTACATCGACGCGTCCGGCCGGGAACACGCGCACCGCCGCGGCCCCCCCGACCGGGGGCCGACCGTCCTCCCGCCGCTCCTCACGAGGGTCCGACGAAGCGGCCGCCGCCCGACGGAGCGGCCCGACCGGACAGTTCGGCTCATTCCGATTGCAACAGTTCGTCCTGCTGGAGATCGCGGCGGCACTGCTGCTCGCCGCCTGGGTGATCGAGCCCCTGCTGCTCGTCCCGGCCGGTGTGGTAGCCGCGCTCCTGGTGCCACTGGCCGTCGTGCGCAGACACCGCCGCTCGCTCCCCGAGTGGCTGAGCACGGTTCTCGCGTTGCGCACGCGTGCGCGCAGGGCCAACTCCTTCGAACTGCCCCCGGGCACGGAGCCGGGCATCGCACCCGTCGTGGAGTGCGACCCCGCCCTGCGCACCTACGCGTTCAGCGACCGCGACCGGCGGCCGGTGGGCATGATCGGTGACGGCACGTTCGTCACCGCCGTCCTGCGGGTGGAACCCGACGACTCCGCGCTCCGGCCCGACCGGTCCGCCCGGCCGCTGCCCCTGGCCCTCGTCCGGGACGTGCTCGAAGTCGACGGCATCCGGCTGGAGTCGGCGCAGATCGTGCAGCACACCCAGCCGGCGCCCGCCCCGCACCTGCCCCAGCAGTCCGTCGCCGCCCGCAACTACGCGCCGCTGCAGGCCCAGACGGGTTCACCGGCCGTACGGATCACCTGGATCGCGCTGAAACTCGATCCGGAACTCTGCCCGGAGGCGGTGCGGGCGCGGGGCGGGGGCCTCGCCGGTGCGCAGAAGTGCGTGGTGCGGGCCGCGGACCAGCTGTCCAGCAGGCTGGCCGGGGCCGGTTTCCGCGCGACGGTGCTGACCGAGCAGGAGCTGACGTCCGCGATCGCGACCTCGGTCTGCGCCAGCGCGTCGGCCATGGCGCAGGCGGGCCGGAACGGGACACCGGCGCGACGCACCGAGGAGACGTCCCGCACCTGGCGTTGCGACGACCGCCGGCACACCACCTACTGGGTGGCGCGCTGGCCCCAGTTCGGAGGCAACGGCGGAGCGGCGATGCCGCAGTTCGTCGCCCTGCTCACCTCCATGCCGGCCCTCGCCACCACGTTCAGCCTCACCCTGGGACACGGCGAGCGACAGGGGGCCTCCATCGCCGGACACATCCGGATCACCGGGCGCAGCGACGAGGAACTGCTGGGCGCGCGCCATGAGTTGGAGCGCGCCGCCCGGGGCGTGAAGGCCTCGCTGGTCCGCCTCGACCGCGAGCAGCTGCCCGGGGTTCTCGCCACACTGCCGCTCGGGGGTACGCGCTGATGTCCGCATTCACGGGTGCTCGCGCCCGACTCGGTTTCGGTCTGATCGGCCCGCGTCGCGGACGGCAGACGGTGCCGCTCGACCAGTTGGCCTCGCTCGCGCTGCCGGTCGGGGACGACGGCGTGGTGATCGGTGTGGACGCCAGGAGTCGTCCCGCCGTGCTCGGTGTCAACCGGCCGACCCCGTACGAGGTGACACTGATCGGCGGGTTGTGGACGGCGCAGGTGCTCGCGCTGCGGGCGGCGGCGACCGGGGCCCGGATCGTCGTGGAGACGGGGCGGGGCCAGGCGTGGACGGCGCTCGCGCACGCCGCGGGGGGCGGTCAGCCGTGCGTCACCCTGCACGACGTGGGAAGGGTGCCGCCGCAGGGGCCGTCGGCGGGTTCACCGGTGGTCGTGGTGCGCGACTGCGGCATGCGCCCGCCGCGCGGGCGGGTGGTGTCCGGTCCCTGGCAGTCGGTGCTGACTCTCCTGCCCTACCTGAGCCCGGTGGCACCGAGGTTGATGGAGAAGTCGTCCCTGGTCGGTG
This sequence comes from Streptomyces sp. NPDC014734, assembly GCF_043083325.1. Taxonomy (NCBI): domain Bacteria; kingdom Bacillati; phylum Actinomycetota; class Actinomycetes; order Kitasatosporales; family Streptomycetaceae; genus Streptomyces; species Streptomyces sp. NPDC014734. The sequence continues at coordinate 53,739 of NZ_JBIBYN010000032.1, read as the reverse complement.
TGCAACGGGTGTCTCCCGACGAAGCCGCGCAGATCGGCCGGATACTGAACCTTCCGGACGCCGAGACGCAGGCGTTGTCGACCCTGGCGGACGGGGTGACTCTCTGGTGCTCGGACCGCGACCGGCAGTTCGTGATGACTCAGGCGACCGATGCCGAGACCGGTCTGCTCGGTGGCGCGCGCCGGATGGACTGACGCCCCGGCCCATCTCCCCGTTCCGCATGGAGAGTTCAGCGTTCCGTCAGCAGATGTACATCTTTGACCGGTTCGCCCTTCGTGCTGTGTCGCACTCGGTCCGCTTGTGTGGCCTCGCGTAACACACGGGACAATTCTTGCGGTGGCGTACGGCCTGCCGGAGGGAGCCCCATGACGATTAGGGTGGGTCCGGGCGCGGCAGAAGAACCTGCGGGCAGGCGATGCGCGCCCCAGGGGGAGAGCCGGGCGCTCGGCAGGACGGAAACGGTCGCCCCCACCCATCAAGGCACAAGGGTGCTCGACCACACCAGGAGGCAAAGTGAACGGCGATCGGGACGAGATCCGCGGGGGCTGGGACAAGCCCGTCGACGAGTCGTCCGACGCGGAGCCCGCCGAGATGACGGGTGAGTTCACCATCGACTACACCCCGCCCGCCTGGTACACGCAGAACGCGCCGGGGGACTCGTCGGGCGGCGCCGGAACACATCTCGCGCCGCCTCCTCCGCCCAGTGGGGCGCCGCTCTCCCTGCCCGCGCCGCCGGCCGGAAGTGGTTTCGAGCGCGACTGGGCCCCCGTGCCGCCATCGGCGCCGGACCCGGCTCCCGTCCCGGCTCCCGTCACGGCCGCCGACCCGGTCCGTCCCCCCGCCCCCGCCGCCGCGCGGGACACGGCGGAGGGAACTGCGGACGGGGCGGCGGAGCCGTTCGGGGGCGGCGATGTGGAGAGCGGCGCGACCATGCGGTTCTCGCCTGCCGCGTTGAAGCAGGAGATCGCCGAACACGAGGAGGCGTCGCGGCAGGGGGACGGGGACGGCTCGGCCCCCGTTTCGCCGTCCGCGGTCACCGGCACCGGAGTCGTCGCCGATGCCGAAGCGGGTTCCACCGAGGAGACCGGCACCGGCGGCGACGGTTCCGGCGCCCGTCCCGCCCTCTCCGGTTCGGCGGGGTCGGCCGCCGACGCACCGGTCGCCCCCGGCACGGACGTCACCGACACGTCTGCCCCCGGTACGTCCGCCGGTGCGAACGCCGCCGGTGCGAACGCCGCCGGTGCGAACGCCGCCGCGGACACTTCCGCAGCCGTCCCGGCGGACGGCGACGCGGCCACGGACGGCGCCCCGGAGGGGACGGCGGACGCCGCACCGTCCGACGCCGTCGCGCCGACGGAGCCCCAGGACACACCGCCCGCGGGCGCGGCCCCGGACGCACCCGCGCCCGCGCCCATGTCCTGGGCGCCCGCCCCTCCTCAGGGTGGTCTGCCGCCGCTGCCGCCCACCTTCCAGCCCGCGACACCGCAGCCCCACGCACCGCAGTCCGCACCCCAGTGGCCCGCTTCGGGGCAGACGCCGCAGGGCCCCGGCGGCTACGGATTCCCGCAGGCCGGTGCGGGCCAGGTCCCGCCTCCGCCGCAGGGCGGCTACGGATTCCCGCAGCAACCCGCTCCCCCGGCCCAGCAGGCACCGGCCCCGTACCCGGCGCAGGGCGGCTACGGATTCCCGCAGCAACCGCAGCCTCCTCAGGCGGCCCAGGAGCCCCAGACACCCGGGATGCCGCTTCCGCCTCAGGTCCCTCAAGCGCCCGGGGCACCGCAGTGGCCCGCGCAGCAGGGAGGCGTTCCTCCGCAGGCGCCCCAGATGCCTCACCCGCCTCAGGTGCCGGGGGCACCTCAGCCTCCCCACATTCCCCAGCAGCAGGTCCAGGGCACGCCGCCGCCCGCGCAGGCCGTCCCGCTGCCGCCCGCGCAGCAGCACCCGCAGCAACCGCCGCAGCCGCAGGAACCGGGGCAGCCGCAGGGGCCGGGGCAGCCCGTCGACCCGCGTACCGGAGCCGCCTGGCCGTCCCCGGTCACCCACGACCAGCGCGAGCGTTCCGTGCCAGGCGCCCCGCTCGGGTACACGGCGGCGGTGGAGCTCTCCTCCGACCGGCTGGTGCGGGGCAAGCAGAAGGCGAAGAGCAGCCGCACCCCGTCCGCCGCGTCCCGCTTCAAGCTGGGCGGCAAGAAGGAGGAGGCCGAGCGGCAGCGCAAGCTGGGGCTGATCCGTACACCGGTGCTGTCCTGCTACCGCATCGCGGTGATCAGTCTCAAGGGCGGCGTCGGCAAGACCACGACGACCACGGCCCTCGGCTCGACCCTGGCCACCGAACGGCAGGACAAGATCCTCGCCATCGACGCCAACCCCGACGCCGGCACCCTCGGGCGCCGGGTGCGCCGCGAGACCGGGGCCACGATCCGCGACCTGGTCCAGGCGATCCCGTACCTGAACTCGTACATGGACATCCGCCGCTTCACCTCGCAGGCGCCCTCCGGACTGGAGATCATCGCCAACGACGTGGACCCGGCGGTCTCCACGACGTTCAACGACGAGGACTACCGGCGCGCGATCGACGTGCTCGGCAAGCAGTACCCGATCATCCTCACCGACTCGGGCACCGGCCTGCTCTACAGCGCGATGCGCGGAGTGCTGGACCTCGCCGACCAGCTGATCATCATCTCGACGCCGTCGGTCGACGGCGCCTCCAGCGCGTCCACCACACTCGACTGGCTGTCGGCGCACGGGTACGCGGAGCTGGTCCAGCGCTCCATCACGGTCATCTCCGGTGTCCGCGAGACGGGCAAGATGATCAAGGTCGACGACATCGTGCAGCACTTCGAGACCCGCTGCCGGGGTGTCGTCGTCGTCCCGTTCGACGAGCACCTGGCCGCCGGGGCCGAGGTCGACCTCGACATGATGCGCCCCAAGACCCGCGACGCGTACTTCAACCTCTCCGCGATGGTCGCCGAGGACTTCGCCCGCGCCCAGCAGCAGCAGGGGCTCTGGACCGCGAACGGCTCCACCCCGCCGCCCCAGTACGCCCCGCCGATGCCCGGACAGCAGCAGTACGCACCGCAGCAGCCGGGACAGCAAGCGCCCTACCCGGAGCAGCCGGGACAGCAACAGGCGTACCCGCAGCAGCCGGGGCAGCAGTCGCCGCAACCGCCGTACCCTCAGCAGCCCCAGCAGCCGTACGGCGGTCAGCCGCAGCAGCCGTATCCGCCGCAGCCCGGCCCCGGCGCGCAACAGGGCGGCTGGCCGCAGCAACCGCCGTCAGCGCCTCAGCAGTAGGGCATCAGAGGTCTGAACCAATGAGGACCCGTACCGCCTCCGCGGTGCGGGTCCTTCCGGCATTCCCGCAGACCACACGCCGTTTCGACGACCGTTGACGCGGCTCGACCACCGCTGATAAACCTTCGCTTCACCAGCTGGCGAACCAGAGCTCAACCCGCCTTCTCCGTGCGAGTCCTGACGCGAGGTCCCTGACCATGGTCGAAAGAGTTCCACCACGCTCCACGCCGTCACGCCCACGCCTGCGTGTTCTGCTCGCCTCCGGCGCCGCCGCCCTGGCGCTGACCGCGGGTTCCGTCGTCCCGGGGGCGTCTCTCGGCGCCGCACCGCAGCAGGCGCGGGCCGCCGACAGCGGCACGTCCACACTGACCGTCGCCGTCGCCCAGAGCGTCGACTCCCTGAGCCCGTTCCTGGCGCAGAAGCTGCTCAGCACCAGCGTCTCCCGGCTCATGTACGACTTCCTGACGAACTACGACGTCAAGGACAGCCACCCGATCCCCGCGCTCGCCACCAAGTGGGAGCCCTCCCCGGACAAGCTGACCTGGACGTACACCATCCGCTCCGACTCCAAGTGGACGGACGGACAGCCGGTCACCGCCGAGGACGCGGCCTGGACGTTCAACACGATGATGACCGACGAGGGCGCCGCGCAGGCAAACGGCGGCTTCGTCACCAACTTCAGGAAGGTGACGGCCCTCAGCCCGACCGAGCTGGTCGTCGAGCTGAAGGAGCCGCAGGCCACCATGGCCGCGCTCGACGTGCCGATCGTCCCGAAGCACGTCTGGGAGAAGGCCGGCGACCTCTCCAAGTTCAACAACGACACGACGTTCCCGATCGTCGGCAACGGTCCGTTCGTCCTGACCGACTACAAGGTCGACCAGTACGTGAAGCTCAAGGCCAACAAGGACTACTGGCGCGGGAAGCCGAAGTTCGACGAGGTGGTCTTCAAGACGTACAAGGACCAGGACGCCGCGGTCGCCGCGCTGCGCAAGGGCGAGGTCTCCTTCGTCGCCGGCTCCCCCGCGCTGACGCCCGCCCAGGCCGCCTCCCTCAAGGGCGAGAAGAACGTCAAGGTCAATGAGGGACCCGGCCGCCGCTTCTTCGCGCTGGCCGTCAACCCCGGGGCCCAGACCAAGGACCGCAAGAAGTTCGGCGACGGCAACCCGGCCCTGCTCGACCAGAAGGTCCGCCAGGCCCTCTTCCTGTCCATCGACCGCAAGGCCCTCATCGACAAGGTCTTCCAGGGCCACGCGGTCGAGGGCCAGGGCTACATCCCGCCGCGCTTCCCCGAGTACCACTGGCAGCCCTCCGCCGAGCAGGCCCTCGCCCACGACCCGGCAAGGGCCGCGAGCCTCCTCGACGAGGCCGGATACCCGCTCAAGGACGGAAAGCGGGTCGGCAAGGACGGCAAACCGCTCGACCTGCGCATCCTCTGCCACGCCACGGACCCGAACGACAAGGCGATCGGGAAGTACCTCAAGGAGTGGTGGGGCAAGCTCGGCATCGGTCTCAAGGTCGACTGCCGCGACGACGTCTCCGTGCCCTGGTACGCCGGTGAGTACGACCTCGCCTTCGACGGCTGGTCCGTCAACCCGGACCCCGACTTCGTCCTCGGCATCCACACCTGCGCGGCGCTGCCCGTCAAGGCCAAGGAGAGCGCCACCACCGACAACTTCATCTGCGACAAGACCTACGACGAGCTCTACCGCAAGCAGCTCGCCGAGTACGACCCGGCCAAGCGCGCGGACCTGGTCAAGCAGATGCAGTCGTGGCTGTACGACTCCGGGTACATGAGCGTCATCGCGTACCCCAACGCGGTCGAGGCGTACCGCACCGACCAGATCAAGTCCATCACCACCATGCCGGAGGCCGCGGGCAACATCTACGGCCAGGACGGGTACTGGAGTTGGTGGTCGGCCGTTCCGGCGGGCGACGACGGTGCGAACGGGGCGGGCGGCTCCGGGTCGGACTCCGGCTCCACCGGTGTCGTCATCGGCATCGTCGCGGTGGTCGTCGTGCTCGCCGGGGGCGGACTGCTCCTCGCCAGGCGCCGCCGCACCACCGCGGACGACCGCGAGTGACGCCCCGGGGAGCGCGGAGGGGCGGAGCGGCGAGCCCGCCTCCTCCCGTTCCCCAGGCCGTGAGGACCGGTCACGAAAGACCGGCGGGCAGGCCCGGAGGCCGCCCGCCGGTCCCCGCGCAGCACGAGTAACGAGAGTTCCCCATGACAGCTGACAGCACTCCGGCGCTCGTACAGAACACGGACGCGGACACCGTCGGACCGGCCCCGGCCGGCCCGGCAGGTCCCCGCGGTCCACGGGCGCGCGACACCAAGGCCTATCTCCGGTACGTCGCGGCCAAGATCGGGGGCGCTGTCGTCTCCCTCTTCGCCGTACTGGTCACCAGCTTCTTCCTCTTCCGTCTCCTGCCCAACGACCCGGTCAAGCAGATGACCGGCGGTCGCCGCGTCTCCGCCGAACAACTCCAGTCGCTCCGGCACCAGTTCGGGCTGGACCAGCCGCTCTGGAAGCAGTTCACCAGTTATGTGGGCGACGCGCTGACCGGGGACTTCGGCGTCTCCTACCAGTTCCACACCCCCGTCATCGACAAGATCGTCGAGGCCCTCCCTGCGACACTGCTGCTCACCGGCACCGCCTACGTCCTCTACACCGCGCTCGGCATCTGGCTGGGCACCCGTACCGCCTGGCGCAACGGCTCCGTGAGCGACCGCTTCAACACCGCGTTCGCGCTGACCCTGTACTCGGTTCCGTCGTTCTGGCTGGGCCTGCTCCTGATCATCGTCTTCGCGGTGGGTGTCGGGCCGATCCCCGGGATGTTCCCGACCGGCGGCATGGAGTCGGGCGGCGAGAGCGGCTTCGGGTACGTCGTCGACGTGGCGCACCACCTGGTCCTGCCGGTGATCACACTCGTCGCGGTCGGGTACGCGCAGACACTCCTGGTGATGCGCTCCTCGCTGCTCGACGAGATGGGCAGCGACTACCTGACCACGGCCCGTGCGAAGGGGCTGCGCGACGACGTGGTGCGCCGCAGACACGCCGTGCCCAACGCGATGCTGCCGACGTTCACGCTGATGTTCGTGAACCTGGGGCATGTGGTCGCGGGGCAGATCCTCGTCGAGACGGTGTTCTCCTGGCCGGGCCTCGGCGGCCTCTTCTACCAGGCGCTCAGCGTGCCCGACCTGCCTCTCGTGCAGGCCCTGTTCTTCGTGTTCGCCACCGCGGTGATCCTGGCGAACACCCTTGCCGACGTGCTGTATCCGCTGCTCGATCCCCGGGTGGGCCGATGACGACCGAATCCATGCCCACGCCCACGAAGGCGGGCGCGGACGAGAACCCGCGCGCGCTGGCCCGGGCCCGCAAGCGGCAGTCCGCCGCCCGGTTCTGGCGGGAGTACCGGGGACACCGGGGCGGCCTGTGGGGGCTTGGCGCGCTCGTTCTGATCGCGCTGGTCGCCGTGTTCGCGCCCCAGCTCGTCGGTGCCGACTCGCAGAGCGTGACCGACGCCCCGGGCGGGCCGTTGGAGGCGCCGAGCGGCGCGTTCCCGCTCGGCACCGACCAGTTCGGGCGCAGTGTGCTGGCCCTGCTGGTGTGGGGGGCCAGGATCTCGTTGACGGTCGGTCTGCTCGCGGCCTTCCTGTGCGTCGCCATCGGTACGGTCGTCGGCATCGTCGCGGGGCACTTCCACGGCTGGTACTCGACGGTCCTGATGCGGATCACCGACTGGTTCCTGGTGATGCCGACCCTGGTCCTGGCCATCGCGCTCGCCACCGTGCTGGACCGTTCGATGTGGACGGTCATCATCGCGATCGGCGTCACGACCTGGCCGACCACGGCCCGCCTGGTCCGCGCCCAGACCCTGGCCGTGGAGTCCCGCCCGTACATCGAGCGGGCGCGGGCCCTGGGCGGCGGGCACGGGCACGTCATGGTGCGGCACGTCCTGCCGAACGTGATGCCGCTGGTGCTCGCCCAGACCACGCTGGTGATCTCCAGCGCCATTCTGACCGAGGCCACGCTCGCCTTCCTCGGCCTGAGCGACCCGACCGTCACCTCCTGGGGCGGCATGCTCCAGGACGCCCGCGAGGCGGGCGCGGTGAGTTCGGGCAACTGGTGGTACCTGGCCCCGCCCGGCATCGCCATCGCGCTGGTCGCCCTGGCGTTCACACTGTGCGGACGTGCCATCGAGGCCGTCCTCAATCCCAAGCTGGGGGTGGCCCGTTGAGTACCACGAGCAACCGCGAGGCACCGCTCCTCGACATCCGGGACCTCACGGTGACGTACGCCGGCGGGGCACGGGCCGTCCGCGGGGTGAACCTCACCGTCGAGGCCGGCCAGAAGCTCGGCATCGCCGGTGAGTCGGGCTGCGGGAAGTCGACCCTGGCGCTCGCGCTGCTGCGGCTGCTGCCCGCCGGGACGAAGGTCACCGGCGAGATCCTGCTGAACGGCGAGGACGTCCTCGCCATGAAGTGGGGCCGGGTCAGGGCGGTGCGCTGGGCGGGGGCGTCGATCGTCTTCCAGGGCGCCATGCACTCCCTGAACGCGGTGCACCGCATCGGGGACCAGATCGCCGAACCTATCCTGCTGCACGGGAGGGCGACCCGGGCCGCGGCGGCCCGCAGGGCCGGCGAGCTCCTGGAGCAGGTGGGTCTGCCGGCGGCCCGCGCGGACTCCTACCCGCACGAGTTGTCCGGCGGCCAGCGGCAGCGCGTGATGATCGCGATGGCGCTCGCCTGCGACCCGGGGCTGATCGTCGCGGACGAGCCGACCACGGCCCTCGACGTGATGATCCAGGCCCAGATCCTCCGGCTGATCGAGGAACTGGTGTCCGAGCAGGATCTCGGTCTGATGATGATCAGCCATGACCTCGCGGTGCTCTCGGACACCTGCGACCGGCTCGCGGTGATGTACGCGGGCCGGGTCGTGGAGGAGGGTCCGGCGTCCGAGGTCCACCGCGCCGCGCACCACCCGTACGCGAGGGCGCTGTCCGGCGCCTTCCCGCGCATCGGCGACCCGGCCTCCCGGTTCGCGCCCCGCGGACTGCCCGGCGACCCGCCGGACCCGTCGGCGCTGCCGGACGGCTGCACCTTCCACCCGCGCTGCCCCTCGGCGCTGGACTCCTGCGCGACGCGGGACCAAGAGCTGAGGGAGGCGGGGCCCGGGCGCCGGGCCGCGTGCGTGCTGGTGGAACCACCGGCAAGGGCCGCGGACCGGCCGGACGCCGAGGAAGCGAGGAACACACCATGACCACCACCCCGGCGCTGCTCAGCGCCCAGGACCTGAAGGTCGTCTTCCCGGGCCGGCGCGGGGCCGCCCCGGCGCACGCCGTGGACGGCGTCGATCTGGACATCAGGCCCGGAGAGATCGTCGCGCTGGTCGGCGAGTCCGGCTGCGGCAAGTCGACGCTGGCGCGCTCGCTGCTGGGCCTGGTGGAGCCGACGTCCGGGCGGGTGACCTTCGACGGCAGGCCGCTCGGCTACGGGAGCCGGGCGCTGAAGGCGTACCGCAAGCGGGTGCAACTGGTGCTCCAGGACCCGAGCGGTTCGCTCAACCCCCGGCACACGGTGTACGACGCCGTCGCCGAGGGGCTGCGCATCCACGGGTACGCGGGGAACGAGCGGGAGGCGGTGGCCGACGCCCTGTCGCGGGCGGGGCTGCGGCCTCCCGAGCGGTTCTTCCTGCGCTACCCGCACGAGCTGTCCGGCGGTCAGCGGCAGCGGGTCGTGATCGCGGGAGCCCTGGTGCTGGAGCCGGAACTCATCGTGGCCGACGAGCCGGTGGCCTCGCTGGACGCCTCGGTGCGCGGCGAGATCCTTGCCCTGCTGCTGCGGCTGCGGGACGAACTGGGCCTGTCCGCGCTGGTGGTCACGCACGATCTGGGGCTTGCCTGGAACATCGCGGACCGGGTCGCGGTGATGTATCTCGGGCGGATCGTGGAGACGGGCGAGGTGGAGCAGATCCTCACGGCTCCCCGCCACCCGTACACCCGGGCGCTGCTGTCGGTGCTGCCGGAGGCCGGAACCGATCCGGTGGTGCTGACGGGCGAGCCGCCGGACCCGTCCAGGGTCCCGTCCGGCTGCCGGTTCCACGCCCGCTGCCAGGTACTGGCGTCGGGCGAGGCGGAGCGGGCGGGCGTCGCCGAGGCGTGCCGCACGGAGGACCTTCCGGTGCTCTCGGGCGGCGGGCGGACCCAGGTGGCGTGCCACTGGGCGAACGCGGTGAAACCGCGGGGGTGAGAGCCTGTCGGGCGGCCTTCGACCGGAAGCGGACGGGGCATGGCGCGTGCGCTTCCAGGGCGCCGGGAGGGCCCGGTGGCGGAGCCGCTCGGTCATCCCGGCAACACCGGGAGCGTGCGCGCCAGGACGTGCCTGCCCGGTCAGGGGTCACCCGACGGGCTCTGAGGCGCGACGGCCGGGAGCCGGGACCCGCGGGTCGGTCCCGGCCCCCGGCCGCACGCCCCGGCGTGCCGGTGGGGGTGGCGGTCAGCCGCGCTCGTACGCGGCGACGAGCTCGCTGCACCGCTTCACGTCGGCGGCCATCGCCACCATCAGTTCGTCGACCGAGTCGAACTTCAGCATCCCGCGCACATACGCGAGGAAGTCCACCGAGACGTGGAGTCCGTACAGGTCGAGGCCGACGCGGTCGATCGCGTACGCCTCCACCGTCCGTTCCGTGGCGTCGAACTGCGGGTTGGTACCGACCGAGATCGCGGCGGGCATCGACTCGCCGTTCGCGTTGAGCCAGCCCGCGTAGACGCCGTCGGCGGGGATCGCGGTGTGCGGCAGCGTCTCCACGTTGGCGGTGGGGAAGCCGAGTTCACGGCCGCGCTGGGCGCCTCGCACCACGATGCCCTCGACGCGGTGCGGTCGGCCCAGGATCTCCGCGGCGCCCGCGACGTCGCCCTCGGCGACCAGCCGCCGGGTGAGGGTGGAGGAGAACGGCTCGCCGCCGCCCGCCTCACCGCTCACGGAGAGGTCGATGACCTCGACGCCGTAGTCGTAGGTGGCGCCGAACTCGGTGAGCAGTTGGACGTTCCCGGCCGCCCGGTGGCCGAAGCGGAAGTTCGGCCCCTCGATGACCAGGCGCGCGTGCAGCTTGTCGACGAGCACCTTCACGATGAAGTCGGCGGGTGCGAGCTTGGAGAACTCGTTGGTGAAGGGGAGCACGAGCACCGCGTCGACACCGAGATCGGCCATCAGTTCGGCGCGCCGGTGGTGCGGGGCGAGCAGCGGGGGGTGGCTGCCGGGGCGGACGACCTCGCTGGGGTGCGGGTCGAAGGTCACCACGACCGACGGCACGCCCAGCTCCCGCGCCCGCTCCACGGCGCGTCCGATGATCAGCTGGTGCCCGCGGTGCACCCCGTCGTAGGAACCGATGGTGACGACGCTGCGTCCCCAGTCCTCGGGGATGTCCTCCAAGCCACGCCAGCACTGCACTGTGACCGCTCCTCGCCCGAACCCGTGTACGTGAGATTGCCTGTTACGCAGGTCTAAGACTGCCATGCTCACGCCCCGCGGCCCGCATCGGCACCGGCTTCGGGGCCGTGGCCGACGTCACCGCGCCCCGCGCCCCGGGGCCCACGAGGGCCGCCCACTCCTGCGGCGCTCCGGCCAGCCAGTCGGCGATCAGGGCGGCGAAACCGGGTACGTCACGGGCCAGAGCGGCCAGCAGGCGGTCGAACCGGGCAGCGCCCTCGGGGGTGCGGACCAGCAGCGTTCCGGTGCGGTGGACCAGGGCACGGGTGCGGGCCGGGGAGCGCTCGGCGGCGCCGCCCGCGGCGGCCCGCAGCAGGGCTTCGAGCACCGCGGGATCGCGGTGGGCGCCCTGCTCGAAATCGAGCAGGACCTCCAGCAACTCGCCCCGCAGTCGCCCCGACGCCGGGCCGCCCGGCGCGGCGAGCACCCCGGCGAGCGCCGCGCGCACCGGCGGGGACACCGGACGCCCCCGCAGCAGCGCGGTCACCAGGGGCAGCAGCAGGGCGCGGGCGGCGGGGCCGTGCTCCAGCCTCCGGTCGACGTAGGCGGCCACGTCCGCGGCGCCGCCGGGGTGGGTCCCGGCGTACGCCCGGACCAGGTCGGCGGCGTGCAGGGCCGGTGTGGGATCGTCGATCCCGGCGAGCGCGCGCAGCACCTCCCCCGCTCCCCCGCCGGGCCGGACGAGCCGCTCCCGCAGTGCGGCGAGCACCTGCTCCCGGTGGGTGGGCAACGCCTCGGCGAGGACCTCGACGGGCAGCGGCGGCTCGCCCGCGACGAAGGCCCGCAGCGCCTGCCGGAGGCTGCGGTCCCTGGTTCGCGGGTCCCGGACGAGAAGGGTGAGCGCGGGTCCGTGCAGGGCCGTGTCACCGGGGCGTGCCAGCAGGGCGTCGGCGGCCGCGTGCAGCAGCCCGCGGTCGTCGTCGCGGGTGGCGTGGGCGGCTGTGAGCAGGGCGTACGAGGCCGCGGCGGCCCGACGGCCGGGGTGATCCTCGTCCCGGGCCCAGCGGTCGACGGCCCGGCACAGCGCGGACGGCTCGTCCTGTGCGAGGGCGGCGAGCAGTTCCCCGGCCCTGGGGTGGGCGGTCGAGACGAGCGTGTCGGTCAGGTCGTCGACGGCGAGGTCCCGGCGGGCGTGGAGCAGCGCCCGGGCGGCGTCGGCCACGGTGGGGTGCGGCCCGGCGCCGTCCCCGGCGGGCAGCGGGCGCTCGTCGGAGAACCAGGCGCAGAGCAGGGGCTGTACGGTCCGGGGCCGGTCGGCAAGAGAGCGGGCGACGGTGTCGAGGTACCGCTCGTCGGCATCGCCGCCGGGCCGTTCGTTCCGCGGACCGGCCCGGCGCGGCGGGTCGGCGGGGACGAGACGCCGCAGCAGGTCGATCCGGTCCGCTTCCGGCAGCTTGAGCCGCCGCCAGAACCACGGGCCGAACTCGGCGTACGTCCGCGGGGTCCCCGGCCCGTCCGTGGTGGTGTGCCGGACCACGAGGCCGGTGAGCAGCCGCAGCACCCCGAGATGGGGCCGGGCATCGGGTACCCGGAGCAGGGTCCGGGAGAGCAGGTGCGCCGCCCACCAGCGGGCGTCGTGCCGGGCGCGGTCCCCCGCGGCCGGTGCCGGACCGCGCGCCAGACGGTCCAGGGCCTCGATGAGGTCGGCGAGCCGGTGCGCCAGCGCATCGGGCCCCTGGCGGCGGCCCAGGAGCAACAGGGCCTGGATCACCGGTCCGGTCCGATGGCGCGGTACGGGCAGGGCGCGCGGTCCTCGTGCCGGTCCGGCCGCCGCCGTGTCCGGCGCGGACGGGTCGCCCGGCGTGCCGCCGTGGCCGACGCGCGTCCCGGCCGGCGTCCCGGTCCGCATCACCGTCGTCGGCGCCCCGGGGGCGGGCGGGCCGTCGTGGTGGTTCCGGGGCCGTCGCGGCCGCGGCACCCGGGGCCCGGTCGCCGCGGCCCCCGCCCTCGGGGCCCGTTGCGGCGCCCCGGTGTCCCTCCCCGGTGCCTCCCCCCGCCCCGCCGCCTTCTGGTGAACCTCGTGCTCCTCGTGCCGGCGGTGGACCAGGGCGTGCAGTGCCGCGTCCAGGTCCAGGTGGGCGCCCTGCACCCAGTCCCCCAGCTCCTCGTGGGCGAAGCGGTAGCCCGCGCCCGCCGGAACGATCAGGCCCTCGGCCAGGACCGCCGACGCCCAGCCCGTGCGCCAGGGGAAGACGTCCTCGAACGCCGCCCGGTCCAGTTCCCCCTGCCCGGGGCCGAGACAGCGCCGGGCCGCCTCGTGGACCTGTCCGGCCACCCGCGCGGCCAGGCGGCGGATCGCCGTGCCGCCGGGCGGCGGGCCCGAGTGGGCCGCGATGCGGACCGCGACGCGCAGGCACATCAGGTCCAGGTGGGCACCGAAGACGTCCTCCGTGTCCGGCCGCCCGGCGACGTCCGGGGGCAGGGCCTCGCGCACCTCCGCGAAGAGGCGCAGGGTGAGCGGGTGCCGGTCGTGGCCGGGGGCGAGCGCGCCCGGCGGGATGGTGTACCGCTCCCGGGCCCGTTCGGCCTGGGCCGCGGTGAGATCGCCGAGACGGACCGCGTACGGCGTGCGCCCGGCCGGCCCGGCGGGCCGGTGCAGCGCGCCGGGCGGACAGAGCGCGCCTGCCGTCTCCCAGTGCTCCGGCGAGCAGGCGACCACGAGCCGGGCGCCGTTCGCCCGCAGCCAGTCGACCGTCCCCGCCGTCCACCGGGCCGGGCCGTGGGCCAGTGCGGGCGGCATCTCCTCGGGGCCGTCCAGGAGGACGAGCAGCGGGCTGCCGCTCTCCGCTGCCAGCCGGGCCACCCGCTCGGGGGTCGCGTCGCCCGCCGCGTCGCCCCCGGACGGGGGCGGGCACGTCCGCCCGTCGGTCGCGACGATCCGCCCGGCCCGTCGCAGCGTCCGGGCTACCGCGTCGGCGACCGAGTCGTCGTCGGCCAGCAGGTCGGCGCCGCGCAGCCAGACCGTGGGGGCGGGAACCCGGCCCCGGGCCCGGCGGGCGGCGAGGGCGGCGAGTTCGGTGGACCGGCCGGAGCCCGGAGCTCCGACGAGGCCCAGCACGACGGCGGGTCCGTGCGTCGCGGACGGTGGGCAGGCGGGGAACGTGAAGGCGGTGAGTTCCGCGGTGATGCCCGGGCGTTCCACCGGGTCGGGGCAGCCGACCGGCCCGCCCGCCGCACCGAGCGACGTGGCCGTCAGTTGCAGGGCGCCCGCGAGATTCAGGTCGCGGGCGTATCCGGGCACGCCCGTGGCGTTGCGCCGCAGCAGCGCGCCCAGCGGACCGTCCGCGCCCGCGCGTCCGAGCGGCACCGCGAAGCCGGCGCCGGGGCGTCCGGCCCGCAGCGCGGTGCCCAGCACGGCGACGACCGCGCCGGTCTCCGGGTCGACGACGGGCCCGCCCACGGCCGTGCCGCGCAGCCGCAGCGCGTCCGCGCCGTCCGTGCCCAGCGCCAGTTCCAGCGCGCCGTCGATCCGATGGCACAGGCCGTTCGCCGTGTACGTCACCGGGGCCGTGCCGAGCACCCGTGCCTCGCGCCAGCCGTGGGCGGCGATCGTGACGTACGTCCCGGCGTCGATCCGGTCCCGCAGGGCGATCGGGGCGGGCTCCGCGCCGAGCGCGGACGGCCCTCCGGTGCGCAGCAGGGCGAGGTCCAGTCCGGGCAGTGCGACGACGTCGGCGGCGCCGACGCGGCAGTCGCGGCCGTCCGGTCCGCGCAGGACGACCTGGGTGAGGCCGTCGACGGCCTCGTGACTGGTCACCACCGTGCCGCGGTCGTCGGCGACGAATCCGGTACCCCGCGGCCGACCGACCGGATCGCAGATGCGTACCAGCGCCGGCCGGTCCTCGCTACCCATGGTCCGACGGTAGGTCGGCGAAGATCGGCGCACGCACGATCGGAGTAAAAGCGCCCCCGGCACACCCCCGTTTCACTCCGCGCGCCTGCTCATCGGGGTGAATCCGCGGCGCTCGGTGGACAGCAACCGTGGGGGGATCGTGGGGCGGGCGCGACGGCGACCGCCCGCCCCACGGGTACGCCCCGGCCCCGTCCGTCCGGTGGCACACCGGAGAGACGGCCCGGTTCAGGCGAAGACGGCGAGGCTCCTGGCCTTACCCTTCTGCTCCTCGACGAGGACCAGGAACCGTCCATCGGGTCCGAAGACCCCGACCGGTCCCGGCGGGAAGGCCGGCATGTCCAGCCGTACCCCGTTCAGCAGCAGCCTTGCCCGCTTCTCGTCCACGTCCCAGCGGGGGAACGCGGAGGCGGCGGCCTCGGCCACCGGCATCACGGTGAGTTCCTGCTGGTGCTGGTCGAGTGTCCGGGCCGCGTCGAGACCATACGGGCCGACGCGGGTGCGCCGCAGCGCGGTCAGGTGCCCGCCGACGCCGAGCCCGGCGCCCAGGTCACGGGCGATCGCCCGGATGTACGTGCCGGAGGAGCAGACCACGGAGACGACAAGGTCGACCACCGGCGTCCCGTCCTCGGCGGTCTCCTCGCGCACGTCGTAGACGCGGAAGGACGAGATCGTCACCGGCCGGGCCGGGATCTCGAACTCCTCGCCGCCGCGCACCCGCGCGTAGGACCGCTTGCCGTCGATCTTGATGGCACTGACCTTGGACGGCACCTGCATGATCGGACCGGTCAGGGCCGCGACCCCGGCGTCGATGGCGTCGCGGGTCACCCCGGAGGCGTCGGCGGACGAGACGATCTCGCCCTCGGCGTCGTCCGTGATGGTGTTCTGGCCGAGCCGGATGGTGCCGAGGTACTCCTTCTCGGTCAGTGCGAGATGGCCCAGCAGTTTGGTGGCCCTCTCCACACCGAGCACGAGCACGCCCGTCGCCATCGGGTCCAGCGTGCCGGCGTGACCGACCCGGCGGGTCCGGGCGATGCCGCGCATCTTGGCGACGACGTCGTGCGAGGTGAAGCCGGCCGGCTTGTCGACGACGACAAGGCCGTCCTCGGGCGGCACGCCACGGCCCCTGGCCGGGGCAGCGGTCCTCGCGCTCCCCCGGTCGGGCGTCTTGTTCTGCGATGTCATTCGGAGGCGGTGTCCTCGTCGTTCTCGCCGTCGGCCTTGCGGTACGGGTCGGCACCGCCGGCGTACGTGGCACCCGAGGACGCCTCGCGCACCCGTTCGTCCGAGGCCCGGGCCCGGTCGAGGAGGTCCTCGATGGTCTTGGCGTTCTCCGGGAGGGCGTCGGCCACGAACGTCAGCGTGGGGGTGAACTTGGTTCCCGCCGCCGCTCCGACCGCCGACCTCAGCACGCCCTTGGCGCTCTCCAGTCCGGCCGCCGCGCTGGCACGCTCCTCGTCGTCGCCGTAGACCGTGTAGAAGACCGTGGCCTCCCGCAGGTCACCGGTGACCCGGGTGTCCGTGATGGTCACGTGCGTGCCCAGACGGGGGTCCTTGATACCGCGCTGCAGTTTCTGGGCGACCACCTCCTGGATGAGGTCCGCCAGCTTTTTCGCCCGCGCGTTGTCGGCCACTGGTCCGTCTCCTTCTTCACCTTCGGGACAGGCTGCCGAGGGGTGGCGTCCACCACCCCTCGCCGTCCCTTCCGCTTACTCAGTCGTCTTCGTCGCTGTGCAGCCGTCGCCGTACGGACAACAGCTCCACTTCCGGCCGGGCGGCCACCAGCCGCTCGCACCGGTCCAGAACATCCGCGAGGTGTCCGGTGTCCCCGGAGACCACGGCAAGACCGATCTCGGCCCTGCGATGGAGATCCTGACCGCCCACCTCCGCCGCGCTCACCGCGTACTTGCGCTGGAGCTCGGCGACGATCGGACGGACGATGGAGCGCTTCTCCTTCAACGACCGTACGTCGCCGAGAAGCAGATCGAAGGACAGTGTCCCCACATACATGAATGTCCGGATGTCCCGCCGGTTCGGGTTCGTTCCCCGCCAGAACTTGGCGGGGACACCAGAACCGTACACGGAACGGCCGGGGCCGATCGACGGAAATACGACCCGTCGACCGGCCCCGACTGTGCGCGGAGTTCCGGGAAGCGTCTCCCCGGAAACCCCCGCGGATCAGCCTCGCGGCTTCTCGCGCATCTCGTACGTCGCGATGACGTCGTCGATCTTGATGTCGTTGAAGTTTCCGAGGTTGATACCGCCCTCGAAGCCTTCGCGGATCTCGGTGACGTCGTCCTTGAAGCGGCGCAGACCGGAGATGGTGAGGTTCTCCGCGATGACCTTGCCATCGCGCAGCAGGCGCGCCTTGGTGTTGCGCTTGACCTCGCCGGACCGGACGAGCACACCGGCGATGTTGCCCAGCTTGGACGAGCGGAAGATCTCGCGGATCTCCGCCGTGCCGAGCTCGACCTCTTCGTACTCCGGCTTGAGCATGCCCTTGAGGGCCGCCTCGATCTCCTCGATCGCCTGGTAGATGACCGAGTAGTAGCGGACGTCCACGCCCTCGCGCTCGGCCATCTGCTGCGCACGCCCGGCGGCGCGCACGTTGAAGCCGATCACGATCGCGTCGGAGCCGGTCGCCAGGTCGATGTCCGACTCGGTGACCGCACCCACACCGCGGTGCAGGACCCGGATGTCGACCTCGTCGCCGACGTCGAGCTGGAGCAGCGAGGACTCCAGGGCCTCCACCGAACCGGACGCGTCGCCCTTGATGATGAGGTTGAGTTCCTGGACCAGACCGGCCTTGAGCGCCTCGTCGAGGTTCTCCAGGGAGAACCGGACACCCTTGCGGGCGAAGTTGGCGTTGCGCTCGCGGGCGGCGCGCTTCTCGGCGATCTGGCGGGCCGTACGGTCCTCGTCGACCACCAGGAAGTTGTCACCGGCACCCGGGACATTGGTGAGACCGAGCACGAGGACGGGGGTCGACGGACCCGCTTCCTCGACGTTCTCGCCCTTGTCGTCGAGCATGGCGCGCACACGGCCGTAGGCGTCACCGACGACCATCGTGTCGCCGACGCGGAGGGTACCGCGCTGGACGAGAACGGTGGCGACGGCGCCGCGGCCGCGGTCGAGGTGGGACTCGATCGCGATGCCCTGCGCGTCCTGCTCCGGGTTGGCCCGCAGGTCGAGCGAGGCGTCCGCGGTCAGGACCACGGCCTCCAGAAGCTGGTCGATGTTCAGACCCTGCCTGGCGGAGATGTCGACGAACATCGTGTCGCCGCCGTACTCCTCGGCCACCAGACCGAACTCGGTGAGCTGGCCGCGCACCTTGGTCGGGTCGGCGCCCTCGACGTCGATCTTGTTGACCGCGACCACGATCGGCACGTCGGCCGCCTTGGCGTGGTTCAGCGCCTCGATCGTCTGGGGCATCACACCGTCGTTCGCCGCCACCACGAGGATCGCGATGTCGGTGGACTTCGCACCGCGGGCACGCATGGCGGTGAACGCCTCGTGACCCGGGGTGTCGATGAAGGTGATCCGACGGTCCTCGCCGTTGACCTCGGCGGAGACCTGGTACGCACCGATGTGCTGCGTGATGCCGCCGGCCTCGCCCGCGACGACGTTCGTCTTGCGGATCGCGTCGAGCAGTCGGGTCTTTCCGTGGTCGACGTGACCCATGACGGTCACGACCGGCGGACGCGGGGCGAGTGCCTCCTCGCCGCCCTCGTCCTCGCCGAACTCGATGTCGAAGGACTCGAGCAGCTCGCGGTCCTCCTCCTCCGGGCTGACGATCTCGAGGACGTAGTTCATCTCGTCCGCGAGCAGCCTGAGGGTGTCGTCGGAGACGGACTGCGTCGCCGTGACCATCTCGCCGAGGTTCATCATCACGGCGACGAGCGACGCCGGGTTGGCGTTGATCTTCTCCGCGAAGTCGGTGAGGGAGGCACCGCGCGACAGACGGACGGACTGCCCGTTGCCGCGGGGCAGCATGACGCCGCCCACCGACGGGGCCTGCATGGCCTCGTACTCCTGGCGCCTCTGCCGCTTCGACTTGCGACCACGACGCGCCGGACCGCCGGGACGGCCGAACGCACCCTGTGTGCCACCGCGGCCACCGGGGCCTCCGGGACGGCCACCGAAGCCGGGACGACCGCCGAAGCCGCCGCCACCACCGGGACGACCGGCGCCACCGCCGCCGCCACCACCGGGACGACCGGCGAAGCCGCCGCCACCGCCACCGGGACCGGCCGGACGACCGGCGAAGCCGGGACGGCCACCGCCGCCACCACCGGGACGACCGCCACCGCCGCCGGGACCGCGGCCACCGCCGGGGCCACCACCGGGACGCGGGCCCGCGGCGGGACGCTGCGGCATCATGCCCGGGTTCGGACGGTTGCCGCCGGGGCCGCCACCGGGACGGGGCGCCTGCGGACGCGGCATGCCGCCCGGGGTCGGGCGGGGACCGCCCTGGCCCTGGGGACGCGGCGCGCCACCGGGTCCGCCCTGCGGACGCGGGGCCGGACGGTCCTGGCCGCCGCCGGGACGCGGGGCGCCACCGGGACGGGGCGCCTGCGGACGGGCCATGCCCGTCGAGCCGCCGGACGTGAAGGGGTTGTTGCCCGGACGGGGACCGGCCGGACGCGCGCCGGGGCGCGGAGCGCCCTGACCGCCCGGACGGGCCGGGCGCTCGCCGCGGCCACCGTCGCGACCGCCCTCACGGCCGCCGTCGCGCTGACCGCCGGCCGGGGCCGGACGGGCGGGACGGGGACCGGGGGTGGCGCCCGCGGGACGCGGAGCCTGCTGCTGCTGCGGCGCGGCCGGCTGGGCCGGGGCCGAGAACTCGGCGGCCGGCACCGGCTTGGCCGGGGCGGGCTTGGGCGCGGGCCTCGGGCCCGGGCGCGGCCCGGCAGAGGGTGCCGCGGGGGCGCTGCTCGCCGGGGCGGCGGGGGCCGGCTTGGGGGCCGGGGCGCCGGGCTTCGGGGCAGCGGGACGTGCCGCGGCGGCCGGGGAGGGCGCCGCGGGCTTCACGGGCGCCGCCTTGCGGGGCGCGCCAGGCTTGGCAGCGGCCTTGCCGGCGTTGCCGCCGGGCCCCTGCAGTGCGTCAGTCAACTTGCGTACAACCGGCGCCTCGATCGTCGAGGACGCCGAACGGACGAATTCACCGAGTTCTTGGAGCTTGGCCATGACGACCTTGCTCTCGACGCCGAACTCCTTGGCGAGTTCGTATACCCGGACCTTAGCCACTTCGCTCCTTTTAGGTCCGGGTTACCGCCGGACCGTCGCTACTTCATGGGCGTACTCATCGCGTACTCATCGAGTGCTCATCGCAATCTCGACCTACTTCCAACTCGCGAGGTACCTGACCGCACGGGATTCCGTGCCGTTCATTTCTTACGGTTCTTACGGTGTCGCCCGCTCGACGAACCCCCGCACCGCGGTGGTGTCGAACGGCCCCTTGGCCTTGAAGGCCCGGGGGAAGGCCCGGCGGCGAACCGCCAGGTCCAGACAGACGGAGACGGGGTGTACGTACGCACCCCGGCCGGGCAGCGTACCGCGCGGATCGGGAACACAGGTGTCCTCGTCCACGACGATGCGCAGCAGCTCGTGCTTGGCCGCCCGCTCCCGGCATCCCACACAGGTTCGCTCAGGGCACGCGCGGGCATGCGTCCGGCCAGACACGTTCAAGTCTACCTCCCCGCACCGACCTCACCCCTTTGGGGCAAAAATCGAACGCATGTTGTCGTGATCTCAGCAGCCTGCCGCCGGGATGTGTTCCCGCCGCCCGCGCGCAACCGCCGGTTCTCGGCGGCTCCGTGCTCCCCGGATTCCGGGGGCGAGCGCCGGTCCGGGGTCCGGTCGGGCGCCAGGATTCAGCCGCGCTCCGACCGCTCGCGAGCGCGCTCGGCCCGCTGCCGGTCGGCGATGTCGCGCTCGGCGTCGGTCTCGGTGTCCGGGCGGATGTCGATGCGCCAGCCGGTGAGCCGGGCGGCGAGCCGGGCGTTCTGCCCCTCCTTGCCGATCGCCAGCGACAACTGGTAGTCCGGAACGGTGACCCGGGCCGAGCGCGCGCCGAGATCGACGACCTCGACCTTGCTCACCCGCGCGGGCGACAGGGCGTTCGCGACCATCTCGGCCGGGTCGTCCGACCAGTCAACGATGTCGATCTTCTCGCCGTGCAGCTCGGCCATGACGTTGCGCACCCGGCCGCCCATCGGGCCGATGCAGGCACCCTTGGCGTTGAGACCGGAGCGGGTGGAACGGACCGCGATCTTGGTGCGGTGACCGGCCTCGCGGGCGATCGCGCAGATCTCGACGGATCCGTCGGCGATCTCCGGGACCTCCAGCGCGAAGAGCTTCTTCACCAGGTTGGGGTGGGTGCGCGACAGCGTCACCGACGGACCGCGGACCCCCTTGGCGACCCGGACGACGTAGGTGCGCAGCCGCAGGCCGTGCGGGTACTCCTCGCCCGGCACCTGCTCCTGCACCGGCAGGATGGCCTCCAGCTTGCCGATGTCGACAAGGACGTTCTTCGGATCCTTGCCCTGCTGGACGACGCCGGTCACGACATCGCCCTCGTGGCCCGCGTACTCCCCGAACGTCCTGTCGTCCTCGGCGTCGCGCAGACGCTGCAGGATGACCTGCTTGGCGGTGCTCGCGGCGATCCGGCCGAACCCCGACGGGGTGTCGTCGAACTCCTTGGGCTCCTGGCCCGGCTCCAGGTCGGCCGGGTCCTCCTTCGCCCACACCGTCACATGGCCGCGCTCGTCGATCTCGACGCGCGCGCGTCGGTGGCTTCCCTCGGTCCGGTGGTAGGCGATGAGGAGGGCCGACTCGATCGCCTCGACGAGCACGTCGAAGGGGATCTCCTTGTCCTGCGCCAAGCCCTTCAAGAGCTTCACATCGATGTCCACGGCTACGCCTCCTCTTCCTTCTTGTCCTTGCGGCTGAATTCGATCTCCACGCGCGCCCCGGCGATCTCGTCGAGGGCGATCCGGCGGGAGGTGGCCTTGCGGCCCTTGACCCCCGGCACCTCCAGGTCGATCCCCTCGTCGTCCACGCCGAGGATGCGGGCCACCAGCTCGCCGCCCTCGCGCAGCCGGAACCGGGCGAGGCGGCCGGTGGCGCGTACGTAGTGGCGGTGCTCCGTCAGCGGACGGTCGGCACCGGGAGAGCTGACTTCGAGGACGTACTCGCCCTCGCCCATCGCGTCGGTCTCGTCGAGCTTCTGGGAGATCGCGCGGCTCAGCTCGGCGCAGGCGTCCAGCTCCACGCCCTCCTCGGAATCCACGACGATCCGCAGCACCCGGCGGCGGCCTGCCCGGGTCACCTCGATCTCTTCGAGGTCCAGTTGCTCGGCGCTGACGAGCGGTTCGAGCAGCCCGCGCAGCGTTTCGCTCTGGGTGGTGCTCATCCGGGTGACTCCTCGGCCGCGTGTGCTGTTGTGGGATCTCGCGTGTCAGGTCAAAGGGTATCCGGTCCCGAGGGGTGTTGCCGTCCGTCCGGACCGCCACCGCGGGTACGCTCGCCTGCATTGATCACTTCAGGACAGATCCAGTCACAACAGGCCCAACCTCGAAGGAGAACAGGTGCGGCGCACGGGGACGACGCGCAGGGGTGCGTTCACCGCGGCAGGGGTGATCGCCGCGGGCGCGGTGCTGGCCGGCTGCGGCGACTCCGGGGACCGGAACGACTCCGCCCGGGACAGGGCGCCGACCGCCGCCGAGATCACCGCGGCCCTGCGGACGGAGAAGAAGCTCCGGACGAACGCCGCGCGGGCCGGCGGGGAACTGCTGGACCGGTACGAGCAGGTGATCGCGGACCATCCGGCGACCGCCACCGGGCTCGCGCCGCTGCGGGACGCGGTCCGTGCCCATGTCGCGGCGCTGGCACCGGCGGGCGGTGGCACTCCCGCGTCCACGCGGCGGCGCACGGCGGCGACCGGGAACGCCGGGGACGCCGGGGACGCCGTCAGGGCGCTGGCCGCGGAGGAGCGCCGCATCGCGGACGACCGCGCGGCGGCACTGGCCGAGGCCCCGCCGGAACTGGCCCGGCTGCTCGCGTCGGTCGCGGCGGCCGGCGCGGCCCACGCCTATCTGCTGACCGAACTGGCCAAGGAGACCACGTCATGAGCGCCGGGACACGGAAGGCCGCGCAGGCGGCTCTGGCCGCCGAGCACGCGGCGGTGTACGGCTACGGGGTGGTCGGCGGACACGTCGCGGCCGCACGCCGGGCCGAGGCCACTGCCGCGTACCACGCCCACCGGGCCCGCCGGGACGCGCTGGTGCGGACCGTGCGCGACCTGGGCGGCGAACCGGTGGCGTCGCAGGCCGCGTATGCCCTGCCGTTCGCCGTGCCGGACCCGGCCGCGGCGGTGCGGCTGGCCGCCCTGCTGGAGGACCGGGTGGCGGACGTGTACTCCGACCTCGTCCGGGCCGCCGACGGGCCGCTGCGGCGGCAGGCCGCGGACGCGCTGCGCGAGGCCGCCGTGCGCGCGGTGCGCTGGCGCGGCAGCGGCGTAGCCTTTCCCGGTCTCGCCGAGCGGGCCGCCGGCACTGCCGCCACGACGGCGGGGAGCGGCTCCGGCGCGACGAGGACGAAGGGTTAGGCGGGCACGGGGAGCGGGACCCGGCCGGCGCACGGAACCGGCGCACGGAACCTGCACACGGAACCGGCGCACCACGTCGGCGCACGGGCTCGTGGCACGGGCCCGACGCACCGCGTCGGCGCACTGAAGAGGCTCTGAAAGGGAACAAGGCACGTATGGGTTTCGAACCGCCGCAGCGTCTGGTGCGAGCGCTCGGCGAGTCGTCCGGGGACACCGCCGCCGACTGGCTCGCGCGGCTTCCCGCGCTGACCGGGGAAGCGCTGTCCTCGACCGGGCGGGAACTGACCGCGGACCGGGTCGTCGCTCCCGGTGGCCGCAGCGGTCTGGTCGTGCTGGTGACGTGCCCGGACGGCACCCCCGCGGCGCTGAAGATCGCCCCGCCCTCGGCCGCGCCCGAACTGGAGCGGGCGGCACTGGCGCACTGGAACGGCTGGGGCGCGGTACGACTGCTCGCCGACGGCCCCGGCGCCCTGCTGCTGGAACGGCTGCACCCCGAGGTGTCGCTGCGCTCCCTGCCGGAGGCGAAGGCGCTGCTGGAGGCGGCGGGCACGGTGCGGCGGCTCTGGGTCGAACCGCCCGCCGGGCACGGCTTCGAGACGGTCACGGAACGGACCGGGCGGGCCGGCGGGCCGATGCGGGCCCGCGCCGCGGCCGACCCGAGCCTGGAGCCGCTGGTCTCCGCGGCGCTCGCGGCACGCGAGGAACTGCTCGCCCACTCCCCCGAACTCCTGCTGCTGCACGGGAACTTCCGGCAGAGCAAGGTGCTCGCGGGCGAGCGGGCGCCCTGGCTGACGGTCGGCCCCGAGCCGCTGGTCGGTGAGCGGGCGTACGATCTCGCGCGCCTGGTGCGCGACCGCGTCGAGGACCTGATCGCCTCCCCCGGGGGCGCGGCGACGGCGCGACGACGGGTCAGGAAGCTGGCCGACGCGCTGGACGTGGACCGGGACCGGTTGCGCGGCTGGACGCTGTTCCGCGCCGTGGAGTCGGGCACCCGGGCGCTGGCGGTCGGCCGCCGCCAGGAGGGCGAACTGACGCTGGAGTTCGCCGGCTGGCTGTAGGCCGTGTCCGACGATTCCGCGTGGATCGGCGGGCGTCGCGTCCTGTGCGGTGCGTCGCAAGGTTCCGGGAGGTCCTTGTGGGCGACACGGCCCCGGGGACGGGCGAGGGGCCCCCGCGCAGGCGGGGGCCCCTCGTGCGTCGCGGGCGGCCGTCAGTCCCGGGCGGTGAGGCGGGCGATCGCCTCGTCGACGGTGAGCTCCTCGCGCTCGCCGGTGCGGCGGTCCTTGAGTTCCAGGACGCCTTCGGCCGAGCGGCGGCCGGCGACCAGGATCTTCGGGACACCGATGAGCTCGGCGTCGGTGAACTTCACACCGGGCGAGACGCCCGCGCGGTCGTCGACCATGACGCGCGCCCCGGCG
Organism: Streptomyces sp. NPDC014734; assembly: GCF_043083325.1. Taxonomy (NCBI): domain Bacteria; kingdom Bacillati; phylum Actinomycetota; class Actinomycetes; order Kitasatosporales; family Streptomycetaceae; genus Streptomyces; species Streptomyces sp. NPDC014734. The sequence continues at coordinate 29,080 of NZ_JBIBYN010000032.1, read as the reverse complement.
GCGGCGAGCCGGTCGGCGACGTCGAGGGCCAGCTCGGTCTGGAGGGCCTTGCCCGCCGCGACGACGTGGACGTCGGCCGGGGCGATCTCGCGGGGCCAGCACAGCCCCTGCTCGTCGGCGGTCTGCTCGGCGAGCGCGGCGACGGCGCGGGAGACGCCGATGCCGTAGGAGCCCATGGTGACCCGGACCGGCTTGCCGTGCTGGCCGAGGACGTCGAGCTGGAAGGTGTCGGCGTACTTGCGGCCCAGCTGGAAGATGTGGCCGATCTCGATGGCGCGGTCCAGCTTGAGGCCGGAGCCGCACTTGGGGCACGGGTCGCCCTCCTGGACGACGACGACGTCGAGGTAGTCGTCGACCTCGAAGTCGCGGCCGGCGACGACGTTCTTCGCGTGGGTGCCGGGCTTGTTCGCCCCGGTGATCCAGGTCGTGCCGGAGGCGACGCGGGGGTCGGCGATGTAGCGGACCTTGTCCAGGCCCTGCGGGCCGACGTAGCCGCGGACCAGGTCGGGGCGGCCCTCGAAGTCCTCGGCGGTGACCAGTTCGACGACGGCGGGAGTCAGGTGCTCGCCGAGCTTGCCGAGGTCGACCTCGCGGTCGCCGGGCACGCCCACCGCGACGATCTCGCCGTCGACCTTGACCAGCAGGTTCTTCAGGGTCGCGGAGGCGGGCACGCCCAGGTGGGCGGCGAGCGTCTCGATGGTCGGGGTGTCGGGGGTGTCCAGCTCCTCGACGGGGCCGTGCGCGGAGCCGTCCACCGGGGCGGCCTCGAAGGTCACCGCCTCGGTGTTGGCGGCGTAGTCGCAGGCGGGGCAGTCGACGAAGGTGTCCTCGCCGGCCGGTGCGGGGGCCAGGAACTCCTCGGAGGCCGAGCCGCCCATCGCGCCGGAGACGGCGGAGACGATGCGGTAGTCGAGGCCGAGCCGCTCGAAGATCCGGATGTAGGCGGCGCGGTGCAGCCCGTACGCCTCGGCCAGTCCCTCGTCCGTGGTGTCGAAGGAGTACGAGTCCTTCATCTGGAACTCGCGGCCGCGCAGCACGCCGGCGCGGGGACGGGCCTCGTCGCGGTACTTGGTCTGGATCTGGTAGAGGATCACGGGCAGGTCCTTGTAGGACGTGATCTGATCCTTGACGACCTGGGTGAAGATCTCCTCGTGGGTGGGGCCGAGGAGGTACTCGGCGCCCTTGCGGTCCCGGAGCCTGAAGAGCAGGTCGCCGTACTCGTCGTAGCGGCCGCTGGCCTCGTACGACTCCTTGGGGAGCAACGCCGGCAGCAGGACCTCCTGGCCGCCGATGGCGTCCATCTCCTCGCGCACGACGCGGGTGATGTTCTCCAGGACCTTCTTGCCGAGCGGCAGCCAGGTCCAGATCCCGGCGGCCGTGCGACGAACGTATCCGGCCCGGACGAGCAGCTTGTGGTTGAGCGTCTCGGCGTCCGCCGGGTCGTCGCGCAGTGTCTTGATCATCAATCGGGACATGCGCTGGACCTGGGCCATGATGAACTCCTGCTCGGAAAGGGTGATGAGCAGGAGGTTAGCCGGGCGGCGCCGGTGGGCGGAAATCGATTGGTTCCCGGGCTACCGCCCGCGGAGCAGCGGGAGCGGTGCGCCCATCACCGCGTACGGCTTGGGAGCGCTGGGAAAGAGCACCTGCCGGGCCAGGTCGCGGTAGCCGAGACTGCGGTAGAGGCCGCGTGCCGGGCTCTCCGTGTCGATCGCGGAGAGGATGGAACGCGGCTGGTCGACGGCGTCCGTGAGGGCGGTGATCAGTGCGCGGCCGACGCCGCGGTTCTGGAAGTCCGGCAGGACGTGCAGTTCGGTGACGACGAAGGAGTCGTCCAGCCAGTGCACGGAGCCGGTGGCCCGCAGGTAGGGCTCGACGACGGTGGACCACCACTGGCCGCGCTCGTTCGGCAGGCCGTAGACGAAGCCGACGAGCCGGTCGTCGGGGGTGGTGGCGCCGAGGGCGCGGGCGTGCGGGTGGTCGAGGTGTCTGAGGACGATGTGGCGGCGTACCTCGACCTCCTCCGGGCCGAGACCGAAGGCGATGGCCTGGACGGCGAGCGCCTCGTCCACGCGCGCGGCGAGGTCGATCGGCCCGATCCGGACGCTGGGGGTACGGGGGCCGTCCCCGGGAACTGCTGCCATGGGCCGACCCTACTGGCCCGGGTGGGGCGGGCGGTACGGCCGGGTGGCACCGGTGGCTGCCTTCGGGCTGCCGTCGCGCCGCGGCCTCCGGCCGGACGACGGAACGATGCGGACACGGCCGGGTCCTGCCGGCACGGGGCGCCGCCCTCGTGCCGGGTGTCCGCGCGGCCGGGGCGCGCCGGTCGGGCCGGTGCGCGTCGCGGACCCGCCGGTCAGAACAGCACGCTCATGAACGCGCCGGTCTCGCGGAAGCCGACCCTGGCGTACGCCCTGCGCGCCGGGGTGTTGAAGTCGTTCACGTAGAGGCTGACGACGGGGGCGACGTCGGCGAGCGCGTACCGCAGGACCGCGGCCATGCCGGTCTCGGAGAGACCGCGTCCGCGGTGTTCCGGGGCGACCCAGACCCCCTGGATCTGGCAGGCCTGCGGGGTGGCCGCGCCGATCTCCGCCTTGAAGACGACCTTGCCGTCGTCGATGCGGGCGAAGGAGCGTCCGGCGCCGATGAGTTCGGCGACGCGCGCCTGGTAGAGGAGCCCGCCGTCGCCCGCGAGCGGGGAGATGCCGACCTCCTCGGTGAACATCGCCACGCAGGCCGGCATCAGGACGTCCATCTCGTCCTTGCGGATGCGGCGGACCAGGGGGTCGGGAACCACGTCCGCGGACGGGCCCTCGGTGATCATGAGCGGCTGGTGGGCCCGTACCTCGCGGGCGGGGCCCCAGCCGGGTTCGAGGAGTTGCCACAGCAGGGCGGTGGGCTCCGCGGGGCCGACGATCGAGGAGCAGCGGCGGCCGGCCCGGCGGGCACGGTCGGCGAAGGCGCGGACGGCCTCGGGGGTCGCGCAGATGGGTACGAGGTTGGCACCGGAGTAGCACAGCGAGCGCAGCCGTCCGTCGGCGTACCAGCCCCACATCTCGCCGCCCAGGCGCCAGGGATCGAGACCTGCGATCCGGACCCGGGACGTCACGAAGGCGTTCGCGACGGGGTCGCTCTCCAGAATGGCGAGAGCGGCGCCGAGGTCGCTGGGTTCGAGGACCCGGGTGGTCGTCTGCGTCAACACGAGGGGGCCTCACCATGCGGTCTGCTGATTTCCGCACTGTACCCAAAGAGGCTGTGCGGCGCCGCCCGTGCCGGGAACGGGGGCCGCGGGACGTGACGTGGCCGTCGACGACCGCGCCCCGCCGGACGGAATCGTCGGGCGGGGCGGGGGGGTGGGCGGGGCGTCAGCCGATTCAGCTGATGGAGACCTCGGGTTCGCCCGAGATGATGCCGTCCTTCTCCATCTGTTCGGCGATCTTCAGGGCCTCTTCGATCAAGGTCTCGACGATCTTCGACTCGGGCACGGTCTTGATGACCTCGCCCTTCACGAAGATCTGTCCCTTGCCGTTGCCGGAGGCGACGCCCAGGTCCGCCTCGCGGGCCTCACCGGGTCCGTTGACGACGCAGCCCATCACCGCGACGCGCAGGGGCACGGTCATGCCGTCGAGACCCGCGCTCACCTGGTCCGCGAGCTTGTACACGTCGACCTGCGCGCGACCGCACGACGGGCACGAGACGATCTCCAGCCGCCGCTGCTTCAGGTTGAGGGATTCCAGGATCTGCAGCCCGACCTTGACCTCCTCGGCCGGCGGGGCGGACAGCGAGACCCGGATCGTGTCCCCGATGCCCTCGCTCAGCAGCGCGCCGAAGGCGACCGCCGACTTGATCGTGCCCTGGAACGCCGGTCCCGCCTCGGTCACCCCGAGGTGCAGCGGGTAGTCGCACTGCGCGGCAAGCTGACGGTACGCGTTGACCATCACCACCGGGTCGTTGTGCTTCACCGAGATCTTGATGTCCCGGAAGTCGTGCTCCTCGAAGAGCGACGCCTCCCACAGCGCCGACTCCACCAGCGCCTCGGGGGTCGCCTTTCCGTACTTCTTGAGCAGCCGCGCGTCCAGCGAGCCCGCGTTCACGCCGATCCGGATGGGGGTCCCGGCGTCCTTCGCGGCCCGCGCGATCTCCTTGACCTGGTCGTCGAACTTCTTGATGTTCCCGGGGTTCACGCGTACCGCGGCGCAGCCCGCGTCGATCGCCGCGAACACGTACTTCGGCTGGAAGTGGATGTCGGCGATCACCGGGATCTGCGACTTCCGGGCGATCGTCTCCAGGGCGTCCGCGTCGTCCTGGGTCGGGCACGCCACGCGCACGATCTGGCAGCCGGACGCCGTCAGCTCCGCGATCTGCTGGAGGGTCGCGCCCACGTCCGACGTGCGCGTCGTGGTCATCGACTGCACCGACACCGGCGCGTCACCACCGACCGCGACCGATCCGACCTGGATCTGGCGGCTGACCCTGCGGTCGGCGAGCTTGGTCGGAACGGACGGCATTCCGAGAGAAATCGCAGTCATGCGCTGAGCATCCCCAAGGTGTGGATCGAGGTCCCGAGATCGGCGGGCTCCGGCCTTCGAGGTTACGGCACCCGCGGCACGCCGGGGCACACCCCGGCGCGGAGTGCCGCGCACGACAACGACCCGGACACACCGTGCGCGTCCGGGCCGTCACCCAGGGTTCTCGATCCGGTCCCCGGACCTGCCCGGGACGCCGACGGCGCTCAGGTGATCTTGACCGGATTCACGATGTCGGCGACCAGCACCAGCAGGGTGAAGCAGATGAAGACGCCCGCGACGACGTAGGCGACCGGCATCAGCTTGGCCACGTCGAAGGGGCCCGGGTCGGGGCGCCGGAAGACCCGTGCCACGTTGCGGCGCAGCGCCTCCCAGAGCGCCCCGGCGATGTGCCCGCCGTCGAGCGGCAGCAGCGGCAGCATGTTGAAGAGGAACAGCGAGAGGTTGAATCCGGCCAGCAGGAACAGCATCATCGCGATCTGGTTCTGCGCCGGTACGTCCAGGGTCATCACCTCGCCGCCGATCCGGGCGGCCCCGACGACGCCGACCGGGGAGTCGGCGGCGCGTTCGCCGTCGCCGAAGGCGGCGTTCCACAGGTCGGGGATCTTGGACGGGAGGGCGATGATCGAGTCGACGCCGTTCTCGATCATGTCTCCCATGCGGACGACCGAGTCGCCGAAGGAGAGCGGGACGATCTCGGTCCGGGCGGCGAATCCGAGGTAGCCGGCCGGGACGAACTTGCCGGGGATCACCTCGCCCTTGGAGTCCTTCGCGGCCACCGTGTTCTTCTGGAGCACGGCGTGCAGGGTCTGCTCCCGACCGTCGCGCTCGACGGTGAGGGTGGCCGGACCGATGGTCTCGCGGATCCGCTCGGAGAGCGTGGCCCAGTCGTCGACCTTCCGGCCGTCGAAGGCGACGATCCGGTCGCCCTTCTTCAGCCCGGCGGCCTGCGCGGGCGAGACGGCGTCGGCCTTCTCGCAGGCGTCGCGGTTCTCGCTCTGCGGGATGACGCACTGCTGGACGCCGGCGACCTCGGTGGTCTGGGTCTGGAATCCGAAGGTCATCGCCACGCCGAGGAAGATCGCGACGGCGAGGACCAGGTTCATGAACGGTCCGGCGAACATCACGATGACGCGCTTCCACGGCTTGCGCGTGTAGAAGAGGCGCTTCTCGTCACCGGGTTCGAGTTCTTCGAAGGCGGCGGACCTGGCGTCCTCGATCATGCCGCGCCACGGGGACGTGGACCGCGCCTCCAGCCGCCCGTCCGGACCGGGCGGGAACATCCCGATCATGCGGATGTAACCGCCGGCCGGGATGGCCTTGATGCCGTACTCGGTGTCGCCCTTCTTCCGCGACCAGATCGTCGGGCCGAAGCCGACCATGTACTGGGGGACGCGAATGCCGAAGAGCTTCGCCGTCGACAGGTGGCCGAGCTCGTGCCAGGCGATCGAGAACAGCAGGCCGATGACGAAGACGGCGATGCCGAGAATCGTCAGCAGGACCGTCGAAATGCTCATGCGCGCGCCTCCGCTGTCGCTTTCGCCGAGAGTTCACGGGCCCGGGCGCGTGCCCAGGTCTCCGCTTCCAGGACGTCTGCGACCGTGAGCGAAGTTCCCGTGGCGGGGGTGCCGTGTTCGGCCACCACCGCCGTGACCGTATCCATGATGCCGGTGAACGGCAGCCGTCCCGACAAGAACGCGTCGACGCATTCCTCGTTCGCGGCGTTGAAGACGGCGGGGGCGGTGGCGCCGAGCGTGCCCACGTGCCGGGCCAGTCCCACGGACGGGAACGCCTCGTCGTCGAGCGGGAAGAACTCCCAGCTCGACGCCTTCGACCAGTCGAAGGCGGGCGCGGCGTCCGGGACCCGCCGGGGCCAGCCGATGCCGATGGCGATCGGGCCCCGCATGTCCGGGGGCGTGGCCTGGGCCAGCGTGGAACCGTCGGTGAACTCCACCATGGAGTGGACGTAGGACTGGGGGTGGACCACGACCTCGATGCGGTCGAACGGGATGTCGTAGAGGAGGTGCGCCTCGATGACCTCCAGCCCCTTGTTGACCAGGGTGGCGGAGTTGATCGTGATGACCGGACCCATGGCCCAGGTCGGGTGGGCGAGGGCTTCCTCGCGGGTGACGCCGACGAGTTCGTCCCGGGTGCGCCCGCGGAAGGGGCCGCCGGAGGCCGTGACGACGAGCTTGCGCACGTCGGCGCGGGTGCCCGCGCCGAGCGCCTGGAAGAGGGCGGCGTGCTCGGAGTCGACCGGGATGATCTGGCCGGGCTCGGCCAGCTCCTTCACCAGCGGACCGCCGACGATCAGCGACTCCTTGTTGGCGAGGGCGAGCGTGCGGCCGGCTCCGAGCGCGGCGAGCGTGGGCGCGAGCCCGATGGAACCGGTGATGCCGTTGAGCACGGTGTGGCAGTCGGAGGCGGCGAGCTGGGTGGCGGCCTCGGGTCCGGCGAGGATCTCGGGAAGCGGTTCGCCCGCCCCGTACCGCGCGCGCAGGGCCTCCCGCAGCGCCGGTACGGCGTCCTGCGAGGAGACGGCGACCGTGCGCACCCGCAACTGTCGCGCCTGCTCGGCGAGGAGGCCGACCCGGCCGCCCGCGGCGGCGAGCCCGGTGACGCGGAAGCGGTCGGGGTGGCGCAGCACCAGGTCGATGGCCTGGGTGCCGACGGAACCGGTGGAGCCGAGGATGACGAGATCCCGGCGGCCTTCCGCTGCGTCGTGGACGAGGTGCGGGTCGGCGAGGGGGGCAGGGCTGTCGCTCATGCCCCCCATTGTTGCCGCTTCGGCTGTGGGTGTGGACAGGGCGTCCCCCCGCCCGTCCGGAACCGTCGGGTCCGGTGGGCGGGCCGGTCAGCGGACGGGGCGGCGGACGTTGTCCCGGGCGGACGGCCCCGGGGTGGCGTCGGCGATCCACGGGCCGTCGCCGCTCGGGTCGAGGACGCCCTCCTCCAGCCAGGTGTACGCGCCGGAGAGGACGCCGTCGGCCATGCGCCGGTCCTGCTCGTCGGTGTTGGACCACAGGCGGGTGAAGAGTTCCTCGGTCCGGACGCGGGACTGGCGGCAGAAGGTGTCGGCGAGCCGGTACGCCTCGCGGCCGTGGTCGCCGGAGGAGCGCAGCAGTTCGGCGCGGACGCAGGCGGCGCTCGTCGCGAAGAGTTCCGCGCCGATGTCGACGATCCTGCCGAGGAAGTTCTGCTTGGTCTCCATCCGGCCCTGCCAGCGCGACATGGCGTAGAAGGTGGAGCGGGCGAGCTTGCGGGAGCAGCGTTCCACGTGGCGCAGGTGCGGGGACAGATCGGGATGCCCGGGGTGGTCGAACTCCTTGTAGGTGCCGGGCAGTTGTCCGGGTCCGGCGACGAGGCGGGGCAGCCAGCGGGCGTAGAAGCCTGCCGCGTTCGCGCCTGCCCGCGCCTTGGCGTTCAGGGGTTTGTCGGGGTCGATGATGTCCCCGGCGACCTTCAGATGGGCGTCGACGGCCTCCCGGGCGATCAGCAGGTGCATGATCTCGGTGGAGCCCTCGAAGATCCGGTTGATCCGCAGGTCGCGCAGGAGCTGTTCGGCGGGGACGGCCCGTTCGCCGCGGGCGGCGAGGGACGCGGCGGTCTCGTAGCCCCTGCCGCCGCGGATCTGGACGAGTTCGTCGGCCATCAGACAGCCCATCTCGGAGCCGTACAGCTTGGCGAGGGCGGCCTCGATCCGGATGTCGTTGCGCTGCTCGTCCGCCATCTGGGAGGCGAGTTCGACCATCGCCTCCAGGGCGAAGGTGGTCGCGGCGATGAAGGAGATCTTGGCGCCGACGGCCTCGTGGCGGCCGACCGGCCGGCCCCACTGCTCGCGCACCCCGGACCATTCGCGGGCGATCTTCAGGCACCACTTCCCGGCGCCGACGCACATCGCGGGCAGCGAGAGCCGTCCGGTGTTGAGCGTGGTGAGGGCGATCCTGAGCCCGGTGCCCTCGGGGCCGATGCGGTTCGCGGCCGGGACCCGGACGCGGTGGAAGCGGGTGACGCCGTTCTCGATGCCGCGCAGGCCCATGAAGGCGTTGCGGTGCTCGACGGTGATGCCCGGGGAGTCCGCCTCGACGACGAAGGCGGTGATGCCGCCCCGGTGGCCCTCGGACGCCGGGACGCGGGCCATCACCACGAGCAGATCGGCGACGACGCCGTTGGTCGTCCACAGCTTCACGCCGTCCAGGACGTAGTCCTCGCCGTCCGGGACCGCCGAGGTGGCGAGCCGGGCCGGGTCGGAGCCGACGTCCGGTTCGGTGAGCAGGAACGCCGAGATGTCGGTGCTCGCCAGCCGGGGCAGGAAGGTCTCCTTCTGCTCCTGGCTGCCGAAGAGCTTCAGCGGCTGCGGCACCCCGATCGACTGGTGGGCGGAGAGCAGCGCGCCGGTCGCGGGGCTGACGGAGCCGACCAGGGCGAGAGCCCTGTTGTAGTGGACCTGGGTGAGGCCGAGACCGCCGTACGCGGGGTCGATCTTCATCCCGAGGGCGCCGAGTTCCTTGAGCCCCTCGATCACCTCGTCGGGGATCCGCGCCTCGCGTTCGATCAGGGCGCCGTCGACCCGGGTCTCGCAGAAGTCGCGCAGCCGGGCGAGGAACGCCTCGCCGCGCCGCGTGTCGTCCGCGGAGGGCATCGGGTGCGGGTGGATCAGGTCGAGCCGGAAGCGCCCGAGGAAGAGTTCCTTGGCGAAGCTGGGCTTGTGCCAGTCCTGTTCGCGGGCTGCCTCGGCCACGCGGCGCGCTTCGCGCTCGGTGACCGTGGGGGTGTTCTTCGATGCGGATGGGGCGGACATGAGGAACTCATTTCGCCGCGGTGCGGGGTGGACGGGCGCGGCCGGGGCGGTGAGGGGCGAGACGGATGCCCTCCGCACCGTGCCGACCGGTGCCCTATGTCCTGATGTACCCGATCCGCGCACCTGCCACCATCCCCGGGCGGCGATCGGGTCGGGGCCACCGCGCCGCCACTCCACTGGTCGGCCCCGTGGTGACAGGGTGCTCCGGCCGTGCGCGACGGAGTGCGCGCGAACGCACGAGGACGGCGTGTGCTCCCGCACAGTGAGCACACGCCGTCCTCGCCTCCGCCCGCCGATGCTGTCCAGGCGGATCGCGGGCGGCGTCGGTGGACCGTCCCGGTCCGGGACCGGCGCTCTTCGGCGCCGGTCGCGGATCCCGCGGTCCCGGTCCCGGAGCTACAGGGCGAGGCCGGTGAGGACCAGCACGCGCTCGTAGGTGTAGTCGTCCATGGCGTAGCGGACGCCCTCGCGGCCGACGCCGGACTGCTTGGCGCCGCCGTACGGCATCTGGTCGGCGCGGTAGGACGGGACGTCGCCGATGATCACGCCGCCGACCTCCAGGGCGCGGTGGGCGCGGAAGGCGGTCTGCAGATCGTGCGTGAACACGCCGGCCTGGAGTCCGTACTTGGAGGAGTTGACGGCGGCGAACGCCTCGGCCTCGCCGTCGGTCTTCTGCACCGAGAGCACCGGGCCGAAGACCTCCTCGCAGGAGAGGGTGACGCCGTCCGGGAGCTCGGTGAGCACGGTCGGCGCGTAGGTGGCACCGTCCCGCTCGCCGCCGGTGAGCAGCCGGGCGCCGGCCCGCACGGCCTCGTCGACCCAGGACTCGACGCGCTTGGCGGCGTCCTCGCTGACCAGCGGGCCGACGTCGGTGGCGGCGTCGGACGGGTCGCCGGTGACCTGGGCCTCGACGGCCGCGACGATCTTCGGGACGAGCCGGTCGTACACCGAGGCGTCCGCGATGACCCGCTGCACCGAGATGCAGGACTGGCCGCCCTGGTAGTTGGAGAAGGTCGCGATGCGGTTCGCTGCCCAGTCCAGGTCCTCCTCGGAGGCGTAGTCGCCGAGGACGACCGCGGCGCCGTTGCCGCCGAGCTCCAGGGTGCAGTGCTTGCGCGGCACGGACTCCAGGATCGAGTAGCCGACCGGGCCGGAACCGGTGAAGGAGATGACCGGCAGGCGCTCGTCCTGGACCAGGGCGGGCATCCGGTCGTTGGGGACGGTCAGCACGGACCACGATCCGGCCGGCAGGTCGGTCTCGGCCAGCAGCTCACCCAGGATCAGCGACGAGATCGGGGTGGCCGGGGCGGGCTTCAGGATGATCGGGGCACCGACGGCGATGGCCGGGGCGACCTTGTGCGCGCTCAGGTTCAGCGGGAAGTTGAACGGGGCGATGCCGAGGACCGTGCCGCGCGGGAAGCGACGGGTCAGGCCGAGGCGGCCGGTGCCGCCGGCGTCGGTGTCGAGGCGCTGGGCGTCGCCGCCGTTGAAGCGACGGGCCTCCTCGGAGGCGAACCGGAACACGGAGACGGCGCGGCCGACCTCGCCGCGCGCCCACTTGATCGGCTTGCCGTTCTCGGCGGAGATCAGCTGGGCGATCTCCTCGGTCCGCTCCACGAGCCGTCGTACGACGTGGTCGAGCGCGGCGGCCCGGACGTGGGCCGGGGTCGCGGCGAACTCCTCGCGCACGGCGTGCGCGGCCGCGACGGCCTCCTCGATCTGCGCGTCGGTCGGCACGCTGACGGTGCCGACGAGACGGCCGTCATACGGGTTGGTGACGTCGAAGCTGTCCTCACCGGTGGCCGGGCGGCCGGCGAGCCAGAAGGCGTGGGTGGAAGTCATGGAGGTTCCGGCCCTTCGGAGTCGTGGGGTGTGCTGCCCCCCACCGTAGGGCCGTGCGGACGTGCCGGCGTTTGTCCGGCGTGGAGCAGTGGGGCGCGGGGTTGCGCCGGATTGTCGGACACGTGGGTGTGCCTCGCGGGCGCCGACCCGTGAACCGCGGCCCGCGGGCGGACGCCCGTGCCACCGCGTGGACCGATGCCCGCGGGCCGGGGCGTCGAACCGTCGGCCGGGACGGGCCCGGCGGGGCGTGCCGGGTCCCGGCCCGGCGGACGGTTACGCCTCCGGCTCCGGCTGCGTGCTCGTGGCCTTCAGCGCCAGCCACAGCTCCATCCTGGCGTCCGGGTCGTCGAGCGAGCGGCCCAGGATCTCCTCCACCCGGCGCATCCGGTAGCGCAGGGTGTGGCGGTGCACGCCCAGTTCGGCGGCGGCGGCGTCCCACTGGCCGTGGTGGGAGAGCCAGGCGCGCAGCGAGGCGACCAGATCGCCCCGGCCCTTGGCGTCGTGCTCGCGCAGGGCCCGGAGCATGCCGTCCGCGAAGGCGCGGACCGCGTCGTCCGCGAGCAGGGGCAGCACCGAGCCCGCGACGAGTTCCTCGTGCTCCACCAGGGCCCTGCCCCGGCGCCGCGCGACCGACAGCGCCTGGTCGGCCTGCTTGTACGCGGCGGCCACGGCGATCGGGCCTGCCGGTGCGGACAGGCCCACGACCACCGGGTCCTCCCGGGCCGCGGCCGGTTCGCCCGGCGGCCGGGCCTCCCGGGCCTCCTGCGCCTCCGCGTACGCCGCGCAGGCGGCGACCACCGCTCCCCCGTCCGCCGCGAGGGCGACGAGCCGTCCGCCCTCGGGGACGGCCAGCAGGGTCTCGCCGGTCCGGAAGGCCGCGGCCTCCATCGTCTCGCCCAGCGACGCCGTGGTCGCGGGGGCGTCGGCCTCGGCGATGACCAGCCGGAACGGGGCGTCGAGCAGGTCCCCGTACAGGTCTCCGGCGACGGCCCTGGCGTGATCGGGCTGTCCGGCGAGCAGCATCCGCAGCACGGCCGCGCCCAGCCGTTGTTCGGCGCCCTGGAGGGAGCGGGAGCGGGCGGTGGTGAGGGTCAGCAGGGCGACCGCCGAGTGCACCGCGTACCGCTCGGCGGTGCCGAGTGCCGCGCCGGTGCCGACGGCGAGGGCGCCCCGGACCCGGCGGCCGGTGCCCAGGGACTGGAGCTCGACCCGGTCGTCGGTGCCGCCGACGACGACGCTCGCCGGGGCGGGGCGTTCCCGCAGCCGTTCCACGTCGGGGGTGAGCCGGGCGGCCCGGCGGGCGGCCCACTCGGGCGCGGCGGCGACGACCGCGCCGGAGGCGTCGTACAGGGCCGCCCAGCCGTCGACGTGCGCGGCGAGCCGGCCGAGCAGTTCGCCGGGTCCGTCGCCCGCCAGCGCGGCCTTCGTCAGCTCCCGCTGGGCCGCGAACCCCGCCGTCACCGCCTGGTACTGCTCGGCGGCGATCGCCGACGAGACTGCCTTGGCGATGGCGATGAACGGGGTGCGGCGCGGCACTTCGAGGAGCGGCAGCCCCACCTCCTCGGCCGCGTCGATCAGCGCCCGCGGCACCTCGTCGTAGTTGACGCCGACGGCGAAGCCCAGGCCGACGACTCCGGCCCCGGCCAGCCGTCGCGCGTAGCGCCGCATCGCCTCGGGGTTCTCGGCGTCCAGGTTGGTGGCGGTGACGAGCAGGAACTCGCCGCCCTCCATGTACGGGACCGGATCGGTCAGCTCGCTGGCGTGGGCCCAGCGGACGGGTGTGTCGAGCCGGTCCGCCCCCGCGCGCACGGTGAGTCTGAGCGCCGAATGCTGGACGAGCGAGGCGAGAGTGGGAGGCATGGGGAGCGAGGGACCTCGGGAAGTCGTTTTTCGCCGTCCCGTATGAACGGCTCCCCTCGATTCTGCCAGGACGGCAGAGTCCGTCGCGACCGCTCGCCCCTCCCGGTCCCTCGCCGCTCAGTCCCCCAGTCGCACCAGCAGCGGCGGCGCGTGCTCGCCGTCGACCGTGGTCAGGGAGAGGACCGCGTGCCCGGCGGGCAGCTCGTAGGCCAGCGCGGAGGCCGACCAGCGTTCGCGTTCCACCTGGCGCACGGTGACGGCGTCGACGGTGACCGCCTTGCCGGTGGCGAGCTTGCGCAGGGCGTGCATGGCGCGGGTGAACGGCTGGTCGGCGAAGACCCCGTGCTGGGCCACCTCGCGGACGGAGACCCATTCCTTGCCCCAGGTCTCGGAGAACCGCTTGCCGTCCCAGGTGGTGACGCCGGAGAAGATCATGCCGCAGCCGACCGCGCCCAGCAGGGCGGCGTGCAGCGCCTCGGGGACGTCGTCGATGGTGCGCAGGGCCAGTACCGCGCCGGCGTTCACCGACCTGAGCCGCCTGAGCCCCTGGACGGTCTCGGCGGTGACCGTGTGCGTCGCGTCGTCCAGCACCAGACAGGCGAAGACCGACCGGTCGGCGCGGGCCGCGGCGACCGCGTTGAACTGTGCGAGGACGAGGCGGGCCAGCACCCGGGACGCGCCGGCGTGGGCGCGCTCCGGCAGGTCGATCCTGGCCCGGAGCGGGTGCTGGCCGAGGGAGCGCGGGGAGAAGGGGCGGGCGTCCTCGCCGGTGGCGAAGAACCCGGCGAACGCGGGCCGGTCGAGGAGGGCGACCCGGTCGGCCAGCACCGGCGCGGGGTCCCCCGCGCCACCCGGTTGCCGGGTCCGGGCGTCCAGCTCGCGGAGCATGGCCGCGTGGCCGCCCGCCTCCAGCGCACGCCGCAGTCCGCCGAGGGCCGACTCGTCCCCGGCCAGCAGTTCCCGCAGGACCGGCACCGCCGGGAAGTGTCCGTGGACGGCGCGGTAGGGGCCGAGCAGTTGCGCCAGGACCAGGGCCGCCCGGCGGCCGTCCAGGCCGGGAACGTCTCCGGCCAGTCCTTCCGCGAGGACGGCGGCGGCCTCGTCGGGGTCGGTCGATCCCCCGTACAGGTCGAGGTCGTGGACGGATGTCGGATCGCCGACCTTCACCACGACGTCGTAGGCGTCGTCGGGGCCCAGGGGCGTCCCGGCGGCGCCCACGGCGAGCACCGCGGTGCGGCCGGTCAGCGCCTGGAGCGCCAGGCTCTCGACGACCGGACGCACCAGCCGGGCGGTCTTGCCCGCGCCGGGCGGGCCGACCGCCAGCAGGGACGCGCCCAGGACGGCGGGGTCCAGGGCCACCCCGGAGCCCCGGCGCGGATACGGGTTGCGCGCGTCGTCCGGGCAGTCGCCGATGCGGACCTGGCCGGCCAGCAGGTCGTGGCGGGCGGTCCGCAGGGGGAGGTCCCGGTGTCCCGAGGGGTGCAGGAAGGCGTCGGCCCCCCGGCGCACCACCGTCTCGCCGAAGGACGCCGTGCCGTCGTGGCGGTCGCGGGCCCGCGACCAGGCGTGGGTCACGCGGGCGCAGTCGACATCGTTCATCCGCCCGGCGCCCACGGCGGAGGTGAGCACCTGCGCCGCGTCGGTGAGGCCCGCGGCGCGCAGCCGCGGCCAGTGGGCCGCGTCCGTCCCGGTCGTGGCCCGCGGGCCCGGCGCGTCCTGCGGACGCGCGGCGGCGCGCCGTGCCCGCAGGCCCCGCAGGGCGGTGCTCCACCGTCCCACCCGGGCGATGGGCCACACGACGAGGATGCCGGGAAGCGCGTACGAGACGTAGCCGGCCAGGGTCGTCAGGGCCCTGTTCCCGCTCATCAGCCAGTCCTCCATGGCATACACGAGGACGTCCACCAACGGCACCCGGTAGCTCCACACCAGCCACAGGGCGAGCAGGGCGGCGACGCCCGAGAGCACCAGACGGGCGCGGTCGGGGCGGGGGCCCGCCCAGTACCGGAAGAGCCCGGCCCAGTTCCCGACGCGGGCGGCCCACAGTCCCGCGATCAGCACCAGCGCCTGGTAGTAGAGCGTCTCGATGCTGTAGGCGGCGGCCGGGGCGTAGCCCGCCCGAAGCGTCTCGAACACCCACCAGTCCCCCGGCGTGATCGCCACCAGGGGCACCTTGACGTAGGGGATGCGGAAGTCCGACAGCAGCACCCAGAGCAGCAGCCAGAGCGCCAGGGCGATCAACGGTCCGAGGAGGGAGGGGCGCGGCGGCTTCTCGGCGGGGCGCGGCACGTGTCCGTAGCGCCAGACGCCCGGGGCCGCCGCGGGCCGGACCGTGTTCAGCCACTCCGCGATCGACGGCCCCGTCCCGGGATGGGCGGCGGGCCCCGGCGGCGGTGCGGTCCGGGGGGAGCCGACCGGCATCGGCGGGGCGGCGGGCGGCGGGCCCGCCGGGCGCGGCACCGGGCGGCGGGGTGCCTCGGGACGGCCGCCGCCCTCCCGCTCCGTACCGCTCGTACCACGCACACCGTGCGCGTCGTCGCTCGTCATGAACCGTTGCCCCCTGACCGGCCGGATCCGTCCGCTGCCCCGGTCAATCTAGTGCGCGCGCGGGGCGAGTTCGGCAAGGCTCCCCGGATCGGGGCCGGGTACGGGAGCCCCGGGCACCCGCGCTCCCCGCCGTGCGGCGCCCCCTCGCTATGTCCGCGGCGGACAACCCCGCCGGCTCACCACTCCCGAACGGAACATGCCGGACCCCCGGACCCGGCCCTAGCCTGCAGGAAGAGAAGCGTCCGAAACACCCCACAGGAGCCCCGCATGACCTCTCTCCCGCAGGAGCGTCGCCTCGTCACCGCCATTCCCGGCCCGAAGTCGGTGGAGCTTCAGGCCCGCCGTACCGCGACGGTGGCCGCGGGCGTGGGCTCCACCCTGCCGGTCTTCGCCGCCCGTGCCGACGGCGGGATCATCGAGGACGTGGACGGCAACCGTCTGATCGACCTCGGTTCCGGCATCGCCGTCACGTCGGTCGGCGCCTCCGCCGAGGCCGTCGTGCGCCGCGCCTCCGCGCAGCTCGCCGACTTCACCCACACCTGTTTCATGGTCACGCCGTACGAGGGGTACGTCGAGGTCTGCGAGAAGCTGGCCGAGCTGACGCCGGGCGACCACGCCAAGAAGTCCGCGCTGTTCAACTCGGGCGCCGAGGCTGTCGAGAACGCGGTGAAGATCGCCCGCTCCTACACCAAGCGCACCGCGGTCGTCGTCTTCGACCACGGCTACCACGGCCGCACCAACCTCACGATGGCGCTGACCGCGAAGAACATGCCGTACAAGCAGGGCTTCGGCCCGTTCGCCCCCGATGTCCACCGGGTGCCGGTGGCGTACGGCTACCGCTGGCCGACCGGTGCCGAGAACGCCGGGGCCGAGGCGTCCGCCCAGGCGATCGAGCAGATCACCAAGCAGATCGGTGCCCAGAACGTCGCCGCGATCATCATCGAGCCGGTGCTCGGCGAGGGCGGCTTCATCGAGCCGGCCAAGGGCTTCCTCCCGGCGATCGCCAAGTTCGCCAAGGAGAACGGCATCGTCTTCGTCGCCGACGAGATCCAGTCCGGCTTCTGCCGCACCGGCCAGTGGTTCGCCTGCGAGGACGAGGGCATCGTCCCGGACCTGATCACCACCGCCAAGGGCATCGCGGGCGGTCTGCCGCTGTCCGCCGTGACGGGCCGCGCCGAGATCATGGACGCCGCCCACTCCGGCGGCCTCGGCGGCACGTACGGCGGGAACCCGGTGGCGTGCGCGGGTGCGCTCGGTGCCATCGAGACGATGCGCGAGCTGGACCTGAACGGGAAGGCGAAGCGCATCGAAGAGGTCATGAAGGGGCGCCTCGCCGAGATGCGGGCGAAGCTGCCGAACGGTGACGTCATCGGTGACATCCGGGGCCGCGGCGCGATGATCGCGATCGAGCTGGTGAAGTCCGGTTCCAAGGACCCGGACCCGGAGGCCGCCGCGAAGCTCGCCAAGGCCTGCCACGCGGAGGGCGTGCTCGTCCTCACCTGCGGCACGTACGGCAACGTCCTGCGCTTCCTGCCGCCGCTGGTGATCGGCGAGGACCTGCTGAACGAGGCGCTCGACGTCATCGAGCAGGGCTTCGCCACGCTCTGATCCCGGCCGGGCGCCGTCCCCACCGGACACGGTTCGCGCCCGTGCCCGGTGGGGGCGCGGGCCGTCCTCGGCGGGATACCGGGGGGCGACGTGTCGCCCTGTGAAGAAGGTGTGGGGGGCCGATGGCGGGATCCGTTTCCGCCTGTCGGTCCCCCCGTGACTGTCGTACGGTTTTCGCAGATGAGAGAGACACCCCGCCCGCAGGGGACTGCCGGCGACGCCGGTCCGGTGCTTCCCCGGCACCGTGTCGGCCGTGCCTTCGCGCACATCCCCGGGACCTTCGGTTCCGGACCTCCTCACCGATCGGATGGCCGCTCGCCCCACACCCCCCGGGGCGCGCGGCAAACCGGTCCGACCGGCCGCCCCGGAACCTCCCCCCCTGTTCCCGGGCGGCCGGCCCTTCTCGTTCCCGCCCTCTGCGCCCTCTTGGCGCTCCTCGCGCTGACCACCTGGCAGGTGGTGGCCGACGGACCGCTGCGCCGGGCGGACGAGCGGGTCGCGCGCGCCGTCGTCGGGCACGGTCCGGTCCGGCTCACCGAATTCCTCGCCGATCTCGGCAACACGCAGGTCGCGCTGCCGGTGCTGGGCTGCGCGATCGGGTGGGCGCTGGTGCGCGGACAGCGACGCGCGCCGCTGTCCGCGGCCCTCGCCATGGCCGCGGTGCCGCTGCTGGTGGTCCCGCTGAAGCACGTGATCGCCCGCCCGGGTCCGCTGACCGATGCCACCGGCTACTACCCCTCGGGCCACGCGGCGACGGCCGCGGTGGCGTACGGCGCCGCGGCTCTGCTGACCTGGCGGTATCCGCGGCGGACATGGATGATGCCCGTCGCCGCCGTCTCGGTGACGGCGGGGACGGGCATCGGTCTGGTGCTGCGCGGCTACCACTGGCCGCTGGACGTGCTGGGCAGCTGGTTCCTGTGCGGGCTGCTGCTCCTGTCCCTGCGGCTCGGCACGGGGCCGGCCGCCGCGCCGGGGGTCCGCGGACCTGTCAGCGCCCGAAGTAGGCGTCGAAGTTCTTCGAGAACTCCCCGTTGTTGAAGCGGTCCCAGTTGATCGACCACGTCATCAGGCCGCGCAGGTCGGGCCAGGTGCCGTGGGTGGCGTAGGAGCCGCAGTCGGTCTTCTTCGTGAGGCAGTTGAGCGCCTTGGTGACCTCGGCGGGCGAGGTGTGGCCGTTGCCCGCCTGGGTGGACGCGGGAAGCCCGATGGCGACCTGGTCGGGGCGGAGCGCGGGGAAGACCTTGGTCTGGTCACCGGCGACCGGGAACCCGGTGAGCATCATGTCGGTCATGGCGATGTGGAAGTCCGCGCCGCCCATCGAGTGGTACTGGTTGTCCAGGCCCATGATCGAGCCCGAGTTGTAGTCCTGGACGTGCAGCAGGGTCAGGTCGTCCCGCAGCGCGTGGATGACCGGCAGGTAGGCGCCGGCGCGCGGGTCCTGTCCGCCCCAGGGGCCCGAACCGTAGTACTGGTAGCCGAGCTGGACGAAGAAGGTCTCGGGGGCCATGGTGAGGACGAACTTCTCGCCGTACTTGGCCTTGAGGGTCTTCACCGCGGAGATCAGGTTGACGACGACCGGGGTGGTCGGGTTCCGGAAGTCGGTGTCCCCGGTGTTCAGCGAGAGCGAGTGGCCCTCGAAGTCGATGTCGAGGCCGTCCAGACCGTACTCGTCGATGATCTTGCTGACCGAGGAGACGAAGGTGTCGCGGGCGGCGGCGGTGGTGAGCTGCACCTGGCCGTTCTGGCCGCCGATGGAGATCAGCACCTTCTTGCCCGCTGCCTGCTTGGCCTTGATGGCGGCCTTGAACTCGGCGACGGACTCGACGTTCGGGCACTCGGTGACCGGGCAGAGCGAGAAGCGGATGTCGCCCGAGGTGACCGAGGTCGGCTCGCCGAAGGCCAGGTCGATGACGTCCCAGGAGTCGGGCACGTCCGCCATCCGGGTGTAGCCGGAGCCGTTGGCGAAGCTGGCGTGCAGATAGCCGACGAGCGCGTGGGCGGGCAGCTTGCCGCCGCCCCCGCCTCCGCCGCCCGCCGCGGTGGTCGCCTGGACGGCGGCGGACTTCGCGGACTCGCCCGCGGAGTTGGTCGCGGCCACCTGGAAGCTGTACGCGGTCGACGCGGTCAGCCCGCTCACGGTGGCGGAGGTTCCGGTGGCGGAGAGGACCTTGGTGCCGCCCCGGTAGACGTTGTAGCCGGTGGCGCCGGCGGAGCCGGTCCAGGAGAGGTCGACCGAGGAGGCGGTGGCCGTGCCGGCCTTCAGCCCGGTGGGGGCGGCGGGCAGTTCGACGGGGGCGCCGCCGGGGCCGACCAGGGTGAGGTCGTCGGCGTAGTAGGCGGGGGTGCCGTACCAGCCGTGGGTCTGGACGGACACCGAGGTGGTGGACGGCCCGGTCCTGAACGTGGTGGTGAGCTGCTTCCAGTCGGCCGCCGACTGCGTCCAGGTGGACACGTCGGTGGTGCCGGTGCCGGTCGCGCCGAGGTAGACGTAGCTCCCCTGCACCCAGGCGCTCAGCGTGTACGTGGAGTCCGGCTTGACCGTGACGGTCTGGGAGCAGGTGGCGTTGTCGCCGCCGGACGGGGTCGCCCTGAGCGCCGAAGTGCCGCTGTGGACGGGTGTGCTGACGACCGCTCCGCTGCCGCCGGTACAGCTCCAGCCGTCCAGTCCCGCCTCGAAGCCTCCGTTGCGCGCGAGGTCCGCGTCGGCGGCGGCGGCCGACGGGGCGGTGGCGGCGAGGCCGCCCGCGGCGAGGAGGGCGGCCGAGAAAACGGCCAGAAGTCCGGTAAATCGGGCAGGGGGTCCCGTGCGTTCCACAACGGCCTCCGTACAGGGGGGAATTGAGTGCGGCGGCCACAACATGGTCCAGACCAATCAGGTTGTCAAGACCTCTGGCATCACGCCGACCACGCCGGAGCACCGCCGCCCGCTCGATTCGTCCCCATAACGCCCCCTGCCCCCGCACCCCCTCCCCGGCCGTGGATCCGCCCTCCGCCCCCGTCAGTCGCCGCCCCCCTCGGCCCTGACGGCCGCCGCCTCGTGCATGGCGAGTTCCAGCAGCGCCGCGTCGTTGAGCGTCCCCGTGCCGTCCGGCGGGATGAGCCAGCGCACCCCGCCGACGACGGCCCGCCGCCCCGGATGCGGCACGACGATCCAGGCCCCCCGGCCGACCCCCCGCACACCGGTGCCGACCCAGCGGCCGGCGGTGCCCGGCGGCACGAAGAAGCC
Source organism: Streptomyces sp. NPDC014734 (assembly GCF_043083325.1). NCBI lineage: Bacteria > Bacillati > Actinomycetota > Actinomycetes > Kitasatosporales > Streptomycetaceae > Streptomyces > Streptomyces sp. NPDC014734. Next base: position 8,673 of record NZ_JBIBYN010000032.1, on the reverse strand, counting down.
CATCCGGGCGTCACCGAAATCGGAGAGGACCGGGCCGGGCCGGTCGACGAGACGGGTGAGCACATCGAGCGTGGGATGCCCCAGCTCCCCCGGAAGAATCAGTACGTCCCAGCGCCTGCCCGCGGGAAGGAGCGCGATCCCCCTGGGACCGCGCTCCCACTCCCACCGGCAGGCGTCCGGGTCGGGTGCCGCCGATGCGAGCCACTCGACCGCCGCCCTTGCCCCCGCGCCGCTGGTCATGACCAGCCTCCATTCCGTGTCCACCGGCTCCGTTTCGCCGGTACGTCCACACGGGGAGAGAGGGTTGGCGCCGCACTCTTACGCGAGTTTGTTACTCATTGGTAGTGAGGTGGGTCACGTCGGCAGGACGGCCCCTCAACTGTCGAAGCCGAGCCCCAGCCGGTCCATGGTCCGCAACCACAGGTTGCGGTGCCCGCCGTTGTCGTCCGCCCTGGCCAGGGACCTCTTGGTGAGTTCGATCCCGGTCCAGGCGAACGGCTCCGGCGGGAACGGCAGCGGCTTGCGGCGGACCATCTCCAGTTCGGTCCGCTCGTTCCGTTCGCCCGCCAGCAGATCGAGCATGACCTCGGCGCCGAACCGGGTGGCCCCGACGCCGAGTCCGGTGTATCCGGCGGCGTAGGCGACCCGGCCGCGGTGCGCGGTGCCGAAGAACGCGGAGAACCGGGAGCAGGTGTCGATGGCCCCGCCCCAGGCGTGACTGAACCGGACCCCCTCCAGTTGCGGGAAGCACCCGAAGAACTGGCCCGCGAGCTTGTGGAAGGTCTCGGGGCGCTGGTCCAGCGCGGCGCTCAGCCTGCCCCCGTAGGGGTAGATGGCGTCGTAGCCGCCCCACAGGATCCGGTTGTCGGCCGACAGCCGGAAGTAGTGGAACTGGTTGGCGCTGTCGCCCAGGCCCTGCCGGTTCCGCCACCCGATCGAGCCGAGTTGCTCCTCGCTGAGCGGTTCGGTCATCAGCGCGTAGTCGTAGACCGGCACGGTGTACGGGCGCACCCGCCTGACCAGCGACGGGAAGACGTTCGTCCCGAGCGCCACATGGCGGGCGAGGACCCTGCCGTGCGGCGTGCGGACCGCCATGCCGCCGGCGGCCTGGGCAAGGTCGACGCCCCGGGTGTTCTCGTAGATCCGCACGCCCAGGTCGAGACAGGCCCGCTTCAGGCCCCACACCAGCTTGGCCGGGTGCAGCATGGCCACCCCGTCCCGGTCCCAGAGCCCGCCCAGGAAGGTGGGCGAGTCGACCTCGGCCCGCAGCGCGTCCCGGTCCAGGAACTCCAGCCCGGTGAAGCCGAGCCTCTCGGCCTCCGCGTGCCACTCGTGGAGTTCCTCCAGTTGGTGCGGTTCGGTGGCGATGTCGATCTCACCGGTGCGTTCGAACTCGCAGTCGATGGAGTGGCGGGCGACGGCGCTCTCGATGGCGTCGAGGTTCCGCGCGCCCATCTCCTCCAGCTTCTCGATCTCGTCCGGCCACCGTTCCAGGCCGTTGGGCAGGCCGTGGGTGAGGGAGGCGGCGCAGAAGCCGCCGTTGCGGCCCGAGGCGGCCCAGCCCACCTCGCGCCCCTCGATCAGGACGACGTCCCGCCGTGGGTCGCGCTCCTTGGCGATCAGCGCGGTCCACAGTCCGCTGTAGCCGCCGCCGACGACGACGAGGTCGCAGTGCTCGTCGCCGGTGAGCGGGGGCAGCGCCGCCGGCCTGCCGGGGTCGTCCAGCCAGAACGGTACGGGACTGACGTCCGCGAGTGAGGACGCGGCCATACGCATGGCGACTGGGGCCATGACTTCCAACTCCTTCAGAGCTTTCCCGCGCGCGCTGTTCCTCGCACGCGGTCGCGCGCTAGCGCGCGCTGTTCTTCCGCCGGTTCGCGATCAGCTGGCCGGCGACAACCACCAGTACGGCAATGATGAACATGGCCGTGCCGATGACGTTGATCTGCACGGGCGTGCCGCGCTGTGCCGATCCCCAGACGAACATGGGGAAGGTCACGGTCGAGCCCGCGTTGAAATTGGTGATGATGAAATCGTCGAACGAGAGCGCGAAGGCGAGCAGCGCCCCCGCCGCGATCCCGGGGGCGGCGATCGGCAGGGTCACCCGCAGGAAGGTCTGCGCGGGTCCCGCGTACAGGTCGCGGGCCGCCTCCTCCAGCCGCGGGTCCATCGACATCACCCGCGCCTTGACCGCCGTCACGACGAAGCTCAGGCAGAACATGATGTGCGCGATGAGGATCGTCCAGAAGCCGAGCTGCGCGCCCATGTTGAGGAACAGGGTGAGCAGCGAGGCGGCCATGACGACCTCGGGCATCGCCATCGGGAGGAAGATCAGCGAGTTGATCGCGCCGCGCGCCCGGAAGCGGTAGCGGACCAGCGCGAACGAGATCATCGTGCCCAGGACGGTGGCGCCGAGCGTGGCCCAGGCGGCGATCTGGAGGGAGAGCGAGAGCGAGCCGCACATGTCGGCGACTCCGCACGGGTCCTTCCAGGCGTCCAGGGAGAAGTGCTGCCAGGCGTAGTTGAAGCGGCCCTTCGGCTTGTTGAACGAGAACACCATCACGACGACGTTCGGAAGGATCAGGTAGGCGAGGGTCAGCAGACCCGCGATGACGACGACATTGCGTCGGATCCAGCGCAGTACGGGCATCAGACCAGGTCCTCCGTCCCGGAGCGGCGGATGTAGACGGTGACCGTGATGAGGACGACCGCCATGAGGATGAAGGAGAGCGCGGCCGCCGTCGGGTAGTCGAGGACGCGCAGGAACTGGGTCTGGATGACGCTGCCGACCATCTTGGTGTCGGTGGAGCCCAGAAGTTCCGCGTTGACGTAGTCACCGCTGGCCGGGATGAAGGTCAGCAGCGTTCCGGAGACGACGCCCGGCATGGAGAGCGGGAAGGTCACCTTGCGGAAGGTGGTGGCGGGGGTGGCGTACAGGTCGCCGGCCGCCTCGTGCAGCCTGCCGTCGATCCGCTCCAGCGAGGTGTAGAGCGGAAGGATCATGAACGGCAGGAAGTTGTACGTGAGGCCGCAGACCACGGCCATCGGGGTGGCCAGCACCCGGTTCGACTCGGTCCAGCCGAGCCAGCCGGTGACGTCCAGGACGTGCAGGGTGTTCAGCACGTCGACGACCGCGCCGCCGTCCGCGAGGATCGTCTTCCAGGCGAGGGTGCGGATCAGGAAGCTGGTGAAGAACGGAGCGATGACCAGCACGAGCACGATGTTGCGCCAGCGGCCCGCCTTGAAGGCGATGAGGTAGGCCAGCGGGTAGCCGAGCAGCAGACACAGGATCGTGGCGGTTCCGGCGTAGAGCAGGGACCTGACGAACTGCGGATAGTAGTCCTTCAGCGCGTCCCAGTACGTCTGGAAGTGCCAGGTGACCTCGAAGCCCTTCTCCAGCGAGCCGGTCTGCACCGAGGTCGACGCCTGGTAGACGAGCGGCAGCGCGAAGAAGACGACGAGCCACAGGATGCCGGGGAGCAGCAGCCAGTAGGGGACGAGGCGCTTGCGGGTCGACGCCTTGCGGATCGCCGGTTGTGCGACGGGCGCGACGGGTGGCGCCTGGGTGGCGGTCACGCCGCGTCCTCCACCGTCTCCACGCCCGCCGCGATGTCCTGATCGGCGTCCAGTCCGAAGGTGTGCGCCGGGTTCCAGTGCAGGACGACCTCGGCGCCGGCCGTGAGCCCCGCCCGCCGCTCGACGTTCTGCTCGTACACCTGGAGCGCCTTGCCCGCCGGGCTCTCCACCACGTACTGGGTGGAGACGCCGATGAAGCTGGAGTCGACGATCCGGCCGGTGACCCGGTTCCGGCCGTCGGCTATCGCGTCCGCCTCCTCGGCGGGGACCAGCGACATCTTCTCCGGGCGCACCCCGAGCAGCAGCCTGCCGCCGCTCGTGGCCGGGGCGGTACATCGCTCGCGGGGCAGCCGCAGCTTTCCGCCACCGGCCGCCACGACGAGTTCCCCGTCCGCGGAGACGATCTCGCCCTCGATGAGGTTGGAGGTGCCGAGGAAGTTGGCGACGAAGGTCGTCCTCGGGTTCTCGTACAGGTCGGCGGGGGCGCCGAGTTGCTCGACCCGGCCCCCGTTCATCACCGCGACGGTGTCGGCCATGGTCATGGCCTCCTCCTGGTCGTGGGTGACGTGGATGAAGGTGATGCCGACCTCGGTCTGGATGCGCTTGAGCTCCAGCTGCATCTGGCGGCGCAGTTTCAGGTCCAGGGCGCCGAGCGGCTCGTCGAGGAGCAGCACCTGCGGGTGGTTGATCAGTGCGCGGGCCACGGCGACGCGCTGCTGCTGGCCGCCGGAGAGCTGGTGCGGCTTGCGCTTGGCGAAGTCGCCGAGCTCGACGAGGTCCAGCATGTCGTCGACCTGCTTCTTGACCGACTTGATGCCCCTGCGGCGCAGGCCGAAGGCGACGTTCTCGGCGATGTCGAGGTGCGGAAAGAGCGCGTAGCTCTGGAAGACGGTGTTGACGGGCCGTTTGTACGGGGGGAGGTCGGTGATGTCCCGGTCGCCGAGCAGGACGGTGCCGGTGGTGGCCTCCTCCAGTCCGGCGATCATCCGCAGGGTGGTGGTCTTGCCGCAGCCGGACGCGCCGAGGAGCGCGAAGAAGGAACCCTGCGGGACGGTCAGGTCGAGCGGCTGGACGGCGGTGAAGGAGCCGTACGTCTTGCTGATCCCGGTGAGGCGGACGTCGCCGCCGGTCTGCTGCTGTGTCATGGGTCGCGGTCCCAGTGGTGTCAGGAGAGGTCGGGCAGGAACAGGAAGGGCGGGGCATCGGGGCACGTTCGGGAGGTGACCCCGCCGGCCCCGGGCGGAGGAGGGCGTCGGCGGCCGACGGCAACGCGGGAGGCGTGCGTGGCGGGGCGTGGCCGCCCGGTCGAAGGTCGCCCGACCGGCGCTCAGGCGCCGATGAGCTTGGCGAACTTCTCCTCGTACGCCGTCTCCTCCTCCGCGGACAGCGAGCGGAAGGCGTGCGACCTGGCCGCCATCTCCTCGTCCGGGAGGATCAGCACGTTGTCGGCCATGGCCTTGTCGATCTTGGCGAGTTCGTCGCGGACCCCGTCGACCGGGCAGACGAAGTTGATGTACGCGGCGAGCCGGGCCGCGGTCTTCGGTTCGTAGTAGTGGTCGATGAGCTTCTCGGCGTTGGTCTTGTGCCGGGCCTTCACCGGGACGAGCAGGTTGTCGCTGGATATGACGTAACCGGCGGTCGGTATGGAGTACTTGATGTCCGGGTTCCCGGCCTGGAGCTGGATGATGTCCCCGGCCCAGGCGACGCAGGCGGCGATGTCGCCCTTGTCCAGGTCGGCCGTGTAGTCGTTGCCGGTGAAGCGCCGGATCTGGTTCCTGTCGACGCCCTTCTGGATACGGCCGATCGCGGCGTCGTAGTCGGCGTCGGTGAACGTTCCGGGGTCCTTGCCCATGTCGAGCAGGGTCAGGCCGATGGAGTCGCGCATCTCCGAGAGGAAGCTGACCCGGCCCTTGAGTCCGGGGTCGTCGAGCAGTTGGCTGACGGAGTCCACCTTGCGGCCGCCGGTCGCCTTGGAGTTGTAGGCGATGACGGCGGGGATGCCCGCCCACGGGTAGGAGTGGACGCGGCCGGGGTCCCAGTCCGGCGTGCGGAACTGGGCCGACAGGTTCGCGTAGGCGTGCGGGAGGTTCGACGCGTCGAGCGGCTGTGCCCAGCCGAGACGGACGATGCGGGCGGCCAGCCAGTCGGTGACGCAGATGAGGTCGCGTCCGGTGTCCTGGCCCGCCGCGAGCTGCGGTTTTATCTTCCCGAAGAACTCGACGTTGTCGTTGATGTCCTCGGTGTACTTGACCTTGATCCCGGTGCGTTTCGTGAACGCCTCCAGGGTGGGCCGGTGCTTGCCGTCGTCGGTGACGTCCATGTACTCGGTCCAGTTGGAGAAGTTCACCTGCTTCTCCGCGGCGGAGCGGTCGTCGGAGGCCGCCGCCGCGCCCTCCTCCCGCTTCGCCGGCGGAATGCCGCACGCGCTCAGCGTGCCCAGGCCGCCGATCGCGAGCGCCGCCGGTCCGGAGGCGCGCAACAGCGATCGGCGGGTAAGGGCGCCCCGGCCGCCGGTCAGACTGCGCCGCATCGCGGCCAGTTGGGCCGCGGAGAGGCGCTCGGGCTGGTACTGCTCCATGCGCGTTGCCCTTTCGGGTGGGTGTGGCCGGGATCGGCCGGACTATCGGTCCCCGAAGATCGTGCGGTGCCAGTCCTTGCGGGCGACCGCGGTGTTGTCGTACATCACGTGCTTGACCTGCGTGTACTCCTCGAAGGAGTACGACGACATGTCCTTGCCGAAGCCGCTGGCCTTGTATCCGCCGTGCGGCATCTCGCTGATGATCGGGATGTGGTCGTTGACCCAGACGCAGCCCGCCTTGATCTCGCGGGTGGCGCGGTTCGCCCGGTACAGGTCGCGGGTCCAGGCGGAGGCGGCGAGCCCGTACGGGGTGTCGTTGGCGAGGCGGATGCCGTCGTCGTCGGTGTCGAAGGGCAGCACGACGAGGACCGGGCCGAAGATCTCCGACTGGACGATCTCGCTGTCCTGGGCGGCATCGGCGATCAGGGTCGGCCGGTAGTAGGCGCCCGCCGCGAGTTCGCCGCCGGGTGCCTCGCCGCCGGTGACGACGGTGGCGTACGCGCGGGCGCGCTCGACGAATCCGGCGACCCGGTCCCGCTGGGCGTGGCTGATCAGCGGGCCGAGGTCGGTCGACGGGTCGAACGGGTCGCCGAGCCGGACGGTCTCCATCAGCTCCGCGACGCCCCGCACGAACGCGTCGTACAGGGGGCGCTGGACGTAGGCGCGGGTGGCGGCGGTGCAGTCCTGGCCGGTGTTGATGAGCGCCCCGGCGACCGCGCCGTGGACCGCGGCCTCCAGGTCGGCGTCGTCGAAGACGACGAAGGGGGCCTTGCCGCCGAGTTCGAGGTGGAGGCGCTTGACGGTGGAGGTGGCGATCTCCGCGACCCGCCTGCCGACGGCGGTGGAGCCGGTGAAGGAGGTCATGACGACGTCCGGGTGTCCGACGAGGTGCTCGCCGGCCTCCTTGCCGACGCCGGTGACGATGTTGATCACGCCGTCCGGGATGCCCGCCTCGGTGGCCGCCTGGGCGAACATCAGCGAGGTCAGCGGGGTGATCTCGGCGGGCTTCAGCACGATGGTGTTACCGGCCGCGACGGCCGGGAGGATCTTCCAGGCGGCCATCTGGAGCGGATAGTTCCAGGGTGCGATGGAGCCGATGACGCCGATCGCCTCACGGCGCACGTACGAGGTGTGGTCGCCGTCGTACTCGGCGGCCGACTTGCCCTCCAGGTGACGGGCGGCACCCGCGAAGAAGGAGGTGTTGTCGACGGTGCCGGGCACGTCGAACTCGGTGGAGAGCTTGATCGGCTTGCCGCACTGGAGGGATTCGACGTACGCGAAGTCGTCGGCCCGCTCGGCGAGGACCGCGGCGAAGCGGTGCATCGCCTCGGACCGCTCGGCGGGCGTCGCGCCGGACCAGCCGGGGAACGCCTCGCGGGCGGCGGCGACGGCCGCGTCGACGTCGGCGGTGCTCGCCAGTTCGTAGCTGTGGACCGTTTCGCCCGTCGCCGGGTTCACCACGTCGTGGTGGCGTCCCGATGTACCGGACCGCAGCTTTCCGCCGATGTACTGTGCACCGTCCGCGAAGCGGTCCCGCACCTGGATGCTGTTGCCCATGACGCTCTCCTCCGCCGCGCGCCCACAGGGGCGGCGGCGTAGCTTCTGCTCGATTTGAGTGCCGATCCTGACAGAGGTAGTGGACCCCAACAAGTGATTCCGTTGTTGCCTTTTGGTTACGCAACGGAATCCTTCGACCATGTGTCGCGTCGGCGCCGAATTACCGGTACGGAGTGTCAGTGGCGGATGCCAGACTCGCATGCCATGGAACACATGGACGACCTCCTGGCGCGGACCCGACGGGGTGAGCGGGTGAAGTACCTGCGTTTCTGGGGCCACCGCCCGCGCCCGGACGGCCGCGTCGGAGCGAGTTGTCTCAGCCAGTGGTGGCCGTCACCGTTCGAGGCCGACGGCGTGCGGTACGCGACGGCGGAGCACTGGATGATGGCCGCCAAGGCCCGGCTGTTCGACGACCCGGAGGCGGAGGCGCAGGCCCTGGCGGCCAAGAGCCCGGCCCAGGCGAAGAAGGCGGGCCGACTGGTCCGGGGGTTCGACGAGGCGGTGTGGCGGCGCGAGCGGTACGCCCTCGTGGTGGCCGGCAGCGTCCACAAGTTCTCCCACCACGCGGATCTGCGGGAGTTCCTTCTGAACACCGGGGAGCGGGTCCTCGTCGAGGCGAGTCCCATGGACCGGATATGGGGCATCGGGCTGGCCGCCGACGATCCGCGCGCCGAGAGGCCGGAGACGTGGCGCGGGCTGAATCTGCTGGGGTTCGCGCTGATGGACGCCCGGGCGGCGCTGCGCGCCGGATGATCCCGGCCGGACGCCCGGCGGCCGGTGGGCCGGAACCGGGCCCACCGGCCGCGAGGGGTGCCGGGATGTCCGGTGCCGCTGGCGGCACCGCCTCCCGTGGGGCGCCCGGCCCGCGGCGCCCGCAACGGGCCCCCCCCGGGGGGGGGGGGGGCCCGCGGGGGGGGGGGAGGGGGGGGGGTGGGGGGCCCGCAATAAAAGGCGGGGGTTGC
>NZ_JBIBYN010000031.1:0-83246 GCF_043083325.1 Streptomyces sp. NPDC014734 | reverse complement strand
ACAACTGAAACGCCTACCGACCAGCGCAAAAGCACACCCTCGTCAACGGCGAAGAAACCCGAACACCTCAGTGACACCTTCCCCGAACCTCACACCGCGGTCTCCTCGGCGGTGTACGTCACCCGCACGCTCACCGGTGCCTGCGGCGCGTGCTTGGCGGCGTTGGTCAGGGCCTCCTGAACGACGCGGTGGGCAGCCCGCGCGACGGTCCTGGGCGCCCCCGAGCCGTCGGCGTCGCCGTCGATCCGCAGCTCCACCACGAGCCCGGCAGCCGCGGCGTCGTCGACCAGGCGGGGGATGCCGGCGTCGGACACCCGCGGCGGTTCCTCGTCCGCCTCCTCGCGGAGGATGCCGATCACCTCACCGAGCCGTTCCACCGCTGCTGCCGCCCGGGCCCGGATCTCGCCCGCCGCCGCCCGCTGGGGCTCGTCCAGTCCCGGGGCCAGTTTGAGGGCGCCCGCCGACAGGGCGATGAGGCTCAGGTCGTGGCCGATGACGTCGTGCATGTCCTGGACGATCCGGGCCCGTTCCCGCGAGCGCGCCTGCTCAGCGACGAGTCGCTGCTCGCGCTCCAGCCGGTCGGCCCGTTCCCAGCCCGCCCGGACGAGTTCCTGGTACTGGCGCCAGAACCGCCCGGCGAACCAGGGCAGCATCGCTGCCACCGACACCACGGCGACGTACCGCCCCGCCATGAGCAGCCAGGCCGGCACCATCGCCACCGCGACCACCCCGCCGACGACGACCGCAGCGAGCACCAGGAGCGCGGGCCCGGTCCTCCCCGGCTCCCGGCCGGCGAAGAACGCCGTCACGGCCGCCGGCAGGGCCCACCACAGGCTGACGGCGCTCAGCCCGACACAGGCCGCCGCAGCGACGGTCAGCAGACCGCCGGGGACGACGGACGGCACGGCCCAGGGGGCGGCGGCACGGGTGGTACGCCGGGTGGCACGCGGGGCCCGCCGGACCACGCTGTCGATGAACGCTCTCTTCACCCGCATGACGATACGCAACCGGGTGGGTCCCCCGACACTGCCGAAAGTCATCCTTGCCGCATGCAGAGCCCCCGCCCACCGCTCCCCGGCTTCGTTCGCTTCAAGCGGCTCTGGCTCGGCTTCTGCGGCATGGTCGCTCTCCCCCGCCTCAAGAGGGCGCGCTTGCGAAGAAGGCGGGGTCCCGCGCGGTCGGACATCCGGTGCTTGAGCATCCTGATCCGGTTGGCATGGCCTTCGGCCGCGCCCAGGTTCCGGGGAAGGGTGAGTCCGGCGATGGCAGCGTCCGGATCGCGGTCGATGTCGGCCGCGCGGGTGTGGAAGCTGAGGAGGGCGTCCTGCCGCACGGCGGGGAAGGGGCAGGTCAGCGCTGCGAGGGCCGGTCGCAGACCGGGCATTCCGCCAAGGGCGAAACGCCCGGCGTGCGGACACAGGAATGGGTGGTCAGCTGGTCCAGAGAACCGGGCTGTCTCTGTACGCGTCACCCTCCTCGAACGAGGCAACCGCGATGGGATCGGTCTTCGTGGCGCTGAGCGAGCAGGTCTCGTAGGAGGCGCCCTTGGTGGTGAAGTCGCGGGGGGCCGTCTCGTTGTCGCACTTGCCCGGGAGGTCGCCGATCAGAATGACGCCCGTGGGGCCGCCGCCTTCCAGTTTCCCGCGCAGCCTCAGCGACGCGTAGGACAGGTCGGTGCCGCCGACGTTCTCCACCTTCATCCGGATGTAGTAGGGCGTCATGCCCTTTGCCTTGTCACCGAATGGGGCCATGTCGGCCTCGGCGCCCTTCTCGATCGCCGTGACCGTCACGGCGACGGTGCCCTTCTTGTCGGTCCCGTACTTGAACGGCAGAACCGCCCGGTCACCAATCTTGAACTTCGTGCCCGGTGCGGCGACGTCACCACTGGGCGCAGCGGCAGCATCGTCGCTTGGGTCCGCGGACGGGCTCTTGCCGCTCGGGGCGGACGAGGCCGGGGCGGAGGCCGAGGGCGAGTCCTGTGCCGATGCCGAGTCCCCGCCGTCGTTGCAGGCCGTGAGCCCAAGACCCAAGGTGGTGAGGGCGACTGCGAAGACTATGCGTCCCTTATTTATCATTTTTTGACCTAACTCGCGGTAGAGCTTTGCTGTGCGACAGCCGGAACGTTCAACCACTGGACGAAGCCCCCGGCCGTAAGACCGGGCACGCCAGAAGGCACGGCGACGACAGTGCGTCAACGAGGCGCACCGCGACACCCATCTCAGGCTGAGGCAAAAATGACACAGACACGTCGCAGGCACGGCACAGCCGCGCGACGGGCGCCGAAATACCAGACGTGGTCTTCGCGATATTTGTCCGTCGCGGGCAGCAGTTCGGAATGTCGTCGCGCACAAGAGCTGCGGCTTCATCAACCACGTGCCGGTTCTGTCTGCCCGACCATGCCCTCCCACAGGTGCGCGTCGCCGTCCTGACCGAGGCCCGTGTGGAGTTCGGCGATCAGGTTGTACGCGCCGCCCTCCGGCAGGGCGTAGGTGTAGAAGGCGCGCAGCAGCGTCTGTTCCGCCGCCTTGGTGAAGCCGAGCTCCGCGAGTTCTTCGGCCTGAGCCAGCAGTGCGGCGCGGTCGGCTTCAGTCATCTCCGGCAGGTCGGTGGCGTCCCCGTCGCGCAGGTGCGGGCGGGTGGCAAGGGACTGGGGCGTCGTCTGCGTACGCGTCGGCGATCAGGTGGAACCGGTCCGGGCCGGTGGTGTTACACACGCCGTGGGCCTGCGAGGGCGTCTGCCGCCACAGCGCCCCGGCCGCCACGTGCACCCGGGCGCCGGCGGTGACCAGGACGGCGGAGGGGTTGGTGACGAGCGGGATGTGCAGTCGGCGCCGGCCGGTCTCCCGCGGTTCCGCGTAGTCGCGGTGCTCCCACAGGTAGGAGTGCGGCTCCAGGCGGGCGAGACGCACATACATGAAGTCCAGCCTCAGCGAGTCGAGCAACCGTGCGGTGGCCGGCATCTCTTCCAGTAAGGAGGTTGGGCGTGGTCGTCCGTCGCCGATGACAACATCGTGCGGGTCACCGGAGCGGTTCATCAGCGACGTGGTCCACCGGCCGCCGGACTGGTACTCGCCGTACGCGACGACGCCGCGTGTCGGCGCCTCGAGCGCCTCGGCTCGCATCTGTTCGACCGTGGACTCTTCCAGGCCCGTCAGCCGGGCGACTTGGCCCAGCACCTCCGGCCGCCGGGAACCGTCCCATCGGCCGTCGCGGCCGCGGAGGATGCGGTCACCATCGGGATCCTCCTGACTCATCGGATGCTGCCTGGCGGGGCGTCTGTGCCAGGAAACCGCAGGCGCGAACTGGAGCCCAGACGGGTGGCGTTGCCGCCCGTTGCCGTTCGCGCGCGGTGGCCTTCCCACGACGCACCGGAAACCGGGAAACTGGTGACGCCCGTGCCCGCGAAAGGGTTGGTCCCGTGACCACGGACGCCGCCGAACACCACCCGCTGGCCGTGCACGATCAGAAGGCGGAGGCATACCTGCTCCGGGTCGCTGAGCAGCACCAGCGCATGGGGTATGGGCAGATGGCCTGTCGCAGGGAGAAAGCGTCCCGATGAACCAGGGGCGACCACGCCCCAGCTACCACACCCAGCTCGCCATGGCCGCGCTGAAGGACATTCCACCAGAGGCGATCCACGCCCACGGCTGGCCGGGCCGGCTGCGGTTAGAGCCCCTCACGAAATGAGTGCGGGCGACGGTCGGTTGTGCTTCAGTGATCGTTACCGCCGGACAGCCCCAGGGCAACGGTGCGTGCTCCCGGCGTGAAGCCGACGATGGTGTGTTCCCAGTACTCGCCGGGCCAGTGTTACGTCACGCGCCCCTCGACGGGGCGGTAGTGGGCGGTATACACAGTGCCCAACCACTGGTCGTAGCTGCACTGGTACAGCGGTGGTCGCAGCATCGACGGAACATCAACTCCCGCTGCCTGAACAGCGGCCAGTCGTGCTCGTGTCCGGGTGGTTCGTTCCTGCTCGTCAGGCACGGGCAGATGCTGGTGATTGGCGGCGCAGGCGTCGTGGGCCTCGGCCATCGGGATGTCGGGGCCCACGTAGACCGTCAGGCTCTGGTGCTCGTCGACGAGGGTAACGTTTTGCGGAATCGCGATGGGTATCGTGCGCAGTCTGTCGAAGGCCTCGTCAACGGTCCGGCAGGTTTCCAGGAGGTAGCGCAGCACGAGAGGAACGACCTGGGTACAGCCAGAGAAGAACGGACGCACGGTCGCCATGGTGAGAAGCGTCCTGGCCTGAGGAGATTCCAGTTGATCCGCGAGCCGGTCGAGCACGGGGACCAGTTCGTGCATGCGCGTATCGAAGAGTTGTCGGGCCTGCGCTGCGCCCTCGAGAGTGCGGCCCTCCTCGGTAGCCAGTCCTCCGCCTTCGCCATGGCCGAACGGACATGCGCGGCCCACCGACTGTCTGTGCCGTCACCGATCTCAATGGCATGGAACGTTTTGACGTAGTGGCTCATGAGGTAGGACCCAACTAAATTTCAGGCCCACTTTTCAAGGACACGCAGGTGTCGCCGACAGGTGAGTGCGCATCCACGGGTGAGGAACGCTTCGTGGGAGTCATCGCGAATTTCCCAGCGGATCCGCAGGCGGCGGAAGCAGTGAAGGTGAGCGAACGCGCGCTCTACGAACCAGCGTTGGGCGCCGGGTCCGGAGCCGTGTTCGGTGCCCCGGCGGGCGATCGGCGGTTTCACGCCGAGGCCCCAGACAAGCCGGTGGTACTTGCCGTGGTCGTAGCCGCGGTCACCCAGCACCACGTCCGGGCGGTGTCGGGGCCGACCACTTTTGCCCCGCACAGACGGGACGGCCTGGAGTAGTGGGATCAACTGGGTAACGTCGTTGCGGTTGCCGCCGCTCAGGATGGCTACGGGCGGGCCGAGCTCCATGCCATCACCTCGATCGTCCATGACCGCCTCGGCGACTCCCCCGCCGCCGAGGCCGCCTCCCACCACGCCCTCGCCGTCCTGCCCTCGATGTTCACCCGGAACAGGGCGTTCGCCACCGCCCGGCTCGCGCTCGCCCAGCTCCACCAGGGCGACCTCGACCAGGCAGCCGCCAGCGGGGTGCTGCCGACAGGGAGGGCCCAGCCCGCCCGGCCCTGTCAGCGGGCGTGGCTGCGTCTTCCTGCCCACGGGCTGGGTGTGGTTGGCGCGACTGGTGTCGGGCGGGCTGGTTGCCAGGCTCTCGTACGGGTTGCTTCTCCCGCGGCCGGCAAATCGGACGCCCGGGTAGGGCCGTCGGTGGAAGCATGAAGCCTTGTGAGCAGCACGTCGCCAGATCGGGGCTCGGGGACCTGGACATCGCCGCCGCGAACGAGGGCACCCTGCGCACGGTGGTGGACGGCTTCTCCGACAACAGTGGACGATCTCGGGGTATCGCGCCGGTACGCCGTCTGCCGGGTGAGTCCGGGGTCCGGGCACGGGTGTACGCCGACGTACGTCGGCCGGGATCGCGGTGACGTACGTCGGACGCACTGCTACCTCGCTCGCACCCGCCACAACTCGCCACCACCCGCCTCAGCACATGCCTCGGTGCCAGTCGCGTATGTCTCACCCCGTCCGGCGTCACCGCGAAAACTCTCGCCACCGAATTCGTCCGCTGCCTCGGCATCATGCGTGACGGTGGTGGATTTGCGGGTCCCCGTCCTTCTTGCGGCTGATCTCTACCAGTTTCGGGTAGTCGACGGCGACTCCGCGCAGCAGGGTATGCACGGTTTGCTCGACCTCGTCGTCGCTGGTCACGGCGTGGCCGAACAGTGCGCGGTAGTGGACGAGCGAAGCGAGCAGGTCGAGCAGCAGGCCGCGGTCGACATCGTCGCGCAGGTCCCCGCGTGCAAGAGCGCCGTCGAGTACCTGGTCGACAGCGATCCGTGGTGGGTCGAACAGTGCGGTCATGAAGGCTTCCCGCCGCTGCGGATCGTCTCCGCAGTCGGCGAGCAGTGAGGCGAGCGCCTCCGGTGGCATGCGCTGGAACGCGGCGACGTACAGCTTGATGGCGTCGCTGAGGTCGCAGATCGTGCAGTCGGTACTGGGTGCCTTGAGCCGGCCCAGACGGGCGGTCAGTGCGTCGAGCGCCAGGTCCGGCAGGGTTCCCCAGCGCCGGTAGATCGCCGGTTTCGTGGTACCTGCGCGGCGTGCCACGGCCTCGACGGTGAGCCGGGTGTATCCGACCTCGTCGAGGAGTTCGAGTGCCGCGTCGAGGATCGCCCGGTCGATGGCCGCGTCACGTGGCCGTCCGCCCGAGGAACGGCTGTCGGGTGCTTGTTTCGCTTCCCTCATCTCACCAGTCTAGTGTTACGTTACGAGTCGACCCGTAACGTAACATTGAGAGAGGCTGGTAATGACCATTTCAAGCAGGGAACCAACCGTGTCGGCGGCCGGATGGACGGCGCTGTTCGGCCGCGAACACGGGCCGGTCGCCGTCACGCTCGCCGCCGGTGTCGCCCTGCACGCCGTGAACGTCTACTTGGCGGCGACCATCATGCCGTCGGTGGTCGATGACATCGGCGGGTCCAGCCTGTACGCCTGGGCCACCACGGTCTTCATGTTCGCGTCCGTGCTCGGGTCGGCGGCCGCGGCCGCCGTCCTCGGGGCCCGCGGCCCGCGCTCAAGTTACCGATTCGCGGCACTCCTGCTCGCGGCCGGAACCACCGTCTGCGCACTCGCTCCCAGCATGCTCGTCCTGCTGGCCGGACGACTGGTCCAGGGCCTCGGGGGCGGCTTGCTCTTCGCCCTGTCCTACGCCATGGTCCGGATCACCCTGCACGAGGCGTTGTGGCCACGCGCCATGGCACTCGTCTCCGCCATGTGGGGAGTCGCGACGCTCATAGGTCCCGCCCTGGGCGGCGTCTGCGCCCAACTCGGCGCCTGGCGCGACGCCTTCTGGGGCCTGCTGCCGTTTCTGCTGTTCTTCGGCTTCTGGGGGGCGATGCGCCTGCCGAAGGGAAAGGCGGGTGGGGTGACCCCGCGAATTCCCTGGATGAGTGTGAGCCTGCTCGGCCTGGCCGTACTGGTCATCTCCGCGGCCAGCATCTCCTCCCGTCTCATGGTCAATGCCGCCGGACTCCTGCTGGCTGCGCTGCTCCTCGTGGGCTGGCTGCGACGTGAACGCCGTACGACGCTCCGGCTCATCCCGGCCACCGCGTTCGGCTCCGACCCGCGGCTGCGGTTCGTCTACCTCACCATGGCGCTGCTGGTGCTCTCCAGCACGGTTGAGGTCTACATCCCCTACTTCGGACAACGGCTCCAGGGGCTCGGACCACTCGCGGCCGGCTATCTGGGCGCCGTCCTGGCCGCGGGCTGGACGCTCGGCTCGGTCGCGTGCAGCGGCATGTCCCACCGCAGCCGATCAATCATCAGCACCGGTCCGGTCGTCACCCTGGCCGGGCTCGCCGGACTCTTCTTCGCAGGTCCGGTGCACTCGGGCACGGTCGCGGCGATTGCGGCGGTGAGCGTCGCACTGCTCGCGCTGGGCTGGGGGATCGGCATGGCGTGGCCTCATCTGCTCACCCGAGTCCTGCAGTTGGCGCCAGATGCGGATCAGGAGCTCGCGGGCTCCTCGGTCACGACGGTCCAACTCACCGCGACCGCCTTCGGATCGGCGCTCGCAGGGACGGTCGCCAATGTCATCGGATTCTCCGACAACGCGGGCACCGGCGACCTGCAGAGCACCGCACGCTGGATGTTCGGGCTGTTCGCCCTCGCCCCCCTGGCCGCCGTGGTGACCACACGGTACGCACGCCGCTGACGGCCGGTCAGCAGGATGTGGACAGGCAAAGCCGCGGACAACCAGGACCGGGATGCTGCGCTCGGCCAGCCGGTGAGGGGGTGCCGGAGGATGCCCTTCTCCGCCGCGACGCACACCAGCCGCTGGCCCTCGGTGCGGTCGAGGACGAACCAGGTGGCAGCCTCACGCAGGAACGCACCCGCGTCCGACCAGGTCGGCGGAACGTACCAAACGGGCGTGAATGCACACACCCTGCTCCGGGAACACAGTCCCGCACAGGGGTGCGGCCGGGTGTGCCCAGCAAACGGACTGCTGATGGGTATGAGGACGGCTCCCGGCGACGGTACAGCCGACCTGGTCCAGCCGGCGGGCGCGGCTGCCCTTTCTGTCTCACGTGCGTGGTCTTCTGCAGCGCCGGAGCGGCGCTCCGGACCTCACCCTCCGATAGGGGGCCCGGACCCGGCTGTTTACGGTGGGGGCGTGACCACGCCTTCCGACGACGCGACCGCACCGGTGCCGGTGCGGGATGTGCTGACCGCCGACCCGGTGCTCGGTACGGCGGTGCAGCGGCGCCGGCATGCGTCGAGGCCATAGGCGCCGTTCGTGCCGACGGTCGTGCCGCGGCCGGGAGAACTGGTGATGATGGACAGCACGCCGCTGGACGTGATGGCGGTGCTGGCCAACGGGGTGGTGGGCCGTCGGGTGCCGCGAGCAGGCCGGGGCGGATCGGCAGGTCGTCCCAGGCGGCCCGGCGCAGTGCCTCGGCCTGCTCGGGCGCGGTGGCGGGGATCACGGCCCGTACCGGACGTGCAGTGACGTTCCGCGCCCAGTTACGCCACGCGTTCGTCGTGGCCCGTGCGCCGGTTCCGGTCGTCTTCCCCATGCCCTCCCACGGCGGCCGGCCCGCTGAGCCGGCGGTACCCCAGGAACGCCACCGCGGCCGCGAGCGCTCCCGCCACGGCGGGCACCGCGTACCCCGCGCTTGCCCCGGACGCGTCGACCACCCAGCCGGCGGCCGAGGAACCGAGTGCCACCCCCCACGGCAAGCCCGGTGCCGGTCCAGGTCATGCCCTCGGCCAGCGCGGAGCGCGGTACGAGCTGACCGACGAGGGCCATGGTAGTGACCATCGTCGGTGCGATGGCGAGGCCCGCGACAAAGAGCGCCACTGCCAGGAACGGCAGGCTCCCTGCCAACTGGAGGGGGATCATGCCCACGGCCATCGCGCACACACCTAGATGATCAATTCCAAGAGGTCAGTGCGCCCGCCTGGACCGATTGACGGAGAGGCGTGGAGAGGGTGTCCGCGCGGGGCATCGTCGGCTTCAGCGGTTCTGCGACCGATTAGAGTTGCGCAATGTTCGAAGGAAAGCTGGTAAGGCTGCGTGCGCTGCGCTCCGAAGATGCGGAGCATCATCTTCGGTGGCGCAACGACCCGGAAGTAGTGCGCTGGGCCACGGCCGGTGACCCGTGTTTCGGCCCGGTCACGGCGGAGGCGATCAGTCTCGGCTTCGACACCATGCTGCGCCTGAACCCGAGGGAGTCAGCCGTGTTCACAATCGAGGACCTGACGGGCGGGAGCGTGATCGGCATGGCCGATTACCGGGACCTGGACCCGTATGCCGGTGTGGCCACGCTGGGAGTCACCATCGGCGAGCGGGAGTGCTGGGGCCGCGGCCACGGCAGTGACGCGTTGCGGCTGCTCGTGAACCACCTGTTCGGTGCGTACTGCCTGAGCCGGCTGGAGCTTGATACCTGGAGCGGCAACGAGCGCGCTGTGCGCGCCTTCACCAGGTTGGGCTTCCGTGAGGAGGGCCGCCGCCGGTCGGCCGTGCTGCTGGACGGGAAGCGCTACGACAGCGTGCTCTTCGGGATGCTCCGCGAGGAATGGGCGAACCCCGCGTGACGGCGTAGATGATCTTCGGGGGCTGTCTGCGGACGCCCCAACGAGGGCGCCCAAGATCATTGTGTGACGAACAACCTGGGCACCCTCGCGACAGCGCTCTATGTGACAACCGACGACCTGCTGAAGAACCGTCCGGACCTGGCACCATGGCGGCCGGCCGTGGGCATCACGCCGCGACTCACCGACGCCGAACTGGTCACCCTCGCAATGATGCAGGCCGTGCTCGGGTTCACCTCCGAAGCCAAGTGGCTCCGGCATGCCCGAGCCCACCTGCGGCACCTCTTCCCATACTTGCCGCAGCAATCCGGTTACAACAAGCGCCTGCGCAAGGCCACCGAGCTGCTCCGCCAGGTCACCCGGATCCTGGCCAAGAACACCTCGATATGGAGCGACGACGTGTGGATCGCGGACTCCACGCCCGTGGAATGCAGCCGTTCCCGGGAGACCGTGAAGCGCTCCGACCTGGCCGGATGGGCCCAGTACGGCTACTGCGCCAGCCACAGCCGGTTCTTTTGGGGCCTGCGCCTGCACTGGTGTGCACCCTCCAGGGCCTGCCCGTCGCCTTCGCGCTGACTGGAGCCAAAGCCGACGAGCGCGAGACCCTGCTGGACCTACTGGCGGCCGAACCGCACCTCGTGGCTGCCCGGCCCGGACAGACACTGATCGGTGACAAGAACTACTTCGGCCGAGACTTCGAACGCGAACTCGCCCAGCAGTGCGTCCGGTTGCTACGGCCGACTCGCAAAAGCGAACGGCAGCGGCCCGGCGGAGCCCTGTTCAAGCCGCTCCGGCAGGTCATCGAGTCGGTCAACGAGACCTTCAAGGGACAGCTCAGCCTTGAACAGCACCGAGGTCGCACACCCCGCGGTGTCATCGCCCGCGTCATGCAGCGCTACTCGCGCTGACCGCCGCAATCTGGCACAACGACCACACCGGACAAACCGTCCGCCGCTCGCTCACCTCGTACGATCACTGACCCCTTGGAATTGATCATCTAGAAGCCACGGGGTGGACGCCTTCCCCCTGAACTGCAACAGGCCGAAGACGGCCCCGGCAAGGCAGGACCCCAGGGCGTACGCGGCCAGAACCAGACTCGCCGCCGCCTTGTGCCCCTGCTCGTCGGCGAAGGCCACCGTCACCACGTCGACACCCCCGAAGATCGCCCCAGTCGCCGTGAACGTCACCACGAGCACCCGAAGGCCCCGTGAGCGCATCGCGGAACCGCCGGTGTGCTGCTCGCGCGGATGCGGGACCGGTTCGGTGGCGTGCTGCGCGGTCAGCCACACCACACCGATCAGCAGGAATAGGGCCGCGAACAGTGGCCCGGCCTCCGGGAACCAGGTCATGGACAGGCCGATCGAGACGATCGGCCCGACGATGAAGCACACCTCGTCGACGATCGACTCCCACGCGTACGCGGTGTGCAACCGGTGCGACGAACCGCGGTAGATCTCCGCCCAGCGGGCCCGGATCATCGAACCCACGCTGGGCACACAGCCGACGCCCGCCACGAAGACGAAGAGCGTCCAGTCCGCCAGCCGCTGCTGCGCGCAGACCAGGAGACCGGCCACCGCCGACAGCGCGACGAGAGTGGCGGGACGCAGCACCCGGCGCTGCCCGTGCCGGTCCACCAGCCGGGAGATCCGCGGCCCGAACACCCGCCGACAGCGCCAGCGTCGCGGAGAGCGCCCCGGCCAGCCCATAGCGCCCGGTGATCTGGGACACCATGGTCACGATGCCGATGCCCATCATGGACAGCGGCATCCGGCCAAAGAATCCGGCTACCGAGAACCCCTTGACACCGGGGGCGGCGAAGATCTCGCGGTAGGGGCTGAGCAAGGAGACTCCAGAGCAGCACTATCGAAGGCTTATGCGCGAATTCAACCTTAATATCCAGCTGCACATGGATGCATATCCTTTTATTATGCGGTAGGGGTGGGGAACGAGCCCGACCTGGATCCTCCCCCGCTCCGGGCCGGAGCGGGGGCGGCCGCCCGAGGCGAGACGCAAGATCCGCGGCCCGTCCGATCCGTGCGACCCGCCCCCCATGACCGCCTTGCTGCCGCTTCCCTTCGACGGCCCCGAAGTCCCGGACGACGTGGCCCCGCTCCTGGCGCACCTGACCTGCGGTCAGGGACGTTCCCAAGAAGTGGCACTCACCGGTCACGCCAAGTGCGAGGCGGACCCCGAAGCCGTCGGGGCCGCTCACGCAGACTGCGCCGCCCTCCAGTCCGGCGAAGCCCCCGGCCCCGACCCCACCAGCCCTGTCCCGGCGTCACTCCGGCTCACGGGGAGTCGCTTTGCACTGCGCCGAGCTTCGGAGGGCCGAGGCACCCGTCCATGCGGCGCGAGACCGGCACCACCTCCGCGGACGTGCGTGGCGTTGCCTCCGGTGCGGGACCGAGTGAAGTGGCCCACGACCAGCCGACGCAGATCCCAGAGGCCGAGTTCCGCCCTGCGGGCGACACACAGGCGTCGATCCCGGACCACACGCGCGGATCGCCTTGGTCGGCTCACCCGGACCGACGGGCCATCCGCCCACATCACCCTCGAACACCGTCGAGAACGTCATGACCCACTCCTGCCGGATGCCCGCAACACGGCGCCGATCGACAGCCCTCCGCCGCCGGGTCGAGGCGCTGAACGAAAGCCCCACCGGCTCACGGAATACCAGGTTAGTGCGGGCCGAACACTTGGTGTACGGTCGTACGCATCGATGGTGTACGGTCGTACATCATCTCGGCGTGAGCGGCCGCCGACAGCGACTCCGCGCACCGCCCATGAAGCGGTGCGCTCACGCAACGCACGCCTTTCCTCACCTCAGCAACGAGGCGACCTGCCGGAGCCTCGAAGGGACCGTTTGTGATGTCAAGAATCGGCGGCTCGGCGACAGCTCGTGTCCCATTTCCGGAAAAAGTCGCCTACTCGAGTGGTGACCTCGCGTTCAACCTCGTGTATGTCGCGACGGGCACGTACCTCATGTTCTTCTACACCGAGGTCGTCGGAATTCCGGCAGCAACCGTCGGGACGATGTTCCTGGTGGCCCGCCTGCTCGACGGAGTCTGGGACCTCGTCGTCGGCGTCCTGATGGAGAAGTTCGGCTCGCGGTTCGGAAAGGCCCGGCCGTGGCTGCTGTTCCTTGCCGTTCCTTATGGCGTGAGTGCGGCACTTCTGTTCTCCGCTCCGGACCTCGGCGAGACCGGAAAAATAGTCTACGCATTCGCGACCTATATGCTCTCGGGTGTCGTCATCTATACCGCGATGAACATCCCCTACGGGGCTCTCAGCGCTCTTATGACCGAAGATCCCGGGGAGCGCGGCCTGTTGAGCACGTTCCGCATGGTCGGTGCGTATGTGGGGACACTTATCGTCGCCGCGCTCACTATGCCGCTCGTCGATGCGTTCGGCGGAGGCGCCGGCGCGTGGACACTGACTTTCTCGCTGTACGGCGGACTTGCCGTCGTCCTCTTCTTCATCGTGTTCGTGTTCTGCAGGGAGCGCATCAGTTCGTCCTTCGCGTCGGATGAGGCTGGTTCATCCGACGCGGTCACCCCTGTTGCGGCGGTGGGCCGCCCGTTCACGACCCGTGAGGGTCTCTCGTCGCCGCTTCGCAACAAGTACTGGCTCCAGCTCACACTCCTCGGAATTCTGCTGCTGTCGGCATACGGCCTTGTCGGGGTCTACCCGTACTACGCTCAGTACGCGCTCGGTGACGAAAACCTCGCGACGATGCTCTTCACGTTCCGTACGATCGTCGAATTCGCCGGTGTGTTCCTTGCGATCCCCCTGGTGAGGCGGATCGGCAAGCGCAACATCTCGCTGCTGGGATGCGCCGCGATGGTCGTGGGGCAGCTGGTCATCGCGGTGGCCCCCACGTCGCTTCCGGTCGTCCTCACCGGCCTCTCGGTCGGCGGCGTCGGTGTGGGAAGCATGTTCGCGGTTCTGTTCGGCATGGTCGCCGACACGATCGAGTACGAAGAGTGGCGCAGCGGTATTCGCGCCGAGGGGCTCGTCTTCGCGGGCGCGACCATCGGACAGAAGATCGGCGGTGCTCTCGGCGGTGTCGCCATCGGCTGGATGCTTGGATTCGGCGGCTTCCGAGAGGGCGGTGGCGCAACTCAGCCGGCATCCGCCATCAGCGCGATCGATTTCGTCTTCATATGGCTGCCCTTGATCTTCGCCATCGCGATGGCCGCTGTACTGGCCTTCTACCACCTCGACAAGGAGCACCCGCAGATCCTCGCGGACCTGCGGAGGCGCCGTGCCGAGTCCGTTTCTCTCGCATCGGAGGGCGAGGCATGAGCCCGCGAAAGCACCACGCGATACCCGATTCCGCCGTCGAACACGTACATGACGCCTTCGGTACCGCGGAATGGTGGCGCACCGCAGTGATCTACCAGGTGTACCCACGCTCGTTCGCCGACTCGGACGGCGACGGGAACGGCGATCTCGGCGGCATCAAGCACCGCCTCGCCTACCTTCGGGACCTCGGTGTTGACGCGATCTGGATCTCTCCCTTCTATCCTTCTCCCCAAGCGGACGGCGGATACGATGTAGCCGACTACCGCGACGTCGATCCGATGTACGGAACACTCGCCGATGCCGACGATCTGATCGCGACTGCACACGCGCTCGGTATCCGGGTGATCATCGACATCGTGCCCAACCACACGAGTGACGAGCATCCCTGGTTCCAGGCAGCACTCGCAGCCGGCCCGGGTTCTCCCGAACGTGCCCGGTATTGGTTCGTCGATTCCCCGGGGGTGCCGAACAACTGGCCCAGCGAGTTCGGCGGACCGGCGTGGACTCAGGTGGCGGACGGGCAGTGGTACCTGCATCTCTTCGACCGAAAGCAGCCCGATCTCAACTGGGAGAACCCCGAAGTGCGGGAGATGTTCTCAGGGACACTGAGGTTCTGGCTGGACCGGGGCATCGACGGTTTCCGGATCGACGTCGCCCACCACCTGGTCAAGGCACCGGGCCTTTCCGATTTCGATGCTGACTGGGACGCCTACAACAGGGGCGCGCTGCCCACCAACGCCGTGCCGTTCGCCGATCAGGACGGCGTGCACGACATCTACCGGGAGTGGCGGGCGATCCTCGACAGCTACCCCGGGGAGCGGGCGATGGTCGCGGAGGCCTGGGTGACGCCCCACGACCGGCTCGCCCTATACGTTCGGCCGGACGAGTTCCAGCAGGCGTTCAACTTCGACTACATGCGCGCGACCTGGGATGCCGAAGCCCTGCGGGCGCAGATCAAAGCCACATTGCGGAACGCGGATTCCGTCGGCGCGCCGGCGACCTGGGTGCTCTCGAACCACGACGTCATTCGTCACGCAACCCGGCTCGTGCGGGCCGACCCGACGATGGCACCGTGGATACTCGAGGTCACCGAGCCCCGGCCGGACACCGGACTCGGGCTGCGCAGGGCGCGGGCGGCGACGACTCTCATGCTTGCTCTCCCCGGCAGCTCGTATCTGTATCAAGGCGAGGAACTCGGCCTCCGAGAGGTGATCGAGCTCCCCGCCGACGCCCGCACGGACCCCGACTTCCTCCGTGGGGGCGGGCATCGCCTCGGCCGCGACGGATGCCGGGTGCCGATCCCCTGGAAGAAGGACGCCCCGGCGTTCGGCTTCAACGACACCGGCGCCTCATGGCTCCCGCAGCCCGCCGACTTCAGCGACTACGCCGTGGACCGGCAACGTGGCCGCAACGGCTCCACCCTGGAGCTCTACCGGAGCCTGCTCGCCGTACGACGAAAGCGACAGCTGGGGAACGGGGCGCTCGCGCTCGTCGATCTCGGACCGGACCTCGTGGCACTGGACGTCACCAACGACCGGGGAGCCACCCGGATCGTGCTCAACCTCGGTTCCGCACCCTGGCCGATTCCCGCAAGCGCGCGAGTGCTCGTGGCGAGCACGGACGGCGTGACGGACTTCCTTCCCACCGACTGCGCCGTCTGGCTGACGGAATAGACCAGCGGGTGGCCGCCCGACAGGGCGGCCGCCCGCCGTGCCGGCTCGCGTACGATCGTCCCCGTACAACGCGCAGCCCACACGCAGTCCGGAGGCGGAACCGATGGCCAGGCAAGTCGACGCGGGACGTCGGGACCGCATCATTGACGCCGCTGTCGACTGCATCGCGGAACAGGGCGTGGCAGGAACGTCCCACCGAGCGGTCGCCAAGCGCAGCGGAGTCCCGCTCGGCTCGATGACGTATCACTTCAACGGCATGGACGAACTCCTCTACGAGGCATTCCATCGCTTCACCCAGCGGATCCGCGACATCGTCCAGAAGAGATTCCAGCACGCCATAAAACCCGCCGACGCCATCGATGCGGTGATCGCGCTCATCTACGACGACTTCGGCGTGGACCAGAACATCTACCATCTCACGTACGAGCTGTACGCCATCGCCTCTCACCGGTCCGATTTCCGTCCGCTGGTCCACGAGATGATCGATGCCGGATTCACCGCACTCCGGGCGCACTTCGATGAGGAAACAGCCCGCGCGATCAACACGTACATCGAGGGCGCGTCCACGCACCTCACCTTGGACACGCGCCCGCAGACGGTCGATCAGGTGCGCCACGCGCTCCGGCGGCTGGCCGGTCTCGACGCCGTCTGAACTCCACGTGTGAAGCCGCTGGCGGACGGAGGCGTGATCCGAGGCCATCCGCATCCCCTCAATCCGGCGCTCCGCAGCCGTAGCAGGTAGTCATGCCAGCCAGGCCTTTGAGGTCCGGGAGTTTCCCTCGGCAGTCGTGCACTTGGTGTTGAGCCAGTCGGCCCGACGCCTGGCCACCGGCTCCGGCACGGGGGTGGACACCCGGACCGCGTGGTGATGGTATGCCTCGCCCGGCACCCCGAGGAGCACTTCTACGCGGTGGCCCACCAGAGCAACCATGCCCTCCATCGGACGCCGCGGCCTCGGAGCCGGTGCCGGACACACTTGCCCGGCCGGGATTTTCCGACGCCGAAGCCGCTGGGGGATCGTGGGAGCTGCGCGCGCGACGGTGGCGGAGGAGGGCCTGGCGCGGGGCGAGGGGCTGCTGGTACCGCCGCCCTGACCGGCTACGAGCAGCCGGGGCGACGGCCCCTCATGCCCCGTAGCCTGACTGGCATGAGTGACGGCATTGCGTGGATGGGCTCACAGCACCACACACCTTCATCGGCCGTGCGCGGCATGCTGGGCGGCATCTCGCTGACTCTGGCCCGAGGCGTGGAGACGGATGAGTTTCTCATCAACCTGGGCGCCGACCTCGACGAGCTGGCCGCGCGTACCCCGTGCGGGGAGCTGCACGCCCCAGCCGGGCAGCCGGGCCGGCCCTCCCCTCACCTCAACCGCGCCATGTACGGCACGTGCGGTGAGTGGACGTATGTGCTGGAGGACTGGGGCATGGCAACCTGGGCGACGGGCTAGCAAGGCAAGGCCCAGTCGATGCTTCCCCGCGAGGGCGAAGAGGTCCTGTGCCTGACCGCCAACCGGTTCAGCCCCCCGGCCCTGATCATCCATGCACCCGATGCCTGCGTGTACCGGGCTGACTTCGGCACCGGCACCGGGCACGATTCGGCCCTCGATAACGCTCTCAGCGCCGCGGGCGCGGTGTTCCCGTCGATGCCTGAGGCCAGTGAGGCCGAAACCGTCGCGCACTTCGAAGAGTACGGGGACCGCCTGCCCGAGCTGGTGTTCACTGCCGTGGGCGCCTACACGGGCATCGCCATCGGCCAGGAGGCCGTGGAGGCTGGTGATCTTCCCGGCGTACTCCTCGTCCCGGCCTGACCGTCTGCCGCGCACATGAGGCCGCCCCACCCTGGGGGTCCTGGGTGCGGGAACGCAGCAATGCGTCCCCGCTACCCGACTCGTGATGGGCACCCGGCCCTCGGCCGTCGCCACGCTCGTCGAGCGCACCAGCCGCTGCGCGGCCATCGTCGCGCTGCCCGACGGCGTAAAGGCCGAGCAGGTCACTCCACACCTCACCAGGAGTCTCCTCGGTATCCCGCGCCAGCTACGACGAACACTCACCTGGGACCGGGGCCGAGAGATGGCTGAGCACCAGGCCATCACCGCCGAGACCGGGATGCCGCGCGACCGGGATGCCGGTCTGCCTCTGCAAGCCGCGCAGCCCGTGGCAGCGCGGCAGCAACGAGAACACCAACCGGCTGCTTCGGCAGTACCTGCCCAAGGGCGCGGACCTCCGCACGTTCAGCCAGGCCGACCTGTACGCCATCGCCCACGCGAGATCCATGGCTATCGCACTCCGGCGGAGGTCTACGCTGGCCTCCTGAACAGCGATGATGCGCTGGCCGCTTAAGCTCGCCATCGTTCAACGACAGACGGACTGCCGGAAAGCCGCCCGCAAGCAACGCGACACCGGCGCGGGCCGCGCCCACTTCAGCGTCGTTCATCGAAACAATCTTGGGTGCAGCGACTCCAGGCTCGCGGCCGGGGACTGCACCATGGGGAACATCATGTTCGTCGTGCCCAACGGCATCCGCCCCGTCACTGCCGTCCATCCCCCCTGCCTCGATCGACGATCCGAAGGAATGGCGCTCACCAACGGGTAGCAGCAGGGATGCCCCGCTTGAATCCGAAGCACTTGGGCGACGGGGGGCCACGCTGATCGTACGGACGGGGACGACGAACCGCAGCCCGTCCCGTCCACGGAGGCGAGCAGGCCCTCGCCCCAGAACTCCACGACGAACACCTCGGCCTGGGCGGCGATCAGCGCGGTGTTCGCTGCGGCGATGGTGTCGGCGCGCAGGCAGTACTGGTCGACGTGCACGAGCCGGGCCCGGGTCAGCACCTCATGGGTGGGGTTGACCACCGGGGCCAGGCCGATGTTGCACGCCTCCGACACCAGCAGCGTTGTCCCGGCACGTTGGTGACACGCGTGCTGGGTTCTTGACATGGGCGAGGGCCTTCTGGCTCGGTGCGGAATGCGACATCTGCACCGATCCGAGGAGGCCCTCGTGTCCCACCGTAATGCCCCCGTGACGGAGACCGGTCGGCTTGGTCCGGCCCGCTGTGTCATGGAGGCGGCGTTCGGGCTGATGGCTCTGGGCTGTGCGCGAGGTACTGCTCCGGCTGGACGAGCTGCTCTTCCTGTCGGCTCCGGAGATCAGGGTGGCGTCAGTGCAGGACGACGGCGACGTGATCCGGGTCGGTGTCAGATCCCGGACTGCCGAGGCTCGCTGCCCGGGATGCGGGAGCTGGTTGGGGCGGGCGCGCGGCTCCTGCCTGCGGTTTCCCGCCGATCTTCCCCCAGCAGGACGGCGGGCGGTGCTGCGGCTTCATGTCCGGCGGTTCACGTGTGAGGACGCCTCATGCGAACGGCGGACGTTCGTCGAGCAAGTCACGGGGCTGACTCGCCGACACAGCCGGCGGACCGAACGAATACGGTCGGCGCTGGCCGAGGTCGGCCTCGCGGTGGCCGGCCGAGCTGGCGCCCGGCTGGCCGACGTCTTCGGGGCGAGGGCCAGCCGGAACACGGTCCTGCGACTGGTCGACGCGCTCCCGGAGCCTCAGCCGCGGACCCCGCGGGTGGTCCGGCATCGACGAGCAGGCGATGCGCAAGGGACATGTCCATGGGACCGTCCCGGTCGACGCCGAGACCCGCCTACCGGTTGACCTACTACCGAATCGCGAGGCGGGCACGATCGCGGCTCGGCTGGCCGAACGCCCGGGGATCGAGGTCGTCTGCCGTGACCGTGCCTCGTTCTTCGCGGAAGGAGCCGGCATCGGGGCACCCACTGCCGTTCAGGTCGTCGGCCGTTTCCATCTCTGGCACAACCTCGGCGAGGCCGCGGAGCGGTGCATCTCCCGCCATCGTTCCTGCCTGCCCGCCATCGTTCCTGCCTGCCCGCGACCACCGCTGATTCTGCTCCGAAGAAGGGAGAGGCTCAGGCACCGGAGGACGGCGGCTCGCCATGGCCCACCGGGCACCACTTCGCCGACCTCACCCGCGCCAAACACACCACTGTCCGTGCGCTGCCGGCCTCCGGCCACAGCCGGCGCTCGATCCGGCGCCGGCTCGGCATGACCTACCGCACCGTCCAGCGGCTGGCGGACACCGCCACCCCGGAAGATCTGTTCCCGGGGCAGTGGAAAATCCGCAGGAACAGGCTCGACGACTTCAAGCCGTACCTGAACGAGCGGTGGGCCGATGACTGCACGAACGCCTGGACCCTCTGGGAAGAGATCAAGACGAGCGGCTACCGTGGCGGCTACGGAGCCGTCCGTTCCTACATCCGGCCGTTTCGCACCATCGCGACCGCACCGGCAGTCCGTCCACTCTCGCCGCGGACCGTCGCCAGGTGGATCCTGGTCCACTCCGACACCCTGCCGGAGAACGCGCGACTCGAGTTGAAGTCAGTGTTCACGTATTGCCCTGGATCGGACGCGCTCACCGGTCACGTCCGCGCGTTCGGGAGGATGATCGCCGAGCTCCGAGGCGACCGGCTCCCGCAGTGGATCGAAGCGGTCCGCGCCGACGACCTGCCGAGTCTCCACACTTTCGTCGATGGACTGGAGCGAGACCTCGCCGCGGTCACCGCCGGGCTGCCCCTGCCCTGGAGTTCACGCGGTGTCGGGGGCCACATCAACCGGATCAAGATGCTGAAGCGACAGATGTATGGACGCGCCGGCTTTGCCGCTCCTGCGGAAGCGAGTTCTCCTCGCGTCCTGAGCCCAAGCCGGTTGGCCACTACGGCCTCTGCCGTTGAGTCTCTTCAGCACGGTGGCAAGATCCTGCTGCGATGTCTTGCCCGTCAGGGCACGGACCTTCGCCTTCAGTGCCGGAGGTTCTGGGACAGCTCCTGGGGAGCCGTCGCGGAGCGTGATGTCGTTGTCCGATCGCGGGGGGCTGGCTGTTCCTCCGGGCCGCGTATGCGATTCATCGAGTACTCTGGTGATAGATGATCGATCATTGCTCAAATGGCGAACAGAGGAGAGCCGAGTTGTCACCTCCCACGAGCCCCGCGACTCCCCCGCCCTCCGGAGTGACCAGGCCGGGCTCCCCACTGGAGCGAATCCCGCTGCATGAACGTGTACGTACATTCGTCCTCGAAGGCCTGGTGGCCGGCCGCTGGGAACCCGGAGACCGCATCATCGAGCGCCGGATCGCGATCGAACTGGGCATCAGCCAGGCACCGGTGCGCGAGGCACTGCGCGAGCTGGAGGCCATGGAGCTCGTGGCATCCACGCCCAACAAGGGTGTCCGAGTGCGGGAGCTGACCTTGGATCGGCTCCGGGATGTGTACCTTGTGCGCGCATCCCTGGAGCGCCGCGCCGTCACGCTGGCCGCCCCCCGGTTGGCCGGGGACGTCGCCGCACTGGAGCGACACCTGCTCGCGATGCGCCGCGCGGCCGTCGAGGGGGACATTGACGGCCAGGCCCTGCACGGCGTGGCCTTCCACCGCGCCATCGTCCACGCATGCGGAAACCCCGTACTGATCCGGCACTGGGACTGGCTCGGCGTGGAGGCCTGGACCCGTCTCTCTCTTCGGTGGCTGCGCACCGAGCTGCACGACAACGCGGAGGATCACGAAGAGATCGCCGAAGGTCTACGCCGGGGCGACCCGCACCTGGGACGCCTGATGGAACTGCACGTCATGGACTATGCGCGTGAATCGAGGAGTGCTTGATGCCCACGACCGAAGGCCAGAACCCTGCCGACGACGTACCGCCGCACCATGTCGCGCGGCTCGCCGACCCGCGCACCACCACGCCCCCCG
This sequence comes from Streptomyces sp. NPDC014734, assembly GCF_043083325.1. Taxonomy (NCBI): domain Bacteria; kingdom Bacillati; phylum Actinomycetota; class Actinomycetes; order Kitasatosporales; family Streptomycetaceae; genus Streptomyces; species Streptomyces sp. NPDC014734. The sequence goes on along the minus strand of NZ_JBIBYN010000031.1, from coordinate 61,873 downwards.
GCACTCTGACGATCTTCTCGGACATCTGGTGCTCCTTCGCGCACGTCGCCCTGCATCGCCTGCACAGCACACGGGAACGGCTCGGCCTGACCGAGCGGATCCGTATCAACCACCGCGCCTTCCCCCTGGAGCTGTTCAACGACGGGCCGAGCCCACGCCGCGGTACCGACTCCGAGGTCGGAGGAATCGCGCATATCGAGCCGAACGCCGGATGGCAGATGTGGCGCTCACCCGACTGGAAGTTCCCCTCCACCTCACTGTTCGCCCTGGAGGCGGTGCAACTGGCCCAGGAGCAGGGGCCCGCCGCGGCCGAGGCACTCGACCTGGCCATACGCCGGGCGTTCTGGGCCGACAGCAGGCCCATCGGTGCCCGCTCGGAGATCATCGCCCTTGCTCGCGAAACCCCCGAAGTGCGTGAAGATCTGGTCGCGGCGGGCCTGGACGACGGCCGGGCCCGCCGCCTCGTGACGCTCGACTTCGAATGCGCCCGTCGCCACGGCGTCCGGTGCAGTCCGCACGTCTTCGCGTCCGACGGTCGCGAGTGGGCCAACCCCGGCGTCGAGGCGACCTGGCACGGAGCCTACGGAACAGGCTTCCCGACGATCACTCGAGACGATCCGAACACATGGGAGACAATCCTGCGCGCCGCCGACGAACTGGCCGAGCATCGGTGACGCATACATTCATTTGATCGATCATTGAACATTGCCATCGGCAGCGATGAAACGCGCGATCGGACGGCAAGTAGTTTCCATGGAGAGAAATCGATCTTTCGCATCACGGAAGATCGAGCACAAGCGTTCGTCGACCACAGCCGGACGGTTCACCACACAACCGCCCGCCAAGGCCTGTCCGGGTCCGGTCGGCCCGCGTCACAGAAGGGTGATCCCATGTCCTTGCACCACCAGCTGGACCAGCTGCCCGAACCCGATCCCCAGGAAGTTGCCGAATGGCTCGCCTCCGTGGACGGTGCGGTCGGCGCCATCGGTCCGCAGCGCACAGGGCGACTGCTGCGGCGAATCGTCGACCACGCGCGCCAGGTGGGAGTACCTCTGCCGCCGCAGTCCGTGACTCCGTACATCAACACGATTCCGACCTCCGCCGAGCCGTCCTATCCCGGCGACGAGGCGATGGAGGCACGGATCACGGCGTGGAACCGCTGGAACGCCGCTGCCATGGTCACCCGTGGCAACGAACGCGGCGGCCTGGGCGGGCACATGGCCACCTACGCGTCGGCCGCGTGGCTCTACGAGGTCGGCTTCCAGCACTTCTTCAAGGGCAAGGATGCCGACGGCAGCGGCGATCAGCTCTACGTCCAGGGCCACGCCTCCCCCGGCGTGTATGCCCGCGCCTTCCTCGAAGGGCGCCTGAACGAAGCCGAGCTGGACCGCTTCCGGATGGAAGCGGGTGGCGGCGGTCTGCCGTCCTACCCGCACCCTCGGCGGCTGCCCTGGCTGTGGGAGTTCCCGACCGTGTCCATGGGGCTCGGCCCGCTCTCGGCGATCTACCAGGCACGCTTCAACCGCTACCTGCATCACCGCGGAATCAAGGACACCAGCCACAGCCACGTCTGGGCGTTCCTCGGCGACGGCGAGATGGACGAGCCCGAGTCCACGGCTGCCCTCGCGCTCGCCGCCCGCGAGGAACTCGACAACCTCACCTTCGTCATCAACTGCAACCTGCAGCGCCTCGACGGCCCGGTGCGCGGCAACTTCAAGATCATGCAGGAACTGGAGGCCCAGTTCCGCGCGGCCGGCTGGAACGTGGTCAAGGTGCCCTGGGGCGTGGAGTGGGACGGCCTGCTGGCCACCGACTCCGACGGGCTGCTCCTCAACGCTCTCGACGCCCTGCCCGACGGCCAGTTGCAAACCTTCGCCGCCCGCGACGGCGCGTACATCCGCGAGCGATTTTTCACCGGCGCGCTCGCCGGACTCGCCCGCCCCTACGGCGACGAGGACCTCGCCCGCATCATCGGCACCTCGCGCGGCGGACACGAGCCCCGCAAGGTCCACGCCGCCTATCGGGCCGCGCTCGACCACCGTGGTGCGCCGACCGTCGTCCTCGTCCAGACCGTCAAGGGCTGGACGCTGGGACCCGGCTTCGAATCGCGCAACGCCAACCACCAGATGAAGAAGCTGTCCGGCAAGGAGTTCCGCGTCATGCGTGACCTCCTCGGCCTTCCCATCCCCGACTCCCGGTTGGGTGAGGGTCTGGTGCCCTATGCGCACCCGGGGGCCGACTCCGAGGAGGTCGCCTACCTTCAGGAACGTCGCCGCGCGCTCGGCGGCCCCGCGCCGGCCCGACGGGTCGTACCCCGGCCTCTGCCCACCCCCGCCGACAAGCCGTTCGCCGCGCTCGCGAAGGGGTCGGGCAACCAGGAGATCGCCACCACCATGGCCTTCATCCGCCTGGTCAAAGACCTGATGCGGGAGAAGGAGACCGGCGCCCGCTGGGTGCCCGTCGTCCCCGACGAAGCCCGCACCTTCGGCATGGAGTCGCTGTTCCCGTCCGCCGGGATCTACTCCCCCAAGGGGCAGACGTACGAGCCCGTCGACCGCGACCAGCTCCTCTACTACAAGGAATCCACCAGCGGTCAGATCCTCAACGAGGGCATCACGGAAGCCGGTTCACTCGCCTCCTTCACCGCCGCCGCGACGTCGTACGCGACGCACGGCGAGCCGATGATCCCCTTCTACATCTTCTACTCGATGTTCGGCTGGCAGCGTACGGCCGACCAGTTCTGGGCGCTCGCCGACCAGCTGGGCCGCGGCTTCGTCGTCGGCGCCACCGCGGGACGCACCACCATGACCGGTGAGGGCCTCCAGCACGCCGACGGCCACTCGCACCTCATCGCCTCCACCAACCCCGCGTGTCTTCCCTACGACCCCGCCTTCGCCTACGAGGTCGGCGTGATCGTCCGCGAGGGACTGCGGCGCATGCACGGCGAGAGTCCCGAGGACGTCTTCTACTACCTCACCGTCTACAACGAGACCAAGATCCAGCCGCCGATGCCGCAGGCCGAGGGCATCGAGGCGGGCATCCTGCGCGGCCTGTACCGCTACCGGCCCGCCGCTGCGCCCGCCGCGGGCGTTCCGCGCGTGCAACTGCTCGCCTCCGGCACCGCGATCCACTGGATCCTGAGGGCCCAGGAGATGCTCGCCGCAGACTGGCACGTCGCCGCCGACGTGTGGTCGGCCCCCTCCTGGACACTGCTGCGCCGCGACGCCATGGAAGCCGAGGCCCAGGACCGCACTCCGTACGTCACCGAAGCGCTGGCCGACGCTCCAGGGCCGGTCGTCGCGGTGTCCGACTGGATGCGCGCGGTCCCTGACCAGATCGCTCCCTGGGTGCCACAGCAGTGGACCTCCATGGGCACCGACGGCTTCGGCCTCTCCGACAACCGCGCCAACGCCCGCCGCCACTTCGGTGTCGACGCCGAGTCCATCGTCGTGCACACCCTGCGCACGCTCGCCGCCCGCGGCGACGTGAAGCCGGACGTCCCCGGCGCCGCCGCCCAGCGCTACGGCCTGACCGGAAAGGAGTGAACCACCGTGTCCGTCTCTGTATCCCTGCCCGCGCTGGGCGAGTCGGTCACCGAGGGCATCGTCACGCGCCGGCTGAAGGCCGTCGGTGACGAGGTCGCCGGGGGCGAGCCGCTGCTTGAGGTCTCCACCGACAAGGCCGACACCGAGATACCGTCACCCGTCACCCGTGTTCTTCTCGAAATCGCCGTCGCCGGGGACGAGACCGCCGAGGTCGGCGCCGAGCTCGCTGTCATCGGTACCGTCGGCGCCGCTCCGGTCGCTGCCCCGGCCACGCCCGCCGCGCCGACCCCGGTCCCCGCTCCGGTCGCCGTGTCCCCCGCGGACGACCGCTTCCACGTGCCCCCGCTGGTGCGCAAGCTCGCGTCGGAGAACGGCGTGGACCTGTCCACCGACAAGGGCACGGGCGTCGGTGGCCGCATCCGCAAGCAGGACGTCATCGCCGCCGCCGAGGCCGCGAGGACGGCCGCGCCCGCCGCTGTCGCCCCGGCCACCGCCGCGTCGAAGGCCCCCGTCCCGAAGGCCTCCCCGCTGCGTGGCCGGACGGTCGAGCTGCCGCGCAGCCGCAAGGTCATCGCGGGCAACATGCACAAGGCCCTGCACGAGAAGGCCCAGCTGTCCGTCGGCATCGCCGTCGACTCGGGGAAGGGACTGATGACCCCGGTCATCAAGGACGCAGGTGAACTCGACCTCGCGGGCATCGCCAGGCGGACCGCCGAGCCGGCCGACAAGGTCCGTATGGACAGGACCACCCCGGACGACCTGGCCGGTGCCACCTTCACGATCTCCGGCCCGGGGTCGCGCGGTGTGCTGTCCGACACGGCCGTCATCCCGCCGGACCATGTCGCCATCCGGGGCATCGGCGCCACGGTCGAGCGCCCGGTCGTCGCCTCCTGCCCGGAGCTCGGCGACACAATCGCCGTGCGCGACATGACCTACGTGACGCTCTCCTACGACCACCGCCTGGTGGACGGCGCCGACGAGCACCGTGCCGACCGTCTCGCCGGACAACCGCCCGTAACACCTACATCACCCACACCGCCCGCACCGCCCGCACCGCCCATAAAGCACACGCACAGAACCGCAGGTCAGAGCCATTGCTTCACCGGCTCCAAGATCGCCACGCACTCCACGTGGTACGTCATCGGAAGGACGTCGGCCTGAGCGCGGCACGGAAAAGAACAGGTCAGAGCAGCTTTTTCAGCTCGCCGCGCAGCGTGAGTGCGCCCAGAGCGTCAATCGAGCGTCACGGTCGACAGCCCATCCCGTCCGCTCGGACCAGACCGAGCTGCCACGACCGGTTGCCCCGGCAGGCTCCGTCCCGCTCACTCCAGAGGCCGGCCGTCTCATCATGACCCGCGCCACTGCCCCGGCCCCTGCTCCTCCGCGGGCGATCCGTCGCCCTCGGCGTCGTCACGCATCACCGCGCTCCTCGGAGAGCGGGGCGGGGGTCCCGGGCGACGGCGCGGCCCCGCCCTCCCCGGGATGACGGGACGGACGGGGCCCGGTGTGCCTGGCCGGACAAGTGGCCCCCGCCGCGCTCAGCGGCGTAGCAGGAGGGATGTCACGCGGAGGCGTCCGCTGTGGATCCAGACGTCGGAGTACTCGACGGGCCGGTCGTCGGCGAGGTAGGTGACCTGCTGGAGGTACTGGACCGGGGCCCCCTCCGCGAGGTCGAGGGAGGCTGCGACGTCGGCACCGGCCGCCTCCGCGCCGAAGGTACGGCGGGCCGTGGCGATCTTCAGGCCGTACGTGCCCTCCAGGACCCCGAAGAGACTGGCCGAGGTGAAGTCGACCTCCTCGATGCCGGGCGCGAGGTCGGTGCGCACGAAGTTGAACAGCAGGGCGACCGGCCCCTGCTCGGTGCGCCGCACCCGCACCAGGCGCAGGACACGGGTGTTCGGGGCCACGTCCAGCAGGGCGGCGACCGGCTTGGGCGGCGCGATCAGCGCGCACTCGCGCACAGTTGTCGTGGTCACCACACCCTGGTCGGCGAAGTCCTCGGACAGGGTGCTCAGCTTCTGCGCAATGGCGGGTTCGATCGTCGTCGAGGTCACGAACGTGCCCCGGCCCCGGACCTGGCGCAGCAGGCCCTCCTCGATCAGCGTGGTCAAAGCCCTGCGCAACGTGCCGCGGCTGACACCGAACTCCTGGGCCAGCTCCGGCTCGCTCTTGAGGCGGTAGTGCGGCGGCCACTCGCCACTGGCGATCCGCAGCCGGATGTGCTCCGAGATCTGGACGTGGATCGCCGTGGGGACGTCCCGTTTGATGCCGGGGAGCCCGCCTTTGTCGGCCGTCACAGTCGTCGCATCTCCTTTTCCGCTCTCACCGGAGGACGGGTGTCGCTCCGGCGTGGAAGCCGTACCCCGGCCGCGGCGAGCGGCCGGGGTACGGCGGTGGTGTCCGGTCGGTCAGTAGCTGGTCGTGGACGCATCACCGGTGTCGGTGATGATCGCCAGGCCGGCGCTGGTGCCGAGCAGGGAGGCGCCCGCCCGCAGGAGCTCCAGACCCTGGCTGTAGCTCTTGATCGAGCCCGATGCCTTGACCCGGACCCCTTCGCGCGCCCGGTCAACAAGGTAACGAACGCTGGTGGGATTCGCCGTCTCGATCTGGCCGCTGCTGGCGTTCTTCAGGAAGGACGCGCCCGCCTCCATGGCGAGTTCGACCGCGGCCTCCTTCTCGGCGTCGGTCAGCAGGGGCAGTTCCAGCATGACCTTGACGGGCAGGCCGGAGGCGCGCACAACGCCCGCGATGTCCTCGCGGAAGTCATCGTAGCGGCCGCTCTTGAGCCAGCCGACCTGCACTCCCATGTCGAGCTGGTCGGCACCGAGGCGGGCTATCTCGGCGGCCTCGGCGGCCTTCCCGGCGCTGGTCATGACGCCGACGGCCGGGAAGTCCAGGGCGGAGGCCACCTCGACGCCGGTGCCCTTCAGCTCGGCGACGACGAGCGGCAGCCAGGAGGCGGGGACCATCGCCGCGTTGAAGCCGTGGGTGACGGCCTCCTGGGCATGGGCGATCATCTCGTCGCGCGTCGCGTCCGGGTCGATCTTGGTGTGCTGGATGAATGGAGCCAACTCGGCCGGAGTGAGGTCGAGTTCGCTGGGCTTGACGGTGGTTTCGGACACGGGGTGTTCTCCCTTGGGTGGGTGGCGGCAGGAGTCCGGCGGATCGGCCACCGGGTCTTCTGCTGGTGCTGCCGCCACGAGTTGACGGTGCGTCGGCGGCCGTGTGCGGGCCGGCGCGGTTCAGACCTTGGAGGCGTACTGCTCCGGGACGACGACGCCCTCACCGCCGAACCAGCGGGGTGCGTCGACGCCGCAGTAGAGGCCGACGTTGCCCCAGGGCTCGAAGGCTCCGGTGCGCACCACGGCCTTGGCCTCGCGGGCGAGGTCGCCGAGGACCTCGGCGTGCGGACGGGTGGTGAACTCGGCTCCGGTGAAGCGCTCGTGCAGCCAGGAGTCGAGGCGGGGGTTGTGGCTCGGGACGTCCTCGGCGCGGACCACGCCTTCTACGACCAGTTCGTCGGCGATCAGGCCGAGGACGGTGCGCAGGTCGGGCAGGTTCTCGGCGAGGGCCAGGTCGATGCGGTGCGCGTCGCGCGGCACGGGGAAGCCCGCGTCGACGACGAGCAGCAGGTCGGTGTGGCCGAGAGTGGCGAGGACTCCGCTGAGTTCGGCGTTGAGGATGCCGGAGCGCTTCATGGTGTTTCCTTTCGGGTGGGGTCTCGGGGACCGGCGGGTCTGCGGGGCGGTCGGGTCAGGCCGCGGCCGGTGCCGCTCCGGTGGCGAGGGTCATCACGGATTCCTCGGTGGCGTCGGCGGAGTCGACGACGGCCACGAGGCGGCCTTCGCTCATCACCGCGATGCGGTCGGTCAGGGTGAGCAGTTCGGGCAGGTCGGAGGAGGAGCAGAGGATCGCCAGGCCCTCGTCGGCGAGCGCGGTGAGCTGGGCGTAGATCTCGGCCTTGGCGCCGATGTCCACACCGCGGGTGGGTTCGTCGAGAATGAGCACGCCCGGGTTGATGGCGAGCCAGCGGCCGAGGACGGCCTTCTGCTGGTTTCCGCCGGACAGGCTCGTGATGGGCTGGGCCATGGTGGCCGTCTTGACCCCCAGCCGCTGGGCCTGTTCGGTGGCGGCCGCGTCGAAGGCGCGGCGGCGGATCAGGCCGAGCCGGCTGAACGCCTTCGTGGTGAGGGCACCGACGTTCTCGCCGACGCTCATCGTGGTCAGCAGGCCCTGGGCGCGGCGTTCGCCGGGCACGAACGCCAGACGGCGTTCGACGCTGGCGATCGGGTTGCGCCGTTCGTAGGGTTCGCCGAGCAGTTCGACGGTGCCGCCGGTGCCGGAGTCCCCGCCGAAGAGGTTGTGGAGCAGTTCGACGCGGCCGGAGTCGGGGAGTCCGGCGACGCCGAGGATCTGCCCGGGGCACAGGTCGAAGGAGACGTCCTGGTGGCGCCTGCCGCTCAGCCCGCGGACCTTGAGGGCCGGTTCGGCGGTGGGCGTGGCGGCGGCGTCGGCGCGGCGGGTCAGCCGGCCCAGTTCGCGGCCGACCATGGCGGCGACGGCCTGGTCGGGGGTGGTGTCCTCGCTGCGCCAGGAGGCGACGTGGCCGCCGTCGCGCAGAACCTGGATGTGGTCGGCGAGGCGGAAGACCTCCGGCATGCGGTGGGAGACGTAGAGCATGGTCGTCCCGGCTGCCTTGAGCTGGTCCATGAGGGCGAACAGGCGGTCGGCCTCGGCGGGGGTGAGCATCGCCGTGGGTTCGTCCAGGATCAGGACGCGGCAGCCCCGGGCGATGGAGCGGGCCACCACGATGAGCTGCTGGGTGGCCAGGTCCAGGGTGCGGACGGAGGCGTTCGGGTCCAGGCGGAGGTCGAGTTCGGCGAGGAGTTCGGTGGTGCGCTCCAGCATGCGGCGCCGGGAGGGGAACCAGCGGTGGCCCGGTTCGACTCCGCTGAGCACGTTCTCGGCGATGGTGCGGTCGGGCAGCAGCGACAGTTCCTGGGGGACGATCGCCACGCCGTGCCGGCTGAGCATGGTGGCCGGTTCGAAGGAGGTGACCTCCTCACCGAACACGGTGACGCTGCCCTCGCTGGGCGGCTGGAGTCCGGCAAGGATCTTGAGCAGGGTCGACTTGCCGGCGCCGTTCTCCCCGAGGAGGGCCGTGATGTCGCCGGCGGGGACGTCGAAGGAGACGTCGCGCAGGGCGCGGACCGGCCCGAAGTTGCGGGTGAGGCCTCGGATCTGGACGGCCGGCCCGCCGGTGCCCGGGTCCGCGGTGCGGTCCGGGCCCCCGGGGGAGGCGTCGTGAAGTGCGGGGGTCATCAGTCCTCCACGGCCGTGTCGGCGAGGTTGTCGCGGGTGACGAACTGGGCGCCGGTGTCCACGCCCTTGATCTCGGTGCCGTTGGTGAGGAAGTCGTGCAGCACCTTGACGGCCTGGTAGCCCTGCTCGGCCGGGTTCTGGCTGATGCTGAAGTTCAGGACGCCGCGCTTGATGTACTCGGCGGTCTGGGTGAGCAGGTCGAAGCCGCCCATGGTGATGTCGTCGGCCTTGCCGGACTGGGCCACCCACTTGGCGGCGGCCGTGGTGGAGCAGCAGTCGAGGCCGGCGACGGCGACCACGTTCGACTGGCCGGACATGGTGGACTCGACGGTGTTGTAGGCGCTGCTGGGCTCGTTGCCGACGTTGACCGGGCCGACGATCTTCAGTCCGCTGCCGTCCAGGCCCTCCTTGAAGCCGTTAAAGCGGTCGTGCGACCAGCCGGCGCCGGTGTCGACGGAGAAGACCACGACGGACTTGCCGTTGACGTCGCCCTTGAGGTCCTTGCGGAGCTGCTCGGCCTGGGCCTTGCCGGAGCCCTTGAGGTCCTGGCCGACGAATCCCATCTGCTCGGAGTCGGGGTTGTCGGTGTTGAAGGAGATGATCGGGATGCCCGCCTTGTACGCCTGGCTGATGACGGGCTTGAGGGCGTCGCTGGAGGCGGAGGAGACGGCGAGGCCGTCGACGGCCTTCTGCTGGATGAGCGTCTGGATCTCCGAGACCTGCTTGGCGGCGTCGCCGCCGGTGGGGCCGATGAGAGCGACGTCGGCACCCGTTTCCTTGCCGGCCTTCTTCATGCCGGCGCCGATCGGCGTGGCGAAGGCGAGGGACGGGTCGTGGTAGCTGAGCTTGATGCGCATCGGCTTGTCGTCGTCGATCCGCTGCTGGATGTACGAGGCGAGCTTGAAGGAGCCGTCGCCGGAGCTGCCGGAGCCGCCGTCGGCGGAGGTGATGGCACCACAGGCGGTGAGGGAGAGGGCTGCTGCGGCGGCTGTGGCCGCGGTGAGGCTTCTGAGGAGGGTGCGCGGGGACATGGGGGCTCCTTCGTCGAGTCCGTGGGTCAGCGGGCGGCGGGGGGAGGAAGGGCCGGTGGGGCGGCGGTGGCGGGGCGGTCCGAGCCACCGGCGGTGCCGGTGTGCGGGCTGCTGCCGGATGTACGGGGGCGGGGGCCGGAGGGACGGCGTTCCGGATGGGTGTCCGCGGGGTGCGGGGCGTGCGGGAGGCGCGGGGTCGGCGGGTGTCGGGCGGTACGGGTCAGGCGCGGGTCTTGCGCTTGCGTTGCCAGGTGTCGGCCGCGACAGCGGTCACGATGACGAGGCCGGTGACGACGGTCTGCCAGAAGGACGAGATGCCCTTGATGTTGAGGATGTTCTGGAGGAGCCCGATGAAGGCGACGCCGATGACGGTGCCCCACATCGTTCCGGAGCCGCCGAAGAGGGCGGCGCCGCCGATGATGACCGCCGAGATGACGGTGAGCTCCAGGCCCTGTCCGGTCACGCCCTGCACGTAGGAGAGGAAGGACAGGCCGAGGACGCCGGCGAGGCCCGCGCAGAAGCCGGAAAGGACGAAGGCGGTCAGCTTGACCCGCCTGACGTTGACGCCGACGAGCCGTGCGGCCTCCTGGTTGCCGCCGACCGCGTAGGTGTTGAAGCCGAAGCGGGAGCGGGCCAGCAGCACGACGCCGAGGGCGGCGACGGCGGCGAAGAAGACGAACTGCATGGGCACGATGCCGAACAGCCGTCCCTGGCCGAGCAGGTTGAACTCGGCGACGCCGGGCTGGGAGGAGCTCAGCGAGATCGGGGCGCCGTCGGAGATGAGCAGGGCGATGCCGCGGAAGACGCTGAGCGTGCCGAGGGTGACGATGAAGGACGGGACGCCGAGAACGACTACGGCCAGGCCGTTGAAGAGTCCGGCGACGACTCCGACCGCGAGGCCGACGAACATGGCCGCGGGCCAGCTCCAGCCGTCCGATATCAGCATGCCGGTGGAGATCGCGGAGAGGGCGTACGTGGAACCGACCGAGAGGTCGATCTCACCGTTGAGGATGACGAAGGTCGCCCCGACGGCCATGATGCCGATCTGCGCGATCTGCTGGCCCACCGCGAGGAGGTTGTCGGACTGGGCGAAGGTCGGCGAGAGCACGGTGCCCAGGAGGAAGAGCAGGACGAGCGCGGCGAAGACGCCGGCCTCCCGCGCGTGCAGCAGTCTGCGCAGCGCGAGCGGGAACTGCCGGGTGCTCGCGTCGGACGACGGGGCCGCTGTGGTGGGCGGCTTGGTGATGGTCGAGGTCACGAGGCACTTCCAATCAGGGCGTTCAGCTGGGCTCTGGTGGGCAGGGCGGGAATGACGCCCGGGATCGACACGGTGTGCGAGCCCGCGACGGCGGCGAACTCCACGGCCCGGTCGACGGGCCGGCCCTCGGCCAGGGCGACGGCGAAGGCGGCGGTGAAGGAGTCCCCGGCGCCCGTGGTGTCCACGACGGTCCGGGCCGGATGCGGGGGCACCGTGGTGACGCCGGTGTGCTGGGCGACCAGCGCGCCCTCGCCGCCCCGGGTGATGACGACGGTGCCGCCGGTGCGCTCCTGCAGCGCCCGGGCCAGGTCCTCGTCGCCGAGCCCGTGCCCCTCGTCGAGGCCGAGGAGCACGGGGGCCTCCGTCTGGTTGGGCGTGAGCACGTCGATGAGGGGCCAGCACGCGTCGGGCAGCGGGCGGGCGGGAGCCGGGTTCAGCAGGGTGCGGGTGCCGCTTTCGCGTCCGGCGCGGAGGGCGGCAACGACGGCCTCCTCGGGGATCTCCATGGAGACGACGAGGACGTCGGCGCAGGCGATCTCGGCACGGAAGGCGTCGACGGCGTCGGCGTCCAGTTCGTCCAGGGCGCCGGGCGCGATGGCGATGCGGTTCTCCCCGGAGGGCTCGACCAGGATGAAACCGACCATGGTGGGCGCCCCGGCGGTGACCACGTGTTCGGCGCTCACCCCTTCACGCCGCCACAGCTCGCGCGCGGAGCGGCCGAACTCGTCGTCGCCGACGGCGGTGAGCAGCGCGACCTCGGCGCCCAGCCGCGCGGCGCCGACGGCCTGATTGCTGCCCTTCCCGCCGGCACCCGAGTCGAAGAGGCCACCCGAGACGGTCTCACCGGCTGCGGGCGCCTTGGGGACTCGCATGGTGAGGCCGGCTCCGTAACTTCCGACAACCGCAATCTTCATCGGCACACCACTTTGTATATGGACAACCATGGACAAGCGCGATCGTAGGTACAGAGATGTCCATAGTCAATGGTCGGCACGCGGCGAATGCCGAAGACAGCGCACCCGGGCCCCGGAAGGGCGGATCGACAGCTCGGAACTGGCCGCCCGCCCTACCTGTGGTGCGTCGCCGAACGTCTCGGTACGCAGGGCGCCGCCCCGGCCGACGGCTTCAAAGCCGCACGGAAGGCCTGTCGCAGATCACGTGGGCCTCCGACCCGGGCGCGGTCCCGGCAGCCGATCGCATCGAGGAAATCACGGAGGCCATCGCCCGGTGCGGTGCGGACGGATACCGATCACTGCGAGGGTCACGGCTCCCGTTCCGCCCAGCGGTTCCACCGACTGGCGGACTGCCGCCCGACGTCCGAGGCGCGAGACAGCCGGACGGCGGCAACGTGCTGCCATGACGTGGCACCTGCTCCTGTGCCCTCTCCCACTGCGCATGGCGGCGGGGCACGGTGCGCGACGGCACCTGTTTCGGTGCGGCCGAGGCACCCTTGGCACCCGCGCGGACCGCCGACGGCGCCTTCGCCTCGGGGTCGGACGTGACACGGACGGGCTGGGAGGTGGCGGACCGCTCGCTGTACGCAGTACGCCCCGGACTCCCGGCCGACGTCGTCCGACTCCTCGGCGGTCCGGCTTCCGGCCTTCTCGGCCCGGCCGTGGACCCGCTCGACACGGGCCGCGACCGAGTCGGGAGTCAAGTCCCCGGTGAAATGCAGATGCCCATGCCTCGCCGCTCCGAAATCACTGTACTGCCCCACGCGTTCCCCGGGTGACCGGCCGAAGCGGTCTTCGAGCACCCGCACTTACCGCTCGCCACGGAACGAGATGGAGGCAGGGCGAGTCTCGACCGCGGCCAAGGGCGCTATCGACTGAGTACTGCGTCCCAGACGTTGCCACCGTCGTCGCGCCCCGGTCCTCGCCGCCCTCGCGGCGGAGTCCGCCGGAGCCCGGTCGCCGGATCCCCTCGGCCCTCGCCGGACGGCGGGCCCAGGAGCCGAGCAGCAGCTCCACACGCCCCGGGGCGTCCTGGCGGATTGAGTTCAGGAGCGGACCTCCGGGTCGCGATGCGGACCGGGTCGTGGTCGGCGTCGAACAGCGGGCTCCTGTCACGGTCGTTAGGGGGAATTGCTGAGCCGACGCACGATGGCTGTCACCCATAGCTGTCACCAGCGGATCCGGATGCCGTGACGAAGGAGACCGGACGAAGGAGACCGGACGAAGCGACGTGGTGGTCGCCAACGAGGCACGCAGCTTGCCACAAGGCTCATTCGGCAGCCTTTCTGTCATCAGTCCCACGACGACCAGCGGCTGGAGGGGTGCGCGGCCGCAGACGTTCGCCCTGAGGCCCGAACATGATCAGATACTCGACGGGGCCATCGGATCCGGCGTTCGCGACTCCGTGGGGTACGCGGGTGTCGAACTCGACGACGTCCCCGGCAGCCAGGACGAGATCCTGGTCACCGAGTACGAGCCACAACCGTCCGTACAGGACGCACAGCCACTCGTAGCCCTCGTGGGACACCTGCCGGGGCCGCCCAGGCGGCGTCTCGACAGCAGGCAGAACATGCTTGTGGGCGTGCAGGCCGCCGACGTACCGGGCCAGCGGCAACACCGCCTTGTCGTCGCCGAAACTGTGCGGCGTCGTGCTGCGGGGCCCGGCCGCAGGGGCGGGTGCGGTACCCGCCAGCTCGTCCAGGGAGACTCCGTATTCCTTCGCCAGCCGCAGCACCACCTCCAGGGTGGGCTTGCGCCGGCCCGTCTCGATCCGCGACAGAGTGCTGGGTGAGATGCCGGTCGCGCAGCTGACGTCGGCGAGTGTGACACCACGGCGCTCGCGCACGACCCGCAGCCGGTGCCCCATCGCTGCCAGCGTCTCGGCCACGTCGTCCCCTGTCACCGTTCACGTTCCTTCCCGCCGTGCCGCTTCACCACCCTGTCCTGCGATCTTGCCAGAATGGCAATGCCGATCGCGCCGAGTGGCCGCCGCGCCGCATGATCGGTGGGTACCCGCCGGACCCCCGCGAACCGAGGAGAAGTCCCCCATGCGATCCGAGCCGACCGCCGCACTCCGCCACCGCACCGTCGAGGCCCCTGCCGGGCGCCTGCACCTGGTCGAGCAGGGCACCGGCCCGCTGATCCTGCTCGTGCACGGCTTCCCCGAGTCCTGGTACTCCTGGCGCCACCAGCTCCCGGCCCTCGCCGCGGCCGGCTACCGGGCGGTGGCGATCGACGTACGCGGCTACGGCCGCTCCTCCAAGCCCGCCGCGACCGACGCCTACCGAATGCTCGACCTGGTGGAAGACAACGTCGCCGTCGTACGCGCCCTCGGCGAGGAGAACGCGGTGATCGTCGGCCACGACTGGGGCTCCAACATCGCCGCCGCCTCCGCCCTGATCCACCCCGAAGTCTTCCGCGCGGTCGGCCTGTTGAGCGTCCCGTACGCGCCGCCCGGCGGCCCCCGCCCCACCGACGTCTTCGGCCGGATCGGCGGCCCTGAGCAGGAGTTCTACGTCTCCTATTTCCAGGAGCCCGGCCGTGCCGAGACGGAGATCGAGCCCGACGTGCGGGGCTGGCTCGCAGGCTTCTACGCCGCCCTGTCCGCCGGCACCATGCCCGCCCAGGGCGAGCCCGACCCGCACTTCGTCGCCCGCGGCGGCCGGCTGCGCGACCGTTTCCCCGTCGGCCCGCTCCCGGCCTGGCTGAGCGAGGAGGACCTCGACGTCTACGCCGGGGAGTTCGAGCGCACCGGCCTGACCGGCGCACTCAACCGTTACCGCAACATGGACCGAGACTGGGAGGACCTCGCCCCGCACAACGGAGCCCCGATCAAGCAGCCCGCCTTGTTCGTCGGCGGCGCCCTGGATGCCTCCACCACCTGGATGGCCGACGCCATCGACGCCTACCCCACCACCCTCCCCGGCCTGTCGGCCTCCCACCTCCTGGACGGCTGCGGCCACTGGATCCAGCAGGAACGTCCCACCGAGGTCAACGGCCTGCTGACCGACTGGCTCGCCACCGTCCGGGGCTGAACCAGACGGGCTGCCGGGCAGATTGCGGAGACAGGCACATCGCGAGCGGGAAGTACGCCCCGACCCGCGACGGGAGATCACGCGGTCGCCGCCGCATCGACCGCGTCTCTTCCAGGACCGCGTCGACCAGATCGGACGGCACAAGGGCTGTCAACTTGCCCAGATCCCTCGGCGCGGCCCCGCTCTCCGCCACGGTGACCATACGGGTGATGACCACCACCGGGACCGAAAGAACATGACGAAACGGCAACGGGCCTCCTCGGGAACAAGCTGTCCTGGACGACTGCCTGTACCGAAGAGCTCCGTTGCCCTACGCCGCGGATCCCTCAACGGGCTTGCGTGACCGGCGAAAACGTCGACCACCCGGCCTTGGGCCAGGACCCGACGGCATTCCTCGGCAGGACGGGCCGACGGGCGGACCCCCGGTGCCGCTGCGGGCGCCTCGGGGTCGGCAACCTCGCCACGTCTGCTCGGTGACCGCGGTGCGACCGCGCTGAATCGGCCGTTGCCTCGCGGTGACTCCGTGCGGCGTGCGCCGTCGCCGTGCGGCAACTGCACGGTTCGGTCCGGTCCTCAGGCTGGCCGGTGCCTCCTCGGGGATGCGGCCGAACGGGCAACCGTCCATCGAACGGGGACGTTTCGAATACTCCGCGCCGCGCGCCCGGCGCGAACCGCAATATTCGCACAAACATCCAGAATTCCCCTCGCTGTCACCCGTTACGGCGAGCCGTGAGCCACGTTTTTTAGTGCACCAGTGCCACACCGACGCCCAGCCGGAGGACGCCATGCACCCCAGTCCCGCCCCCGTGAACCGGCCTCCCAGAATCGAACGGCCCGGCTCGATCACGCTCGACTTCGACAGCACCCGTACCCCGGCAGGCCCGGATACGGGGTGGGAAGCATGAACGAGCCCGAAGCCTCGGCCCGCAATGTGCCAGGACCGCGCACCGCCCCTTCCGGAAACGGCGCGGCCGCAACGCCCGGCCGGCCCGAAGGTGTTACGGACGGCTCCTCCCCCGAGGCCGGGCCCGCAGCCGACGCCTCCGCCCCGCAGATGCGCTACGTCGATCTGACCGGCAGCCGTGAAGCGGCCGGTCGATCCATCCGGATGCGTGACATGGCACGGCGTCTGCCCCAATTGGTGCGCCGCTCGCTGGCTCTCGCCTGGCAGGTCGACCGGCGGGCGACCGTCGGTCTGCTGCTGTGCCAGGCCGTCGCCGGCGTGATGCAGGCCCTGGGCCTGGTCGCCATCGCGGGCACCTTAACGGCGCTGCTGAACAGTGGAGACGTCTACCACCGGCTTCTGGAGGCGTGGCCCTCCGTGGCCCTGCTGGCGGGTGCCTCCGGTGTGCGTGCGCTCCTGGGAATCACTGTCAGCTGGCTGTCCTCCCGGCTGGGCCCGCTGATGTCGCGCGAGGCCGAGCAGATGCTGCTCACCGGCTGTGCCGGGGTGGAGCTGTGCGCCTACGACGAGCCCGACTTCAACCGTGACCGCGAGGCCGCCGACCGCGGGGCCCAGGTCACCGGGGATCTGATCGACGAGGGCCAGGACCTGATCGCTTCGAGTGCCAGTTTCCTCGCCGGCGCCGTCGTGCTGGCCAGTGTGCACTGGGGCCTCCTCCCGCTCCTGGTGGCGGCCAGTCTTCCGCAGGCCCTGGCCCAGGTCAGCGCCGCCCGGGTGCGGTACCTGGCGAATCTGCGCAGCAACGGCGACAACCGGATGCTGTCGGTGCTGCGTTGGCACATCTTCACAAGGGAGGCTGCCGATCAGATCCGTGCCGGCACCATGGCCGCGTTCCTGTCCGGCCGGTATCGGCAGACGGTTGCCCGGATCAACCGCGAGGACCGGGCCGCGGCCGACACGGGTGCCCGGATGTCTTTGGCCGGTGCGCTGTGCGGAGGCGTGGGGTCCGCGGTGGTGTGGTCGGCGGTCGTGTGGCTGCTGGCCAACGGCCGTATCAGCGTCGGGCACGCGGGGACGGCCGTCTTCGCTCTCCAGACGGTCGGGCAGTCGGTCCGGGGGCTCGTAGCCGTCGGGGCGCGTGCCGTGCGCACCGGCCTGTACATGGATGACTGGAGCGGTTTCCTGGACAAGGCGGGCGGGTTCCGCTTGCGTCGGGGTTCGCACCGTCCGAAGGCGCCGGAGAAGATCGAGGTCAAGTCGGTCACCCACCGTTATTCGGGCAAGGACGGCAACGCCCTGTCCGACGTGTCGCTCACCTTGCGCCGCGGCGAGGTCACCGCCCTGGTCGGTTTCAACGGGTCGGGCAAGTCGACGTTGTCGAAGCTGGTCAGCGGTCTGTACCTGCCTGCCGACGGGCAGGTGCTGTGGGACGGCGTGGCCACCGGCGACGCCGACCCCCAGGCGTTGTGGGAGCAGGTGGCCCTGGTGCCGCAGGACTACGCCCACTGGCCGCTGACCGTGCGTGAGAACGTGACCCTGGGGCAGCCCACGGCTCGTGGTGACGTGGCGGTGCGTGAGGCGTGCGAGGCTTCCGGTGCCGATGAGGTCGTCGACAGGCTCGGTGCCGGGCTGGACACGCTCCTTGCGCGTGAATGGCTCAACGGGGAGGAGCTCAGCGGCGGTCAGTGGCAGCGCGTCGCCCTGGCAAGGGCGTTCTTCCGTGAGGCCGGGCTGCTGGTTCTTGACGAGCCGACCGCGAACCTCGATCCGCGCGCGGAGTACCGGATCTTCCAGCGGCTGCGGGACCTGGCCCGGGAGCGGGTGGTGCTGCTGGTGACCCATCGCATCACCAACGTCGCCGTGGCCGACCGGATCGTCGTGCTCGACGAGGGCAGGGTCGTTCAGGAGGGCACTTACCAGCAGCTCGCCCAGCAGCCCGGACCGTTCCGGCAGTTGCTGTCCTATCAGGTCTCGTCCGAGCCGGACGGCGAGAAGGACGGGACGCGCGCATGAGCCGCCCCGGTGCCCGTGCAGATGCCCGGGCCGGCGTGAACTCGTCCACCACCCCGCGCTTCTTCGACCACCCCGCGCCCTCCCGAGGTGATGACGCGCCGCCCGCCCGTTCCCGCGTTCGTGCGACTGCCGAGGCATATCCGGCCCGGGGTCCGGAGGAGCGGGGGGCTCTGGTCGGGTTGCCGTCCGTCCTGGACAGTGACAACCCGTGCAGTCGTGCCGCGCCGCCCGGCCACATCACCTGCGGCGCGGTCGTCATCGGCCGTGATCGACGTGTGCTGCACATCGGCCACAGGGGCACGGGGCTGCTCCTCGTCCCCGGCGACCACGTCGGCGACGACCGGATCCTCCTCGGCTGGAGGATCTCCCCACCGAGGTCGTGCCCCACACCCGAGCGGCCGTCGACGGCATCGGTCATGGCCGCCTCCGCACCGCGACGGGCCGGTGAGCGCCGATGACAGCTCCGCAGCCGAAGTCCGAGTCCCGGCCCGAACGGTGTCCTGCTCCGCCGCCGTCGGCACGGCATGCCGCACCTCGGGCGGCGGACTGTGCCGCCGCGCGGCAGAAAATGGTGGCCCGTCTTGAGGCGTCGGGTGATCTCCGGCCCGGACCCGTGCGCGAGGCGCTGCTGGTGCTGCCCCGCGAGGTGCTGATGCCACAGGCCTATGTGCGGCGTTCCGCGGACGGCGAGACACCGCGGCGCTGGGACTTGCTGGACTGGGCGTCGCCGCAGGACCGTGGGGAACTCCGGAGGGTGCTGTACGGCGGAGCCAGTGTGCTCGTCCAGCACGAAGGGGAACCGCTTCTCGGCCGGGAGCGCGGATGTCGGTCGGGGGCGTCGATCACGTCGATGTCCACGGTGATGGGCCTGACTGCCTCGCTGCTGGACGAGCTGGATCTCCGTCCCGGTCAGCGGATGCTGGACGTCGGCACGGGCGCGGGAGTGACGGCCGCGGTGGCCTGCCAGGTCTGCGGCGACCAGGGGGTTGTCACCCTCGACCGGGACCGGCACCTCACGCGGGCGGCCGCGGCACGGCTGGCCGACCTCGGGTTCCTGCCGGAAGCGGTGTGCGGGGCCGGGGACGAGGGCTGTCCGGCCCGTGCGCCGTTCGACCGGATCCTGGTGTCGTACGCGGTGGCGGGTGTGCCGCCCGCCCTCGTCGAGCAGCTGGCGCCCGGAAACCGACTGCTCGCGCATGTCACCACCGTCTCGCCCTCGTGGCCGGGCCTTGCCGTCGTCGAGCGCACCTCCGATGGTCATGTCCGGGCGGAGCTTCGGGCCGTGGAGTTCGCCCACCGGGCGGGGCACGGCATGGAAAGGATCTGGCTCACCGAGGAGTTCCGGCAACGCATCACGGCCGAGCCGGACACGTGGACGCAGCGGAGCATGCTGGCCCCGCCCGCGAACACCGATCGGGGCCTGTGGCTGGCTGCCGGTCATCTCCTCGGTGGTCTGGTACGGGACTTCGGCGCCGAGCACCTGGTGATCGGCGCCCCCGGCTGCGGGTCGTGGCTGCGCGTGGAGCCGCTGAGCGAGCGGCGCTGGAACGTCGTCACGCACGGTCCTCGTGACATCTGGAAGGAGATCCAGGACCTCGCTGCCCTGTGGCGAGCAGCAGGATCCCCCGGCCGATACCGTCTGATCCTGGAGCCGGACGGTGGGCAGCGAGTGGCCTCCGAATGCGGCCGCCTGAAGTGGTGCCTGCCTGTCCCCCGCCCATCCGATGAGAGAGCCGCCTCGTGAAACATACGAGCGTTCCGGCCCCGTCGCCGGACCGGGAAGGCCTGTTCGCGGCGGCGGCAGCCGACTGCGCCCGCTTCCGGCCGGGCGCACCGGAGGCCACGGTGCTCCTGCCGGCCGGTGCCCGCCGCGGCCACCCGGATCCGGTGCTGCTCGACCTGGGCACCGGCACCGGACAGGTGCCACTCGCGCTGCGGCACGCCGTTCCCGGTCCGGCACGCGTCGAGGCAGTCGACGTGAGTCGGCAGATGCTGGACCGGGGCCGGGACGCACTCGCTCCCGCACTCGGCCGCCGCCGCGCCCTCGCCCACGCCGCAGCCGACGGGTACGGACCACTCGCATCGCGGCCCTGCGAAACAGTGCGGCAAACGGACTTGGTCATCTGCCGCCGGTCCTTTCCCTCGCACCTGGCCGTCGACGCGGCCCTCGACACCGTGGGCGGGATCGTCTTCGGCACCGCCCATGACGATCCCGAACCGGTCGAGCGCGGCCGGCGGACTCCGTCCCGGCTGCGCGCCGAGCACCAATCCTGCAACTCGCCGACTGGAGAGAGCCCATGCGCCGTGACACGGCCCCTGCCACCACGATCGGTTCGCCGGATGCGACCCGGCGACCGGCGGTCCCGAGTATGCGGCCGGACGATGAATCCGCCAGGTCCTCGATGGCGCTGGAGCAGTACGCCGAAACAGTTCCCAAGGCAACCCTGTGGGCGTGCGTCTACTTCACTGACGAGGACGACCAGCCGACTGGCGCAGAGTCAGTATTCGATCCCTGCGGTATTCCGCCATCCGCACCGTCTCTCGGCGTCGACGTGCCTCAGGCGTCAACCCGCCCCCGTCGCATACCTCACGCACCGGGGACTGCAGCCAACAGCCCATCAGCACGGGCAGGTTCCACGAACATCTCCCTGACGAGCCGAAGTCGGGATCGCTGTGACCTGGTCACCGCGTGGCCTCGGCCACGGCCTGGTCGGGGAACAGGGCGAGGAGCTGTTTCGTGTGGCCGGGCAGTTCTGCCTCCGCCAATCCGGTGACGATGTCGTGCAGCGGCATGGGCCGATCGACCAGGAGGGTGTCGTGGGACAGGAGCCGGGCGGGCACCGGGGTGCCGAGTTCGGCGTCGCTGAGCGCCGCACCTCCGGCGAGTGCGCACAGGGCAGTTGCCTGGCTACTGATGCGGTCCCGGAGCCCAGCGTTGCCGCCGGCGTGCGCGATGGTGTGCTCGATGGTCCAGGCATCAAGGGCGATCCGGTTGTCGTACGTCGTATGGGCCCCCGCTGCGATACCCGCGACGGCGGCGATGGTGGCGGCGCTGACGAGGGAGACGTGCGCGAGGATCTGGTCGGCGTTCCACTCGCCGTCCGGCGGGGCGGGGCTGGGGGCGTCGGCCACGGTGGCGGCGGCGTCGAGCAGTGAGCGGTAGGCGTCCTGGAGCGGGGCGGTGTCCAGCATGGGTTGCACCTCTCTGTGCGGGCGTTGAGCGGAATGAAGACGAGGGGCGGAGAGGCACCGCTCAGGTGTGGGCGCGGGACATATCCCAGGGGGCCTGCGGCAGGACCTCGCCGGTTTCCAGCATCGACTTGAGGTTCGCCAGCACGGCCGGCCAGCCGGCCGAGATGCCGCCCAGCATCTCCTGGTTGGGAAGGTTCTCGTGGGTCACGGTGAGGCGGACGATGTCCTGATGCGGTTCGACGAGGAAGGTGACGACCGACGGCTGTCTCGGCGATTCGACATCGGGGGCGTCTTCGAAGGTGATGACCAGCCGGGTCGGGGGCTCGGCCTTCAGGACATGGCCCACCACGTCGACCTTGCCTGAGCCGTCGGCTCGCCGGTGCTCCCAGGCCGAGCCCGGCTGCCAGTCGGAGACATTGGCGTGTCCCCAGTAGCGCGCCGTCAAGTCGGCATCGGTCAGGGCTTGCCACACCTGCTGCGCACTGGCGCGGATGTAGGTGACGTATACGTAGTCCGGCACCGGTGCGGGTGCGTTGGTCATGGCGTACTCCTCTGCCTGGTGCTTGATGGCGCTGATCGCTTGCAGGCGGGGCTTGTCGAAACCGGAGATCCAGCGCTCCTCGATCTCGTGGATCGGGGCCGGGTTGAGGTAGTGCAGCCGCTCCCGGCCGCGCCGTACCACGGTGACGAGGCCGGACCGCACGAGGATGTCCAGGTGCTGTGTCGCCGACTGGCGTGCCATGCCGAGGCGCTCACACACTTCGCGCAGGGTCTGCCCGTTGTGCTCGCGCAGCCGGTCGAGCAGGAGCCGCCGTGTGGGATCGGCCAGCGCCTTGAACACCAAGTCCATCGCTGTTGCTTCGAGGCTCACGCCTGCGATTATGCAGGCATTCACCTGCCTATCGTCAAGGGCGGGGCCGGCCGGGCAAGCCGAGCACGGCGATATGCGCAGATGTGCGGCCTGCCCAGGCACGCCTGCCGCGCGCAGATCCAACCGGTTCGGCCCGCAGACCTGCCGGAACCGGCCGCAGATCCAATCGAATCCGGTCCACTGTTCCACCTCCCCATTTCGCTCCCCGCTCGGGTGGGCCGCGGACACCGCCAGGCCCACCCAGGGAAGGCGAAGACCACATGGCCGACCGGTCTCTACCTGCGACACTCCACCGACAAGCGACCCACGCCCGCCAGCGCCATGCCCTGGCCCCGCTGCTGACCGCCGGCGCCCCGTCTACGAGGACCCCGCCACCTCCACCCGGCAGCTCTCCCTTGACCGCGCCGGATTCACCCGGCTCCTGAACGAGGCCAGCGTCGGCGACACCATCCGCATAGCCGACGCCGCCCGGCTCTTCCGCTCGGTGGCATCGACCTCGCCCTCCGACGACCCCGGCACCAAGATGATGGTCAACGTCCGCGCTGCGATGCTGGAGTTCCAGCGCGACATGATCAGCGAGAACACCCGCGAAGGAGTCGCCGCGGCCGAAGCCGCCGGCAAGACGCTCGGCCGCCCCGCCGCGCTCGACCCGGACCAGGCGGCGCAGGTGGTCGAGGCGTTCGGCGAAGGCACCGCCGTCAAGGCCCTCGCCCGCCAGCACCAGGCTGCCAGGTGTGCGCCGCTGCGCCGGCGCGCAGCGGACGCGCTCACGCGTGCAGTTACTTGACTATGACCGCGTACGGCGGGGCGGGCGCGCTCGCCCACCTTCTCGTAGCCCCAGCTCGCATAGAGCTCGTGAGCCTTCGGGGGGGGGCAAAACGGCCAGGAGCACGTTCGCCCGGCCACACTACGCACGTCGGATGATCACCTTCTGTGACATGTGGCGAAGGAGCGTCCGTACAAGACCGGGGTCTCCCGCGCCGCGCCGTCAGGGACACGGCCCGCAAGAGCCCGGATGACGCAAACTATCCGTCCGCCCGTCCACGTAGCGCTGAACACTCGCGGCTTCCCGCTATCCGCGGCAAGACGTCGTCCGGCGGAGGTGATCCCGTCCCGCCCCGGACGGTGCCGCTTTTCCTTCGGCTCAACTGCGCGATGTGACCGAAGCCATGGACCCCTACGTCCGCTTCGTCGTCGAACAGTCGGTCCCCAGGCGGCGCCAGGAGCACGGACGTGCCGTCTCGTGGGCTCCTCAAGTGCGCTGTCAGGCGCGCGGGCCCGCCCCACGCAGCAGGGTGTCGATGATTCGGGCGGCGAGGGCATCCGGCTCGTTGATCCCCGAGTGGGCGGCGTCTGGGCCGATGGCCGTCGCACTCTCGCGCAGGGACTCGCCGATGAGCGCGTAGTAGACGCGGCGTACCCAGTCGAGGTCGGCCGCTTCGTCGATGAGGCCGTCGGCCCTGGCCCGCTTCAGTACGGCGGTGCAGCGGTCGTCGATGTCCCGATGGAGGGCGGCGGCCTCGCTGTCCGGGTCGGCCGGCAGTTCCAGGGCGAATGCCCAAGCACTCTTCACCTGGAGCACGTTGGCCGTGATCCGGTGCATCGCCACCAGGGGTGGTGCGGTGTCGGGCCTGCCGTCGTCCACTGCCTGGGCGAGCTGGCGGGCCGCGGACGACGCCAGCGCCTCGATCAACGACTGCCGGTTGGCGAACCGTCGATGGATCGTCGTCCGAGCCACTCCCGCCGCCGCGGCGATCTGCTCCATGGACGCACCGGGATCCTCGGCGAGAAGCCGCTCGGCCGCTTCCAGGATCGCGCGCACACTGCGCTCTGCGTCCGCCCGCAACGTTCGTGCCGCTGTCTCGCCCATGACGCCTCCAGTCAGACCACTTGACCCTTAAAAGGGTACGGCATCGGTTCTCTCCACGCACTAGTTGCATCAAGCCTGTTGCATTTCACGGCAATACCGGTACGCTCAGCACTCAGTTGATGTCAGCCGAGGAGGCTTTCATGCACGACATTTCCCTCATGCACCGCACCGCCCTCGTCACGGGAGCGTCGTCGGGGCTCGGCGCGGAGTTCGCCGCGCAACTCGCTTCCCAGGGGCACGAGATGATCCTGGTCGCACGGTCCGGCGACCGGCTCGCCGCGCTCGCCGAGCGTCTGGTCACCGAGTACGGAGTCCGCGCGCACGTACTGGTCCAGGACCTCGCGGAGCCGGACGCGGCCCGCCGCGTCGCAGAACAGTTGACGGCCCGCGGGCTGAGCGTCGACCTGTTGGTCAACAACGCCGGCTTCGGTACCTGCGGCCGCTTCGAAGAACTGTCCGGCGCCCGCGACCACGACCAGCTGATGGTCAACGTCGTCGCCCTCGTCGACCTCACCCATGAACTGCTGCCCGCCATGCTGGAGCGCGGCCGCGGCGCGGTCGTCAACGTAGCGTCCAACGCCGCCTTCCAGCCCTCCCCGTACTTCGCCGTCTACGGCGCGGCGAAGGCGTTCGTCCTCAACTTCGGGCTCGCCCTGCGCCAGGAGTACCGGCGGCGCGGCATCCGGGTGCTCACCTTGTGCCCCGGCCCGGTCGAGACCGCCTTCTTCGACACCATCGGCACCCGCAAGGCTGCCGTCATGGGCTCGATGACCACTCCGGAGCCCGTCGTACGTGCCGCGCTACGGGCGCTGGACCGCGACCGCGGCTATGTCGCCCCCGGGTTCGGCAACGCTCTCGCCGCACACCTGACGCCGCGCCGCCCCCGCACCGTGGTCGCCGCCATCGCCGAACGCGTCACCCGCAAGGTACTGACCACACCCGCCGCCGCCCCGACCCTTCAGGAGCGCACCGCATGAAATCCGCCCCCGCCGGCGCCGCCTCGGCGATGCTTCTCGTCGGCACGTCCACAGCCGTCTCCGCCACCGTCGCCGGCTATCCCGTCTTCGCCGGGCAAGCGTTGCGCTACGCGCTCGCCGCGGTGATCCTGCTCGCCGTGGTACGCCACCGGCGGCTGCCCCGCGTCCGTCTGACGCCGCGTGAACTCCTGCTCCTGGTGGCGCTGGCCGCCACCGGTCTGGCCGGCTTCAACCTCTTCCTCGTCGAGGCCACCCGGCACGCCGGACCCGCGATGATCGGCAGCGTGGTCGGGGCCGTCCCCCTCGTCCTCGCCCTCGTCGGCCCGCTCCTTGCACGCCGGCGACCGTCCCCGCGTACGGTCGGCGCCGCGCTCGTGGTCGCGGTCGGCGCGGCCGTCGCGGCCGGCCTCGGTTCGGGCAGCCTGCCGGGCCTGCTCCTCTCGCTGGGCGCCCTCGCCTGCGAGGTGGCGTTCTCCCTGCTCGCCGTCCCGCTCCTGCCCAAACTGGGCCCACTGAGGGTCGCCGCGTATCCCGCCGCGCTGTCCGTCCCCATGCTGCTGGCCGCGAGCCTCGCCCTGGACGGCACGTCCGCGCTGCGCCTCCCCACGTCCGGCGAGGCAGCCGCCTTCGGCTACCTCGGCGCGATCGTGACCGCGGCGGCCTTCTTCCTCTGGTACGACGCCCTGCGCCGCCTCGGCGCCGACCGCGCGGGCCTCTTCGCCGGCCTCGTCCCCGTGGGCGCCCTGCTCACGACCGTCGCCCTCGGCCTGGACAGGCCGGGCCCCGCCGACATCACCGGCGTGCTGCTCGTTGCGGTAGGCGTGGTTCTGGGGCTGCGCCGGAGCGGCGACACCGGCCGGGTGCCACAGCCTTCCGGCGCCGCGATCGATCGCGCCCCCGCCGCGTCACCGGCCTCCGTGGCGTCCTGACGGCCATCGTCCCGCGACCCGTCACCCTCGCGGACGGGGAAGCAGTCCCCGCAGAGCGCCCGCAAACAAGTAAGCGCGGATCCGGGATCACAGGCGGCCGAGTGCCGGGCATCTTCGACGGATCTGGCTACGGCGTCGGCTGGTTGATGCCTAGGCTTGGATCATCTGGCTGCCGTGACCCCGTAGCCGGTCAGGTCGTCTGGGGCCCTGAACCCCGGTGTTGGACGACCGTCAGGGCGCAGTCCCGTCTCCGGATGTTCGTGTTCTTCGTCAGTACGGGTCAGCACATGTACTTCGAGGCCGCGGTGCCATCCGCGCCGGTGCTGTACGCGTACTCGTCGTCGGCCGGCCGGCCGCAGGGACTCGCCCGCCCCTGTTGCCCCTTTCTGTCATCTCGCCGAAGAAAATAGCTTGCAGCCCCAGGGACTCCCCGCTTACGGTCTTGCGCATGGGTTCTCTGTGATAGTCCCCGTGCGGCTGCGTTGAGCTTGGCTCCGTTGTCGCGCGTTCACATCCGTGCTTCCGTTTCTCCCGCGATGCCGCCTGTCTGGCATGCCGCGGAGTGTTTCCGGCGTGCGCGGATGCGTCCGTCCACCCGTGCCGATCGGCCCGGCCGAGAACAGGGGACTCCATGCTTACCGCACAGCTATCTCTTCAGAACGTCACCCGCCGCTCCGACGACCGCGTCGTGCTGGACGACGTGTCCTTCAGCGTCAAGCCGGGCGAGAGGGCCGGCATCATCGGCGACAACGGAGCCGGTAAATCCACCCTGTTGCGACTGATCGCCGGGCAGGACCGGCCCGACAACGGCGAACTGGCTGTGATCGCACCAGGCGGCTCGGGCTATCTGGCCCAGTCGTTGGCCCTGCCCTCCGAGGCCACCGTCCAGGACGCGGTGGATATGGCTCTTGCCGACCTGCGTGAACTCGAAGCGCGGATGCACCATGCCGAAGCCGGACTCACGGGTTTGGCGGGGGCGGAGCTTATCGCCGCGCTGGACGCCTACGCTCGCATGGTCGCCCAGTACGAGGCGCGCGCCGGCTACGAGGCCGACGCTCGGGTGGAAATCGCCTTGCACGGGCTCGGCTTGCCGGGTCTGGCTCGGGATCGGGCCCTGGGCACGCTGTCGGGTGGTGAGCGATCACGACTGGCGCTGGCCGCGACCTTGTCGTCCCAGCCGGAGCTGCTACTGCTGGACGAACCAACCAACGATCTGGACGACCAGGCGGTGAACTGGCTGGAGACACACCTGCGGACGCATCGCGGCACGGTGCTCGCGGTCACCCATGACCGGGTGTTTCTGGAACGGGTCACCACCACGATCCTGGAGGTCGGCGAGGGCAAGGTGACGCGTCACGGCGACGGCTACCACGGCTACCTGGCCGCCAAGGCCGCTGAGCGGCGGCGCCGTCTGCAGGAATACGCGGACTGGTGCGCGGAGTTGGCCCGCAACCAGAAGCTGGCGGCCACGAATGTGGCACGGCTGGAGGCGATCCCTCGCAAGGTGCCGCTTGCCGTGGTCGGCCACGGCGGCTTCCGTGCCCGCGGCCGTGGCCACGGGGCGATGGTCCGTATCCGCAATGCGAAAGAGCGAGTCGAACGGCTGACGGACAATCCTGTCGTGCCGCCGTCCGAACCGCTGGTCTTCGCCGCTCGGATGACCACCGCAGAGGGGCAGACGTCGCAGGCCGCGGCGGAACTCACCGGCATCCGTGTCGAGGACCGGCTGCACGTGCCGTCGCTGCGGATCGGCGCCGAGGAGCGGCTGTTGGTCACCGGGCCCAACGGGGCCGGCAAGACGACGCTCATGCGGGTGCTGGCCGGTGAGTTGCAGCCGGATGAGGGGACGGTACGCACGCGAGGCCGGGTCGGGCACTTGAGACAGGAGGAGACACCGTGGCCGCCCGGCCTGACCATCCCACAGGCGTTCGCCCACGGCCGCGGAGGCGAACTGGACGAGCACATCGACCGTCTGTTGTCCCTCGGACTGTTCAGCCCTGCCGACCTGCGCCTGAAAGTGAGCGAACTGTCCTACGGACAAAGGCGCCGGATCGAACTGGCCCGCCTCGTCAGCGAACCCATCGACCTGTTGCTGCTGGACGAGCCCACCAACCACCTCTCCCCCGTCCTGGTCGAAGAACTGGAAGGAGCCCTGGCCTGCTACCAAGGCGCAGTCGTCGTCGTCACCCACGACCGCCGCATGCGAACCCGCTTCACTGGCAGGCACGTGGAACTGAACGCCGGCCACGTCGCACAGTCTGTGCGACATCCCGCGAGGTCCTCTGAGCCCTGCTGAGACCTCGTCCCCGTGGCCAGGGTGTTCTGTCTCCTTGGAGTGTCCTGCGAGCCAGTGACGCAACTTCAGGATTATTGAAGCGTTCACGCTTCGTCCGATCGATCTGTGATCGGGGTGAGGGCGAGGGGGCTCGGGTTGGCACTGGCAGCCGTACGCGATCTGCGCGAGTTCCGCGATCCGGCCTCGGCTGAGGAACTGGAGCACTTCGAGACCGACGTCCGCGCCGGGTTCGTCCTCGCGCGGGCTTCGGCAGGGCTGGCGGACGGCACCATCCGCGGCGGCCGTGCCGCCCCGCGAGCGGCACGGCGAGCCAGCTTGTACGCCGCACTTCGGACAGGCTCCCTGCCCTTACTTGTGATCGTGGAGAAAGGCCGGGATGTCGGCCCGGGTCGGGTAGTCAGGCAGCGGTGCGGGCTTGTCCTGGAGGAATGCGGTGATGACGGCTGCTGCCCGTTGGTCGTTGTCACCCAGACCGTTCCACATGTGGTGGCCGACGCCGGGCATGTACTGGGTGCGCTGGATGGCGGGGTTGTCTGCGAGCACGGTCGTCTCCCACTGCCGGATCTGGGAGGAGCACTCGGCGATCATCAGCATCGCGGGTGTCCGGGAGCGCTTGAGCTGTGGGGCGAGGGAGGGGGAGTCTTCGATCGTTTGCTGGATGCGGAGGCTGGCGGCGGCGCTGAAGGAGAAGTTCTGCTTTGTGTCCTCGACCGGAATGCGGTGCGCGTCCCGCGCGCAATAGGCGGACGCGGTGTCGCTGCCGAGATCGGCGGCGGTGAAGGCGTTGGCGCCTTCTGCCTGTCCTACCAGCCCGCTGTCAGGGCTGAGCAGTCCGAGCCGCATGAAGCCGAAGGCGACCCCGTACCGCGGGACGTGGGTGGAGCGCGGGCCGGTCATGGCTGGTGCGATGCCGCGGGCCGACGGCCGGCCTTTGTGCCCCGCGATCCGGGCGGTCGGGCCGTCCATCGGGCCTGGCTCGGCGATGACCGCCCGGTGCAGGTGGGCGGCCGTCGCCGGGTCGGCCAGCGCGCGGGTGAGCACGATCGCGCCCGAGGAGAATCCCAGCACGTCGGCGTGGCCCTTACCGAGCTTGTCGACGAAGGCGCCGAGGTCATGGACGGACCGGGTGATCGAGTATTGGTCCATGGGGAGCAGGTCGCTGCGTCCACCGCCGGCCTGCTCGTAGGCGTACACGTCGTAGCCCTGTCCCGCGAGTTGCTGGAGGAAGCGGTGGTCGAGCACCGAGATGCCGCGCACAGGTCCGCCGTTGAGGTAGACGAGCGGAACGCGGTGGCGGGGGCTGTTGCCAGTGGGCGGGTAGTGGTAGACCGCGACCCGGCTGCCGGTGGACAGGCGCCAGTGCTCGGTGGTGACGAACGACAGGTCGGCCGGGTGGCGGCGCGTCGTGGAGACCGTGGGGACGCACACCGACAGCGTCAGGGCCGCTGCGACAAGCACCGGCAGGAACGGGACCAGCCGTCCCTGCCAGGAGCGACGGCGGCCCCGCCACAGCGCTGCGAGAACCGCGATCCCGACAGCCGCGGACCATGCGACGAATCCCGATCCCGCGCCGTCGGTGGCGGCGATCAACGCCAGGAAGAGGGCGACCAGCCCCACCACCGCGGCGACAGCCGCGAGCAGGCGGCCAGCAAGGCGCAAGCGACGTATGACAGTTGGTGACATGGTGATCCCCCCAGTATTTTAAAACACTGTTTTGAAACGATGTTAGCAGAACGGGTAAACTGCTTTCCCATGGGAAGGCCGAGAACGAATGACGCCGCCGTCGGAGAACGGCTCGCGGCATGCGCGACCGAGATGTTCGCCACCCGTCCTCGGGAGGCGGTCACCGTGCGCGCTGGCCGCCGCCGCCGGAACTTCGACGGCGGCGGTGTACACGTTGTTCCAGGGAAAGGACGGACTGCTCCGCGAGGTGCGCGACCAGGCGGTCGCCGGCCTGTTCCGGGACCTGACGGCTGTTCCCTGCCCGGAGGCCGCCCTGGAGGATCTGTACGCGCTGGCCGCGGCGTATCGCCATTGGGGACGCGAACACCGCTACCTGTATACGGCCTTGTTCGGTGGCGCACAGTCCTTCGTCCCGTCGACCCGGGTCGGCGACCGGGATCCGGTGCAACCGCTCGTCGCGGCGATCGACCGCGCTGTGGCGGACAGCGTCCTCGCGGGCGACGTCACACAGATCGCCGTATCGTTGTGGGTCTCGCTGCACGGGCTCGTGACCCTCGAACTCGCCGGGAGCCTCGACGGCACTGCAGCCGATGCCGCGTTCAGATCAACCATTGATGCCGTGCTGCGGGGCTGGGCAACCCCCGCCGCCTTCCCTGGCCTTCGACGCATGAGCCCGGCGCTGTGAAGCCATTGCTCCGAAGCCACTCGGAGACGGCTGGCGGAGGGACGAGTCGAAGGGCCAGGTTGAAGGAGTAACCGCCGAGGGTGATGTGGCCGTATGGGAGCGGGCGGAGAGTTGGGCGGCCGGTCCGGGGACTTCAGGCCGAGCCGGGCCGGCCACGCGGCGGCTGGGTTGTGAGCGCTCCCGGCGCGGTACCGGTGGCCGTCCGAGGTGGCTGTCGCCGTCAACGGCTTTTCGCGGGTGCCTTGTTCGAGGTGGTGACCGCGACAGGATAGGTGGGACCTTGCGGCGCCGCGGAGTCTTCCGCGGGTTTGGACTTCGCCAGCCACAGGCCGGTGAACACGGCGGTGGCCAGCATGACGGCGCCGGCGGCGAGGAAGGCGCTGTTGAGGCCGGTCTCGAAGGAGGCGCCGCCCGACTGCCGGCCGCGGACGACGGCTCCGAGTACTGCCACGCCGAGCACCGCGCCGATCTGCCGGGTGGTACTGCTGATGCCTGAGGCGAGGCCGCCTTCCTGCGGGTCGACCGACTGGATGGCGGCTCCCGTCAGCGGGGACATGGTCAGGGCGAAGCCAATGCCGACGACTGCCAGCCGCCACCACACGTTCCCGTAGCCGGTGTCGGCGTGCACCATACCGAGCGCCAGCAGCCCCGCGCCGGCCAGTGCCAGGCCGGTGGTGGCCACGATCCGGAATCCGTGCCGGGCGGCGAGTCGGCCCGCGTACGGGCTGAGGATCACCATGCCGAGGGACATCGGCAGGGTCTGCAGTCCAGCTGTCAGGATCGAGCTGCCCTGGACGTACACGAAGAACTGGGAGAAGAAGAACGACGACCCCATGAGCGCGAAGCCCACCACGACCATCGCGGTGTTGGAGACAGTGAACAGACGCTGACGGAACAGCCGCAGCGGCAGCATAGGCGTGGAACGGCGCGCTTCGACGGCGACGAAGGCGACGAGCAGGGCGATCGCGGCGGCGAAGCTGCCCAGGATCGCCGGCGACGTCCAGCCGCGGGCGCCACCCTCGATCAGCCCGTAGGTCAGCGTCCCCACCCCCAGCACGGACAGCACCGTCCCCGGAATGTCGATCGCGGGGGCGTTCGGATTGCGGGTCTCCTCAAGGCGGCGCAGACCGACCAGCAGAAGGATCACGCCGATGGGCAGATTGACCAGGAAGATGGCGGGCCAGCCGAATGCCTCCGTTAGTACGCCACCTGCCACGGGGCCTGCGGCCAGACCGATTCCACTGAGTCCGGCCCACAGCCCGATCGCCTTGATTCGTTCCTGTGGCACGGGATAGGCGGCGGCGAGCAGGGCGAGCGAGGCAGGACTCAGCGCCGCGGCCCCGACGCCCTGCAGCACTCGGCCGGCGACCAGCCAGCCGACCGAGGGGGCGAGGCTGCACAGCACCGAAGCGACAGTGAACACCGCCACGCCAGTCAGGTACACCCGCTTGCGGCCGAACCGGTCGGCGAAGATGCCGCCGGACATCAGCAGCATGGCGACCAGCAGTACGTACGCATCGACGATCCATTGCAGACCGGTCAGCTGGGTGTGCAGCCGGTGCTGCATATCGGGCAGCGCCGCTCCAACGATCGTGTTGTCGAGCAGGACCATGAACTGGCCCAGGCAGGCCACCGTGAGCAGGACGGCCCGGTTCGATCGACTGCCTACGGGTTCAGGCGATGCCGCCAAGGTGATTCCCCTCTAAAAGCAGTTGGTGCTTGCGTTAGGTGACTGTAGAGGCGTCGCCTCGCAAACGCAAGCGTGGGCTGCGTTAAGGTGGGGGTATGAATGAGCAACAGCGAACCCGGAGGCCCGGCGGGCGCAGCGCCCGCGTCGGCGCGCAGGTGCACGAGGCCGTCACGGGCCTGACCGGCGAGCGCGGCTACGGCAACTTCACCGTTGGTGACGTCGCGGCCCGCGCGGGTGTGGCTGACAGCAGCATCTACCGCCGGTGGGGCGGCCTGGAGGCCCTACTCACCGACGTGGCGCTCACCCGCCTCAACGCGCAGTCCCCGATGCCGGACACCGGGAGCCTGGTCGGCGACCTGCGCACGTACGCGGCCAATGTGGCCCGTGAGATCACCGGACCCGACGGTCTGGCGGTGCTGAACCTGGCCGTCGCCCTGTCGAGCAGCGGTCAGCAGGGCCTAGAAGCTGGACTTGAACTCCGCACCGCACGCATGCGGCAATTGCAGTC
Organism: Streptomyces sp. NPDC014734; assembly: GCF_043083325.1. Classification (NCBI taxonomy): domain Bacteria; kingdom Bacillati; phylum Actinomycetota; class Actinomycetes; order Kitasatosporales; family Streptomycetaceae; genus Streptomyces; species Streptomyces sp. NPDC014734. The sequence continues at coordinate 29,111 of NZ_JBIBYN010000031.1, read as the reverse complement.
CATGCTCGACCGCGCCAGCGACCGTGGCGAGCGTGCGATCGACGCGTTCGACGTGCTGGACCACATCATGGCCCCGATGTACATCCGCGTCCTCTTCGGCATGGGCCCGCTCACCCCGGACTACATCGACGGGCTGGTTGACCGACTGCTGTGACCCAACCCGGTTTCCAGGGATCAACCCTCGGTCGCGGTGTCGGGGCTCCGTGAGGTGCGAGTGCCGCCCCGGAGTCGGAGACGTTCCCCTACACGTCTACGACAGTGGCCAGCACCGGCGGCCCCGTCCTCGCCGTTTTGGATGCCTAGTAGTAGATCGCGCAGTGTTCGGCACGGGCAAGTCCCCTGCCGGGCAGTGCTCAGGGCCTCGACTCGGACGGCCATGTCGGTCGCCTCGATCGACTCCACCATCACGTTCTCCGGCGAGGAGAACAGCAACTCCTCGAGCTGCGTGCGTACTTCGTTCACGGCGAAGCACTGTCGGCCACGCTGTCCACCGCCGGGCGATTTTCGGGCTATCTCAGCCACCATCACGAGAAGATCGACAGTCACGCTGCGTACGCGACCACGCGAAGTGGACCAGAGCCCGTTCTCGTGAACAAAGCCACCGGAGGGGGACCTACGCTTCGCCCTCGCCTGTCACGTCCGAGTCCTCTGGCAGGTCAGCATCGCGGGCGGCCAGGTACGCGGCCCAACTCGTGCTCGCCAGGTGGCCCCAGCGGGCCGAGGTCGATGCGGAGATGCCGAAGAGGTCACTCACGACGACCGGGGGCAACTCGGTGACCGCCTCGATCATGGCGGTGTTACGTGCCGTGAGGATCGGCAACTGGTGGGCGCGCATCAGGGTCAGGACCGACGCTGCGGTGCGTGGTCTGCTCGGCGGGCGGCCGGGGAAAAGGAACGTGCGGCTGGACGCAGGGGCAAGGATGTCACTGAGCCGCGGAGCGGCTATCTGTTGCTCCACCAAGGCGGCCAGGGTGGGAGGCAGCAGCACGGGGTGCGCGGCGAAGGTGAAGTAGGCGCGGCCGTCGTGGGTGCTGTAGCGGTCGATGGTGAAGGTGACAATGCGGGAAACCCGCTGCGCGTACAACCGGACGAACGCTCCGATGATGCGGACCTCCAGCGGCAGTGTGTCGTCAATCAGGCATCGGCGCAGCTGGTCGAGGTGTTGCTCCTCGCTAAGAATCCGGGAGGGCGGACTCCCGCGCTTCTTCGGTGCGGTGATCCCGGGGGCGGTCAGCCGTCGAGCGATGGCCCAGCGCAAGAAGGGACCGAGAGTGCGGCACTTGGGCGCATGAGCGGTCAGAAAGAGGTCCAGATCGCGTTGGGTCGCGGAGCGCAGAGTCCGTCCCTGTGCGTCGAGCCAGGCCAGGTAGAAGATGGCGGCCTTGATGTCGAGGCGGTCCGCGTGTGCGGCACCGGCGCTGTAGTGCCCGCGCGCGGCGCGCCGACGGGCATCACGGATGATCTGCCACTCAGCGAAGGGCTTGATCACCTGGGCATGGTGGGCGTCCAGTTGGCTGGCAGTGCGGGCGACCCACAGTTCCAGGCCGGCCAGATTCTCGTTCCTCCAGGGAAGTGCGCCGGCGGAGACGAGGATGGCGCGGACGCGGTGGACGGCTCCGCTGGGGGGAAGCGCATCGAGAGTGTCGTGGGTGATCTCGCGTCCCTGTGCGGCGAGCTGGGCCAACAGGCGCCCGCCTCGACCTCGGATCCAGGCGAGGACCGACCAGGGATCCTCCGCGTTGCCGAGGGCTTCGGCCAGAGACTGCAACTGCTCGGGGACCTCATCGGCGGGTCCGGAGAGGAGCTGGGTGACACGGTCGCGGGCAACACACCGGCTGCAACTCTTGTCGGTGTAGATGTCGCCGGGATAACCGCAACGGCGACATGTGAAGTTGATGGAATCCACACCGGAGCAAGGGCCGCACTGATCAGCCCCGTCCGGCGAACGGCCGCCCATGACGCGCGTGGCCCCGCACGTCCCGCACGGCATAGGGTGCCGGCGGCGGCGCTGGTGACAGGCTCCGCACAAGGGGCCAACTGGGTAGGTGGCTTCGACAGGGCGGTCGCGGCCACAGTCGGTGCACAGCGCTCGACGGCGGGGCCGGCAGGCGTCGCAGCGGAACGTCGCTCCCTGGCCGTAGCCCGGTCGGTGCCGCCCGCAAAGGTGGCACCACCCGACATGGGCCTGCTTGTAGCAGTCCGGACAGAGGTCGATTTCGCCATTGAGGCTGCGGGCATGCACGGGACGGGTCTCCCCGCAACGGCCGCAAGTCCGCCGTGGCGCCTGGCGGGCGGCGTAGCAGGGGCGGCACACCGCCCCAACCCCTCGCTGGACTCTGGCCCTCCTCAAGATCCTGCCGCAATGCACGCAAGCTCGCTCCGGCCTCGGTGCGCATCGCTCGCACAGGACAGACCCGTCGTCGCGTCGGGTGTCTCTTCAGCCCTCCAGCATTGCCGTGAACATCGCCGGCGCCGGGTCCAGATGAACGACGTTCCGAGCGAGTACCAGTCGTGCCGAACCGGGCGCTTCTCCACTCACGCCGACGTTGTATCAGATGCAGCATTGAGGCACCAGAGTCGCACCTGATGGTCAACTCGTATGCGAACCAACGGCGTTAGTAGCCGACGACGCTGTGATCAGGCACAACGGGTCGGACAGGCTCAGGCGGAGTGTTGCATTCAATGCAATACCTCGCGTTCGCTCCAGGTCCACTCCGTCTACTCTCCCGCGCACCCCTGGCAGCTGGTGGGCGGCACGATGGACCCCGGCGAACCCCCCTGGCGAACGGCCGTGCGGGAGTGCCGGGAAGAGACCGGGATCACGCCGACCGGGCCGCCCCGGCTCCTGGCCACGGTGTACGGACCGCCCGGCGGCGGATGGCCCTACAGCACGATCGGCTGCGTCTTCGATGGCGGCCGGCTCACTGCAGCGCAGATCCGTGATGTCGCCCTCGCCCCGGAGGAACACGACGAGGTCCGTGTCCTGCCACTGGCCGGGTGGAAAGAGCTGATGCCGTCCAGCGACTTCGCTCGCCTGAGTGCCGTGGAGGGGGCGCGCCGTACCGGCGTGGCCGCGTACTTCGACACCTGGGGCTGGGGACCCGAGTGACCGGCGGCATCGTGTTGTTGCCCTGGCCGGCGGTGCCCGCGAGCGGGCGTGCCCTGGCCGTGCCGGATGCCGTGCGGGCCTGTTCGGGCATCCAGCACGGAGCCGGGGACCACCGGGGTGAGGACGGGCAGCGGGGTCTGTTCCGGCTCGCTCCGGCTCTACGCGGCGACGTTCCTGCCCGGCTTCTGCGGCCTGTCCGCCCACCAGGACGAGGGCACCGGCGTCACCCCGGTCGCGAAGGGCTGCGACGCCCCGGCGATTCTCGGAGACGCCGCGCCCGCCTACCTCGTCCATGTCCGGATCCGGTACGGCGACAAGCCCTGCCGACAGGGGATGGTTCTCCAAACCACCGTTGAGTACTGTGGCGAGGGGCCGTAGTTGGCACGAAGGCGGGACGGTTGGCACCGGCAGGGCCCGGGCCCGTGAATTTGCTGGTCAGCGGTGCGACGCGGGCACGCGCGGGGCTGCTGCCTGTCTGTCGGTGCCACCTGTCCTGCTGAACTCGGCGCCATCACGAGGACGCGTATCCGGCACGTGCACCGGTCGGGGCCGCGCCTCGGTGCCAACCACGAGTCCTCGTCACAAGTACGGCGGGACACCGGCCGCAGTCCCGGAGGGCACGTGATCATCCGGCTCAACGGCCCTGTTCGCGGCGGCAGGAGGGCCCTCTGCGCCAATCCGCGCGATTCGCTGCCCCGTACGGAGGTGCTCCGCTCACCGTCATCGAGGAGTACATCGAGAACCAGAAACGTCCCGGCCGAGGTCGACGGTGCAGACCCGTGCGCCCACGCGGGGCAAAGCAGTATGAAGAAGCGCTTCTCCGGGACGTGAACGCCCGGGGTTCCGCACCGGACCACGCCGAAACGAACCGCCCCTTTTACCACCGCGATCGGAGACGCGCCTTGGCCGGCACCGATGCCTACCCCGGCGAACCACCCACCACGATGACGGACGAGGAGTACGGGGCCGTCCGGACCGCTGCCGCACTGTGGGCGGGCGCGGCCGTGCTGATCACCGATGCTCACGGTCGGGTGCTTGTTCAGCACGTCGACTATCACGGCATGTGCCGGCTGCCGGGCGGCGCCGTCGACAGGGGAGAGTCCCCCGCACACGCCGCTTCACGTGAGCTGCACGAGGAACTCGGCGTCACCGCCACCGTCAGACACGCCCTTGCCGTCGACTGGGTCCCCGCCACCGCCTCCGGTGCTCCGGCGGGCATGCGGTTTCCCGGCGAGACGATCTTTGTGTACGACGGCGGCACCTGGGACAGCGCCCAGATCGCCGGGATCCGGCTGCCCGACCATGAGATCACCGGAATCGGCTTCGTCGAGCCCGCCCGGCTGCCCGAACTGCTCTCCCCCGGCGACGCCCGCCGGGCCCTTTCCGCGCTCCGTGCCCGCATCAATGCCGCCGGACCCGCGATCCTGGAGGACGGCCGCCCGATCGCGCCCACGGTGCTGGACCGGGTCCAGGTGCTGCACACGACCCGGGCCGTACACCACTTCGGCTGGAGGCCGGACCCCGTTCCGCGGGGCATGCCCGTGGTCCAGTCCTGGGGCTGGCTCTTCGCCCCTGACGGACGTGTCCTGGTCCTCCTGGGACCGGGCACCGGCTCGGCGTGCCTCCCCGGCGGCACTCCCGAGCCCCAGGACGGAGGGAACGTCGTCGCCACTCTGCGCAGGGAGGCCGACGAGGAAGCGGCCGCCCATCACGGCGAGCCCCTGTTCATCGGGCATCTCCCGGACACCGACCGGGCGCGCGCCAGGGTGCGTCTCGCCGCGGCTCTCACCCATGTCGGCCCCGTCCGGCCCGACCCGGCCACCGGTCACACCTACACGCGCATCCTGACCACGCCGGAACAGGCGTTGGAGCTGTTCGACTGGGGGCCCTCAGCGGGCGCTCAACTCGATGCCGTCCAGGAGGCCCGCCGTCGTCTCGGCATTCCGCGGGCCGCCGCACAGCCCGTCACCGAACTCGCCACCCCTGTCACCTGGTAGCCCGCGCGGCGTTTCGGCCGCCGCCCCACCCGGCCGGTGCCTGCAGGACTTGGGCCCGGCACGACAAGCGGGCAGCCGGTCCGCGCATTCCCGGGCTTCACGGCTCGTCCCGGATCGCGGATGTTCCCACTCGGTGCGGACTCGTCGAACCTCACGGCCCCGGTAACGACCCACGAGGGAGATCCATCCGGCCTCGGCCGAAAACGGATCGCCGCACGCCGAACCATCACAGACACGTGCACCGCAAGACCCCGGCAGTACCCCGGAGGAGGAGTTCTTCCTCCGGGACGAGTCCCGGCTCCGGGCCGGTGCGCGGCTGACGACCGCACGATGGTGCGGCAGCCGCCCGCGCCGTCCTCGCCAAGGCGGCCGCCGTGCCCGAGACATCCCGCGCCGTCTCCACCAGGAGGCCGCCGAGATCACGCGCCGACGCCCCGGCGTCCGAGGCGGGGGAAGGAACGGCGATCCGCCGCCGCCGTCACCGCTGCCCGTTTGTCTCTACGGCCGGCCGTCGCCGGAAGGCACGCTCGCTCTGGCGCCGGTATCGACCGCGGCGCCCCCACCGACCGAGGAGAGACGGCGATGTCCGACCACACCGAGAGCGTCTACCGCGTCGTGCTCAACGACGAGGAGCAGTACTCGATCTGGCAGGCCGAACGGGAACTGCCCGCGGGCTGGCGGGCCGAGGGAACCGAGGGCAGCAAGCAGGAGTGCCTGGACCACATCGGCCGGGTGTGGACGGACATGCGTCCCGCCAGTCTGCGCCGCCGGATGGAGAGCGAGGCCGCCGGGGCGGCGGCCGGTCAGGGCGGGCAACAGAGCATTCCGGTCTGATCCGCCTACCGACACCGAGGGGAATCCCGGCGATGAACTCCGTCTCCCAGCCGCGATACCGGCCGGCCCCCGTGGCGCGGGCGCACCAGCCCGAGGATGAGGAAGCCGTACCGCCCGACGCCACCGATCTCTCGCGCCCCGCACGCACCGCGTACGGCGCGGACCGCACCGGGGCGCCGGCCGCCATCGGCGGGACGCCGCTGGTGGAACTGACGAGGCTGCTGCCCGGGGCCCGATTCCGGGTCTGGGCCAAGCTGGAGTCGGTCAATCCCGGCGGCAGCATCAAGGACCGGTCCGCCTACACCATGCTGAGCCACGCGGTCGCCACCGGTGCGGTGGTGCCCGGCAGCGGCACCGTCGTCGAGTCCAGCTCCGGAAACCTCGGCGTCGGCCTGGCGCAGGCGTGCCGCGCCATGGACCTGCGGTTCATCTGTGTGGTGGACCCGCGCACCAATCCGCAGAACATCGCGATCATGCGGGCGCTCGGTGCGGAGGTGCACACCGTCACCGAGGGCGACCCGGTCACCGGCGAGTTCCAGCCGGTGCGGATCGCGCGGGTGCGGGAGCTGGTCGCCGCGCTGCCCGGGGCGTACTGGCCCAACCAGTACGCCAACCCCCGCAACGCCTGGGCGCACCGGATCACCATGCAGGAGATCGTGGAGGACCTGGGCCGGGCCCCCGACTACCTGTTCTGCACCATCAGTTCCTCCGGCACCCTGCGCGGCTGCGGCGACCTGATCCGCGCCCACCGGCTGCCCACCCACGTGGTCACCGTCGATGCCGAGGGCAGCGCCATCTTCCGGCCGCCGACCGGGCGCCGGCTGATCCCGGGCCATGGTGCGGCGGTCCGTCCACCGCTCTACCGGAGCGGGCTCGCCGACGAGGTACTGCACGTCAGCGACCTGGACAGCCTGGTGGGCTGCCGCCGTCTGGCGCTGCGCGAGGGGCTGCTGCTCGGCGGCTCCTCCGGCGCGGTGGCCACGGCCCTGGAACAGCTGAGCGGACGCATCCCGGACGGCGCCACCTGTGTGCTGATGATGCCGGACCGCGGCGAGCGCTATCTGAACACGATCTACGACGACGCGTGGGTGAAGACTCAGTTCGGTGAGGTCACCCATCTGTGGAAGGACGAGGGGGCCGACGTGGCCGAGAACGGCGAGACAACCGGGGTGACACCATGCTGACGCTCGGCAACGGAGACGTCCGGCGGCTTCTGGACGGGCGGGAGCGGGAGGTGCTGGACGCCGTGCGGGGCGCGTATCTGCGCCATGCCGACGAGGAGACCTCTCTGCCGCATTCGGTGTTCCTCCGCTTCCCCGACGACACCCGCAACCGGATCATCGGGCTGCCCGCCTACCTCGGCGGACCGGAACCGCTGGCCGGCATGAAGTGGATCGCCTCCTTTCCCGGCAATGTCGCGGACGGCCTGGAGCGTGCCTCCGCCGCGATCATCGTCAACTCCATGCGTACCGGCCGGCCGGTGGCTCTGGTGGAGGGCTCCACCATCTCCGCCCGGCGCACCGCGGCCAGTGCCGCGCTCGCGGCGGTCGCGCTCCCGCCCGAGGGCGGCCGGGAGACGGGTGTCTCGCTCATCGGCTGCGGCGTGATCAACTTCGAGGTGCTCCGCTTTCTGCTGGTGGTACGGCCCGAGCTGAGCGACATCACGGTCTTCGATCTGGACGCCGGGCGCGCGGAGGAGTTCCGTGCCCGCTGCGCCTCGGAGTTCGGCGGGGACGGACGGGTGGTGCGGGTGGCCCAAAGCATGGAGGCGGCGGTGGGCGCGCATCGGCTGGTGAGCCTGGCGACCACGGCCACCGTGCCGCACCTGGACCTGCGCTCGTGTCGGCCCGGCACCCTGGTGCTGCACGTCTCGCTGCGGGACGTGACGGTGGAGGGCGTCCTGGACGCGGTGAACGTGGTCGACGACCCCGACCATGTCTGCCGGGCCGCCACCTCCGTGCATCTGGCGGAGACCCGGGTGGGTGACCGCTCCTTCATCGACGCCACCCTCGGCGAGCTCCTGCGGAGCGGGGACGCGGGCCACCGCGACCCCCAACGCACCACGCTGTTCTCGCCGTTCGGCCTGGGGGTGCTGGATCTGGCGCTGGCCGGGCTGGTGCTGCGCGGTGCCCGTGCGGTGGGCGTCGGCACCGAGATCACCGGGTTCCTGCCGGAGTCCGGGGTCACCGAGCCCGCCCGAGCGCCTGTCGGGTGACCTCGGACCGGACGGTGGACGCGGTCCGGTGCATACGATTCCCGGGCTGAGGGGGGCGACGCGGAGCGGCGCGCCGGCGACCGGCGACAACGCGGGGAAGCGTGCGTGCCAGGGCGTGGCCGCCCCGTCAGAGGTCGCCCGACAGGCTCCGATCTGGCCGCCGGACGAGGGGGCTCATGGGGGTCGGCCCCCATATTGCGGCGGTTCCCACCCACCCCCGCGCGAAGAACGACCCGGGGCAGGTCAGCACGGGTCCCGGGGTACGGCCCCCGTCCCGGCACCGGCCGGGACGGGGGCCGTACCGCGTGCGGGATCGGGTGGGCGCGGGGGCCGGGCCGCCAGGACGGGAGCGGCGGTCCCGGGGGGCGGGTGCACGGCACGAATCTGGGTGCCGTGCACCGATGACCCGCGCGGCCGCGGCGCCGATGCTCGGTCTCACCGGCGGGAGTCGGCACAACCGAGGAGGAGAACGCATGAGGGATGATCCGGTGCGGGTGAGCGTCATTGCTCCGGACCCGGTGCTGGAGGCAGGCACCCGGAGCGCCCTGGAGGGCAGTCCGGAGGTGCGGCTGGCCGTCGGGGAGCAGCGGCCGGACGTGATGGTGGTCGTGGTCGACCGGGTGGCCGATCCGGTACTGGACCTGGTGCGCCGCACCCGGGCCGCCGAGCATCGTCCGGAGGTCGTCCTGGTGGCCACCGAACTGGGCCCGATGGAGGCGCTGCACGCCATCGCCACGGGCGCCCGGGGTCTGCTGCGCCGCCGCGAGACCAGCGGCCCGCGGCTGGCGCACGCGGTGCTGGCCGCGGCCGGCGGGGACTGCGCGGTGCCGCCCGACCTGCTGGACGGACTCCTGGAGCACCGGGCGGAGGGCGCCGCCCCGGGCGTTGCCGACGCCTGGGGTGCGGCGGGGCTCAGCGAACGCGAACGCGCGGTGCTGCGGCTGGTCGCCAACGGCCACGAGACCAGCGAGATAGCGGACGAACTCTGCTACTCGGTGCGGACGGTGACCACCGTGCTGCACGACGTCACCCAGCGGTTCCGGCTGAAGAACCGCGCCCACGCGGTCGCCTACGCGCTGCGGGCGGGTCTGCTGTGAGCCCCGTGACGTCGGCCGACCGCGCGCTCGCGGACGTCTCCGCCACGCACGGCTCCGCGCCGGACCCCACGCGGGTGCGTGTCCAGGTGCGTGCCGCCGACGACGGCCTGCGCCGGTCCTGGCACCAGCGGCTCACCGGGGCCGGCATCCCGCTCGCGGAGGGGCCGCGGCCCGATGCCGGGCTGGTGGTGCTGGCCGCCGGCCGCACCGTGGACGAGGCGGTGGAATCCTGCCCACCGTCGGAGGGCCGGGACCGCCGACGGGTCCTGGTGGCCGCCCAGTTGGTCTCTCCGGACAGTGTGCTGCGGGCCGTGCGGGTGGGTGCCCGGACCATCCTGCGGACCGCCGACGCCACTCCGGCGCAGTTGGTGGCAGCCGTGCACTCCGCGCACCACGGCGACGGCCGGCTGCCCTACGGGGTGCTGGTCCGTCTGCTGGGCACCGCGCACCGGCCCGGCCCGGCGGCCCCGGCCCCCGACGTCGCGCGTACGCCGCAGGCGGCGGCTCCGCTCACCCCGCGCCAGACGGCGGTGCTCACCCTGGTCGCCGAGGGCCACGGCAACGCGGTGATCGCCCGCGCCCTGTCCTGCTCGGAGCACACCGTGAAGAACGTCATCTACGAACTGATGGCCCGGCTCCAGGTCCGCAACCGGGCCCACGCGGTGGCACGCGCGGTGCGGGCCGGTCTGATCTGACCGGCCCGCACCGATTCCCGGCCCTGTTCCGGATGACGGGCGCCGGGCCCGAGGTCGGCGGACCTCGGGCCCGGCGCCCGTTGCCGGTTCCGCGCCGGTTCTCAGTTCCGCGGCCGGACGAGGTCGCCGCGGACCGTGCCGCTGCCCGGCGCCGGCTCGGCGAGGTCCGAACCGGTCGGCGACACCTGCCGGTTGTCCTGGTCCACGTGGACGACGCCGGGCACGAGCTCCTTGGCCTCGGCGTCCGTCACGGAGGCGTAGGAGATGATGATGACGAGGTCGCCCGGCTGCACCAGCCGCGCCGCCGCGCCGTTGATTCCGATGACGCCGCTGCCGCGCTCCCCGGAGATCACATAGGTCTCCAGCCGGGCGCCGTTGGTGATGTCGACGATCTGGACCTGCTCGCCGGGGAGCAGATCGGCGGCGTCCATCAGGTCCTCGTCGATCGTCAGCGATCCGACGTAGTGCAGATCGGCCTGGGTGACGGTCGCGCGGTGGATCTTGGACTTGAACATGGTACGGAACATGGTGTGTTCTCCAGCGTCTTTCGGACGGGGGAAGGGGACGTGGGGCCGGGCTCTCAGCGCGGGTCGGCGGCGGTCGCGGAGGGCGTCAGGGCACCGGAAGGGGCCGGGGCCTTCGGTGCGGCCGGGGTCTCGGCGGGGACGGGGCTCGACGAGTCGGTGATGACGGTCATGGTGGCCCTGCGTACCGGGCGGGCGAGGGTGGCGGCCAGCGCCATCAGCACCATCCACCCGGCCAGCACCGCCGCCGCGGCCCGCACACCGAAGTTGTCCAGCAGCAGGCCGCCGGCCAGCGCGCCCAGCGGCAGGGCGCCGTTGGCCAGCAGGCTGGAGGCGCTCAGCACCCGGCCGCGCAGCTCGTCGGGGGTGACGGCGAGCTGGTAGCTGCCCACCGCCACGTTCCAGATGGGCCCGACGAACCACATGGTGGTGTAGGCGATCGCGGCCGGCCACAGCCCGCCGCCGAAGGCCAGCACGCACATCAGCAGTGCCCAGACCCAGTTGGCGCCGATGACCAGGGCGTTCATCCGGAGGGCGCGCCCGAACCAGCCGGCGACCAGGGAGCCGAGCATGCCGCAGCCCCCGGCCACACCGATCAGCAGGCCGATCGTGGCCGGCCGGGCGCCCTCCTCGGCGAGCAGCACGATCATCACCAGGAAGAGCGCCCGGAAGAGCAGATTGCTGCCGGCCACCAGAAGCGCCATGGTCCGCAGCAGGGGCCGCCGCCACAGCCAGGTCAGCCCCTCCCCCATCCGGCCCGCCTGCCTCAGCATCCTGGTGCGGCGGCTGTCGGCCGCCGCGCCGCCGTCCGTGCCCGCCTCGGCGCGTGCCGGTTCGCCGGAGCGGCCCGCCTGGAAGTCCTTGCGGATGCCCAGCAGCGTCACCAGTGACACCAGGTAGGCGACGGTCTCCAGCACGAACGGCACCGCCCGGCCGAGGCCGAAGAGGACGCCGCCCAGTGGGGTACCGATCATGGTGGCGGCCCTGCCGCGCGCCTCGTTCCCGGCCAGTGCCGCCGACAGCTGGCTCCGGTGCACCACATTGGGCACCGACGCGGTGGAGGCCAGGCCGTTGAGCACCGTGAGCGTGCCCTCCACGAAGCCGACCACCATCACGTGCGCCAGCCGCAGTTCACCGGCCAGCAGCGCCAGCACCACGCTGGCCGCGCCGGCCGCCCGCAGGCCGTCGCACCACATCATCACCCGCTTGCGGTTCCAGCTGTCGACCAGGACCCCGGCCGGCAGCTGGAAGAGCAGGGCCGGCAGCAGTACGACGAACCCGACCAGCCCGGCGGCGGAGGGGGAACCCGTCACCGCGAGGATCAGCAGCGGATAGGCCACCGTGGATGCCGTGGAGCCGATGGTCGCCACCGCCGAACCGCTCCACAGCAGCAGGAAGTCCCGGTTGCGCCGCAACGGCGGTGGCCCGGGGACGGCATCCGTGTCTTCGGCGACCCTGCTCATGGACGTGTCCTCCACTCGGACATGGGGAATCCTCTCGACAGCCGCACCAGACGCCCGGCACACCTGTTGGTGGGCCGGGCCGCACGGTGGGGTCAGCGTGCCCGGCGGCGGTGGAGCGGCCCCAGGGAAGGACGCGCAGAAAGTGGCGCACCCGCCCTGCCGAAGACTTCGCCGGATGTTCTCTGCCCGGGGGACGGGCGTGCGCCGAACCTGGCGGGTATGACTGCGAACCCTTCAGCGCTGTTCGCGCCGGCGGCCGGGCCACAGGCGTCCGGACAGGCGCTTCCCCATCTGATGACCGCCGCGCCCGGCCGGGGTTTCCCCGCGGAGCAGCTGGCCGCCGCCCGTCCGGAGATCCGCGCCCGGCTGCGCGAGCACGGCGCCGTACTGCTGCGCGGCTTCGGTCACGACGGGGTGGACGGCTTCGAGCGGACGGTCCGCACCATCGGCGGTGAGCCGCTGGCCTACGCCGAGCGCTCCTCGCCCCGGTCCACCATCAAGGGCCAGGTGTACACCTCGACCGACTATCCGCCGTCGGAGGAGATCTTCCTTCACAACGAGAACTCCTACCAGGCCACCTGGCCGCTGACGCTGTTCTTCTCCTGTGTGACCCCGCCCGACACCCTCGGCTCCACCCCGCTCGCCGACACCCGGCGGGTGCTGGCCGCCATCGACCCCCAGGTGCGGGAGGAGTTCGCCGCCCGCGGCTGGATGGTGGTGCGCAACTTCACGGACGGGTTCGGCGTCCCGTGGCGGCACGCCTTCAACACCGAGGACCGTGCCGAGGTCGAGGCGTACTGCGCGCGCAACGGCGTGGTCGCCGAGTGGACCGCCGGGGGCCTGCGTACCCGTGCCCGGCGCGAGGCGGTGCACCGCCACCCGGTCACCGGGGAGCGGGTGTGGTTCAACCACCTCACGTTCTTCCACGTCACCACGTTGAAGCCCGATCTCTGCGCCGCGCTGCGGGAGATGTACGACGAGGCGGACCTGCCGACCAACACCTACTACGGCGACGGCGCCCCGGTGCCGGACGAGGTGGTGGCCCATCTGCGGGACTGCTACCGCGCCGAACAGCGCCGCTTCGACTGGCGGGAGGGCGACGTGCTGGTCGTCGACAACATGCTCGCCGCGCACGCCCGGGAGCCGTTCACCGGCCCCCGGAAGATCGCCGTCGCGATGACCGAGCCCTCCGGCGGACCGGTAGAGCGGGGCTGACCGTCCGCCCGCACACCCTTCGTCCACACCGCCCCTCACCACCACCTGCCCAGGGAGACACGACCGATGGCACCCGTCGACGGCGGTTATCCGCTGTCCTTCGCACAGGAACAGCTGTGGCTGCTCGACCACCTCAGGTCGGGTGACGCCGCCGAGTATCTGATGCACGAGACCTTCAGAATCCGGGGCCCGCTGGACACGGACGCGCTGACCGCCGCGCTCACCGAGATCGCCGCCCGCCACGAGGTGCTGCGCACCCGCTACGTCGACGAGGACGGTTGCGCCGTCCAGGTCATCGACGAACCCGAGCCGGTGAAGCCGGAGTTCGCCGACCTCGGTGACGCCCCGGAGGACCGGCGGGAGCAGAGCCTGCGGGAGTTCGGCGGCGCCTGGGCCGGCGCGCCGATCGATCTGCGCCGGGACCATCCCTGGCGGGTCGCCGTGGTCCGGCTGGGGCCGAAGGAGGCGGCCCTGCTGCTGACCTTCCACCACATCGCCTTCGACGGCTGGTCCTGGGGCCTGCTCGCCGACGAACTGCGGGAACTGTACGGGGTGTTCGTCGCCGGTGCCGCCTCGCCGCCCCGGTCCCCGGAGCCCTTGGAGCTCCAGTACGCGGACTACGCGGACTGGCAGCGCGAATGGTGGGCGGCCCAGCCGGAGCTGCTGGAGCGGCAGCTCGGCCACTGGCAGGAGCGGCTGTCGGGGGCGGCGCCGCTGGAGCTGCCCACCGACCGGCCGCGTCCGGCCCGGTGGGACGCCGCCGGGGACACTGTCGCGTTCACCGTGCCGGCCCCGCTGGCGGCCCGCTTCGCCGCGCTCGCCAAGGAGCAGGGCGCCACGCTCTTCATGGCCGGGCTCGCCGCGTACCAGCTGCTGCTGGCCCGCTATTCCGGGAAGAACGACATCGCGGTCGGGGTCTCCCTGGCCAACCGGGACGACGCCAGGCTGGAGCGGCTGATCGGCCTGTTCCTCAACACGGTGGTACTGCGCACGGATCTGGGTGGGGCACCGGACTTCCGGGAGCTGCTGTCCCGGGTGAAGAACACCACTCTGGACGCCTACAGCCACCAGGAGGTGCCCTTCGAGCGGGTGGTCGCGGCCCTCGCCCCGGAGCGGGACGCCGGGCGCAACCCGGTCTTCCAGGCCGCGTTCACCCTGCACAACGCGCATCGCCGCCCGTTCGCGCTGCCGGGTCTGGAGGTGACCCGGGTGAACGTCGGGGCACAGAGCTCCGCGTTCGATCTCTCCCTGCACCTGACGGAGCGTCCGGACGGCACCGTGGCCGGTGAGTTCATCTATCCCACCGCGCTCTTCGACCGGGACCGGATCGAGCGGATGGCCCGGAACTTCCTGCACCTGCTCGACCAGGTGGTCGCCGCGCCCGGCACCCCGGTGGACCGGCTGGAGCCGGTCGCCCCGGCGGAGCGCGCCACGCTCACCGCCTGGGGCGAAGGAACGGCCCGCCCGGCCAGCCGGGACCGGGACGGCCGCGGCCTGATCCGGCTGGTGCTCGACCGGGCGGCCGGCACTCCGCGGGCGACGGCCGTCGCCGACGACGGCGGCCCGCTGGACTACGCGGGGCTGGCCGAGCGGGTGACGCGGCTGGCCGGCCGGCTGCACGCCGAGGACGTACGCCCCGGCGACCCGGTCGCGGTCAGCCTGCACCGCGGCCCGGAGCTGGTGACCGCGCTCCTGGCCGTACTCGCCGTCGGCGGCGTCCTCGTACCGCTGGCACCGGATCTCCCGGACACCCGGCGGGACTTCCTCCTGACGGACTCCGGGGCGGACCTGGTGCTCACCGAGGAGGCGCTGCGCGACCGCTTCGGGGGCCGTCCCCGGGTCCGGGCCCTGGACGCCGAGTGGTCCGCCGCGACCGGCGCCCCGAGCGCGCCGCCCGGCGTCCTCCCCTACCCGGCCGGCCCGGACGACGCGGCCTGCCTGGTGTACACCTCCGGGTCCACCGGCACCCCCAAGGGCGTGGTGGTGACGCACGGCGGGCTGCGCAACCGGGTGCTGTGGTCGGTGGAGGCGTACGCGATGACGGCCGCCGACCGGCTGCTCCAGAAGACCACCATCGGGTTCGACGCCGCCCTGTGGGAGTTCCTGTCCCCGCTGGTCTCCGGCGGCACCGTGGTGATGGCCCCGGCGGACGCGCACCGGGACCCGGCCGTGATGGCCGCCGCCATGGCCCGCCACGGGGTCACCCTGCTCCAGTTGGTGCCCTCGGTGCTGCGCCTGCTGGTCGAGGAACCGGCACTCGCCGGCTGCACGGCGCTGCGTCTGGTCAGCTCGGCGGGTGAGCCGCTGCCCGCCGGCCTGTGCGAGCGGCTGCGCGCGGTCGTGCCGGGGGCCGAGGTCTCCAACACCTACGGCCCCACCGAGTGCTCCATCGACTCGACCGCGCACCGCTACGCGGGCGAGGGTCTGCCCGGTTCCGGCACGGTCGCCATCGGCGCCCCGCTGACGGGCGTGGGCGTCTCCGTGGTGGACCCGGCCGACCTGCTCGTCCCGATCGGTGTGCCCGGGGAACTGTGCGTACGGGGCGTGGGGCTGGCCCGCGGCTATCTGGGCCGCCCCGGGCAGACCGCCGAACGCTTCGGCGTGGACCCGTACGCCGCCGTGCCCGGCGGGCGCTGGTACCGCACCGGGGACCTGGTGCGCTGGCGGGCCGACGGCACCCTGGAGTTCCTGGGCCGGGCCGACGACCAGGTGAAGATCCACGGCGTCCGGGTCGAACCGGCCGAGATCGAGGCACTGCTGCTGGCGCACCCGGGGGCCGCCGCGGCGGCGGTCGTGGCCCGGCCGGGCGCGCACGGCGCACTGGAGCTGACCGCGTACGCCGTGCCGGCCACCCCCGGGGGCGTCGACGCGGAGCTGCGGACGGAACTGCTGGCGCACCTCGCCGCGCGGCTGCCCGCCGCGGTCGTGCCGTCCCGGCTGGTGCTGCTGGACGCCCTGCCGCTGACCGCCAGCGGCAAGGTGGACCGTCGCGCGCTGCCCGGGCCCGAGGAGGCCGCGCAGTCCCCTGCCGCGGCGGACACCGGCCGGGCCGCCCCGCGTTCGGCGACCGAGCGGGCCGTGGTGGAGGCCATGGCCACGGTCCTGGAGATCCCCGAACCGGGCGTGGACGACGACTTCTTCACCCTCGGCGGACACTCGTTGCTCGCCATCCGGCTGGTGCTCGGGCTGCGTCGCGCCTTCGGCATCGAGATGACGGTCGCCGACCTCTTCACCGACCGCACCTCCGCCGCCCTGGCCGCCCGCATCGAGCGGGCCACCGGCGCCGCCGGGGCCGCGTCGGCCGGACACGGCAGCGACGGCACCGGGAGCGGGGACGGCGGCATCGTGCCGGTGGGCCGGGGTGGTGAGCCGCCGCTCTCCTTCGGCCAGCAGCGCATGTGGTTCCTGGACCAGTTGGAGCCGGGCAGCCAGGAGTACCTGATCCCGCTGGCGCTGCGGCTGCGCGGTCCGCTGGACACCGCGGCCTTCCGGGGCGCGCTGGACGAGGTGGCCCGCGCGCACGAGGTGCTGCGCACCCGGTACGCGGACCGGGACGGCCGCCCGGTACAGCTCATCGACCCGCCGGGCCCGGTGGCGTTCCGGCTGGTGGACCTCACCGGGGCCGCCGACGGCTCGGACGAAGCGGCCGGCCGCGCCCGGGGGCTGCTCGACGAGGCGCTGTGCGCCCCCTTCGACCTGTCGGCCGAGCACCCGCTGCGGGTCACCGTGATCCGCGCCGCCCCCGAGGACCACTGGGTGGCGCTCGCCGCACACCACATCGCCTTCGACGCCTGGTCCACCAAGGTGTTCCTGCGCGACCTGGACACCGCCTACACCGCGCTTGCCGCCGGACGGCCGTCACCGCTGCGCCCCGGCCCGGTCCAGTACGCGGACTTCGCCGCCTGGCAGCGCGGCCGGGAGGACGGTCCGCAGACGGGTCGCCAACTCGGCTACTGGCTGGGCCGCCTGGGCGGCCTCACCCCGGTCGAGCTGCCGTCCGACCGGCCCCGGACGGCCACCCGCGACGCCGCCGGGGACACCGTCATCGTCGATGTCCCGGAGGCCGTCGGCCGGGCGGTAACCGAGCTGGGCGCCCGGCACGGCGCGACCCCGTTCATGACCCTGCTCGGTGCCTTCCAGGTGCTGCTGCACCGCTACACCGGACGCACCGACATCGCGGTGGGCGTCCCGGTGGCGGCCCGCACCCGGGAGGAGACCGAGGGGCTGCTCGGCCTCTTCGTCAACAGCCTGGTGATCCGCACCGATCTGGGCGGCGACCCCGCCTTCGTCCGCCTGCTGGCCCGGGTGAGGGAGGTCTGCCTTGAGGCGTTCGCGCACCAGGACGTGCCGTTCGAGCAGCTCGTGGACGAGCTCGGGACGGAACGCGACCTGTCGCGCAACCCGCTGTTCCAGGTGATGTTCGAGCACCAGCACATGGGCGGGCTGATCACCACCCTCGGCGGGCTGCCTGCCGAACCGCTCAACGCCGGCCCGCGGACGGCCAAGTTCGACCTCACCCTGACCGTGAAGGAGCGCCCGGACGGGCGGATGCACTGCTGGTTCGAGTACGCGAGCACGCTGTTCGACCGCGCCACGGTGGAGCGGCTGGCCGCCCACTACCTGCGGCTGCTGGAGTCGGTGACCGCCGCGCCGGACACCGCCCTTGCCGCGTTGGAGCTGATGCCCGACACCGAGCGGCGGCAACTGCTCGGAAGCTGGCCCGACCCGCACGCCGCCCGGCTGCCGGAGATCTTCCCCGGGGCCGAGCGCGACCTGACCGTGCCGGAGCTGTTCGTCCGGCAGGCCGCCCGCACCCCGGACGCCACCGCCCTGGTCTTCGGTGCGGAGGAGCTCGGCTACGCCGCGCTGGAGGCGCGTTCGGCCCGGTTCGCCCGGCGGCTGCGGGTTCTGGGCGCGGGTCCCGAGACGGTGGTGGCCTCCTGCCAGGAACGCGGGATCGACGCCGTGGTGACGCTGCTCGGGGTGCTGCGGGCGGGCGCGGTCTACGTACCGCTCGACCCCCGGCATCCCCGGCGGCGTCTCGCCGGGACCGTCGAGGACGCCGGGGCGCGGTTCGTGGTCACCACCGCCGAGCACGCTGCCGCCTTCACCGGCGACGGACTCCGGGTACTCACCGTGGACGCCCTCGACGCCGGGGACCTTGCCGTCGACGCGGCCGAGGGGCTGCCGGACGTCCCGGCGGCCCCGGACAACCTCGCCTACATGATCTACACCTCCGGCTCCACCGGACGGCCCAAGGGGGTGATGATCGACCACCGTGCCTACGCCCACCACTGCCGGATCGCCGCCGACGCGTACGGCATCGGCCCCGGTGAGCGGGTGGTCCAGCTCTCCTCGCTGACCTTCGACGTCGCGATGGAGCAGATCGCCGCACCGCTGCTGACCGGCGCCGCGGTGGTGATCGCCGACCCGCTGTTCTGGAGCCCGGCCGAACTCCCGGCCCGGCTCGCCGAGCACGGCGTCACGGTCATGGAGACCACCCCGGCCTACTACCGGGAGGCGATGCACTACGACACGAGCGTGCTCACCGGGCTCAAGCTGATCAACCTCAGCAGCGACGTGGTCACGGTGGCCGACGCCCGGCAGTGGTCGGCGAGCGGGCTGCCCGGCCGGTTCGTCTGCTGCTACGGGCCCACCGAGGCCACCGTCACCTGCCTGCTGCACACCGGGGCGGTCGAGCACGACGGGCAGCGGGACACCGCCTCCATGCCGCTGGGCCGCCCGTTCGCCGGTACCCGGGCCTACGTCCTGGACGCCCGGCAGCGCCCGGTGCCGCTCGGTGTCCCCGGCGAACTCTGCGTCGGCGGCGTGCGGCTCGCCCGCGGCTACCACGGTCGGCCGGAACTCACCGCCGAACAATTCGTGCCCGACCCGTTCGGCGGGGCGGGCGAGCGGCTGTACCGCACCGGTGACCTGGTGCGGTACCGGCCGGACGGCACCCTGGAGTTCCTGGGCCGGATCGACCAGCAGGTGAAGATCCGCGGGCTGCGCATCGAGCTCGGCGAGATCGAGGCCGCCCTGACCGGGCATCCCGGTGTCGGCGCGGCGGCCGTCACCGCACCCGAGACCACTCCGGGCAACCGCCGGCTGGCCGCGTACGTGACCGGCCGGGACGGCGCCCCCGCCCCGGACCCGGCCGTGCTCCGCGAGCACCTGCGGGAGCGGCTGCCCGACTACATGGTCCCGGCGCTGTGGACCTCCCTGGACACCCTGCCGATGACCGCCAGCCAGAAGATCGACCGCAAGGCCCTGCCCGCCCCGGCCACCACCGAACGAGCCCATGTGGCGCCCCGTGATCCGGCCGAGGAGACGGTGGCCGCCATCTGGGCCGAGACGCTCGGCGTCGAACAGGTCGGCGCCGAGGACGACTTCTTCGACCTGGGCGGCCACTCACTGCTGGCCACCCGGGTGCTCGCCCGGATCCGGGAGTCCTTCGCGGTGGAGCTCCCACTGCGCCGGCTCTTCGAGAAGACCACCGTCGCCGCCCTCGCGGCGGCCGTGACCGAGGCCGTCGAGGCGGCCATCGCCCAGCTCTCCGACGCAGAGGTCGCGGAACTACTGAACCCGGAAGGCGCACGATGACGCACCAGACCCTCGACCCCGCGGCGCTCCGCGCCCAACTGCTGAGGCAGCGGCTGCGCGGGGCCGCCGTCCCGGTCCCGTCCGACGGCATCGCCCGCGCCCCGCGCGGCGGCCCGCTGCCGCTCTCCTTCGCCCAGCAGAGACTGTGGGTGCTGGACCAGCTCGGCCCGGGCTCCACCACCTACCTGATGACGGCCGCGCTGCGGCTGCGCGGCCCCCTCGACGTCCGGGCGCTGCGCGGGGCGCTGGGCGCGCTGGTGGCACGGCACGAGGTGCTGCGCACCCGCTACCCGGTGATCGACGGCGATCCGGTCCAGGTGATCGACGCGCCCGCGCCGGTGGACCTCGTCGAGGAGGACCTGACCGGGTCGGCCCCAAAGGACCGCGCCCGCCGCCTCGCCGCGCTGGGCACCTCGGGGCGGCAGCCGGTGGACCTGGCCGAGGGGCCTGTGCTCCGTGCCGTATTGGCCCGGCGCGAGGCCGAGGACCACACGCTCTTCGTGACCGTGCACCACATCGCGGCGGACGGCTGGTCGGAGGACCTGCTGGTGCGCGAGCTGACCGACGGGTACCGGAGGCTGACCGGCCCGGAGCGGCCGGCGCCCGGGCCGCCGGCCCTCCAGTACGCGGACTTCGCCCTCTGGCAGCGCGAACGGCTCACCGAGAAGCGCCTGGAGGACGGCCTCGGCTACTGGCGCGAGCGCCTGGCGGGGCTCGCCCCGCTGGAGCTGCCCACCGACCGGCCGCGTCCGGCGGTCCGGGACGAGACCGGGGCGGTCGCCCCGTTCACCGTGCCCGCCGAGGCCGCCGCCCGGCTCTCCCGGCTGGCGCGCGAGCACGGCGCCACCCCGTTCATGGCCGCCCTCGCCGCGTTCCAGGTGCTGCTGAGCCGGTACACCGGCAGCACCGACATCGCGGTCGGCACCCCGGTCTCCGGCCGGGACCGGGCCGAGACACAGGAGATGCTGGGGCTCTTCCTGAACACCCTGGTCCTGCGCACCGATCTCTCGGGCGACCCCGGCTTCGCCGAGGTGCTGACCCGGCTGCGGGAGGGCGCGCTGGACGACTACGGCCATCAGGAGGTGCCCTTCGAGCGGCTGGTCAACGCCCTCGCCCCGGAGCGCGGCCCCTCCCGTACACCGCTCTTCGGTGCGATGTTCCTCTGGGAGGGTGCCGACGGCCAGGGTCCCGGAGGTGCCGACGACAGTGGCACGGGGACGCTGGTGGTGGAGCGACAGGCGGTCGGCGAGACCACCGCCAAGTTCGATCTGACGCTCAGCGTCACCGAGCGGGCGGACGGGTCGCTCTCCGGCGGGCTCAATTACGCCACCGCGCTGTTCGACCCCGCCACGGCGGCCCGCATGGCCGACCACTTCACCCGGCTGCTGGCCGCCGCGGTCGCCGAGCCGGACGCGCCGGTCGGCGGTCTGGAGCTGATGTCCGGGCCGGAGCTGTACGAGGTGGTGCACGACTGGAACGACACCGCTGTCCGTTTCCCCCCGGGCACGCTGCACGGGCTGTTCGAGGCCCGGGCGGCAACCACCCCGGACGCCGTGGCGGTCACCGACGAGGCCGGGACGCTCAGTTACGCGGACCTGGACCACCGGGCGGACGCCGTGGCCGCCGCTCTCAGGGCCCGGGGCGCGGGCCCCGGCACCGTCACCGGGGTGTGCCTGGAACGCTCCCGCGGTCTGCTGGTGGCCCTCCTCGGGATACTCAAGGCGGGCAGCGCCTATCTGCCACTGGAACCTGAACTTCCGCCGGAGCGGCGCAGGTTCATGCTGGCCGACTCCGGCGCCGGGATCCTGCTCGCCGACGCCGGGGCCGCACCTTCCGGCGTGCCCGCCGAGGTCTCGGTGCTGCCGCTGGCGCGCGGCGGACTGCTCCCGGACGGCGTCCCGGTCCGGGCCGGAGCCGCACCCGGTCCGGGCGACGCCGCCTACGTCATCTACACCTCCGGGTCCACCGGACGCCCCAAGGGGGTGCTGGTCGAGCACCGGGCGATCGTCAACCGGCTGCAATGGATGCAGCGGGAGTTCGGCCTCGACGCCACCGACCGGGTGCTCCAGAAGACCCCGATGGGCTTCGACGTCTCGGTGTGGGAGTTCTTCTGGCCGCTGTCCGCCGGCGCCACCCTGGTGATGGCCCGCCCCGGCGGCCACCGGGACCCTGCCTACCTGGCCCGGACCATCGCCGAGGAGTCCGTCACCACCCTGCACTTCGTGCCGTCCATGCTGCGGGCCTTCCTCGCGGGCCCCGTCCCCCCGCTGGCCTCGGTGCGTCGCGTCCTGTGCAGCGGGGAGGCGCTGCCGGGGGACCTGGTCACCGCCTCGGTCGAACGCCTCGGGATCGCCCCGCACAACCTCTACGGCCCGACCGAGGCCGCCGTGGACGTCACCGGCACCCCGTGCGTCCCGGGCCGGCGGGTCACCATCGGCAGGCCCGTCGCCAACACCCGTACCTACATCGTGGACGCGGCACTGCGGCCGGTGCCGGTCGGGATCCCCGGCGAACTGCTTCTCGGCGGCATCCAGCTGGCCCGCGGTTACGTCGGCGGACCGGCGCTGACCGCCGACCGCTTCGTCCCCGACCCCTTCGGCAAGACGCCCGGCGGACGGCTGTACCGCACCGGAGACCTGGCCCGCTATCTGCCGGACGGCTCCATCGACTACCTGGGCCGCCTGGACCACCAGGTCAAGATCCGCGGCCAGCGCATCGAACCGGGCGAGATCGAGGAGGTCCTCCACGAGCACCCGGCTGTCGCCTCCGCGGCCGTCGCGGTGCACGAGCAGCGGCTGGTGGCCTATGTCACCGGCCACCCCGGACCGGACGCCGCCCGCCCCGACACCGGCGAGATCCGGACCTGGCTGCGCGAGCGACTGCCGGACGCCATGGTGCCCGCCGACTGGATGGTCCTGGACGCCCTGCCGCTGACCGCCAGCGGCAAGACCGACCGCAAGGCGCTGCCCGCCCCCGACCGCAGCCGCGACAGCCGGGCGGGTGAGTACACGGCACCGCGCACCCCCGTGGAGCGGGCGATCGCCGAGGAGCTGGCCACCGCGCTGGACCTCGACCAGGTCGGCGTCCACGACCGGTTCTTCGATCTCGGCGGCGACTCCATCCGGGCGATCCGCGCGGTGGGCGCCCTCCGGGGCCGGGGCCTTTCCCTGTCCGTACAGCACCTGTTCACCCACCCCACCGCCGCGCAGCTGGCCACCGTCGCCATCGAGACCACCGATGACGGGCAGCGAGACCGGCTGGTCGCACCGTTCGCCCAGCTCGACCCGGCCGACCGGGAGCGACTGCCGGACGGGTTGGCCGACGCCTACCCGCTGGGCGAGGTCCAGGCCGGGATGGTGTACGAGCTGCTGGCCGACCCGGAGGCCAATACCTACCAGAACGTCTGCAGTTTCGACTTCGTCGACGACGGCCCGTTCTCCCTCCCGGCGCTGCGCGAGTCGGTACGGCGGCTCGTCGACCGGCACGAGATCCTGCGCACCTCCTTCCGGCTGTCCGGCTTCTCCGGGCCGCTCCAACTGGTGCACCGGCATGCCGAGGCCGAGGTCGGGTTCACCGATCTGCGCGGGCTGACGCCGGATGAACAGCGGTCCGCCCTTGACGAGTTCCGTGCCGCCGAGCAGCGCGTCCCGTTCGATCTGGAGCGCGCCCCGCTGCTGCGCTACCACGTGCACCGCACGGGTGAGGACACCTGGACCCTCACCCACACGGAGTGCCACGCCATCCTGGACGGCTGGAGCCACCATTCGGTGATCCAGGAGATCCGCGCCGGCTACGGCCGCGTCCGGGACGACGCCGACTGCGCCGTCACCCCGCCGCCGCGCGCCCGCTACGCCGACTTCATCGCGCTGGAGCGGGCCTCGCTCGCCTCGGCGCAGGACCGCGCCTTCTGGGAGGGCAGGATCGGCGGCTTCCCCCGCCTGGAGCTGCCCGCTCCCACCGCGCTCGCCGAGTCCGGCGGGCCCGCCCACGAGGTCCGGGTCCCCTGGGCCGAGCTGGACCCGGCGCTGCGCCGTCTCGCCTCCCGTACCGGCACCTCGCTGAAGACGGTGCTCTACACCGCCCATCTGAAGCTGATGGGCCTGATCTCCGGGCAGCGCCGCTTCTTCGCGGGCGCCGTGTGCAACGGCCGCCCCGAGCTTCCGGACGGTGACGAGGTGCGCGGCATGTACCTCAACACCGTGCCGTTCGCGGTGGACCTGGACGCGCCCAGCTGGGAGGAGCTGCTGCGCGCGGTCTTCGCCGAGGAGGCGGCCGTCTGGCCGCACCGCCGCTATCCCCTGCCCGCCATGCAGCGCGAGTGGGGCGGCGGCGTCCCGCTGGTCGACGTGGTCTTCGGCTACCTCGACTTCCATGTGCTGGACAACTCCGACACCGCCCCGGAGGCCATCACCGACAGCAGCCCCAACGAGTTCACCTTCGACGTGTGGACCTTCCCCGGCGAACTGCGGATGACCTGCCGCCCCGGCTGGGCGGGGCGGGCCCGCCTGGAGGCGATGGCCGCCACCTTCGTGGAGGTGCTGCGGACCATGGCCGAGCGGCCGCAGGACGCCCCCGGCGCCTTCCGCGCCGCCGAGCTAGCCGCACCCACCACCACCCCGGCGCCCCGTCCCCTGCCGCCCGAGGCGACCCTGCCGGAGCTGATCACCGGCAGCTCCCGGCCCCAGGACGTGGCGATGGCCGACGGGGACTCCACCCTCACCTACGGGGAACTGGACGCCCGTGCCAACCAGTTCGCCCATCTGCTGCGGGCCCGCGGGGTCCGGGCCGAGGATCCCGTCGCGGTCTGCCTGGAGCGCGGCCCGGAGACGGTGGTCGCTCTCCTCGGCGTGATGAAGGCGGGCGGCTGCTACGTCCCGGTCGACCCGGAGTACCCCGAGGAGCGGATCGGTTGTCTGCTCGCCGACTCCGGCGCCGGGCTGCTGGTCACCCGCAGCGCGCTGGCTGAACGGCTGTCCGGACCGCTCACGAGCGGCGTCCGGAGCGTGCTGCTGGACACCGAACGGGCCGAGCTGGAGGCGCAGCCGCGGACCGATCCGGGTGCGGGCACCGGCCCGGACAACGTCGCCTACGTCATCTACACCTCGGGATCCACCGGGCGTCCCAAGGGCGTCCAGGTCACCCACCGCAACGTGGTGCGCCTGGTGCACGGCGAGAACCACGCGGAGATCGGGCCGCGGGACACCGTGCTGGTGGTCTCCCCGCTGGCCTTCGACGCCTCCGCCTTCGAGCTGTGGGGCACGCTGGCCAACGGCGGACGGCTGGCGTTCGCCCCGCCCGGCACCCCCACCACGGCGGGCATCGCCGAGGTCCTGCGGGAGCGGCGGGTGACCGTGGCGTTCCTGACCACCAGCCTCTTCCACCTGATGGTGGACAGCTGCCCCGAGGCGCTGACCGGGCTGCGTACGCTGCTGGCCGGCGGGGACGTGCTCTCCCCCGGCCGGGTGCGGACCGCGCTCGGCCACGGGCTGCGGGTCAGCAACATGTACGGGCCGACGGAGTGCACCACCTTCGCCACCGGGCAGCACGCCCTCACCGCGGAGCAGACGGACCGGCCCCTCCCCATCGGCCTGCCGATCGCGCACACCACCGCGCTGGTCACCGACGTGGACCTCAACCCGGTCCCCTACGGCGTCCCCGGCGAACTGCTGCTCGGCGGCCCGGGGGTGGCCCGCGGCTACCTGGGCCGGCCGGGGCTGACCGCCGACCGCTTCGTCCCCGACCCCACCGGCACCTGGCCCGGCGGCAGGCTCTACCGGACCGGCGACCTGGTCCGCCAGGACCCGGACGGTGTCCTCCATTTCCTGGGCCGCCGCGACCACCAGGTCAAGGTGCGCGGCCACCGCATCGAGCTCGGCGAGGCGGAGGCCGCGCTGAGCGGTCTGCCCGGTGTGCACGAGGCCGCCGCGGCCGTGCGTCCGGGCCCGGACGGCGACAAGCAACTGGTCGGCTATGTCGTCCCGGAAAAGCACGCGGTCTTCGACCCGGCGGCCCTGCTCACCGCGCTGCGGCAACGGGTACCGGCGTTCCTGGTCCCCAGCGCCTGGGTCGGGCTGGACGAGCTGCCGCTGAACGCCAACGGCAAGCTGGACCGGGCCGCGCTGCCGGCGCCGGACGGCGTCGGCACCGGCGGCGAGGTGGTGGCCCCGCGCACCACCGCCGAACGGGCCCTGGCCGAGGTGTGGGCGGAGGTCCTGAACCTCGAACGGGTGGGCGTCCACGACGACTTCTTCCTGCTCGGCGGACACTCCCTGCTGATTCTGCGGGCCATCGCCCTGCTGCGGGAACGCCACGGCCTGGAACTGACGGTGCGGGCCTTCGTGGAGCACCACACCCTGGACGCCGTCGCCGCCGCGGCGGAACGCGGCAGGGCGGGCGGCACCTCACGCGGTGCCCTGATGTGGCTGCGCAGGGAGGGCGGACAGGCGCCGCTCTTCTGCGTCCACCCCGGGGGCGGCAGCGCCCACTGGTACCAGCGGCTGGTCCCGCACCTCGCCGAGGACCTGCCGGTCGCCGCCCTGGAGTGGCCCGGGCTCCAGTCCGGCCCCGGGATGCCGGTGCCCACCGCCGCGGAGATGGCCGAGCGGTACGTCACCGAGATCCGGCGGGCCCGCCCCCACGGCCCCTACCGGCTGCTCGGCTGGTGCGGCGGCAGCGGGATCACCGCCGAGATGGCGGACCGGCTGGGGGCGGACGGCGAGGAAGTGACGTTCATCCTGCTCGACCCGGGCCTGGACAGCCACGAACGGCAGGGCCTGTGGGAGGAGTTCCGGCTGATCGAGAGCTGCACCGCCAAGCTGGAGGAGCTGGCCGCGGCCGGTCCGCGGGAGGACACGGGCGCGCTGCGCGAGGAGATCCTGAAGCTGCTGAACCATCTGGTGGACGACGCGGACCCGGAGACCGGGATCGTGCTCCCCGAGCGGAACGGGGCCGATGTCTGGCTCCCGTCGGCCCGGATCTGGCGCGAGGTGATGGAGATGACCCTCACCTACCGGCACCGCTACTTTCCCGGCACGCTGCACCTGATCATCAGCGACGAACTCGCCCGGGGCGAGCACGAGGTGGCTCTCGGCCAGACCTACGAGGAGTATCTGGACCGCTGGCGGGAGCTGAACGCCGCCGTCGAGGCCCACCGGGTCCCCGGCGACCACTTCGGTGTCATGCGCCTCCCCCATGTCACGTCGCTGGCCGGGACCCTGGCCGAGCTGCTGGGCTGACCCCGGCGGAGGACACCGACGGAGCCCGGCCGGAACACCCGGCCGGGCTCCGTGCTGTCCGCGCACCGGGGCGGGCCGGGGCCCTGTGCCGGGCCGGCCCCGCACGCGGTGCCCGGGTTCCGGTGGTCGTCGGACACCCCGGCCCAAGGGGTGCGATGGGCTTCGGGATCCGACGGGAACGGGCGCCTGCCGGTCCGGCCGCACGCGGCGGGTTCGCGGGGGCGGCGGACGGCTCGTGCCGGAGGCGGACACAGCAGGACGGGGCGCCCGGCCGATGTGGTCGGGCACCCCGTCGGAGGGTGTGTCGCGCTGTCAGTGGTGCTGGTCGACGGCGACGAAGCGGAGTTCGGAGGTGTACGCGTTGCCCCGGTCGTCGGTGAGCCACGCGTGCTCGGGGGTGGGCAGCATCTCGGTGATGGTGAGCTTGGCCTCCGGGTCCTTCCGCGCCAGCCGCCGCGCGGCCTTGGCCAGGATGTTCACATACACCGGGGCGTCGAAATCCACGTAGAACGGACGCGGCTCCGTCGGCGACACCACGAACACGTACCGCGGCAGACCCCGCTCGCTCCGCCAGTTCCGCGCCCGCACATACCGCCGGGCCTCGCTCTTCTCCCCCGCGAACCCCAGATCACCGCCCGTGAACCGCCACGACTCCCGGCTCACCACCAGCTTGTCCACCGCCACCCGCGGCACATGGTCCGCGTCGGGGAGCAGCCGGAACATGTCCATGGCCAGGGTGGTCAGGACATGGCCGAACACATCGGTGACGGCGAACTCGCCGCCGTCCGGGAGGAGCGCGACCAGCCGGCCCCCGCGTCGGGTGACGTGGGCGTCGGCGCTGAGTACGGTGCGGTCCCGGTGCGGGTCGGCGGTGAGCTCCAGCAGGGCGATGCAGTAGTCCTCCGGCCGGACCAGCACATTGCGCACCCGGACGGACAGCCGCGACTTGTGTTCCTTGGGCAGCAGCGGCAGCAGCCGGGGGCCGGGATGGTCCCGGCCGGTCTGGCGGAGGAGTTCGTCCGGCTCGGGGTGCTGGCTGACGAAGAGCGAGGCGCCCATGGTGTTGGACGCCAGGTGCAGTTCGCCCAGGACCAGTTCGAAGTCGCCGTTGCCGACCGACTCGGTGTCGCGGGCGACGATCAGCACATCGGGGCTGAGGTAGCGGGCGGCGGTCCACGCCGCAGGGGCCGGGGGGAACGCCTCGGCCACCTGCGGTGCGATCGCGCGGTGCGTCGTCCGGACGTGGCGGGCGTTCTCCGGGACGGGAATGATCCGTGCCCAGCGGCGCTGGAACTCCGCCAGTACCTCCTCGGCGTCGGTGACCGCGGCCCCGTGCAGGATCGGCATGCAGGCGAACCAGAAGTCGGCGAGATTGACCCGGTCCCCGCCGGAGGCGGCGGCCAGTCTCTCGTAGACCTCGGCGGCCCGCCGCTCCACCCGGGCGCCGAGCTGGGACATCAGCCAGGCGGCGCTGGTCATCAGCGGGTCCAGGGGCGCCATGGCGTCCAGGACGTCGCGGCCGACTCGGGCGGTGGCGGAGCGCCGGGTGTCGGAGTAGACCAGCGACCGGTTCGGTGCGGTATGGGTGCCCTTGGCGCGCTGGGAGGCGGTGTCGGTGATCCGGGTGAAGTCCTCCTCCAGCGCGGCGAGCGCCTCGCACAGCGCACCGGCGTCACGGCCGGCCGCCTGCACCCGGTCCCGGCCCCGCTCCAGCACCTCCAACGGCTCCAGCGCACCACGCCGCAGCACCGGATCACCGACCCGCTCCAGAACCGCCCGCAACTCCCGGTCCGGACACGGCCCGGAGGGAACCTCCAGCCGCCAGGTCACCCAGCGACGGCGCACCAGTTCGGCCAGTGCGGTGGTCACCTCGGCGGGCGGCAGGCCCAGTGCGCGGGCCAGTTCGCCCGGCGGCCGACGGCCGTCCACCAGGCGGAGCAGGGCCACCAGGTGGGGTGGCGCCTGCTGCGGGGGGCGACCCGGGATGCGGACGGGTCCGTCGTCGGAGTCGGCCCGGATGTAGGGCATCCGGCGCGGGGGTATCCAGGCCATCAGCCGCTCGTCGGCCGACAACGTCCTGGCCAGCGCGTCGATCGACCAACTGGAGAAGAACACCGACGACGA
>NZ_JBIBYN010000030.1:0-84087 GCF_043083325.1 Streptomyces sp. NPDC014734 | reverse complement strand
GCTTTTACGTTGGCGTGTGGGCGGCGTGCGTTTCCTTTTCGGCGGGTGGTGTCGGGGGTTGATGTGGAGGGGGTTGTGGGGGCTCTTGAGGTGCGGGATCCGTCGCGGGTGGTGACGGGGCGGGGGGTGTCGGGGCGGGGTTCTGTGGTGTTTCTGTTCAGTGGTCAGGGTTCGCAGTATGCGGGGATGGTGTGTGGTCTGTATGAGCGGTATCCGGTTTTTCGGGGTGCTGTTGATGAGTGTGTGGTGTGTCTTGATGGGTTGGGGGTGGATGTTCGTGGGGTGTTGTTCGGTTCGGAGGGGGAGGGTTTGTTGGGGGAGACGGTGTGGGCTCAGCCTGTTCTGTTTGTTGTGGAGTATGCGTTGGTGAGGTTGTGGGAGTCGTGGGGGGTTGTTCCTGATGCTTTGGTGGGGCACAGCCTTGGGGAGTGGGTGGCTGCTTGTGTGGCGGGTGTGTTTTCGTTGGTGGATGTTCTGGGTCTTGTGGTGTTGCGTGGGCGTTTGATGCAGGAGTGTTTGCCGGGTTCGATGTTGAGTGTGATGGCGGACCGGGTGAGTGTGGAGGCGGTGTTGCCGGTGGGGGTTTCGCTGGCTGCTCATAATGGGCCTCGGGATTGTGTGGTGTCGGGTGGTCGGGAGGGTGTGGAGGAGTTTGCTGTTCTGGCGGGTGAGCGGGGGTGGGCTGTTCAGTGGTTGGGGGTGTCGCGTGGGTTTCATTCGGTGTTGATGGAGCCGGTGGTTGATGAGTTGGTGGCTGCGGTGGCGGCTGTTGAGCGGTGTGTTCCGCGGGTTCCGTTCGTGTCGAATGTGACGGGTCGGTGGATTACTGATGAGGAGGCTTGTGATCCTGGTTATTGGGGTCGTCATGTCCGGTCGTGTGTGGAGTTCGCGGCGGGGGTGTCGGGTGTGGCGGGTCGGCCGGGGACGGTGTTCGTGGAGGTGGGGCCGGGGCATGTGCTGACGGGGCTGACGCGTCGTGTGCTGGCTGCTGGTGGTGTGGGGGCGGTTGTTCAGGCGTCGTTGCCGGATCGTCGGGACCGGGGTGGGGCGGCGGAGCATCTGGAGCGGGCGTTGCATCAGTTGTGGCTGGCCGGTGTCACGCCCGACTGGGGGGCCTTCTACGGGCGGGAACGCCGTCGTCGGGTTCCGTTGCCCACGTATCCCTTCCACCGCGAGCGCTACTGGCTCGACCCACAACCCCCGCACGGCGGGACCGTGGACTCCGCGCCGGGCCCGCACCCCCTGCTGGACAGACAGCTGGTGCGGTCGATGGGCCAGTGCGTCTTCCTCACCGAGTTCTCGTTGGACCGGCACTGGGTCCTGGCCGAGCACAGGTTGCTCGGTGAGGCGATCGTGCCGGGAACGACCTATCTGGAAATGGGGCGCGCGGCCGTCGGGATCCTCCTGGAGCGGTCCGTCACCGAGCTCCGGGACGTCACTTTTCTGGTTCCCCTGCTGGTCCGGGCGGACAGCCCCCGTACGGTGCACACGACTGTCAAGGACCTCGGCCGGGGAAGGGCCGAGTTCACCGTCGCGAGTCAGGACCCGCTGGACGGTTCGTGGACGTTGCACGTACAGGGGGCGGCGAGCGTCGTGCCGCTGTCGGAACCCGTGCCGCGACAGGATGTGGCGGCCCTGCTCGCGGGATGCGCTCTGGGCACGGTGGACGCGGCGGCGAACCAGGACGAGCACAAGGCGATGGAGTTCGGGCCCCGTTGGCAGGAGAGCCTGCGGACGATTCACGTCGGTGTGCGCTCCGCCCTCGGTGTGCTGGACCTTCCCGAGCGGTACGCGTCGGAGTGTCACGACTTCGCCCTGCACCCGGCTCTGTTGGACCTGGCAACGGGGTTCGGCGCGTTCGCCGTACTGGAGAGTGCCGAGCACCTCCGGAGGACCCTCGGTGATCGTGGTTTCTTCCTGCCGGTCGGATACGACTCGCTGCGGATTCATGCCCCTCTGCCCGCACGTGGTCTGAGCTGCATCAAACCGCTGGCAGACGCCGACGGCGACGCCGAGGTCCGCGGAGCCGATGTGCTGATCTGCGACGAGTCGGGGGCCACCGCCGTGGAGATATCCGGATTCACGGTCAAGCGCGTCACCGATGCCCGGCGCACGGTGGACCGGCTCCGTCCGCACGCCCGCCACCACGCCATTCGCTGGGTCCCGTCACCGGCGGACGGCGCGCCGTCCGCACGGCACCGCAGGATGCTGGTCGTCACGGAAGCGAACGGCGCCGGGAAGGAGCTGGCCGCGGCACTGCGTTCACGTGGCATGAGCGTCGTCGAGGTGACGCTGTCCGATGCGTGGGCGGTGCGCGGCGCGGACCGCTACCGCACCGCCCCGACGCCGGAAGGGTTCGACCGTCTGATCGATGCGCTCGGCGACGAACTGCCCGAGGAGGTCGTGCATGTCGCCGGGCCGACGGATGCGCGGGCCGACAGCGATCCGGCGGAAGTCGAGAGGCAATTGGCCCAGGGGGTTCAGGGCCTCTTCCATCTGGTCCGGTGTCTTTCCGTACGAGGTGTGGTTCCGGGACGGTTCAGTGTGGTCGCTCGGTCCGTCGCCCGGGTGACGGGGCGCGAGAGCACGACCACCGCGGTGCACGCGACGCTGTTCGGCCTGGCCAAGGTGGTGGGGCTGGAGAACGAGGACACGGACGTGCTCTGTATCGACATGGGGGAGGACACGAGTCCGGACCGTGTGTGCGACGAGTTGCTCGGGACCCGTTCACCTTCCGCTGTCGCCCTGCGTGAGGGCGGACGGTACGTACCGGAGCTCGCGCCCCTGCACCTGACGGAGCACACCAGGCTCTCCCCCGCCCAACCCGGTGAGGTGTATCTCGTCACCGGCGGGCTGGGCGGTCTCGGGCTGGCGGTCGCCCGCCATCTGGCCCGCACGAATCCGGGGGTACGGCTGGCCCTGGTCGGTCGCACCGGGCTGCCGCCGCGGGAACAGTGGGACAAAGTGCCTGTCGCGGATTCCGGGCTGCGACGGCAGATCGCGATCATGCGTGAACTGGAGGGCAGCGGGGCCGAAGTGCGCGACTACCGCGGTGACGTCACGGACCTGGCGGAGATGACCGAGGTCGTCCGGCGGGTCAGGGGCGAGCTGGGCCCGATCGGCTGCGTCATACACGCGGCCGGCGTCGCCGGGGACGGGTTCCTCTTCCTGAAGGACGCGGACGCCTTCCGGCGCACCCTTGCCCCCAAGGTGCTGGGATCCTCGGTGCTGGACGCCGTCACCCGGGACGATCCGCCGAGGCTCATGGTCAATTTCGGCTCGACCGTGTCGGTCTTCGGCGCGGCCGGGCAGAGCGACTACACCGCGGCCAACAGCTATCTGGTCCACTTCGCCGAGGAACGGACGGCCCGCGGCCGCGAGACGGTGACCATCGAATGGAGCGACTGGCTCGATGTGGGCATGGCCTTCGACCACGGAGTCCGGAGGGACACGGGCTTCTTCCGTTCACTCGCGGTCGAGGACGCGCTGAGCAGCTTCGACGAGGTCCTCCTCGCCTCGTGCACCTCCGTGATCGTCGGCGAGGTCAACTATCCACGGCTCGGCCGGGGCGAGGCCGGCGGTCTCGTCGAGATGGTGCGTCGCGGCCCCGTGGTTCTTGCCGAACCGATACGCCGTGCCATGACCGCCGTCACGAGTGCCGCGCGGGCGGCAGACACCGCGCGGGCGGCCGACCGCGGCGACGGACTCAGGCTCTTCGGCCGGGAAGACGGCGACTACAGCGACACCGAGCGCGCGCTCGCCCGTATCTGGGCCGACGAACTCGGCCTCACCGAGCTGAATGTCCGTGACAGTTGCTTCGCGCTCGGGGTGGACTCCCTGAACGCCCTGCGACTGGCGCAGCGCATTCAGAAGCTCACGCGGTTCCGGGTCTCGATGGTCGACCTCTACCGCCACGTCACGGTCGCGGAACTCGCCGAGCACCTCGACGGCGACCACTCCTGAGCCGACTTGAAGGTCCGCAACCCATGAGAAAGGTGACAGTGAGTGAGTATCCGCACAGTGGGCGTGATCGGCGCTGGAACGATCGGTCGAGGGGTCGCGCAGTCGTTCGCCCGGGCGGGTGCCGACGTCGTACTCGTCGACGTGTCGCAGAGCCAGTTGGACAGTGCGACTGCCCAGGTGAGGCGTGACCTCCTGGTCCACGACATGCTCGGCGTCCAGGTGCTCGACGGCGACGTCGACGACGTCCTCGGCAGGATCCGTACCGGTACCGGCCTGGCCCGCCTCGCCGACGCGGACTTCGTCGTCGAGAACGTGACGGAGAACTGGTCCGTCAAGCGTGAGGTCTACGAAGAGATCGAGAGCGTGTGCCGTCCCGGGGTCATCTTCGGCGTCAACACGTCGGCCGTGCCGATCACCCGGGTGGCATCGGTGACCCGGCGCCCTTCCGACGTGCTGGGGCTGCACTTCATGAACCCGGTCCCGCTGATGAAGACGGTCGAGGTGGTGAGGGGCCACTTCACTTCGGACGCCACGGTGGACACGTCGCTCCGGCTCCTCGAAGGGCTCGGCAAGGAGG
Organism: Streptomyces sp. NPDC014734; assembly: GCF_043083325.1. Lineage (NCBI taxonomy): Bacteria > Bacillati > Actinomycetota > Actinomycetes > Kitasatosporales > Streptomycetaceae > Streptomyces > Streptomyces sp. NPDC014734. The sequence goes on along the minus strand of NZ_JBIBYN010000030.1, from coordinate 79,547 downwards.
GCATCGTCGTCGAGGACGCGCCCGGCTTCGTGACCAACCGGGTGCTCATGCCCACCATCAACGAGGCGATCTTCTGCGTCCAGGACCGGGTCGCCTCGGCGGAGGACGTCGACAAGATGTTCAGGGGTTGCTTCGGCCACAAGATGGGCCCCCTGGAGACCGCCGATCTCATCGGGCTCGACACGATCCTGAACTCGATCACCGTCATGTACGAGAGCTTCCGGGACAGCAAGTACCGTCCGGCGCCGCTCCTGCGGAAGATGGTCGACGCCGGGCTGCTGGGACGCAAGACGGGACGCGGTTTCTACACCTACTGAGTTTTGTTCACACCCAAGGAGATCCGGCATGACGCATGACGACGCGCGGGACCGCATCCGGGCCTTTCTCGCTCCCCACCTGGCCGGTCGGACTCTCGCCGACGATGACGACTTCTTCGCCCTGGGGTACGTCAACTCCCTCTTCGCCATGCAACTCGCGCTCTTTCTGGAGAAGCAGCTGGAGGTGACCCTGACACCGAAGGACATGGACTTCGACAACTTCCGGACGGTGGGGGGCCTCGCCCGCCTCGTCACGTCGAAGAAGGCCGTCCAGGAGCTGTCGTAACCCCCGGCGGGCGCGCGACGACGACCGCGGCACCTCGCCGCACCGCCGGGCCCCGGGGCCGTACCGCGGTTCCCGGCGGGCGATCGGGCACGGAGTGATGGGCGCCGTTCCCCAGCGGCCCCGGAAGCCGTCGCGCACCCCGTCATTCCTTCCCGTCAATGAGGAGTTACCCAGGATGACGGATGCACCCCTCAGCGAGTTCCGTATCGACCTGCATGCCCCGGTGCCCGGCGCGCTGGCCCCGGAGATCGAGCGTCGGATCTTCTTCGTGGCACCGGAGATCACCGAATTCGCGCTCATCGTCAGGGACGACGAAGTCCGCGGCGTGACGCTGGTGGCGAGCGGAAACCTTGTTCACGAGGAGTTGACCGAGAAGGTCAATTACATGGTGGACAGCGACGTCCGGAAGCAGTTGGCGACTCCGGCCAAGACGATATGGACCTCACCGCACGAGCGCCGGCCACACGCCGGAGTCTACGAACTCCTCCTGGAGTCAGGGGCGGTCAGCGAGGCAGGGGAGGGACAAGTCGCCGTCGGCGAGCCGTTGCTGTCCCTCCTGGAGTACTTCGACCGAGCGGTCCGGGCGGTCCTGGCCGGGGAATTCGCGGCGCTGGAGTACCGGTATCCGACGCTCATCAGCACGGCGACGCTGGAGAAGGCGGGCTACGTCACGTCCTTTCCGCAGCACTTGATGTTCGTGAGCCGGCTGCGCAACGACATGGACGTGTACCGAGCCTTCCAGGAGGCCCATGTCGACAGCGGAATCGACTCCACCGTGCTGGAGCGGTGCGACAACGTGGACTACTGCCTGCCACCCACCATGTGCTACCACACGTTTCACCAGCACACGGGGCGGACTCTGGCCCGGGGCCGGCTCCACGTCATCACCTCCAGGGGGAAGTCCTTCCGATTCGAGGCCGCCTATGCCACCACTCTGGAAAGGCTGTGGGACTTCACTGTTCGGGAAATCGTGTTCATGGGTTCGCGGGAGGACGTTCTCGACGCCCGGGAACGCTTCATGCGAAACGTCTTCTCCTTTCTGGAGGAAATAGGGCTGAGCGGCTTCTGCGAGGTGGGCAACGATCCGTTCTTCTGCGGCTCGGACACATCCGAACGCATCTGGTCGCAGCGCCTCCTGGAGCTCAAGTACGAGTTGCGCCTCGTCGTCGCTCCCGGCCGCACCATTGCCGTCGGATCCTTCAACTTCCATGACGATCTGTTCGGTGAGGCCTTCCGCATCCACCATGGTTCTGATGGTCCGGTCCGGAGCGGCTGTGCCGGATTCGGACTGGAACGGCTCGTGTACGCCTTCCTCTGCCAGTACGGTCCGGACCCCGGCCACTGGCCTGCTCCCGTCCGTGCCGGAACAGGGATGTAGGCGGGGTCCGGGATGACTGACGCCGCCCACACGGGACCGTTCGTGGACGACGGGGCGTCTGCGGGCGCCACTGGTCCGGCACCGGCCTCCGGGGGAAGGGCCCCGCGCACCGGGGACGAGCGACTCCTCTGCACCGTCTTCTGCCAGGTGCTGGGGGTGGACCGGGTGACGATCGACGACTCCTTCTTCGAGCTGGGCGGACACTCGCTGCTCGCGAGCAGGCTGTCCGCACGTATCCGCGCCGTCTTCGACGCCGAGGTCCCGCTGCGCACCGTCTTCGAGTCCCCGACGGTCGCTTCGCTGGCGGAGCGTCTCAGGACGGGGGCGGACAGTCGGCGACCCCGGTTGCGCCGGATGGCCCGGCCGCTGGAAGTGCCGTTGTCGCACACCCAGCGGCGTCTGTGGTTCCTCAACCGACTGCACGGGAAGGCGGCCCACTACAATCTGCCGGTCGCCTACCGCCTCAGGGGCGAACTGGACGTACCCGCGCTGCGACACGCACTCAACGATCTGGTCCACCGGCACGAGACCCTGCGCACCGCGTACCCGGACTGGGACGGCCGGCCGCAGCAGGTGGTGCTCGATCAGGCAGAGGCCCCGGTGGGACTGGAGACCGAGGACATCACCGAGGCGGAGCTCCCCCGGGCCCTCACCACCGCGGCCGGATACGCCTTCGACCTCGCCGTGGAGACGACGTTGCGCGCCGGGCTGTTTCGCCTGACGCGGAACGAGCACGTTCTGCTGCTCGTGGTGCACCACATCGCCTGCGACGGCTGGTCGCTGTCGCCGCTCGTACGGGATCTCGGACTGGCCTACACCGCCCGTTCGCTCGGTCGGCCGCCGGACTGGGAGGAGCTGCCCGTGCAGTACGTCGACTACACGCTCTGGCAACGCGAACTTCTGGGGGACGCGGATGATCCGAGCAGCTTGTCGAGCCGGCAGGTCCGCTTCTGGCAGAGCGAGCTGGAAGGCATGCCGGACAGGCTGAGGATCGATGTCACGTCGGAGCGGCGGGCCGCTCCGACACATCGCGGCGGCCGGATCGCGGTCCGTGTCCCGCCGCGGACCCATCGCGCGCTCCAGGAGCTGGCGCACGAGACCGGCACCAGTGTGTTCATGGTCGTTCACGCCGCGCTCGCCGCCACGCTCGACGGCAGGGGCGCGGGATCCGACATCGCCATCGGCACACCGACGGCCGGGCGGTCCGACACCAAGCTGGACGACCTCGTCGGGTTCTTCGTCAATACGCTGGTCCTGCGGACGCGAACCGATGGCGATCCGACGTTCCGGGAACTGCTCGGGCGGGTGCGCGGTACCGATCTGGCGGCATTCGCCCACCAGGACGTCCCGTTCGATCACTTGGTCCAGGTGCTCAATCCGTCCCGTTCCGCCGCGTGGCACCCGCTGATCCAGGTCATGCTCGCGTTCCAGAACAACGAGGCGGCTTCCCTCAGCCTTGACGGCATCGACACCCGGCCCGAGCCCGTCGAGGAGGGAATCACGCGATTCGACCTCAGATTCGAGCTCTCCGAACGACTCACGGACAGTCAGCAACCTGCCGGAATCGACGGAAGCCTCGCTTTCGCACGGGACCTCTGCACGAGTGAGGATGCCGGGCTGCTCGTGCGGGACTTCCTGGCGGTGCTCGACTCCGTCGCCCCGGACATACGGCTGAGCGAACTCGTGGCGAGGGGCGGTCCGACGGCCGCACCGCGCGCCCGGGCGGCCGGTGCGAGTACTGGGCGCACGAGCGGACGCGGCACCGGCGGGGCGGAGCCGCGGGTCGCGTTCGTGTGCTCGCCCTACGGTCAGCAGTGGGTCGGGATGGGGCGCAGCCTGTTCCGTTCCGATGCCGTCTTCCGCGCCGCGGTCGAGGAGTGCGACACCCTGCTCGGGCGGCACACCGGATGGTCACTCGTCCACGAGATGTTCCTCGACGAACCGGACGCCAGAACCGGTGACGTCGGAGTCATGCAGCCCCTCGTCTTCGCGATCCAGGTGGGGATCGCCCGTTGGCTCGACGCCGCGGGCGTGGTGCCCGGTGCCGTCGCCGGCCACAGCGTCGGGGAGATCGCCGCCTGCGTCATCGCGGGGATCCTCGATCTCCCGACAGCCGTTCGCCTCGTTCATCACTACAGCGATCAGCAGCGTCGTGTGGCGGGGCCGGGCAGGGGCATGGCGGTGGTGGAACTCGGCGCACGCGAGCTTTCGAGCCATCTCTCCGGGCAGGGCGGCGAGGTGTCCATCGCCGCTGAGAACGGGCCGCGGACAACGGTGCTGGCCGGGGACAGGCCCGCGTTGGAGGCGGTGGTGTCGAGGCTTCAGGCCCTCGACGTACTCGCCGCGATGGTCCGGGTCGACGTGCCGGCGCACAGCGCCGGAATCGATCCCGTCATGGGCGACCTGGAGCAGGCCATCGGGACGTTCGGTGCCAGGCCGGGGCGCATCATGATGGCCTCGTCGGTGACGGGAGGAGTTCTGGACTGGCGGAAGGTCGACGCACGCTATTTCGTGAGGAACCTGCGGCGCCCCGTCCGGCTGGCCGAGGCCACCCGCTGTCTGCTGGAGCGGCATGACGTACTTGTCGAGATCAGCGCGCACCCGGTGCTCGCGCCTGCTCTGCGACAGAGTGCGGACGACAGCGCGGCCGGGGCGACCGTGCTGACGACGATGCGCCGGGGGGAGGACGACCGGACCGGCCTGTTCGACGCGCTCGACGCGCTGGAACGCCTGGGCGCGAGGGTGTCCTCCCCGGCGTCCCGCGCGGCGCAGGGCCGACAGCGGTGCGACCGTTGACGCCGGCCGGGGCACGTGTGTACGACGTCGTCCGCGCAAGGACGTCGGAGGTGAAAGCCGGGGATCTGCGCGCGGACACGGAACCGGGGCGCGGTACGGGCCGCGGCACGGAGTCCGTCGCTGTCGGCGGACGCGGAGGATTCCGGCATCGGCGCCGGCCGGCGCGGGCCGGAACACGCGCCCTGCCGACTCCGCCCCTCTCGGAACGGGTTTCTCGGCCGGGAAAGGAGTCCGCCGTCGTCCTCCGCGCAGGTCCGGTCCCGCGCGGGTGCCCACGGGCTGTCCCGTGATCCGTGGCGGGCGCGCGGCGTCGGCGACGGCATCTCATGGCGTTGCCGGGACCTCCGCACACATCCATGGTGCGGATGTTCCTCCACCCTGCGATACGCCGCGGTTGAAGCCCGCGCACTGATCCATCACGGATTACGGGACAGCCCTTGGGGATGTGTGATCCGAGAGACCGCTCCGTCGCCCGTCGTGTTCCGTGCGTGTTCCGGCAAGAGAAATGCGGGGGCGGCGAAACGTGCTGCGCCGATCCGGCGGAATATCGGTGAAACCGTGGGAGGACGGACTGGTCGGCCCACGGTTCCGGGGAATGTGGGAAGCCGGCGGACATACCCGGATCTGAGCTGTCCGGGACTGCCCGGGAGCACGGAAAGCAAAGGAATGTGCCAGCTGGAGTCGGTTTTTGCGGCGCGGGCACGGCCGGGTTCAGGATTGCCCATTTTGATGCGGGAAATCCGTCGATGCACGCACGGTTGTATCGCTGAAATGTCCAGAAATGACCTGATGTGCATGTGGTGCGACGTTGCGAAGAGGAGGATGTTTTCCTGGTGGAGGCGCGGGCGAAGTGGTCGAAAAGGTGGAAGGTGTGGATTTCTGCTTTCCGGTCGGTGGCCGATCCAACTGGGCCCGTGGGCACGGCAGAAGTCAAGCCCCCGTCGTCACCCACGGAATGAGCCGGATTCAGGCAATGGTATTGACGGCCTTGTTCGGAGCGGAGAGGATCGTGGAGTCCGTTCATCCGGTGTGCCTATCGAATATTGGAGGTGAATCATGACGTTGGAATTCGAGGACCTCGACATCCGTTCGCTGGACGACGAAGAGCTGGAAGAAGTTGAGGGTGGTGACGCGACCATCTTCCCCACCGGCCCCACCTGATAGGCGAGTGGATACCTGTACAGCGCAGTGACCGCAGTGGGCGCCGGGCCGCACGGTGACAACGGCTCGGCGCCCACCCGCTGAAGAAGGCGGCCCTGGCGTGGGGGAGACGGCAGAAGATGGCATCGTTGTACCGGCATGCCGGGGTCGCGCTCCTGCGCACCGCTGCGCGGCCGATCGATGACACTCCGGGTATCTGGCCGAAGCTGGAAGACCCGGCCGACTGCAGGACCTGGCTGCGGCGGACATGGGCCCGACCGGGGCTCGCCGATGCTGTGGCACAGGCCAGTTCCTCTCTGGCCTCCCGCGTGGACGGCATCGTCTCCGGCCGGCACGCGACTGATCGTCAGCTTCGACGGGCCACGGTTTCCGTCGTCCGCTACCTCCTACGAGCCACCGGGCGGCCCACTCCGTTCGGCCTCTTCGCCGGGGTGACCCCGGTGACGTTCGGTTCGACGGCGCGGACCCGCAGGACGGACCGGTCCCGACCGGTGGCCAAGGTGAATTCGGCGTGGCTGGCCGATGTCGTCAGTTCGCTGGAGGCGTGCCCCGAACTGCTGAACCGTCTTCAGGTGGTGTTCAGCGACCTCGCTGTCCAGCGCGGGGGGAGAGTGGAACTGCCCCGCGGCGCGAGCCGCGTCACGATGCGCTGTACGGGAGCCGTGCGGGTTGTCCGGGACGCCGCGACGGTCCCCGTGTGCCTCGCCGACCTCGCCGGGAAACTGGCCGAGACGTTCCCCGACGTGACCGCGGAGGTACGCGGACGTCTGATCACGCGGCTCGTACGGCACGGGTTCCTCGTCACGTCCCTGCGCGCTCCGCTCACCACCGTCGATCCGCTCACCCACCTGATCCGTGGTCTCCACGAAGCCGGAGCGGACGAGCTGACGGCGACGGAGCCGGTGCTGGACGAACTCGAAGCCGTACGCGCCGACCTGGACCGGCACAACCGCGTGATCGGCGCCGACGACGAGCGGCGCCGCATACGCGCCGCCCTGACCCACCGGATGCGGAGCCTCTCCACGGCGGGCCGCCCGGGGCCGGCCGTGGATCTCCTCCTGGACCACGACGTGCAGCTCCCGGACAACGTGACCGAGGAGATGGAGCGGGCCGCCGACGCGCTGCTGCGCCTGAGCCGCCGACCTGCCGGGCTCCGTGAGTGGCGGGACTACCACGCCGCCTTCCGCGACCGGTACGGCACCGGCACGATGGTTCCGCTGCGCGATGCCCTGGATCCGGACACCGGCGTGGGATATCCGGCCGGTTTCCGCGACAGCGCGCTCTCCGTGCCCGCCGACGTCATCAGCGGCCGTGACGAGCGTCTGGTGGCCCTTGCCTGGCGGGCCGTCACCGACGGCAGCCGGGAGATCGTCCTGACGGAGGAGAGCGTCCTGGCGCTGGCGGCGGAGACGCCCACGGACCCGCACCGCATTCCGCCGCATGTGGAGCTGTCGGCCCGCGTCCGGGCCGCCGACACCGACGCCCTGGAACGCGGCGATTTCACACTGGTCGTCCTTCCGGCACGCGGCGCGGGGGTGCTCACCGCACGGTTCGCCCCCTTCCTGACGGCCTCGTCCCTGCCGGATGTCTACCGCGACGTTCCCACCGGGACCGCTGGAGCCCTGCCGGTGCAGCTGTCCTGCCCGCCCGTTGACGTGGAACTGGAGAACGTCTGCCGGGTTCCGGCCTATCTTTCCCATGTCCTTCCGCTCGGCGAGCACCGAAGCGTGCCCTCGGCGCCGTCCCGGCAGGGTGCGGACTCCCGCGACCGGACCGGCGAGGCGGAGATCGTCGGGGTGGACGACCTGGCCGTGCTCGCGACCGATGACCGTCTCCTCCTGGTGAGTGTTTCGCGGCACCGTGTCGTCGAGCCACAGACCTTCCACGCATTGAGTCAGGAAACCCAGCTCCCGCCCCTGGCACGGTTCGTCGTGCAACTGCCGCGTGCGTACACCGCGGTCTGGAAGGAGTTCGACTGGGGCCCCTGCGCCGCACGACTGCCCTACCTGCCTCGTGTGCGTCATGGCCGCAGCATCCTGTCACCGGCACGCTGGTATCTGACACGCGCGGACGTGCCCGGTGAGGAGGCCGACCAGGAGCGCTGGCGACAAGCACTCGCCGGATGGCGCACCCAGTGGGGTTGCCCCTCCGTCATGGAGCTGCGTCACGGGGACCGGGTGCTGCGTCTGGATCTCGACGAGCCGGCGCACAACACCGTGCTCCGTGACCACCTTCGGCGTCACTCCAACGCGGTGCTGACGGAGACCGAGACGTCGCCGTCGGAGTTCGGGTGGATCGGCGGCCACGCCAACGAAGTCGCACTGCCGCTCCTCAGACGGGACGATCCCGCGCCGGCACCGCTGACCGCGATGATTCCGCCGGTGCTCGGCCGGAGCCATGGGCACCAGCCGGGCTCCCCGGAGACGCGCTGGCTGTACGCGAAGATAGGTGCTCACCCCGAGCGGCAGCCGGAAATCCTCGCAGACCACCTGCCGCGCCTGCTCACTGGTCTTGAGGGCGACGCACAGTGGTGGTTCGTGCGCTATCGCGGCCCGCAGGAGGCGCACCATCTGAGACTGCGCATCCGGACCGACCGGGAGCGCTTCGGAGCCCATGCGGCGGCGGTCGGGCGGTGGGCTGCGGACCTGCGTGATGACGGCATGGCCGACCGGTTGTCGTTCGACACCTATTACCCGGAGACCGGCCGTTACGGAGGGGCGTCGGCGATGGACGCGGCCGAAGCGGTCTTCGCGGCCGACAGCGCCGTGGTGACGGCGACGCTGAGGCACATCTCCGCATCGGCGGTCGCTCCCGCCGCACTGGCGGCGCTCCACTTGATCGACATCGTCCGGGGACTGTCGGGGAGCCTCGACGGGGCGATGTCCTGGCTCGCCGGTCGTCCCGCGCCACCCGGAGTTCAGACGGACCGGGCACTGACCGAACAGGTGATCCGCTGGGCACGGAGACCGGATCGGGACCAGCTGGATTGCCGGTCCGTGGAGATCGCCCGGGCACGCCGGAGCCGGGCGACGGCCTTGAAGCGCTACCGCCATGTCCTTCCGGAGGAAGCCGACGCGGACGCAGTGGCGGAATCGCTCCTGCATATGCACTGCAACCGTTTCTTCGGTATCGACGGGAGAGCGGAGCGCGTTTCTCGCGGAATGGCAAGAAAAGCGGCTCTTGCCTGGTTCGCGCGGGCGGAAGGGATGATGCCATGAAGGCTTCCGCGGGGCGAACGTTTCCCTTGGGTGCCGAACAGGAGATCCATTGGCGCAGACTCGTAGAGAATCCTGAATCGGTTACGGGGATCTGGCGGCGGCAGAGAGTTTCCGGAAACCTCGACGTGGAGAGGCTCCTCGCCGGAGTCCATGGTGCCGTGGAGAGGCATGAGGCTCTTCGGATAGGAGTTTCCCCGGTTGATGATGTGCCCGTGCAGTGGCTCCGTGACATGCCGGAGAGAGAAAGTCTGGTGACAGCGAGAAGCGTACGGTGCAGATCTGAGGAGCAATTTGACAGATACGTGCAGAAGATGTGGGCGGAAGAGATGCGGAAGGGGTGGGATCTGGCGTGTGATTACCCATTCAGTTTCTTTCTGCTGCGATACTCTCCCACGCTCCATGTGTTTCTGTCCGGCTTCTCCCATGTGGCTGTCGACAAGCTCGGCGGCGATATCGTGCTGAAGCAGATCTGGCAGCATTACGATGGGGTTCCGGTTTCCCCGGCGGGTGCCGGGGACTACTTTTCTGCGGCTGTGAGACATGCAAGAAGGAGGAGTGACGAGGAGTCGGCTGCGAAGCACTGGGAGGGCAGGGCCTCAAGTGTCCCGCCCGGAGTCCGTTTCTGGGGGGCGTGCAATCGAGTGCCGCGGGAGGGAGGGCGTGCGGACGTGTACGAGCCCTTCGTCCTGGACGGACGAGAACTCGCAGAAATGCGCCGGGGGCGAGCTGATGCGCGATGCAGCGAGTTTCAATGGGTCCTGACGGCGTTCGCCGTTACCGTCTTCTCCCTCTCTCCGCTGGACCGGATAAAGTTGACCGTCGTGGTGGACATGCGCAGTGTCGCTGAGCGTGAAATGGTGGGCATGTTCGCCATGCGGATTCCGCTGACCATCGACAGGAAGAACCTGGGGGAAATGCTTCCCCATGTGCAGAAGCAGTTGTTCAGATCGTTCAGCGCCTATCGAAGAATGGACCCCGTGGAGTTGAACGCGGCACTGGAATGTGCGGCAGGGGAATCGGGGAGGCCATGTGTCGATGATCTTTCGATCAACTACATTCCACTGGATGTGATTCCTCCGGGAGGGCACAGGGGAGGGGTAGTGATCTCTGAGACCAGTAATCCGGCCGGGACGCGGTTCGCTCCGGCGGGCCTCTACCTTCAGGTGATAAGTGAACCGGATTCATTGATCTACGCGTTCATTGCGGATGATGCCATCATGCCGCCCCCGGTCCGGGAGGAGTTTTCCGCGGCCCTCAGGGAATCACTGGCCGGTGGGTTTTCCTCGACTTCGCCCGATCTTGTGGGGAAGGGGTCGATCAAGTGCGAAGCAGGAATTTCTCTCGTTACCGATGCCGATGGCCGGGTCGTGCTCGTGGTGGATAGGTGGACTCTTGAGGACGCGATCAGGGAACTCGTCGGGGTAGTCACCGCGGAGGTCCTCGTCGACGAGTGCCCGACCGGTGCCGACGTGATCCGCGCTCATGTCGTTGTCGACTCCGCCCTCACGGCCGACGCGGTCCGGAACCATCTGGCGAAGGCCGCACGGGAGAATCCGCTGCTGGTGGTTCCGGGGGTGATAACCGTCGAGGAGCTGAGCCGAATGTAACCGATTGCGCTGCGACAGCGCTGGGGCGGGGCCTCGTGTGCTGTTCATGGTCAAGGGGATTCCGGAGGCGGGAAAGTTGTCGACGCCAGGGGCGGTATGGAAGAAGATTGCAGTCTCCCTGGGGTTCGGGGCGAGGAGCCGGCGCAGGCACCGTATCCCTGTCCGTCTGCAAAAACAGACCTGGGACTGCGGGGCGGCTTGCCTTTCCATGGCATTGGCCTCCCACGGGATCGAGGTGAGTGTGGACCGGCTGCAGGAGGAGACGGATCTCGGGCGCGACGGCACATCGGCCCGTGTTCTGCTGGAGACCGGCCGGAAGTTCGGGTTGCAGGGTCGGGGCGTGCGTGTGTCGCTCGACGGACTTCACCGGCTGCATCCCGGCAGTATCCTCTACTGGAATTCCAGCCACTATGTGGTTCTTGAGAGGGTTGCGCACGGGAGGGTGTTTATTATCGACCCGTCCTCCGGGCGGCGCGTCCTGGATATCGAAACAGTGGCCGATGCTTTTGGCGGCATAGCCATTGAATTTCATTCGGTGCCCGGCCCCGCGGGATCGGTCTGACGTTCCCGGATGGATCGTCGGGGTCACTCGGTTTTCTTCATGAAAAATCCGGTGAGTGAGGCCCTGATATTTTCGCCGGCGTTGATCTCGACACGCTTCACGGTATGTGGGGTTCCTGCCTTGATGATGACCAATCGGTTCGGCAGCGGAGCTATGTAGTGCCCGAATCCTCCGGATTCTTTCGGGTTCCCTTTGTCGGTGCGAAGTGTTCCGCCTCCGGATACCAGGAGTTCTGCGCCCCAGGAGTCCTTCCACTCGTCATGTGCGTAGAAAGTGTACGACGCGGTCTTGCCGCCTTTGATGTCGTCGTGCCAGGACAGTCCGGCACCGAGCGGGTAGAGGTAGGGGGTGCAGGTGAAAAAATCCCAGTGCTCCTCCTTTTTCCCGCTCCACCGTGACAGCCGCTCCGCCTCGTTCTCGATGTGTTCCACCATTCGGTCCATGGCATTGCCGGCCGGGTAGGCCTTGCTTCCCTTCGGCGGTTCCGGGAAGTGGTGGAAAACCGAAGGCCCCGTCAGCGGGTCGCCGTCGAGGTGTCCGAAAACGGATGATCGAGACCGGAGGCTTTTCACGTAAGTGAAACGCCCGGACCTGAAATAATTTTGGATCTCGGCCAGGTCCGCCGACGGCAGGAAGTCATCGAAAATTGCGAAGTCGTCCGTTTCGAACGTCGGCATCATTTTCTCTCCGTGAGTGTTCCCGGGGGCAGGTTTTAATCGATCTCGAATTATTTCGAGAGCTCTGCCGTAACTCTAGTGGGAGGCCCGGCACATATGCCAGGCCCCTGCTTGCTTCGAGATGTGTGGAATCGACTCGATTCCATACATCTCGAAGCAGGTCATCTCCCGTGACCGTGTTGCGGGAGACCAATGGTGTTGCGGCGCCGTATTCGGGTACGGCGTCCGGCGTGATCGCGGGGCGGAGGATCGTCCCGGGCGGATGGTCCCCCGCCACGCCATGGCACGCACCATCACGGCCCCGACCGCCGCACCATCACGGCCCCGACCACCGCACCACCGCTCGCGTCGGCGCATGACGTGGCGAATGCCGACGCCGACGGCCCGCGGCGGGCGCCGCAGGAGCCGCGGACGACCCATGCGTCCGCGCAGGGAACGCCGCCCACGGCCCGCCTGACGAGTCGTCATCCATGAGGCCCGGCCGGGCCGCACGAGAGGGAGCGTTGTTACACAACGATCATTGAGTGCCTCCGAGCGCCGCCGGAATACTTCAAGTCCTCGGGGCCGCACGAGTATTCGAGAGCGCCCCATGCGGGCCGGGCTCTCGCCCGCCCGATCCACTCCTTGAGCAGGGGCAATCTTGCGTAAACGATCAAAACAGGCGCATGCCGTCGTGGCCGCGGCCGCCGTCGTCCTGACGGCGGGCATGACCGGCCCGGCATCGGCGGGGACCAGCGGCCCGGACCCGGCACTCCCGGTCGTCGCCAAGGACACGGGGACGGCCGGCAAGGCCGTGCGCACCGTCACCCTGATCACCGGTGACCGGGTCCTCGTGGACTTCCGCGGCAGGGTCGGCGGTATCCAGCGGGCGAAGGGCAGACAGGACATTCCCTTCTTCACCCGGACCTACGACGGCCGTACCTATGTGGTGCCGCGTGATGCCCGGCGGCTGATCGCCGACGGGACGCTGGACCAACGGCTGTTCGACATCACCGCACTCACCGAACCGGAGAGCCTCAAGGCCAACCGGGCAGGCCTCAAGGTGATCGTCGGCTACCGGGGGGCGGCGGCCGGGTCCGCCCGCGCCGGGGTGCGTTCCTCCGACGGCACCACCGTCCGCCGGACCCTGCCGGCCCTCGACGCCGACGCCGTCACCAGCACCACCGACAGCGCGGGTTCCCTGTGGGACGCGCTGACCCGCCGACGGGGCGACGGTTCGGCGGCCACGACCTCCGGCATCGCGCGAATCTGGCTGGACGGCGTGCGGAAGGCGTCGCTCGACCGCAGCACCGGCCAGATCGGCGCTCCGGCGGCCTGGGCCCGCTCCTACGACGGCACCGGTGTGAAGATCGCCGTCGTGGACACCGGGATCGACGCCACCCACCCGGACCTGACGGGCCGGGTGGTGGCGGAACGGAACTTCAGCGGCTCCCCGGACGCCCGGGACCGGGTCGGACACGGCACGCACGTGGCCTCCATCGCCGCCGGTACGGGGGCCAAGGACGCCCGGTTCAAGGGCGTGGCGCCCGGGGCCCGGCTGATCAACGCCAAGGTGCTGGACGATCAGGGCAACGGTGACGACTCCGGCATCCTGGCGGGGGTCGACTGGGCCGTCGCCCAGGGGGCCGACATCATCAACATGAGTCTGGGCAGCCCCGACACCCCGGGGATCGACCCGCTGGAAGCCCAGGTGGACAAGCTCTCCGCCGAGAAGGGCGTCCTGTTCGCGGTGGCCGCGGGCAACAGCGGGCCGGGCCGGGGCACGGTCGCGTCCCCCGGCAGCGCCGACGCGGCCCTGACGGTCGGTGCCGTCGACGACGACGACCGGATCGCCGACTTCTCCAGCGTCGGGCCCCGCATCGGGGACGGCGCCGTCAAGCCCGACATCACGGCGCCGGGCGTGGAGATCACGGCGGCGGCGGCGAGCGGCACCCCGGACCAGAACCCTCCCGGATACGTCAGCAAGAGCGGTACGTCGATGGCGACCCCGCACGTCGCGGGCGCCGCGGCGATCCTCAAGCAGAAGAACCCCGCCTGGACCGGCGCACAGATCAAGGCGGCCCTGACGGGCTCGGCCAAGGACGGGTCCCACTCGGTCTTCCAGCAGGGGGCGGGCCGGCTCGCCGTCGACAGGGCGATCGACCAGACGGTCGTCTCCGAACCGGCCTCGGTCGTCCTGGGCACCCAGCAGTGGCCCCACGCCGACGACACACCCGTCGCCAAGCAGGTCACGTACCGGAACAGCGGCACCACCGACGTGACGCTGGACCTGTCGCTGGAGGCGCCCACCGGCGGGGACGAGAAGCCCGCCCCGGCAGGTTTCTTCACCCTCGGGGCACAGCGGATCACGGTCCCGGCGGGTGGTACCGCCGCCGTGGACCTGACGGCCGACACCCGGCTCGGCGGTACGGTCGACGGCTCGTACTCGGTCACGGTCGTCGCGGCCGGAGGCGGCCGGAGCGTGCGCACCGCGGCATCGGTGGAGCGTGAGGCCGAGTCGTACGACGTCACGTTCAACACCGTCGGACGGGACGGCGCGGCAAGTACCAACTGGCAGGCCGACCTGAAGGGCTACGAAGGGTCCGCCACGGGCCTTCGGTTCTTCCCGGACCTGTCGTCGGGCTCCGCCACGGTCCGGCTGCCGCGCGGTACCTACAGTCTCGCCGCCGACATGCTGGTCGACCCCACTGCCCCGGGCAAGGGCGTCGACCTGATCAACAACCCGCGGTTCTCGGTGACCGGTCCCACCACGGTCACCCTCGACGCCCGGACCACCCGGCCCGTCGACTTCAAGGTGCCGGACGCGGCGGCACGCTACACGCGCGCCGGAATGATGTACACCGTGAGCACGCCCGAGACCTTCATCATCGAGGGGGGCGAGTTCGGCAGCTTCGAACATCTGCGCACCGCGTACCAGGGACCCGAGATGGACGACGGCGTCCTCGCCCAGCAGTGGTCCGCGCACTGGCAGCGGGGAGGCAACGAGTACAACGTCCTCACCGGCGGCCCGGTCAAGGAACTGGCCACCGGGTACAGCAAGACCTACGAGCCCGGGGACATGGCCCTGGTGAAGGCGAGGGTCGGATCGTCCGTACCCGGCCTCGACGGCGCCCTCGCGGCGCACGGCGTACTGGACTACGGAGGCGGCGTCGAAGCCCCCTACACCGTGCAGCCCGCACCGGGAACGCGCAATGTGTACCTGTCCACGGCCGACGGGGCCGCCTGGAACATCGTCGCGGGAGTGCTGGGCGGGGCGGATCCCTCGGGCCGGCGGGACTTCGACGCGCTCTACGGCCTCGACGAGCCGCGGCGGTACGAGGCGGGGAAGACGTACACCGAGACCTACAACGTCGGCGCACCGGGGCCGCGGATGAACGCGAACGAGGGGATCGTGCGCGACGGCGACAACATCTTCGGTTCGCTGCCGCTGGTCAGTGACGGGGCGGGCCATTTCGGGAGCGCCCGGTACTCGGGTGCGAGCACCACCGTCCACCGCAACGGTGAGCTGCTCGTGAAGAAGGACGTCGCCATCGACCAGGAGCCCTTCGCGCTTCCGTCGGAACCCGCCAGGTACACGGTGTCGACCACGATCCGCCGGGACCCGGAGTTCAACCGTACCGGTACCCGGATCGACGCCTCGTGGACGTTCGACTCGGCGCGCACCGAGAGCCCGGCCATGCTCCCGGTCTCCACGGTCCGCTTCCTGCCGCGGCTCGCGCTGGACTCCACCGTTCCGGCAGGCGACAAGCAGACCGTCCCCGTCGAGGTGCAGGGCGCGGCGGCCGGCGCCGACCTGAAGACCCTGCGGGTCCTGGTGTCGTACGACGGCACGACGTGGCTGCCCGTCCCGGTCACGACGGACAGGGTCACGGTGAAGGCCCCGGCGAAGGGCAGGGCGATCTCGCTGAAGGCCGTCGTCACCGACAAGGACGACAACGAGTCGACGGTCACCATCCACAACGCCTTCTTCGGCAGGTGAGGCGAGACCGGGCCGACGACCAGGGGCGCCGCGCGACCGGATGAGAGACCGGCGAGCGGAGTACGGCCCCGGGTGAGCCGGGACGAGCGGCCCGCCGGAACCGATGTTCCGGCGGGCCGCTCCTTCCCGTGCCGCAGCCCGGGGCCGGTGCGGGGGACGACGTCGACTCGTCCGCACGATACGGAGGCCGGCTCCTCGACCGGTGCCGGGGCCAGGTGCCCGCCCGCCGTCACGCTCAGCGGGTCGGCACCCGGACCGGCCGAACGGGGCAGTCGGCCGGGGCGAGGCGCCCGTCCCGCCCGACCAGGGTCACGGACACAGCCCCCTGCGCGTGCGCCGCGAACGCGGCCGTGCAGACGATCTGGCCGCGGGCGGCGGCGGTCAGCCCTTTCACCCGCAGACGCAGCGTGACCTCGACGGTGCGGTCACCCACGACGATCCGGTTCGCGGCGGACGCCGCACGAGAAAGCGAAGCGGCATTGTGGAACCCGGCCCGCCGTTCGGCCTTCTCCGGTCCGGCGAGCAGGGCGGTGACGGTCGCGAGCGGCGAGGGAGGCCCGCTCGTCCCCGTGCCCGGCGGAGACGAACCGCCGAGGCCGTCCCGTCCGGGCGTCCCGTCCCGACGGGACGACGCGTCGTCCGACCCGACGGAGCCCGCAGTTCCGTTCTGCCACGGCGCTTCGACGGTTCGTGGCACGGCCAGCAGTTCGTCGTCGGGGGAGAGGAAGAACAACAGCATCCGTTCCTCGCGCGGGGGAAGCAGGTCGGCGACCACCGGCCTGCCTGCCTCGATCACGGCGGTCTCCTGGATGCCGCAGCCCGCGAGCGGGCCTCCGGCGAGCATCAGCAGTGCGGCGGGCAGGACCGTCCGACACCCACGGAACGGCGACTTCCTCACGCGATGGTCTCCGTCCGGTCCAGGCTCCGGGCCGGCCCCGTGCCACCGCGCGCACGTGACGGACCGTCCGGCGCACCGCTCCCGGGCGCGGGCCCGGCGAAGGGCAGCACCACGGTGAACAGGGCGCCGCCGCCCGCCCCGTTCCGCACGTGGATCGTGCCGCCGTGCAGTCGCACGTTCTCCTCGGTGATCGCGAGCCCGAGGCCGCTGCCCGACGAGCGGGAACGCGCGGCGTCCGCCTTGTAGAAGCGGTCGAAGATGTGCGGCAGGGCGTCCGGTGGGATCCCGGGGCCGCTGTCGTGCACCTCGGTGATCAGCGCGTCCCCGCGTGCCGACAGCCGCACGGTGACCGGTTCGGCGCCATGGCGCAGGGCGTTGCCGACCAGGTTGGCCACGACGACGTCGAAGCGGCGCGTGTCGAGGCGGATGCGCAGGCCGTCGGGGAGCTCGGCGTGGACCCGGTCGAGCCACTGCCTGCCGGACAGGGTGTTGCGCACGGCCTCCGCCGCGTCCACCTCATCGGTGTTGAGTTCCGCCGCACGGGCGTCGAAACGGGAGATCTCCATCAGATCCTCCACCAGCACGGCGAGTCTGCCGGTCTCGGCGCTGATCAGGCGCACCGCCCGAGCGGTGTTCGGGGTGAGCGTCCCGGCCTCCTCGTCCACCACGTCCGTGACGGCGAGCATCCCGGCGAGCGGGGTGCGCAACTCGTGCGAGACGTCCGAGGCGAAACGCCGGGCCCGTGCTCCGGCTTCCCGCAACTCCTCCACGGAGCGTTCGAGACGGGCCGCCGACTCGTTGAACGTCCTGGCCAGGTCGGCCATCTCGTCCCGGCCGCGTACGGTGATACGTGTGCCGAGCTGCCCCCCGCCCATGGAGTGTGCGGCACGCCGCAGTTCACGGACGGGGCGCAGCACGCTGCGCGCCGCGAGCAGTGCGGGCACCAGGGCCACGGCCAGCCCCGGCAGGGCGCCGTCGCGGGCAGCGGTCACCAGGGAGTCGATGTCCACGTCCTCGTTCGTCATGGGCATCACGGCGAAGAGAACCAGGCCGCTCGGCACCGCGGCGCCACCCGCCACGACCCGGGTCATCACCGGCATCCCGATGGTCAGATACGCGTTCCCGTCCTTGACGACCCGCTCGAAGCTGCCGTGTGCCGAGGTGAGCGTGGTGCGGCGGAGTTCCTGGCCGAGAACACCGGAGACGGGCCGGTCACCCGAGGAGACACGCAACGAACCGTACTCGGCGAACACGATCCACGGATGTGGCTTGGCGCGCGCCGCGATGTCGTACAGGTCCCACCGCAGCGCGTCCGGATCCAGGGGCAGGCGGGGGACGAACCGCTCGACCTCCTCGCGGAAGGAGGTGACGGCCGTGTCCTGCGCACGCACGAGAACCGCGTTGCGCGCCTGCCGATAGGTCAACGCGGCGGTCGTGACGGCGCTGACGGCGGCCACCAGCAGGAACGCGATCACCAGCCGGGTGCGCAGCCCGAACGCGGCGGCCGCGCCGGGCATTCTCACAGCGGACCGAAGCGGTAGCCGTAGCCCCGCAGGGTCTGGATGTAGCGAGGATCACGGGACGGATCCTCGATCTTGGCGCGCAGTCGGCGCACGCAGGCGTCCACCAGGCGGATGTCGCTGTGGAAACTGTGGTCCCAGACCTCCTTCAGCAGCCGCTGCCGGCTGAAGACCTGTTCCGGTGCCGCGGACAGGTGCAGCAGCAGCTTCAGTTCGGAGGGCGCGAGGGCGACCGGGGCGCCCGACCTGAGGACGGTGTGACCGGCGCGGTCGATGCCGAGTTCGCCGTGGTGCTCGACGGCGGGCCTTGCGTCGACCGGGCTGTCGGCGCGGCGCAGCACGGCACGGATGCGGGCCTCGATGACCTCGGCGCGGGCGGGCTTGACGATGTAGTCGTCCGCGCCGGCCTCCAGGCCGACGACGATGTCGACGTCGTCGCCGCGCGCGGTCAGCATGATGATCGGTAACTGGCTGGTCTCGCGTACCCGGGAGCACACCTGGACGCCGCTCATCGCGGGGAGCATCAGGTCGAGCAGCAGGATGTCGGGGCGAAAGGCCCCCAGCGCCGCGAGGCCCGCCTCGCCGGTCACGGCGGCGTGGACCTCGTGCCCGCGCTGGCACAGCCCGATCTCGACGCCCTCGCGCACGGAGGGGTCGTCTTCGACGAGGAGGACGCGTGGCATGGCGGTGTCTCCGGGATCGTGGGGAGTGGTGGGCCGTCAGGGGTTCGGCGACCGGGGGGAGAAACCGGCGAACGGCTTCCCCGGCTCCGCCCCGTCCGGCGCGCCGGGGACCAGGAGCACGGGATCGCGACGGGGCATGTCGTACTCCGGGAGGTGGGGCAGCGGTGGCTCCCCATACTCTCAGGCGTGCGCGAGGCGATGGCGGGTGGTCAGTTGTCCCGGGTGGTGTGACCGGATTCGTCGGGGGCCGGACGGAACGGGACGCGTGGCTCGTGCCTCCCGCGCCGTCGACGCGCACGACCCGATCGAACCCGCTCCACCACCGCCCGTCCTGGCCGGTGACGACGGTGGAACCGACGCCCGTGTCCACCCGGATCAGGGCGAAGTTCCCGGCCGAGGTCCCGCGCTCGTCCTGCTGCTCCGCCATCGCGGCCAGGTCCGCGCGGTGCCCGGGGGACGGACTCGGAGGCGTGCCGAACGGCCGGCGGTTCCGAGTACGGGCCTGTGAAAAAGCACAGACGAGAACAGCCTTCGCAGGGGCCGTCTGTACGATGCTCGGGCGTCCTGCTTCACGTATCTCGCCGACAACGGCGTGCCTGATCACCTGCTTGTCCGGTGGGCTGGGCACACCGACGTGAAGACGACCGAGCGGTGGTACGTGAAGCCTGATGTGAACGACCTGCCTCCGGCGGCAGAAGTGGGGGGTGGTCCGGCGGGGGATGTGAAAGATCGTGACAGATGAAGGTGTGAGCCCGTGGACGTGCCCAGGACCGAAACCGTGCAGTACCGCTTTGACGGGCCGGAAGACGCCCCAGTCCTGGTGATCGGGCCGTCCCTCGGCACCACATGGCACATGTGGGACCGGCAGATCCCGGAACTCGTCCCGCACTGGAGAGTCCTCCGGTTCGACCTGCCCGGTCACGGCGGCGCCCCCGCCCACCCGGCCTCCGCCGTCGGCGAACTCGCCGACCGGCTGATCGCCACCCTCGACGGGCTCGGCGTCCAGCGCTTCGGCTACGCGGGCTGCTCCATCGGCGGCGCGATCGGTGCCGATCTCGCTCTGCGCCATCCGCATCGTGTCGCCTCCCTCGCGCTGGTGGCCGCCTCGCCCCGGTTCGGCAGCGCCGACGAGTTCCGTCAGCGCGGGGTCGTCGTCCGCACCAACGGTCTGGAACCGATGGCCCGTACCGCACCCGAGCGCTGGTTCACCTCCGGTTTCGCCGCCGCCCAGCCCGCCATCGTCGAGTGGGCCGTCCAAATGGTCCGCACCACCGACCCCGGCTGCTACATCGCCGCCTGCGAGGCGCTCGCCGCCTTCGACATCCGTGACGAGCTCGGCCGCATCACCGTGCCGACCCTCGTCCTGGTCGGTGCCGAGGACCGGGTCACCGGCCCGGGCGACGCCCGCACCCTGGTCGCGGGCATACCCGACGCCCGGCTCGCCCTCGTGCCCGGCGCCGCCCACCTCGCCCCGGTCGAGCAGCCCGCGGCCGTCACCGAGCTGCTGCTCACCCACTTCTCCGCGGCCTGGCAGGACACCCTCACCGCCCTGCCGGCACCCGCCGACATGCCGAGGCTCTCCGCCCCCGTCCTGCCCGTCGCGGAGATCACCGCCGCAGAACGGCCCGAGGCCGCGGACGCCGGATACACCGATCCGTACGAGCGGGGCATGAGGACGCGCCGAGAGGTCCTGGGCGACGCGCACGTGGACCGGGCCATGGGCGCGGCCGACGACTTCACCGGCGACTTCCAGGAACTCGCCACCCGCTACGCCTGGGGCGAGGTGTGGTCCCGGGACGGACTGGACCGCCGCACCCGCAGCTGCGTCACGCTCACCGCACTGGTCGCCGGCGGACACCTGGAGAGCCTCGCCGCACACGTCAGGGCGGCCCTGCGCAACGGCCTCGGTCCTGCCGAGATCAAGGAGGTGCTGATGCAGACCGCCGTCTACTGCGGCCTGCCCGCCGCGAGCGCCGCCTTCTCGATCGCCCAGTCCGTGATCCAGGAGGAAACGACGCCCCGTCCGTAGCAGGATGGGGCCCATGAACGCAGTGAACCCCGCGCACCTCACCCTGACCAAGAAGAAGCACTCCTGCGTCCGGCTGGAGAAGGACGGACGGACGCTGGTCATCGACCCGGGCGCCTTCTCCGAACAGGACGCCGCCGTCGGCGCCGACGTGATCCTGGTGACGCACGAACACCCCGACCACTTCGACGAGCAGCGGCTGCGCACCGCGCTGGAGGCCGGCCCCGCCACCGAGATCTGGACCCTGCGCAGCGTCGCCGACCGGCTCTCCGCGACGTTCCCCGGCCGGGTCCGCACCGTCGGCCACGGGGACGCGTTCGACGCGGCGGGCTTCGACGTACAGGTCCACGGCGAACTGCACGCGGTGATCCACCCCGACATCCCGAGGATCACCAACATCGGCTTCCTGGTGGACGGTTCGGTCTTCCACCCGGGTGACGCGCTCACCGTCCCCGACCAGCCGGTCGACACCCTGCTGCTCCCCGTGATGGCTCCCTGGAACAAGATCTCCGAGGTGATCGACTACGTGCGCGAGGTCGCGCCGCGCCGCGCCATCGACATCCACGACGCCCTCCTCACCGATCTCGCCAGGCCGATCTACGACAACCAGATCGGCAGCCTCGGCGGTGCCGAGCACGGCCGGATCGCCCCGGGGGACTCGACCGCCCTGTGAGCTCGGCCGGTCCGGCGACTGTCGGTGCCGACCGCTAGGTTTACCCCATGCGCATCGCCACCTGGAACGTCAATTCGATCACCGCCCGGCTCCCGAGGCTGCTGGCCTGGCTGGAGAGCACCGGCACGGATGTGCTGTGCATCCAGGAGACCAAGTGCGCCGCCGAACAGTTCCCGGCGGAGCAGCTCCGCGAGCTCGGTTACGAGTCCGCGGTCAACGCCACCGGCCGGTGGAACGGGGTCGCGCTGGTCTCCCGGGCCGGCCTGTCCGACGTCGTCACGGGACTGCCCGACGGTCCCGAGTACGACGGAGCGCAGGAGCCCCGGGCGATCTCCGCGACCTGCGGCCCGGTCCGCGTCTGGTCGGTGTACGTGCCCAACGGCCGCGAGGTCGAGCACGCCCACTACGCGTACAAGCTGCGCTGGTTCGAGGCCCTGCGGAACGCGGTCGCCGCGGACGCGGCGGATGCGCGGCCGTTCGCGGTCCTGGGCGACTTCAACGTGGCCCCGACGGACGAGGACGTCTGGGACCCCGCTCTCTTCGAGGGGGCCACACACGTCACGCCCGCCGAGCGCGCCGCCCTCGCCGCACTGCGCCGGGAGGGCCTGTCCGACGTCATGCCGCGCCCGCTCAAGTACGACCGCCCCTACACCTTCTGGGACTATCGGGAGCTGCGCTTCCCGAAGAACAAGGGCATGCGGATCGACCTGGTCTACGGCAACGCGCCCTTCGTCGCGGCGGTCGAGGACAGTTATGTGGATCGCGAGGAGCGCAAGGGCAAGGGCGCGTCGGACCACGCCCCGGTGGTCGTGGATCTCGCCCTCTGACGGTCCCGGTGCCTCTGGCGGCCCCGGCACCTCTGACAGCTCCGGTACATCCGACGGGCCCGGAAACACGGGGGGACGGGGCGCGGAACATCCGGTACCGCGCCCCGGGCCCGCGACCGACGGACGGCCGTTGTCAGTGGTGGCCGATACGGTGAGGGTGTCCTTGTCCCGCTTGCTGGCTGCTTGCTCCGACCAGGACGGCCCCGTCCGTACAGCGCCGGGCGGGGCCCCTTCGCTCCCGCGTCAGCGCGCGGGAAGGCCGTCCGGTTCCGGCTCGGCGGTCCGGCGCGTCCCCAGCGTCGCCCGGGCCGTCATCAGCGACAGGCCCATCAGCGCGGCGCTCACCCACAGCGGTGCCCGGAAGCCGAACCCGGCGTCGATCGCGAGCCCGCCGAACCAGGGGCCGAACGCGGCGCCCACGTTGAACGCGGACGTGGCGAACGAGCCGGACAGCGTCGGGGCGTCGGCCGCCGCCCGGAACACCCACGAGATCAGCGCCGTGCCGGTGCCGAACGCCAATGCTCCCTGCACGAGGACGAACACGACCGTCGCGGCCGGATTCCCCGCGGCCGGCGCGAACCCGGCCCAGCCGGCGGCGAGTGCGACGAGCCCGGTCGCGGCGACGGCCACCGGCCTCCTGTCCGCGAGCCGGCCGGCGACGGTGACACCGACGAAGGACCCCAGACCGAACAGGGCGAGCAGCACCGGCACCCAGCCGCGACCGAGCCCGGTGACGCGTGTGGCGAGCGGTTCGAGGTAGGAGAACGCGCAGAACGTCGCCCCCTGGACGAGGGCCATGGTCAGCAGCGTCAGCAGCAGCCGCGGCCGGGCCAGCGCCCGCAACTCGACCCGGACGTCCACCGGGACGGCCTCGGGCCGGGTGCCCGGGATGGTCCTGGCGATCACGACGGCGGCCGGGACGGAGACGAGGGCCACGGCCCAGAACGCCGACCGCCACCCCCAGGCTCCGCCCAGCACCGCCCCGGCGGGCACCCCCGCCACACAGGCGAGGGTGACGCCCCCGACCACCACGGAGGTGGCACGCGCCCGGGCCCCGGGTCCGGCCAGCGACACCGCGGTCACCAGGGCCACGGACCAGAAACCGGCGTTCGCCAGCGCGCCGACGACCCGGGTCGCCAGGAGTACCCCGTAGCCGGGGGTGAGCGCCCCGACGACATGGGCGGCGCCGAAGACGCAGAGGAAGAACAACAGGGCGCGGCGGCGCGGCCAGGTGCGGCTGAAGAGCGCCGTCAACGGCGCCCCGACGATCATCCCGACCGCGAAGGCCGAGGTCAGCAGCCCCGCGGCGGGAATCGAGGTGTGGAGGTCGGCTGCGATGTCCGAGACCAGCCCGGACAGCATGAACTCGGACGTGCCCTGGGCGAAGACGGCGAGGCCGAGTGCGTAGACGGCGAATGGCATGAAGGAACCCCATGAACGGCTGACGGATGGACCGAGCGAAGGGGTGTGGGCCGCGCCCGCCCGTCACGACGGGCGGCAACGCGGAAGAACGTCCGGGGTGTTCGGGACGTGACCCGGCCGGGCGGCGGACGCCGGACGGGAGATCTGCGCACGAGCGCATACGGGGAACGCGCGGCCCACACCATGGTGGTCCCGCGGTGGCAACGGGCAGCGGAGGCGCCCGTGACCGGAACGGCCACGGGGGTGCGCACTCGACAGGGCTTCGGCCACCGGCGGACCGGTGGCTAGTCTCTGTCTGACTCGGGGCTGGACATGCCGCCGAAGCTATCAGCCGGTTCCCGCCCCGGGCCACCCGGTTTTCCCGTCGGCCCACCGGATTCGCGGACGGGCCGTGCGTGCGGGCGGCGCGGCCGGCAGGGCCGCGCGTACGACGGACCGCGCGCCTGTGGTGCGTACGACGTGGAGGATGCGACCCTGAGTGGTATGAACATCCCTTTCCTGGACAACTGGCGTAAGC
The DNA here is from genome assembly GCF_043083325.1 of Streptomyces sp. NPDC014734. Classification (NCBI taxonomy): domain Bacteria; kingdom Bacillati; phylum Actinomycetota; class Actinomycetes; order Kitasatosporales; family Streptomycetaceae; genus Streptomyces; species Streptomyces sp. NPDC014734. Next base: position 55,000 of record NZ_JBIBYN010000030.1, on the reverse strand, counting down.
GTCACGACGGGACGCGTGGGCAGGGGCTCGCCTCCGTCGTGGCGGCCGATCCCGAGGGGGTGGCCGAACTGCTGGCCGAGTGCGAGTTGCTGCGTGCCCGGGCGGGGCAGCGCGGCCTCCGACTCGACGACAGCCCGGCCTCGTTGGCGGCCCTCGACCAACTGCCGCCGCGCTGGCGCGACGACCCCGAGGAACTGCCCTGGCTGGGCAACGACGCGGGGCTGTACCTCGGCACGGTCCTGGTGCGCAATGTTCCCGGCGCGGTCTGGAGCATCTGGCCCAGCGGCCGGCCCGTGGTGAGCCTCGCCTCCGGGCGGGAGATCGACGTCGTCGAGGCCGGGCTGGACTGGGCGATGACGGGGAGCCCGGAGCTCTCGCAGGTGTACTCGGAGTCGGCGGAGGGGTAGCGCTTTCCATAAAACAGAAAAAGAAGCCTTATGCCCCATTTATGCGTGTCGACGGGGAAGTCCCTTTTCCCGCTGGATAGTTTGCGCTGACCTCGACAAAGCGAAATGTGGGTGGGGCAGCGCATGGCCGTCGATCCGTTGATCGAACTGCGGGACGTCAACAAGCACTACGGGCAGTTGCACGTGCTGCGCGACATCAACCTCACCGTCGGCCGCGGGGAGGTGGTGGTGGTCATCGGCCCCTCGGGCTCGGGCAAGTCGACGCTCTGCCGGACCATCAACCGGCTGGAGACCATCGAGTCCGGCCGCATCGTGATCGACGGCAGGCCCCTTCCCGAGGAGGGCAGGTCACTGGCCCGGCTCCGGGCCGAAGTGGGCATGGTCTTCCAGTCGTTCAACCTGTTCGCGCACAGGACCGTGCTGGCCAACGTCTCGCTCGCCCAGCTCAAGGTCCGGGGGCGCAGGAAGGACGAGGCCGACCGGCGCTCCCGGGAACTGCTGGAACGGGTCGGGCTCGCCGCGCACGCCGACAAGTTCCCCGCCCAGCTCTCCGGCGGGCAGCAGCAGCGGGTGGCCATCGCCCGGGCTCTCGCCATGGACCCCAAGGCCCTGCTCTTCGACGAACCCACCTCGGCACTCGACCCCGAGATGATCAACGAGGTGCTCGAAGTCATGCGGCAGCTCGCCCGGGACGGCATGACCATGGTCGTCGTCACGCACGAGATGGGCTTCGCCCGCTCCGCCGCCAACCGCGTGGTGTTCATGGCCGACGGCCGGGTCGTCGAGGACCGCAGTCCCGAGGCGTTCTTCACCGCCCCGGAGAGCGACCGCGCCAAGGACTTCCTGTCCAAGATCCTCAAGCACTGACGGGGGCTCCGAGTTGCGTACGAGAAGAGTCGCGGCCGTTCGCGCCGTTCTGCTGCTGGTCTCCGTGCTCGCCGCCGGGTGCGGCAAGGAGGGCAGCCCTCCGGTGAAGGGACCGAAGGCCGGTCAGTTGCCCGTGTACCGGGTCGACACCGGCTTCCGGCTGTACCGGTCACCGACCTGGACCGCGGCGAGGAAACGCGGCTACCTCCGGGTCGGGGCCAAGGAGGACCAGCCGTACCTGGGCGAGAAGGACCCGGCCACCGGCGCCTACTCCGGATTCGACATCGAGATCGCCAGGATGATGGCGGCGTCGCTCGGCTTCGAACCGAAGACCATCAGATTCCGGACGATCGCCTCCGCCAACCGCGAGACGGCGCTCCAGAACGGCCAGATCGACTACTACGTCGGCACCTACACCATCAACGCCATGCGCAAGAAGCTCGTGGGCTTCGCCGGTCCCTACTACATGGCCGGCCAGTCGCTGCTCGTCCGCACCGACGAGCACGACATCCACGGCCCCCAGGACCTGGCCGGCCGCACGGTCTGTTCGGCGGCGGGCTCGACCCCGTACCAGCGCATCGCCGCCGACTACCCGAAGGCGATCCTGGTCTCCTACGACACGTACTCGATCTGCGTGGACAACCTGCTCACCTACCAGGTCGACGCCGTCACCACCGACGACGCGATCCTGCTCGGCTTCGCGGCCAAGGCGCCGAAGGAGCTGAAGGTGGTCGGCAAGCCGTTCTCGAAGGAGCCGTACGGCATCGGCGTCCCGCGCGACGACAACGCCCTGCGGTTCGCCCTCGACGACGCCCTGGAGGCCAACCAGAGGAACGGGAACTGGAAGAAGGCGTTCGAGGCCACGCTCGGCCTGTCCGGAGCACCCGCGCCGACCCCACCGCCCATCGACCGCTACCCGGCGAGCTGAGAGGACGGCAACCCGCATGGACGTGCTCACACAGAATTTCTCGCTCTACGGCGAGGGCTTCCTCGGCACCCTCGAACTCACCGTCTACTCCTCCGTCCTGGCGCTGCTCCTGGGATTCGTCATGGCGTCCTGCCGGGTCGCGCCCGTCGGCTCGCTCCGGACCCTCGGCACGGTGTGGGTCACGGTGCTGCGCAACACCCCGCTGACCCTGCTGTTCTTCGCCGTCCTGCTCGGGCTGCCGCGCTTCGGCCTGATCCTCCCCTTCAAGGTCTTCGCGGTCCTCGCGCTCGGCTGCTACACCTCGGCGTTCATCTGCGAGGTGCTGCGTTCCGGCATCAACACAGTGCCGAAGGGACAGGGCGAGGCGGCCCGGAGCCTCGGGATGACGTTCGGCCAGACGCTGAGCCACGTCGTGCTGCCGCAGGCGTTCCGTTCGGTGATCCCGCCGGTCGGGTCGACCCTGATCGCACTTGCCAAGAACTCCGCGATCGCCGGGGCGTTCAGCGTCACCGAACTGCTCGGCACCTACAAGACCCTCAACGAACTGGGATACAGCATCATCTGGACCTTCGTCTGGATCGCCGTCGGCTACCTGATCATCACCCTGTCCATCAGCGCGCTGTTCCACGCGATGGAGAAGCGCTGGGGAGTCGCCCGATGACCACCCGCACCGAGCCGTCCGCCACCGCGCTCCACGACATCCCGGGCCCGGTCACCCGCAGGCGCCACCGGATCTACTCGGTCGCCTCGACGGTCCTGATCCTCGCCGTGATCGGCTGGGTCGTCTTCCTGCTCCTGGACACCGGGCAGTTCGCCGCGGCCAAGTGGACTCCCTTCGCGTACAAGGGAATTCAGGAACTCCTGCTGCGCGGGCTGGGCAACACCCTCAAGGCGTTCGGGTACGCGGCGGTGCTCTCGCTCGTCCTCGGGGCGGTGCTCGCCGTCGGCAGGCTCTCCGACCACCGGATCGTGCGCTGGATCGCCGCGGTGCTCGTCGAGTTCTTCCGGGCCATGCCCGTGCTGGTGATGATCTTCTTCGTCTTCGTGGCGCTGAGGGTCCAGCCGCTGCCCGCCCTGGTCGCCGGTCTGACCCTGTACAACGGATCGGTCCTCGCCGAGGTGTTCCGCACCGGGATCAACTCGGTCGACCGCGGCCAGCGCGAGGCCGCGTACGCCCTGGGAATGCGCAAGACCCAGGTCACCACGTACGTGCTGGCCCCGCAGGCGGTGCGTGCCATGCTGCCCACCATCATCAGCCAGTTGGTGGTGGCGCTGAAGGACACCTCGCTCGGCTATCTGATCACCTACGAGGAGTTCCTCCACGCGGGCAAGCTCATCGCGTCCAACCTCGACTACGATCTCCCCTTCATCCCCGTGGTGATGGTGATCTCGCCGATCTACATCGGGATGTGCATGCTGCTCTCCTGGTTCGCCACCTGGGTGGCCAGACAGGAGCGGCGCAGCCCGAAGACGAAGGCCGTGGAGGTGGCACCGGCCGAACCGGGAACGCTGCTGCCGGGAGCGCGGTAGGCCGTGTCGACGAAGCGGTACCACCCGGCCGGGGGCAGGATCGCGCGGCGAAGGGCGAATCGAGGACACGGCCGGGCCGGGGAACCGCCGTGAGGGGGTTCCCGAGGAGCGGTGCCCGTCCGGCAGCAGCCGGTGATCACTTCTCGCCCGAAGCAACGGACGCGTCCGACGGGTCCGCCGGAGGGACGGGAAGAAGGTCAGCTGCGGCCGGTCGGGTCGTGCTCGACGTGCGGCCGACCGCGCCGGTCACCGGGACGTGCCGGTGACCGGCCGGTGCCGGACCGTACGGTGGGGCGGGGCCGCGGCCGACGGGGACGGCCGCCGGAGGCCGCGACGAGGGGGACGGGCGTCGCGGCCCCGGCGCCGTTCCCGAGGGACCGCGATCCGCGTGCCGGACGACACGACGGGCGTGCCGCTCCCGGACCCCCGGCTCAGCGCAGGGCGCTCTTCGCCTGCCAGTCGGCCCACGACACGTTCCACGCCCCGTACCCGTTGCCCTCGGCGACCGTGCCCTTGGCGTCCGCGCCGGTGATCTCGAACGGGTCGCCGACGCGCACCTGCCGGTACAGTTCGCCGGCGTTCGCGTCGCTCATCCCGACGCAGCCCGAACTGCGGTTGGCGACCCCGAAGTAGCCGGCGTTCCACGGCGCGGCGTGCGCGTACATGCCCGACCAGGTCAGCCGCATCGAGTAGTCGACCATCTTGTCGTAGGCGTCGCCCAGGCCGACCGTCTCCGAGCGCATGTTGATCGTGCCCTCCTTGGACATCAGCACGGCCGTGCCGCGCCAGGACGCCTTCTCGCCGCCCGGAGTGCCGGCGGACATGGGCACGTCCATCACGGTCTTCCCGTCCCGCTTCAGCGCGAGCCGGTGCCGGTCGAGATCGACCCTGACCACCTGTGCGGCGCCGACGATGAACGTGGTGCGGTAGTCGCGGACGAACCAGCCGCCGGACGGGCCCGAGTCGATGCCGTTGAGACCGGCGTCGAGCGTGACCTTCGTGCCGGACTTCCAGTACTCCTTGGGCCGCCAGTCCACGCGGTCCTTGCCGGAGTAGTCCCGCAGCCAGCCCCAGGAACCCTCGGTGTTGTTCGACGTGGTGACCTTCAGGGCCTTCTCCACCGCGGCCCGGTCCTTCACCGGGTTGTCGAAGACGACCGACAGGGGCTGGCCGATGCCGACCGTGGTGTTCTTGCCGGGGGCCAGGGTCAGCTTGTTGACCTTGTCGGCCGCGGCTGTGGTGAACTCGGCACGGTCACTGCCGCCCTCGGTGTCCTTCGCCTCGACGCGGTAGGCGGTGCCGGGGGCGGCGGGCCGGTCCGATGTCCAGGTCCGGCCGTCGGCGGATATGCGGCCGGTCAGCGCGTCCCCCTCGGCCGCGCCCACCGTGACCGTCCCGAGCCTTCCGGCGGCGAGGCTCACCTTCACCGGCTGACCGGGGGTGGCCGCGGAGCCCCGGAGGTTCACCGTGATCGCGGTGTCGTGCGCGGGAGTCTTCCCACCGGCCTTCCCCGTGTCCGTTACCGAGTCCGACGCGGAGGCGCCGGAGCAGGCGGTGAGGGAGACGCCCAGCGCCGCGGCACCGACGACCAGCGGGAGCCGGGCCGGGCGGGCGAGGGGAGCGGTACGGCGTATGCGCCGGCGTGCGGGGAACAACGGATGACCTCCAGGACGGTGCTCTTCGACGAGGGAAGAGGTATGCATCCGACCATAGGTTCCGCATATCGGCCTAAAACCGGGAAAACGCCTGTGTGACATCGGTCGCAGCACAACGGTCATCGTCCGGTCACACATGCCGCTCGGGGCGGTCACGGACCGCTGTGAGCATCCTGTGCGACCCCGCGGATCCGACGGCGGGGCGGAACAGGGAGGGTCTCGCCTCATGCCGATGCTGCTCGCGACCGAAGACCGCAGCCGTGACGAGGAGCTGCGGATACGCGCTCTGACCGCGGCGGAGCACCGGGCCTTCCTGGCCACACGCACCGACGCGAGCTTTCTGCAGTACCCGTCCTGGGCCGGGGTGAAGGACCGGTGGGCCGCCGAGACGATCGGCTGGCACGGCGACTGCGGCGAACCGGCCGGGGCCGCCCTGGTGCTCTACCGGCAACTCCCGGGAACCCGGAAGCACTTCGCGTACCTGCCCGAGGGGCCGGTGGCCGACTGGGCCGACCCCGGCATCGACCGCTGGCTCCGGCCGCTGATGGCGCACCTGCGTGCGGCCGGTGCCTTCGCCGTCCGTATCGGTCCGTCGCCGGCGTACCGGCGCTGGGACACCGCCCGCCTCAAGGCGGCCACCGGCCCGGGCCGCAGGGTCGGCGACGTACTCGCCACCGAGGTCGACCCGCTGGGCGCGGCCGTCGCCGAACGCCTCCGGGCCCGCGACTGGCACCGTTGCGGCGGCGACTCGGGCGAGGACGCCGACGCGCAGCCCCGCTACGTCTTCCGGGTGCCGCTCGCCGGCCGGACGCCCGACGAGCTGTGGACCGGGCTCAACCAGGAGTGGCGGCGCAACGTGCGCAGGGCGCGGAAGGCCGGGGTGCGGATCGTCATCGGCGGCGCGGCCGAACTCCCCGAGTTCCACCGGCTGCTGCGGATCACCGAGGAGCGCGACGGCTTCCGGCTCGGCCGCTCCCTCGCGTACTACCAGCGGCAGTACGCCGTGCTCAACGCCGAGCATCCCGGCCGGATGCGGCTCTACCTGGCCGTCCACCAGGGGGAGATCCTCGCCGCCCACACCATGATCAGCACCGGTCGCCGGGTCTGGTACCAGACCGGCGCGTCCGCCGACCACCGTCGTGAGGTCCGCCCCAGCAACGCGCTCCAGTGGCGCATGATGCTCGATGCCCACGGCCTCGGCGCCGATGTGCACGACATGCGCGGGGTACCCTCCACCCTTGACCCCGGTGACCGCCCCTTCGGACTGCTGCGCTGGAAGCTCGGCACCGGCGGTCAGTTGGTCGAGACCCTCGGGGAATGGGAGACATCGGTGGGCGGAGCAGCCAACAACGCCTTGTACCGGGCATTCCAGGCATATCTGGCGCGCCGATGACGGCCACCGGTACGGCCCCCGCCGAGACCGCGGAGCGACGGTCCGGCTCGGTGCTGCGCAGCGGCGCCGTCATGGCGGCCGGCTCCATGGTGTCCCGGGCGACCGGTTTCGTCCGCTCCGCCGTCGTCGTCGCCGCACTCGGCACCGGCCTGGAGGCCGACGGGTACACCGTCGCCAACACCGTGCCCAACATCCTCTACATGCTGCTCATCGGCGGCGCGCTCAACGCCGTCTTCGTCCCGGAACTCGTCCGGGCCGCCAGGAACCACGACGACGGCGGAGCCGCGTACACCGACCGGCTGCTCACCCTCTGCACCATCGGGCTCCTCGCCCTCACCGCGCTCACCGTCGTCGGCGCCCCGTGGATCGTCTCGGCCTACGCCCCCGGCTACCACGGCGAACAGGCCGGGATGACCATCGCCCTGACCCGCTACTGCCTGCCGCAGATCCTGTTCTACGGGCTGTTCACACTCCTGGGCCAGGTGCTCAACGCCCGTGACAGGTTCGGCGCCATGATGTGGACCCCGGTCCTCAACAACCTCGTGATCATCGGCGTGTTCGGGATCTACCTCGGCGTCGCCGCCGGCTCCGGCGGCACGCTCGACGCGGCCCAGGCGAGGTGGCTCGGCTGGGGGACGACCGCCGGGATCGTCGTGCAGACGCTCGCGCTGATCCCCGTGCTGCGCGCCGCGGCGTTCCGCTGGCGGCCCCGGTTCGACTGGCGGGGCAGCGGCCTCACCCGGCCGTTGCGCGCGGCGGGCTGGCTCGTCCTGCTCGTGCTGACCAACCAGATCGCCTACTGGGTGGTGACCCGGCTCTCCACCGCCACCGGTCAGCACGCCGTCGAGCAGCACGTGGCGGGCGGTCCCGGCTACACCGCGTACAGCTACGCCTATCAGTTGTGGGTCGTGCCGCACGGCATCGTGACCGTCTCGCTGGTCACCGCGCTGATGCCCCGGATGAGCCGGTCCGCGGCCGACGGCGATCTGCCGGGGGTGCGGCGGGACGTCTCGTACGCCCTGCGCACCTCGGCCGCGGTCGTGGTGCCCGCGGGGGCCGTGCTGTTCGCGCTGGCACCGTGGGTGATGGGCGCGGTGTACGGCTACGGGCGCACGAACGACGCGGACATCGCCGTCATGGCGGGCATGATGATGGCGTTCGCGCCCGGACTGATCGCGTACTCCGGGCAGTACGTGCTCTCCCGCGCCTTCTACGCGATGAGCGACACCCGCACCCCGTTCCTCCTCAACCTGGTGATCGCGGCGCTCAACGCCGGGCTCTGCGTCGCCGCGTATCTGCTGCTGCCGGTCCGCTGGGCCGTGACGGGCATGGCCGGGGCGTACTCGGTGGCCCTGTTCGCGGGCTTCGGCGTCACCGCGTACGTGCTGCGCCGCAGGCTCTCGCACGGGGCCGGTCCCCGGTCGCCGCTGCCGCGCTCGTCCGGACTGTGGGCGCAGGTCCGGCTGGTGGGGGCGGCCGTGCCCGCCGGACTGCTGGGGCACCTGACCGCCCGCGCCTGCGACGGCCTCGGGGACTTCGCCGCGGTGGGGGCGGGGACCGCCGTGCTCCTGCTCACGATCGCGCTGCTGGCCCGGCCGCTCCGGCTGCGGGAGGTCGACGCCGTGATCACCGCGGCCCGGAGCCGACTGCGGCGGGCATGACCCCGACGACCGGACCACCCGTTCACCGGTTCGAATCCACTTCTTGATCGCTGGGATACTGCTGCCATGCCTCGCGTGTTGCTGATCGAAGACGACCCCTCCGTACGCGAAGGGGTCGAGCTGGGGCTGCGCCGGCGCGGCCACGAGCTGCGGGGCGTCGAGACCGGGGAGGAGGGGCTGGCCGCCCTCGCGGAGTTCCGTCCCGACCTGGTGCTCCTCGACCTGATGCTGCCCGGCGTGAACGGGGTCCAGGTCTGCCGCCGGATACGGGAGACCAGCCAGCTCCCGATCATCATGCTCACGGCACGCGGCGACGACTTCGACGTGGTCGTCGGCCTGGAGGCCGGCGCCGACGACTACATCGTCAAACCCGCCCGCACCGAGGTGATCGAGGCGAGGATCCGCGCCGTGCTGCGCAGGCTCACCGAACCCGCGGGACGCGACGGCGTGGAGCACCACGGCGAACTCGCCATCGACCGCGCCGGGCTCTCGGTCGCCAAGTCCGGGCAGCGCGTCCTGCTCGCCCCCTCCGAACTGAAGCTGCTCCTGCACCTGACCGCCTCGCCCGAGCAGGTCTTCAGCAGGCAGCAACTGCTCGAATACGTCTGGGAGCACAGCTACCACGGGGACGCCCGTCTGGTCGACGCCTGCGTACGACGGCTGCGGCAGAAGATCGAGGACGTCGCGGGCAGCCCGCGCTACATCCAGACCGTCCGCGGCTTCGGCTACCGCTTCGGACCGCTCGCGTGAAACTCCTCGCCGCCCGCTCCGGGCTGCGGACCCGGCTCGTCGCGGCCTTCCTCCTGGTCGCGGCCGCCAGTGCGGTCACCACCGCGACCCTTACCTACCGCGAGGCCCGTTCCGCCATCCTCCAGCAGGCCCAGGACACGGCCGTCGCCCAGTTCCGCGACCGGATCGGCAGCCTCGCCATGACCCTGCCGGTGGAGCGCGAGCACCTGCGGCGGTCCTGCCAGACGCTGGCCCGGGAGGGCAAACCGCACACCTGGCGGGTGTTCGCCGAGTACGGGAACATCCGGGTCTCCTCCACCGACCGGCCCACCTCCGACGTGATCACGCCCGCCCTGCGCGAGGCCGTCCGCGGCAGCGCCCGCGGCTCGTTCCAGCGGGTCGTCAAGAACGGCGAGCCCTGGCTCACCGTGGGCATGCCCGCACTCTTCGAGCGGGGCGACGGACGGCAGCCCACCGGCCTCGTCCTCTACGCCGTGATGCCGCTCTCCACCGAGGAGGCCAACATCAGCGCCATGGTCACCGCGGCCCGCGACGGCGCCCTGCCCGCTCTCGCGATCGCCGTGGTGCCCGCCCTGCTCGCCGCCCGCAGCGTGCTGCGCCCGGTACGCGACCTGGAACGGGCGGCGACCGGCATCGGCAGGGGAGAGCTCGACACCCGCATCGAGGTCAAGGGCTCCGACGAACTCGCCGGACTCGCCCGCACGTTCAACGAGTCGTCCACCAAGCTCCAGGAGTCGGTCGCGGAACTGCGGCGCGCGGAGGCGCGGGCCAGACGCTTCGCCTCGGACGTCTCGCACGAACTGCGCACCCCCCTCGCCGGGATGCTCGCCGTCACCGAGGTGCTCGACGAGGACGCCGCCCACCTGAACGCCGACACCGCCGCCGCCGTACGGCTGATCAGCGCCGAGACCGGGAAACTCGCCACGCTCGTCGAGGACCTGATGGAGATCTCCCGGTTCGACGCGAGGGCCGCCGGCCTCCATCTCGACGAGGTGGACGTCGCCGAGACCATCCGCAAGACCCTGCAGAACAGGCACTGGGACGACCGCGTCCGCACCGAACTCCCGGACGGGATCCGGGCGATGCTCGACCCCCGGCGCTTCGACGTGATCGTCGCCAACCTCGTCGGCAACGCCCTCAGACATGGCGCGACGCCCGTCACCGTACGGCTGCGGACCGAGCACCGGGGCGCCGGGCGGTGGCTGGTGACTGAGGTGGCGGACCACGGGCCGGGCATCGACCCGGCGGTGCTGCCGCACATCTTCGACCGGTTCTACAAGGCCGACGAGGCCCGTACCCGGTCGGCGGGCAGCGGACTCGGACTGGCGATCACCCAGGAGAACGTACGGCTGCACGGCGGAACCGTGCACGCCGCGAACGGACCCGGGAGAGGCGCCGTCCTCACCGTGGAACTGCCGCTGGAGGCGAAGACGACATGAGGCGCGCACGACTGCTCGCGGCATTGCTGCCCCTGGTGGCGGCATCGGCCGGGTGCGGCATCCGGGCGACCGACGTCGTCGACATCGGCGACCCGGCGACGGTGGACGTGCCACCGGGGCGGGAACAGGGCACCGTGCTCTATTTCGTCTCCCCGCCGCCCGACGGACGACTGATGCCGGTGGTGCGGCCGGTCGAGATGGTGGTCCGGGAACCGCCGGACAACACGGGTGCCGAACGGGGGTGGCGCGATCCCGCCAAGGCGATGGTCATGCTGATCGCCGGCCCCGACGAGACCGAGGCCGCCGCCGGGCTGCGCACCGAACTGCCGCGCGGTGACATCGTGTCGAGCCTGAGCCTGGACCCGGCCGGGGTGCTGGTCAGGCTGAAGGTGCCGGTCACGGAACTGTCCGACGTGGCCCGGCAGCAGCTGATCTGCACGGCGAAATCGGCCCGCGGCTCGGACCACGGCGTGCAGGTGCGGGTGATCGGCTCCGACGGCACCGTCGACCGCGGCCCCTGCTCCGTCTGACCGTGCCGTCGACGCCCTCCGCGCCGGCGCGGCGCCCGGCCCCGGTCCACCTCCGCCCGCGCGGGTGAACCGGGACCGGCGTCGACGCGGCGCGTCCGCGCGACCGGACGCGCCGGGGCCGTGGGCCGGGTCCGAGGGGAGGTCAGGCGCCCCAGCGCAGGGCGATCGTGTCGCCCACGTTGATCACCCTGCCGCGGTCGGCTCCGGTGAGGGCCGAGCCGTCGACGCCGGCCTTCCATGTGCCGACCCCGCTGTTGGCCCTGCCGTTGAGAGCGGTGATCGTGGCGGTTCCGGAGGACGGCGTCACACCGCTGACGCAGCCGGAGGGAGTGGCCGCGGTGGTTGCCGCGTCGAGGACCGCGCCGAGGGTGGTCGTGGCACCGGTGGGTGTGAAGGAGACGGAACACACCTTCAGATCGCCCGTGCCGTCGTCCACGGTCAGGGCCAGTTTCGTGGCGGTGCCGGGGGTGAAGGCGCCCTGGGCCACCCACTGGGGCGCGCCGCCGGTGACGGGGACCGGGGGAGCGGCGGTGAAGCCGCCCCCGGCGACGGCACGCAGCCCGTCGACGGACGCGTAGGCGGAGGGCGTGGTGTCGCCCGGCAGGTACCTGAAGCCGCCGCCGGGGTTGAACTGCTGGGCGATGAGGAAGTCGACGGGCGTCTTGCCGGCGGAGGTGAGGAAGTCGCCGGTCTGCGGGTTGACGCCGCAGGCGTTCAGGCCGGAGACGGCCCAGCCGTTGGAGTCGGTGTTGACACCGAACGTCGCGTTGAAGGCGCCACTGCCCGGAACGAGTTTGCTCTTGAGGAACGCCTTGGCCCGGGTGATGTCCGTGTCGGTGTTCGGGACACCGGTGACGCAGAGGGCTGCCATCGCGGCGCCGGTCATGTCGATGTCGCTCGGGGCGGCGAGCCGGCCCGGATCGCCCTCGGCCCTGCTGTAGTCCCAGCCGCCGTCGTTGTGCTGGTTGGCGCGGATACGGGCGATCAGGGAGTCGCGCAGGGACTGGGGTATGCGCTGCGCTCCCGCCGGTGTTCTGGCGCCGCCGAGGGCGAGCGCGGCGAACACGGTCCCGTTGAAGTTCGCCGGGGGGCCGAAGTAGCCCGGCTCGGCAGTCTGCCAGTAGCCGTAGATGTCGCCGATGAGATTGCGTGAGGCGGAGACGCGGGACGGGTCGACGCCGGCCGCGTAGGAGTTGAGGGTGGCGCGTTCGTAGTCGGTGACCACCGGTGTGGCGGACGGCCAGCCCGCCGTGGCGAGCAACGCGCGGTAGACGGATCTCGCGTTCTTCGTGGTGTCGCCGCCGGGTGTGACATCGACGGCCGCGGTACCGGCGGAGGCGAGCGCGCTGAACGCCCACTCGTTGGAGAGCCCCGGGCCGGCGTAGGAACCATCCGCCGCTTGAAGGGACTTGAGGTACGCGACGCCGTTCGCCCGCGAGGTGGCGATCTGGCCCGGTGTGGCAGTCGCGGCGGCCGGCAGGACACTCAGACAGAACGCCCCGATGGAGGCGGTCGCCGTGAACGCGAGACGGCGTGAGATCAAAGGACGGGACATGGCCTGCTCCTGGGATGAGGGGCGCGCCGCCCCGGGCCCGCGGCCCCCCGGCGGGAGACGACAGCGAGCGGGGCCGCCGCCCGAACGCGTGGACCGGCTTCCTGTGATGCGTCGCCGCCTGGGCATTCGGGCTCGGAACGGCCCCCAGCCGCCCCACACCGCTGCGCGTCAGCCCCGGATTCTCACCGGGTTCCCCCACGTGGCAGCGCTGGACGCTACCGGACGCGTTGCCGTCCCGCCAGACAGCCCGGGCCGCCTCTCCGGATGCGTGACCGGTGCCTTGACGGAGCATCGCCCAGCGTGCTGAAATCCGCCTGATATGCACTGAGTTCCAGGGGAAGCCGGTCGAAGTCCGGCGCTGACCCGCAACCGTAGGCCCGGCACCGCCGGGCGAGCCGGATTACCTGGAGCCTGATTCGCAGCGATGAGCGCCGTCGTGGACTACGGCGTGGTCGACCCGCTCCGCCCCGCGTGAATTCCGGGGTGAGGGCGCCTCAGCCACGTTCGCGTTCCCACGGACACGGAACGAGGGGGCCGCGGTGGGGACCGCACAGCGAAGAGACCGACGTACGGGGCCCGGAGCGTTCCTGTCCCCGATGCCCGCCGTGTTTCTCCTGCTTGCCATGTGCGTGACATTCGTCACCGCCGGTCCGGCCACGGCCGACCCCATCGGGAGCTGCACGGCCACCAGGGGCGCGATCGTCGCCGTCGACTTCGGACCCTTCGCGGGCAAGGTGGAGCGCGGCTGCGACACGACGCCCACGACGGGGTACGAGCTCCTCCACGAGGCGGGCTTCACCACGGAGGGCACACAGCACGACGGCCCGGCCTTCATCTGCCGCATCGGCCTCGGCTCCGGAACGCGGTACCCGACCGCGGACAACGAGTCCTGCGTACTCACCCCGCCGGCCACGGCCTACTGGTCGTACTGGATCGCCTCACCGGGCCAGAACACGTGGACCTACAGCCAGTACGGGGCCATGGACCGCAAGCCGAAGGACGGTGACGTCGACGCCTGGGTGTTCGGCGGCACCGACATCGGCGGCACCACCGGCAAGCCGGCCTTCACCCCGGACGAGGTGCGCGCCGGCGGCGGCACCGGGACCCCGGACCCCGGGAACACTCCCACGGTCCCGGCCGGGGAGATCGATGTCGCGGGTGCCGCGGCCTGGATCGGCGGCACGCTCAAGGACGGCGAACGCGTCGTCGACGACGGCGCCGACACCCCCAACTACCTGCTGACCACCGAGGCGGCGTACGCTCTCGCCGCCGCGGGTGGCGAGAGCACCGCCCTCGACAAGGTCACCGCGTTCCTCGCCGCCCACACCGACGCATACGCCTACGCGTCCGGTGACGACCAGGCCCCCGACGCCACCGCGGCGGCCCGTCTCGCGCTCGTCGCCGAGGCCACGGGAGCCGACCCGCACCACTTCGGCGGCCATGACCTGATCGCCGACCTCGTGGACAACATCTGCGCCGCGGGCCCCGACGCGGGCAGCCCCACCCCCGGCTGCAGCGCCAGGGGCGATTTCAGGAACGCGACCTACGCCGACGGGCAGGCGTTCGCCGTACTGGCCCTGCTCCGCGCCGGCACCGGCATTCCGGCCGAGGCCGTCGAGCGGCTGACCCAGTTGCAGTGCGAGGACGGCGGCATCACCAGCATTCTGATCCGCCCCGGTGAGAACTGCGACGGCGATCCCGCCACCACCGGTCTCGTGGCCCTCGCACTGCGGGGGGCGGGCGGCCGGGACGCGGCGGTGACGAAGGCCCGGACCTATCTCGGGAAGGCGCAGCGCCAGGACGGTTCGTTCCCCGGCTACACCGGGGCCACGACCGGCAGTGTCCACGCCACCGCGTACGCCGCGCAGACACTGCGTGCCCTCGGCGACACCGCGCGGGCCGACGCCGCCGTGTCCTGGCTCTCGCGGGAGCAACTGGACGGAGGAGGTTTCGGTTTCGAGGAGGGGGCCACGGACCCGGCTCTCTACGCGACGTCACCCGCGGTCCTCGCCGGCGCCGGGACCGATCTGGTCCTTCTGACGACGAGGAAGCCCGATCCGACCGGCTCCCCGACCACCGCTCCGACCGTTCCGGCCGGTGAGGGCCCCGATCTGAAGAAGGGCGTCGCCTACCTCACCAGCGGGACCAACCTCAGACAGGGGCGGTACTACGCCGCGGGCGGCGCCTCGTCCCGCGCCGACTTCGGACTGACCATCGACGGCGCGTACGCGCTAGCGGCCACCGGTCTGAACAACGACAAGCTGCGCGGCATCGTCGACTTCCTCGACGAGGGCGGCAGGGACGGTGAAGGCCGGACCCTGCGGGACTGGACCGGAGCGGGGACGACGTACGCGCTCGGCGGCTCCATCGGCAAGGCCGCCCTGCTGGCCGAGAGCGTCGGCCGCGATCCGCGCTCCTTCGGCGGCCAGGACCTCATCGCCGCTCTCGGCAAGGCAGTGTGCACCGGGCCGAGCAAGGCTCCCGACCGCAGCTGCGCGGACAGGGGCGCCTACACCTACGCCCCCTCCGTCTTCGCCCAGTCCCTCGCGGTCATGGCCCAGTTGCGTGCCGACGAGGGTACGGCGGCCCAGGAACCGATCGCCTACCTGGAGAGCCTTCAGCACGGCAGCGGCGCGTGGCCCAGCCTGATTCCCGCCACCGGTGACTCCGACGTCGACTCCACCGCCGTCGCGGCCATGGCCCTGGACCTGGCCGGGGGCGAGAAGGCCGACCGGGCCGTCGACAAGGCGCTGGCCTGGATAGCGAGCAAGCAGCTGCCCGACGGCGGCTTCCCCGGCGCGGCCGGCGACTCCGTCAACTCCGCCGCTCTCGCCGTGCAGGGGCTCTCCCTGGACGCGCCGCGATACGTCTCCGAGATCGCCAGGGCCCGGAAGTTCCTCGCGGGCCAGCAGAACGCCGACGGCGGGTTCAACGTGGCGAAGGAGGGACAGCGCGGATCCGATCTGCGCGCCTCCACCCAGGCGGTCGGCGGGGCGACCGGGATCTCGTTCGGCACGCTGGAGCGCGGCCTGACCGGCACCACACCGCAGCCCACGCCCACCCCCGGCGCCACCACCCCGCCCATCATCACCCCCGGGGACACGGCGGGAGGGACGGGAGGCATCGTCGACACCGGCACGGGCGGCTCCGGCGGAGGAGCGCTGGCCTCGACCGGCACGCGGATCGGCGCGCTCCTCGGCCTCGCGGCCGTGCTCGTCGGTGCCGGGTGGCGGGTGGTCGTCGTGGCCCGCCGCCGGCCGGCCGCAGGGGGACGGATATGAGTACCACCGGCTGGCGCAGGACCGTACGGGCGGCAGCCGCCCTCCTGCTGGCGACCGCCGCGCCGATCGCCGGCGCACCATCAGCGGCGGCGGATCCGCAGTCCATGGGCCGGTGCACCACCACCTCCGGAGTCGTTCTCGCCGTCGACTTCAGCCACTGGGGCGGCCCGGTCTACCGCTCCTGCGGGACCACACCCACGACCGGCTACGAACTGCTCAACCAGGGCGGTTGGCGCACCACCGGCACCGGGCACGACGGCCCCGCCTTCATCTGCCGCATCGGATACAGCGGACACCGGGGCGGCAAGCAGTACCCGACGCCCCAGCAGGACGACTGCGTCCTGACGCCACCCGCTTCCGCCTACTGGTCGTACTGGCACGCCGACCCCGGTGCGAACGACTGGGAGTACAGCCAGCTCGGCGCCATGCTCTACAAGCCGAAGCCCGGCAGTGTCGACCTGTGGATCTTCGGCGGAACCGACATCGGCGGCACCAGGGGCAGGCCCGCGCTCACCCCCGACCAACTGCGCGCCCACAACGCCGAGCCGAAGGGCGGGGTGGGCGAGCCGGTATCGACGGAACGGGCTCCTGAGCTGTCGCCGGGCACCGACACGGGCCCGAGGGCGCCCGGGCGGAAGGAGCCCTCGCCGTCGAAGTCCGCCTCGGCCTCCGCCTCGGCGAAGCCGTCCGGCACTCCGTCGCCGAGCGGGACGGAGCCGGGATCGCCGAGCCCTTCCCCGACCGCCGCGGACGGTCCTGCCGAGGGTGCGCCGGGCGCCGGAACCGAGGTCGTCGACGCGGCCCCGGCCGGCGACGCGAAGGTCGACGCGGGGTCGGTCCTGCCGGTGGTGGTGGGCGGCTCGCTGATCGTGCTCGTCGGTGGGGCGGCCGTGTTCGCGGCCAGGCGCCGGCGCCGCACGGAGTAGCCGCGGTGCCGCGCACCACGCCCGTGACGACACCCGTGGCCGGACACGCTCCGGACACGGGCGGCCGTCGCCTGCCGAGAACGCTTCACCCGGTCGCCTGGTGGATCTGGGCGCTGGCCCTGGCCACCGCCGTCAGCCGCACCAACAACCCCCTGCTCCTGTTCCTCGTGCTCGCCGTTCTCGGCTACGTCGTCACCGCGCGCCGCACCGACGCTCCCTGGGCGCGAGGCTTCACCTACTACCTCTACCTCGCCCTCACCGTCGTCGCGATCCGGGTGGTCTTCCGGACCGTCTTCGCCACCGGCATCGGCCCGCACGACCACTTCCTCTTCTCGCTCCCGCACATCGCCACCCCCGACTGGTACGCGGGCATCCGGCTCGGCGGACCCGTCTCGTTGGAGGCCCTGCTCTCGGCCGCCACCGACGGGCTGCGGCTTGCCTGCATGCTGTGCTGCGTCGGGGCCGCCAACACCCTCGCCAATCCCAAACGGGCCCTCAGGGTTCTGCCCGGCGCCCTCCACGAACTCGGGGTCGCCGTCACCGTCGCCATCAGCGTCGCCCCCCAACTCGTGCAGAGTGTGCAACGAGTCGCCCGTGCCCGCAGACTGCGGGCCGGGCGGAGCAGAGGTCTCAAGGCACTGCGCGGCATCGTCGTCCCCGTCCTGGAGGACGCCCTCGAACGTTCTCTGCGGCTGGCCGCCGGAATGGATTCCCGGGGCTACGGCAGAGCGGGCGGCGCGACCCGCCGTTCCCGCCGGGCGACCGGGGCGCTGATGCTCCTCGGGATGTGCGGTCTGTGCGCCGGGGTGTACGGACTCCTCGACGCGACCACACCCACGTTCCTCGGGTTCCCGGCGATGGCGGCGGGAGCCGTGCTGTGCGTGGCGGGTCTGCGTCTGGGGGGACGCAGGGTCTCTCGCACCACGTACCGGCCCGACCCGTGGCTGCTTCCCGAATGGGCTGTCGCCGGAGTGGGCGTGCTCTCCGCCGTCCTGCTGTTCGGCAACGTGGGCTACAACGCGGCCGAGCTCAACCCCTCCATCTATCCGCTCAGTTGGCCCTCGCTGCCGTGGGTGCCGGTCCTCGCGATCCTGCTGGCCGGGACCGCCGGGTTCCTGGCGCCGCCGCCGACCCCGCTCCACCCCGTCGTGCCTCCGCGGCGCACCGAGAAAGCCGAGGCCACGTGATCACTTTCGACCAGGTCACCGTCCACTACGACGACGCGGCCGAACCCGCGCTGCGCGAGGTCGACCTCACCGTCGAGGAGGGCGAGCTCTGCCTCGTCGTCGGTCACACCGGCGTCGGCAAGTCCACGCTCCTGGGCGCCGTCAACGGGCTCGTGCCCCATTTCACCGGCGGCACACTCCACGGCCGCGTCACCGTCGACGGCAGGGACACCGCCACCCATCCGCCCCGGGAGCTCGCGGACGTGGTCGGTGTGGTCGGGCAGGACCCGCTCGACGGCTTCGTCACCGACACCGTCGAGGAAGAACTCGCCTACACGATGGAGCAGTTGGCCATCGCTCCGACGGTCATGCGCAAGCGCGTCGAAGAGACCCTCGATCTGCTGGGTCTGGCCGACCTCCGCCACCGCGCCCTGCACGAACTCTCCGGCGGCCAGCAACAGCGCGTGGCCATCGGCTCCGTCCTCACCGCGCACCCCCGTGTCCTCGTTCTCGACGAGCCCACCTCCGCCCTGGACCCGACCGCCGCGGACGAGGTCCTCGCCGCCGTGACCCGCCTCGTCCACGACCTCGGCGTCACCGTCCTGATGGCCGAGCACCGCCTCGAACGCGTCGTCCAGTACGCCGACCGCGTGGTCCACCTCCCGGGCGGCGGGCGCGTCGTGCACGGGCCCCCCGCCGAGATCCTCAGGTCGTCCTCCATCGCCCCGCCGATCGTCGAACTCGCGCGCGCCGCGGACTGGCACCCGTTGCCGCTGTCCGTCCGCGACGCCCGCCGTGCCGCCGCCCCGCTCCGTCGCGCGCTGGCCGGTGTCACGCCCGCACCGGTACGTCCCGTTCCGGCGGCGGGGACGGTGCTTCTGGACGCGCACGGCATCACCGTCAGCTATCACGGCGTCCCCGCCGTCCGCGAGGCCGACCTCGGCCTGCGCGGTGGCGAGATCACGGCGCTCATGGGGCGCAACGGTTCGGGAAAGTCCTCCCTGCTGTGGGCGTTGCAGGGATCCGGCCCGCGCGGGGCCGGGCGCGTGCGCGTCACCGGCGAGGGAGCGCCGCGCGATCCGCGCACCCTGCCCGCGGCGGCGGCGCGGCGGCTCGTCGGGCTCGTTCCGCAGACCCCGTGCGACCTGCTCTACCTGGAGAGCGTCGAGCAGGAACTGCGGCAGGCCGACAGCGAGTCGGCCGACGGGAGCGAGAGTCCCGGGGCGCGCGAGATCCTCGACCGCCTCGCCCCGGGCATCGACGACGCGACCCACCCCCGTGACCTGTCCGAAGGGCAGAAGCTGGCCCTCGTCCTCGCGATCCAGCTCACCGCGACGCCTCGGGTCCTGCTCCTCGACGAACCGACACGCGGGCTCGACTACCGGGCCAAGGCGGAGCTCACGGAGATCGTCTTCGCCCTCGCCGCGGAAGGCCGCACCGTCGTCATCTCCACGCACGACGTCGAGTTCGTGGCACGGACGGCCGACCGGGTCGTCGTCATGGCCGAGGGCGACATCGTCGCGGACGGCCCCACCCGCGAAGTCATCGTCGCCTCACCGGTGTTCGCACCGCAGACCGCCAAGATCCTGGCACCGCTGCCCTTCCTCACCGTCGACCAGGCGACCTCGGCACTCGACGCGCACGACACCGCGTCCGGCGACGGCGAGGACCGGTCATGAGCGCCGGTGGCGCGACGGCCATCCGGATCGGCCCACGGGCCTCGCTGGTCATCGCCCTGGCCGCCCTCGTCGGAGTGGTGGCGTTCTTCTGGCCCTTCGTCGTCGCGCCCGGAACGTTCGGCTCGAACTACACCCCCACGCTCATCTTCGGCGTCCTCCTGGTCCTCGTGCTCTGCGTGGTGCTCTCCGAGATGGCCGAGGGCGGCATCAACTCCAAGGCCCTGGCCATGCTCGGCGTGCTGTCCGCCGTCAACGCGGCACTGCGCCCCCTGGGCGCCGGAACGGCCGGCATCGAAACGGTCTTCTTCGTCCTGGTCCTGGCCGGGCGCGTCTACGGGCCGGGCTTCGGCTTCACCCTCGGCTGCACCTCGCTCTTCACCTCCGCGCTGATCACGGGCGGCGTCGGACCGTGGATGCCGTACCAGATGTTCGGCTGCGCCTTCGTGGGCATGCTCGCCGGATTCCTGCCCCGCGCCACCGGCCGCCGGGAGGTCCTGATGCTCGCCGCCTACGGATCGGTCTCGGGCTACCTCTTCGGGTTCCTGCTGAATCTCTCCTTCTGGCCGTTCTCCCTCGACCCGAACAGCTCCATCGCCTACCTTCCGGGCCTGCCGTTCACGGAGCAGTGGCACCGGTACCTTGCCTTCGACCTCGCCACCTCGCTCGGCTGGGACACCGGGCGCGCGGTCACCAACTTCGTCTGCATCACGCTGGCCGGCCCGGCCGTACTCACCACCTTCCGCCGCGCCGCCCGCCGCGCCCGCTTCCGGGCCCCGGTGCGTTTCGCGCCCTCGCTCCCCAAGGGACCCGGCGGGGAGGACTGACGCCCGTCCCCGGCAGCCGTGTCCCCGGGGCGCGACCGAGGGCCGACCGGCAGGCGGGCCTCCGTCGCGGGCGTGGACGCACCTTGTTCTCCACGGCACTTCGAGTGGCGGGGTGGACTTACTAGGACGTCCAACTATATCTTCGGGGGACTAGGTCCGCGGTGCAGGGAAGCCGGTGTGAATCCGGCACGGTCCCGCCACTGTGACCGGGGAGTGTGCTGCCATCCACACGCCACTGGCGAGGTCTGCCGGGAAGGCGGGCGGTACGCGGAGATCCGGGAGTCAGGATACCGGCCGCGGAATGTTCCGTGTTTTCCACGAGGATGGAGCAGACACGCATGGCACCGGTCCGTACCCCCGACCACGACCCTGGTGATCCGGCGGAGCGCAGGCGACCCGTCGCGCGCTCGTAGACCTCCGGGGCCCCGGCCCCGTAGCTCGCTGTCCCACGGCTGTCCCGGCAGGACACACCTCCGTGTGCCCGGCTGCGGCCCGCCGTGCCATCCCCGGATCTCACCTGACGAGAGCAGGCAACCATGGTCCGTGAACTCACCCATTTCATCGGTGGCAAACACACCACCGGCACGTCCGGCCTCTTCGGCGACGTGTACGACCCCAACACCGGCACCGTCCGGGCCCGCGTGCCGCTCGCCGGCCGCGCCGACACCGAGACGGCGATCGCCGACGCGACCGCCGCGCAGCAGGACTGGGGGCAATGGAACCCGCAGCGGCGTGCCCGCGTCCTGTTGCGTTTCCTCCGGCTGGTGGAGGCGGAACGCGATTCCTTGGCCCGCCTGCTGTCGTCGGAACACGGCAAGACCGTCGCCGACGCGCACGGCGACATCCAACGCGGTCTGGACGTCGTCGAGTTCGCCGCCGGAATTCCCCATCTCCTCAAGGGCGAGTTCACGGACAACGCGGGCACCGGCATCGATGTGCACTCCTTGCGCTCCCCGATCGGTGTGGTCGCCGGAATCACACCGTTCAACTTCCCCGCGATGATTCCGCTGTGGAAGGCGGCACCCGCTCTCGCGTGCGGGAACGCCTTCATCCTCAAACCGTCGGAACGGGACCCGTCCGTACCGCTGCGGCTTGCCGAACTGTTCCTGGAGGCAGGCCTGCCGCCCGGCGTCCTGAACGTCGTCAACGGCGGCAAGGAAGCTGTCGACACCCTCCTGGAGGACCCCAGGGTGGGCGCGCTCGGTTTCGTCGGCTCCACTCCCGTCGCCGCGCACATCTACGCCACCGCCGCCGCGCACGGCAAGCGGGCGCAGTGTTTCGGCGGTGCCAAGAACCACATGATCGTGATGCCGGACGCCGACCTGGACCAGGCCGTCGACGCACTCATCGGCGCCGGATACGGATCGGCCGGAGAGCGCTGCATGGCGATCTCCGTGGCCGTGCCCGTCGGGCAGGAGACGGCCGACCGGCTCGTCGCCGCGCTCGGGGAACGCATCGCCGCGCTCCGGATCGGCCGCTGCGACGACCCGGAGGCCGACTTCGGCCCCCTGGTCAGCCGGGACGCCGTCGACAGGGTCCGCCGGTACGTGGACATCGGTGTCACCGAGGGCGCCGAACTCGTCGTCGACGGACGGGACTTCTCCCTGCCCGGCCACGAGGAGGGCTTCTTCGCGGGAGCGTCCCTCTTCGACCGTGTCACCTCGCGGATGCGGATCTACCGGGAGGAGATCTTCGGTCCCGTCCTGTGCGTGGTGCGTGCCGCCGACTACGAGGAGGCGCTGCGCCTGCCCAGCGAGCACCCCTACGGAAACGGTGTCGCGATCTTCACGAGGGACGGTGACACCGCCCGCGATTTCACCCGCCGGGTGAACACCGGCATGGTCGGCGTCAACGTCCCGATCCCCGTCCCCGTCGCCTACCACACCTTCGGCGGCTGGAAGCAGTCCGGATTCGGCGACCTGAACCAGCACGGCCCGGACGCCATCCGCTTCTACACCCGTACCAAGACCGTCACCTCGCGCTGGCCCTCGGGCGTCAGGGAAGGCGCGAGCTTCACCCTCCCGACCATGGGATGAGCGCCATGACCACCACCCTCACCGAAGACCAACAGGCCCTGGTGGAGACGACCCTCGACTTCGCGCAGGACCACCTGGCCCCGCACGCCCTCCAGTGGGATCAGGACAAGCACTTCCCGCTCGACGTGCTGCGCAAGGCCGCCGGGCTCGGACTCGGCGGTGTCTACGTGCGCGAGGAAGCGGGAGGCAGCGGCCTCGCACGCGCCGACGGAGTCCTCGTCTTCGAGGCCCTCGCCTCCGGCTGCCCCTCCATCGCCGGCTACCTCTCCATCCACAACATGGTCGCCTGGATGATCGACACCTACGGCGACGAGAGCCAGCGGGCACGATGGCTGCCACGCCTGTGCGCCATGGACGACCTGGGAAGCTACTGCCTCACCGAACCGGGCGCGGGATCGGACGCCGGCGCGCTCGGCACCCGCGCGGTGCGGGACGGCGACGACTACGTACTGACCGGAGTGAAGCAGTTCATCTCCGGGGCGGGCGCCTCCCAGCTGTACATCGTCATGGCACGCACCGGCGGAGAGGGGCCCGGCGGCATCTCGGCGTTCGTCGTGGACCGGGACGACCCCGGCCTGTCCTTCGGGCCGAACGAGAAGAAGATGGGCTGGAACGCCCAGCCCACCCGCCAGGTGATCCTGGACGGCGTCCGGTTGCCCGCGGACCGGAGGCTCGGCCGGACGGGCGACGGCTTCCGGATCGCCATGAGCGGCCTGAACGGCGGCCGGCTCGGAATCGCCGCCTGTTCCCTGGGCGGTGCCCGCAGTGCCCTCAGCAAGAGCCTCGCGTACCTCGCCGGCAGGGAGGCGTTCGGCGCCCGGCTCCTCGACGCGCAGGCCCTGCAGTTCCGCCTCGCCGACATGGCGACGGAACTCGCCGCCGCCCGCGCCCTCGTCCACCAGGCGGCCGAGGCCCTGGACCGCGCCGATCCGGGGTCCCCGCAACTGTGCGCGATGGCCAAACGCTTCGCCACCGACACCGGCTACGCCGTCGCCGACCGGGCCCTCCAGCTCCACGGCGGATACGGCTACGTGACCGAGTACGGCATCGAGAAGATCGTCCGTGACCTTCGCGTCCACCAGATCCTGGAAGGAACCAACGAGATCATGCGCGTCATCGTGGCCCGTGGACTGACGGAGGCGTTCCGGTGACCGCCGCCGAGGAACACGTGCTGCTCCGTACCGAGGGGCGCGCGGCCCACCTCACGCTCAACCGGCCGGCGGCGCTCAACGCGCTGACGCACGCCATGGTCCGGCGTATCGACGAGGCGCTGACCGCCTGGGAGAACGATCCGGCCGTGGAGACCGTGATCATCACGGGCGCGGGCGAACGGGGCCTGTGCGCGGGCGGCGACATCCGCTCCATCTACGAGGACGCGCGCGCCGGGGGCACGGCCTCCGCCGGCTTCTGGCGGGACGAATACCGGCTCAACGCCCGTATCGCGCGCTACCCGAAGCCGTACATCGCGGTGATGGACGGGATCGTGATGGGCGGCGGTGTCGGTGTCTCCGCGCACGGCAGCGTCCGCATCGTCACCGAGCGCTCCCGGATCGCGATGCCGGAGACCGGCATCGGCTTCGTCCCCGACGTGGGCGGCACCTATCTGCTGGCCCTCGCACCCGGTGAACTCGGCACCCACCTGGCGCTGACCGGCGCGCGGATCGGCGCGGGCGACGCGCTGCTGTGCGGACTCGCCGACCACTTCGTCCCCTCCGGCGACCTGCCCCGACTGCTGGACGACCTCGCCACGCGCCCGGTCCGGGACGCGCTCCGGCGCTGCGTCCGCCCGGCGCCGCCGGGTGAACTGGCGGGCCGTCGGCCCTGGATCGACGCCTGCTACGGCGCCGACACGGTCGAGGAGATCGTCGCCCGGCTTCGTGGCCATGGACCGGGCGTCGCCGACGCGACGGCGGACACCCTGGTGGCGAAGTCGCCCACCGCGTCGAAAGTCACGCTCGCCGCGCTGCGCCGTGCCCGGCGGCTCGGTCCGCTGGAACGTGTCCTGGAGCAGGAGTACCGGATCTCCACCGCCGCACTCGCCTCGCACGACCTGGCCGAGGGCATCCGGGCCCAGGTCATCGACAAGGACCGCAGTCCCCGCTGGGCACCGGCCGCTCTTGCCGAGGTCACCGACACGGACGTGGCGCGCTACTTCGCCCCGCCCGCCGGGGGCGAACTCCAACTGGCCACAACCACACAGGAGGTGCCGTGGTGAACAGCCGGCGCACGATCGGATTCATCGGCCTCGGGCACATGGGCGGCCCGATGGCCGCGAACCTCGTCGGGGCCGGGCACCGGGTCCTCGGCCACGACCTGATGCCCGAGGTCCTCACCGCGGCGGCCGGGACCGGTGTGGAGGCCGCCGGATCGTCGACGCAGGTCGCGGCAGCGGCGGACGTGGTGATCACGATGCTGCCGGCCGGACGGCACGTCCTCGGCCTCTACCGGGAGGAGGGTCTGCTGGCCGCCGCCCGGCCGGGCACCCTGTTCATCGACTGCTCGACCATCGACGTGGCCGACGCGCGCAGCGCCCACGAGGCGGCGGCCACCGCCGGAATGCGCGCCCTGGACGCCCCGGTCTCCGGGGGAGTCGTCGGCGCCGAGGCAGGCACACTCACCTTCATGGCGGGGGGAGGCGACGCCGAGTTCGCCGAGGCCGACCCGCTCCTGGCGGTCATGGGCGGGAAGACGGTGCACTGCGGCGGGCCGGGTGCCGGGCAGGCCGCGAAGATCTGCAACAACATGATTCTGGGCGTCTCGATGATCGCGGTGAGCGAGGCGTTCGTCCTCGGGGAGAGCCTGGGCCTGTCCCATCAGGCCCTGTTCGACGTGGCCTCCACCGCATCCGGCCAGTGCTGGTCCCTGAACGTCAACTGCCCGGTGCCGGGCCCCGTCCCGGGCAGCCCCGCCAACCGCGGCTATCGTCCCGGTTTCGCCGCACCGCTGATGGCCAAGGACCTGGGACTGGCCGCCGACGCCGCGAGAGCAGGCGGTGTGCACGCCGAACTGGGGCTGAGGGCGGCGGAGTTGTACGCGGCCTATGCCGAGGGATCAGGTGCGGACCACGACTTCTCCGGGATCGTCGGAACGATCAGGGAGCAGTCGGCGCCGCGGACGTCACGGAACGGAGACAGCACATGACCACAACGCGGTACGAGACGATCCGGGTCGAGCGCAAGGGGCGCAGCGCCCTTCTCACGCTCGACCGGCCGGGGGCCCTCAACGCACTCGACCTCAAGCTGATGAACGAGGTCGTCGCCGCGACGGCGGAGCTGGACCGGGACCCCGGCGTCGGCTGCATCGTCCTCACCGGATCGCCGAAGGCGTTCGCGGCCGGGGCCGACATCAAGGAGATGCGCCCCCGGAGCTACATGGACATGTATCTGAGCGACTGGTTCACCGCCTGGGACCGGCTCGGAGCGCTGCGCACGCCGACGGTCGCGGCCGTCTCCGGCTACGCGCTCGGCGGTGGCTGCGAACTGGCGATGCTGTGCGACATCCTGCTCGCGGCCGACACCGCCGTATTCGGCCAGCCGGAGATCAAGCTCGGCGTCATCCCGGGTATCGGTGGATCCCAGCGGCTGACCCGGGCGGTGGGCAAGGCCAAGGCCATGGAGATGTGCCTGACCGGCCGCACCATGGACGCCGCGGAGGCGGAGCGGGCCGGGCTCGTCTCGCGCGTGGTGCCCGCCGACGAGCTCCTCGGCGAGGCGCTCGCCGTCGCCGAAACCGTCGCGGGGATGTCCCTGCCCGTCGCGATGATGGCGAAGGAGGCGGTGTCCCGGGCCTTCGAGACGACCCTCGCGGAAGGCGTCCGCTTCGAACGCCGTCTCTTCCACGCCGTGTTCGCCACCGAGGACCAGAAGGAGGGCATGACCGCCTTCGTCGAGAAGCGCCCGCCCGGATTCACACACTCCTGAGCCGCGCGCCCGATCCGCACGACGGTGAGCGGCAGCCGCCCGGCCGCTCACCTGTCGTGGGCCCCACCGGAGAGGGAACGCGAATACGCCGATCGGGGCCCGACCCCGCACCGCGCCCGCGGCGGCATGCCGTCGTGCACGGCGTCGTTCACGGGCGGACACGGTGGCGGGCATTCGGGCCCGGTCCCACGGCGGTCCTGACGCGGCGGGCGGGGCGGCGCTACCCTGCGGCGGACAATCCTTCACTTGGAGGTACGCATGCGACGATCCGTCGCGCGGAATGTGTCGTTGTCGGCGGTTCTCGCCGCCGTAGTCACGATCGGGGCCGCCGCCCCCTCGTCGTCGTCCGCACCACCCGCCGCGCCGACCCCCAAGTCCCCGGTGGCTGTGGGGTACGGAGGCGCGGTCTCCAGCGTCGACGCGGATGCCACGGCCGCCGGGATCGAAGTGCTCCGCAAGGGCGGCAACGCGGTGGACGCCGCGGTCGCGACCGCGGCCGCACTGGGGGTCACCGAGCCGTACTCGGCAGGCCTCGGCGGTGGCGGCTACTTCGTCACCTACAACGCCAGGACGCACACCGTGGAGACCATCGACGGCCGGGAGACCGCCCCGCGCCGCGCCGACTCCTCGCTCTTCCTGGAGAACGGCAAGCCGATCGCCTTCGACGACGCCGTCACCAGCGGGCTGAGCGTGGGGACCCCCGGCACCCCCGCCACCTGGGACGCCGCGCTCGACGCCTGGGGCAGCAAGTCGCTGCGGGACGTGCTGAAGCCGGCCGTGCGGCTCGCCAGGAACGGCTTCGTCGTCGACAGCACGTTCCGCTCGCAGACCGAGGGCAACCAGGCGCGGTTCGCCGACTTCCCGGCGACCAGAAAGCTCTTCCTGCCGGGCGGTCGTCTGCCGGTGGTGGGCTCCGTCCTCAAGAACCCCGACCTCGCGCGCACCTACGAACTGGTGGGCCGCAAGGGCGTCGACGAGCTGTACCGGGGAGGGCTGGCCGACGACATCGTGCGCGCCGTGCGCACACCACCGGTGGACCCGAGGGCCGAACGAGTGGTGCGGCCCGGCGAGCTCACCACCAAGGACCTGCGGTCGTACCACGTGCTGCGGCAGGCCCCGACCGAGGTGCGCTACCGGGGCCTGGACGTGTACGGCATGGCGCCCTCCTCGTCCGGTGGCACCAGTGTCGGCGAGGCGCTCAACATCCTGGGCCCCACGGATCTCTCGAAGCTGAGCGAGGAGCAGTACCTGCACCGCTACATCGAGGCCAGCCGGATCGCGTTCGCGGACCGGGGACGCTGGGTCGGCGACCCGGCGTTCGAGGACGTTCCCACGCGGGAGCTGCTCAGCCGGCGGTTCGCCGCCTCGCGGGAGTGCCTGATCAAGGACGACGCGGTGCTGACCAGCCCGCTCGCGCCGGGCGATCCGCGGCATCCGGCCGCCTGCCGGACCGGCGGACCGGCCGCCCCGACGACGTACGAGGGGGAGAACACCACCCATCTCACGACGGCCGACAAGTGGGGCAACGTCGTCGCCTACACCCTCACGATCGAGCAGACCGGCGGCAGCGGCATCACGGTGCCGGGACGCGGCTTCCTGCTCAACAACGAGCTGACGGACTTCTCGTTCGCGCCGGCCAGTCCGGCGGTCCACGACCCGAACCTGCCCGGACCGGGCAAGCGTCCGCGGTCGTCCATCTCACCGACGATCGTCCTGAAGCACGGCAGGCCGGTGCTGGCCCTGGGATCGCCGGGCGGCGCCACGATCATCACGACCGTGCTCCAGTCGCTCATCGGCACGGTGGACCGGGGGCTCCCCCTGGTCGACGCCATCGCCGCGCCACGCGCCAGCCAGCGCAACTCGGCCAAGACGGAGCTCGAACCGGGGCTCTGGAACAGCCCGGTGCGCGCCCGGCTGGAGGCGTTGGGCCACGCCTTCACACCGAACCCGGAGATCGGGGCGGCGACCGGCGTCCAACGTCTGCCCGACGGCCGGTGGCTCGCGGCCGCGGAGACGGAACGCCGGGGCGGCGGATCGGCCATGGTGGTGCGACCGTCCGGGCATGCATGACATAGCGTCAATTATCTTGTGTACGGGGCTGGTTCGGTGCGGTAGTCGCACACCGAACCAGCCCCGCACTCTTGACGGGAACATGGTTTCGGGTTCATCGTGTCGGCGTCGGTAAGGAAAGTTTCCTAATAGAAGGGCACCCCCCTGTGCGTACTCGAACGCTCGCCCTCTCCGCCGCCTCCGCAGCCGTGCTCCTCACGGCCGCCGCCCTGACGCCCGCCGCCGGTGCCGCGCGACCGGCCGGTGCCGGGATCACGGAGGGCTCCGTCAGCGCGGCCGATCTGCTGGCCAAGGTCACCTCGTGTTCGCAGATATCCAACGGCAAGTACCGTACGGACGAGGAGACATCGGCGACCGTACCGGTCTGTGGCAAGAACGGCGCCGTGTTCTGGAAGGCCGACATGGACATCGACTGCGACGGCCAGATCACCAGCGCCTGCAACGAGGACACCGATCCCTGGTTCCAGGACGACACGGCGTTCCACACCTCCGACGACAAGCCGCTGAACGCGGAGAAACTGCCGTACGTCGTCGTCCCGAGCAGCAGCAGCATCTGGAACTACAGCAGCGCGGGAATCAAGGGCGGCGGCGTCGTCGCCGTCATCTACAACAACAAGGTCGAGTACGCCGTCGTCGGCGACACCGGCCCCAGCAAGATCATCGGCGAGGCCTCGTACGCCACCGCCAAGGCGCTCGGCATCGACCCCGACCCGGAGACCGGCGGTGCGGAGTCCGGCGTCACCTACATCCTGTTCAAGAACTCCCAGGCGTCACCGATCGAGAGCCACAACGCCGCGGTCACCGCGGGTGAGGCTCTCGCCAAGCAGTTCATCCAGAACAACTGACGGCGCGATCTGAACGGTTCACTCGCTCGCGGTGCCGGGAGGCCCGGCGGTGGGAAACGGGCCACCGCGTCCGACGGGGCGATTCACAACGCGGTGAGGACGCGCGGCCCGTCGTCGGTGATCGCGACCGTGTGCTCGGCGTGCGCCGCCCGGGAGCCGTCGGACGTGCGCAACGTCCAGCCGTCCCGGTCCGGGTGGAACGCGTCGGTGCCGCCGCCGATCAGCATCGGCTCGATCGCCAGCACCATCCCGTGCCGCAACGGCATTCCGCGGCCCGGCCGTCCCTCGTTGGGGACGGCCGGGTCCTCGTGCATGGACCGCCCCACGCCGTGGCCGCCGAACCCGTCCGGAATTCCGTAACCGGCCCCGCGGCACACCGTGCCGATCGCGTGGGAGATGTCCCCGATCCGGTTGCCGACGACCGCTGCCGCGATGCCCGCCTCCAGTGCCGCGAACGCCGTGCCGATCAGCCGGGTGTCCGCGGGGCGGGCGCGTCCGACGGTGAAGCTGACGGCGGAGTCGCCCGCCCAGCCGCCGAGCGTCGCCCCCGCGTCGATGCTCACCAGATCGCCGTCGCGCAGCCGCTGGTCGGTGGGGATGCCGTGCACGATGGCGTCGTTGACGGACGCGCAGATCACAGCCGGAAAGGGGGTGGGGGCGAAATGCGGCCGGTAGTTCAGGAACGGCGACCCGGCACCCGCCTCGCGCAGGACCTCGCGGCCCACCTCGTCCAGTTCGCGCAACGAGACGCCCACCGCCGCCGCCTCCCGCACGGCCGTCAGCAGCCGGGCGACGACCCGGCCGGTCTCGCGCATCGCTTCGATGGATGTGTCTGTCTTGAGCTTCACCATGCCAATTACTATACCGGTCCGAGCGGTATTAGAATGACGGCATGGTGCGAACACCCCTGACCCCGGAGGAACGCCGTCGCGGCGAACGCCTCGGAGCGCTGCTCCGCGAGGCGCGCGGCGCGCGCAGCATGACCGAGATCGCGGCGAACGCCGGGATCTCCGCCGAGACCCTCCGAAAGATCGAGACCGGCCGGGCCCCGACTCCCGCCTTCTTCACCGTCGCGGCCCTGGCCGGGGCGCTCGGGCTCTCCCTCGACGAACTCCTCACCCGCTGCGCCCCGGAGCCGGACGCGGTGCCGCTCGCCGGGTAGCCGGGACCTTCGCCGCGTTCGACGGGAGCGCCGGATCAGCCGGCGACAGCCAGTTGGATCCGCCGGTGACGGGCCCGGCCGGCAGGGTTCCCGTCCCGGTCAGGGCACTTCCGCCTCCTCGCTCCGCGCTCCGAGGTCCAGTCGCTGGACGGGGGGCCGGGCGGGTGACGGGTAGAACTGGCGGGCCCAGCGCCGGAACGGACCGATCGGACCGTCGCCGACGGTGAGCCGGGGCGGCTGCTGGTACTGCTTGTGGTTCCAGATCGGGAAGTCGGCCGCGGTGAATTCGCAACTGGACCGGAAGATGGCGCGGTCCAGCAGGCGGGCCGCGGTGCGGCTCACCGCGCGCGCGAGCGGAGCGGGGAGCCGGGCAGGTTCCGAGAAGGCGACGCGGTTCTGCTGGCGGAACTGCATGCGGTTGGGGGCGATCGCCGTCGGCAGCACCATCGTGCACATCCGCAGCCCCATCCGGGCCGTGTACACATCGACGTGCAGGCAGCCGAGCCCGTAGCCGTCCACCTCCACCTCGACGACGAAATCCCCGAGCAGGGGCGCCGATTCATGGGCCCGCATGGACAGGTGGAACGTGGTGTCGTCGTACGCGACGGGGCCGCCCATCTCGGCCTTCTTCCAGCCGTGCAGCGTGGCGAAATGGCCGATGTCCACCGAGTTCTCGATGACCTCCTGGGCGTTGCCGGCCAATTCCCAGGCGGCCCTTCGGGCGGGGCGGTGGCCGATCGTGTGCCATTCGGGGACGGACCAGTCCGGTGCCCGGCCGTCGTGATGCCGCCAGACGAAGACGGCGCCGTTGACCTCGTGCACCGGAAGTTGTGCCAGGGGTGTTCTCGGGGGCTGCGTGTCGTACCCCGTCCGCACACAGGTTCCGTCCGGGCCGAACGCGAAGGAGTGGAAGGGGCAGACCAGGTCGTCCCCCTCGACCTTCGCCAGACCGAGGTGCGCGCCGAGGTGCGGGCAGTACGGGCGGATGGCACGGACCGCTCCCGTACCGAGCCGGTACAGCACCACGTCCTGTCCCGCGAGGGGCCGGGTGAGCACGCTCCCGGGACGCAGTTCGTCGGAGAAGGCCAGCGCCGACCAGCCGCTCGGATACGGCAGGCCGGGCGCGCACGCGACATCGGCCGGTGTAGGGCCCTCGCTGATTCCGCGTCCGTACTCGCGTGACAGTCCCACGACGTCCCCTTTCACGACTGGTCGCCTGGAGGCTGCCCAGACCGTCCCGAGATCCTCGCGACTCCACGCGGATCACTCGAACGGGTGGGAATGGGAAGCGAGTTGACGTCTGTCCCGAAACGGTGCCGCGCCGCGGCGCCCGTCGCCGGGAGCGAGTGGCACCTCGCTGCCCGTCGCCGGTCAGCCCGGGGCCAGGCGGCTGAGCGACTCCCACTCCCGGTACTGCTCGGTCCGGGCCCGGTCCATGTCCCGCACCAGGTCGAACGAGCGCCCGCCGAGGATCAGGCGTCGCGGCGGTTGCGGCAGCCGGGCCAGTTCCAGGAGGGCCGGTGCGGCCGTGCGCGGATCGGGGCCCGCGTCGTCGCCCCACATCTCCGCCATGCGGGCGCGCAGCCCGTCGTAGGCCGGATCCGGTGCAGTGGCCGTGGTGCCCGCGGTGAACAACTCGGTGGCATAACCGCCCATCTGCACGACGGTGACCTTGATCCCGAACTCTTCGACCTCCCCCGCCAGTGCCTCGCTGACCGAGTCGAGCGCGGCCTTGCCCGCCCCGTAGAACCCGACGGAGGCCATGCCCCCGCCGGTCCCCATGGACGTGATCTGCAGGAGGCGTCCGGAGCCCTGTGCGCGCAGGTGGGGGAGGACGGCCTGGGCCACCCACACCGCGCCGAAGAAATTGACGTCGAGGTGGTCCCGGACCTGCTGCTCCGTGGCCTCCTCCACCATGCCGTACAGCAGGCCGCCCGCGTTGTTCACCACGACGTCGAGCCGCCCGAAGGCGGTCACCGCCCGCTCCACCGACTCGAACACGGCCCGGCGGTCCGAGACGTCGAGGGACAGTCGCACGAGGGCGTCGGGGTGCCGGGCGGCCAGGTCGGCGAGCGGCCCGACGTCACGGGCTGCCGCCACCACCCGTTCCCCCGCGGCCAGTACCGCCTCGGTGAACGCGCGGCCCAGGCCGCGGGACGCGCCGGTGATGAACCAGCATCTCGCGTCCGGTGCGGAGCGCACCGGACACACCGAATCCGTCGTAGTCACCGGATCCACGAAACCCCTCCTCGTATCCGCGACGGGCGTCGTGGCCGGCGGTCCGTGACCCCTGAGCACGCCCTTCGGCGAGACGATACGGTCTGTTTCGTTGGAGACGCTATCCAATAACCGGGAGCCGGACCAGGTGGTTCCGCCTTCCGGCTCGTTCGATCGGCCGGGACCGAGGGGGCGGCGGGCACCTGCCCCCTCGGTCCCGGCCGCGGGCGATCCCGCCGGTGCCTACCGGGCCCGCCGCTCGTACCCGACCAGGCGTACGCAGACGGCGAGCCCGGCGATGGCCTGCTCCAGCTCCGCCAGGCCCGGGTAGCTGGGCGCGATGCGGATGACGGTGTCGCGCGGGTCGTCGCCGTACGGATGCGTGGCGCCGGCCGGGGTCAGCACGATGCCGGCCCGCGCGGCGTGACGCACGACCTCCTCGGCGCAGCCGTCCGGCACCTCCAGGGTCACGAAGTAGCCGCCCTTCGGGGAGGTCCAGGTGGCGAGCCCGGTACCGCCCAGCTCGGCGTCCAGTATCCGTGCCACCGCCTCGAACTTCGGCTGCAGCAGGGCGCGCTGGCGCTCCATGTGCGCGCGCACGCCGTCGGCGTCGCGCAGGAAGAGGACGTGCCTCAGCTGGTTGATCTTGTCGGGGCCGATCGACCGCTTCGCGTTGTTGCCCAGCAGCCACTGCACGTTGGCGGGCGACGAACCGAAGAAGGCGACGCCCGCACCGGCCGCGGTGATCTTCGACGTGGACCCGAAGACGAACACCCGGTCTGCGTTGCCGGCCCCGGCGCAGGCGGCGAGCAGGTCGGCGATCTCGACCGGTTCGTCGGTGAGGTGGTGGGCGGCGTAGGCGTTGTCCCAGAAGATCCGGAAGTCGGGTGCGGCGGCGCTCATGGCGGCGAGCCGGGCCACGGTCGCGTCGCTGTAGCAGACGCCGTCCGGGTTGCTGTACTTCGGAACGCACCAGATGCCCTTGACCGTCGGGTCGTCGGCGACGAGCCGTTCCACGACGTCCATGTCCGGGCCGTCGGCGGTCATCGGTACCGGGATCATGTCGATGCCGAACCGCTCGCAGAGCGCGAAGTGCCGGTCGTAGCCGGGCACCGGGCACAGGAACGCGATCCGCTCCTGGTCCACCCAGCGAGACTCGGCGCCCGGCAGCACGTCGAGGAGGGCGTGGACCAGGCAGTCGTGCATCAGCTCAAGGCTGGAGTTCCCGGCAGCGAGCAGCTGGGGGGCCGGTACCTGGAGGACCTCGGCGAAGATCTCCCGGAGCTCGGGCAGCCCCTGCTGACCGCCGTAGTTGCGTACGTCGGTGCCGTCGGCGGCGGTGTGCCGTCCACCCGGCAGGGACAGCAGGTCCTCGCAGAGGTCGAGCTGGTCGGGCGCGGGCTTGCCCCGGGTGAGGTCGAGCGAGAGCCCGAGCCCCACCAGCTCCCGGTAGTCCCGGCGGGCGCGGTCCAGAAGCCCGTGCGGGGTGTCGGGGTTCGGCTCGGTGGTCATGGTGGTTCCTCTCGCAGATGCCGCGTGAACGGGGTCTGCCGCGAGAATACAAACCGTGCGGGAGGGCGGACCGGGCGGGAGACGCCGGCCCGTGGGTGCCTCTCCCGGAGCCGGTGCGCAGCCGGTGCGGCCGGTCCGGACCGGGCCGGTACGAGCGGGCGGCGACCGCGGACCGGGCGGGCGCCACCTTCCCCGCATGTGGACCGCACGGGTGCGAAACATGATCGACTCCGCCGGTTCGCCGCGATGGTCTTGCCCCGCTGTGTGACGGGGCCTACGTTCTCCTCTACGCACGTCTCTACGGGCGTAGAAACGCGTTGAGGCTCTCTGACGCCGCGTCGAAGGAGCAGCTCATGTCCCACGTCGTACGCGCCGCACTCGTCCAGGCGACCTGGACCGGCGACACCGAATCGATGATCGCCAAGCATGAGGAACATGCGCGCGAGGCCGCCCGCCGGGGCGCGAAGATCATCGGCTTCCAGGAGGTGTTCAACGCCCCCTACTTCTGCCAGGTGCAGGATTCCGCACACTACCGCTGGGCCGAGGCCGTCCCGGACGGCCCGACGGTCCGGCGGATGCGGGAACTCGCCCGCGAGACCGGCATGGTGATCGTCGTGCCGGTCTTCGAGGTCGAGCAGTCCGGCTTCTACTACAACACCGCCGCCGTCATCGATGCCGACGGCTCCTATCTCGGCAAGTACCGCAAGCACCACATCCCGCAGGTCGAGGGGTTCTGGGAGAAGTACTACTTCAAGCCGGGCAATGCCGGCTGGCCGGTCTTCGACACGGCCGTCGGCAAGGTCGGCGTCTACATCTGCTACGACCGGCACTTTCCCGAAGGCTGGCGCCAACTGGGCCTCAACGGAGCACAGTTGGTATACAACCCCTCGGCCACCTCGCGCGGCCTGTCCGGATATCTCTGGCAGCTGGAGCAGCCCGCGGCCGCCGTCGCCAACGAGTACTTCGTCGCCGCGATCAACCGTGTCGGCCAGGAGGAGTACGGCGACAACGACTTCTACGGCACGAGCTACTTCGTCGACCCGCGCGGTCGGTTCGTCGGTGACGTCGCAGGCGACAAGGAGGAGGAGCTCGTCGTCCGCGACCTCGACTTCGGGCTCATCGACGAGGTCCGCCAGCAGTGGGCGTTCTACCGGGACCGCCGGCCCGACGCGTACGAGGGACTGGTCGAGCCGTGAGCAGCCTGTACGAACGCCAACGCGCCGTCGGTCCCGACTGGCTGGCGCTCTATTACAGGCATCCGCTGGAGATCACCCACGGCGAGGGCCGTCACGTCTGGGACGCCGACGGCAGGCGTTACCTCGACTTCTTCGGCGGCATCCTCACCACGATGACCGCACACGCGCTGCCCGAGGTGACCAAGGCGGTCAGCGAGCAGGCGGGGCGGATCATCCACTCCTCCACGCTCTACCTCAACCGCCCGATGGTCGAACTCGCCGAGCGCGTCGCCGCGCTCTCCGGCATCCCGGACGCGCGGGTCTTCTTCACCACCTCCGGCACCGAGGCCAACGACACCGCGTTGCTCCTCGCCACCGCGTACCGCCGGTCGAACCAGATCCTCGCGATGCGCAACAGCTACCACGGGCGTTCGTTCTCCGCGGTCTCCATCACCGGCAACAGCGCCTGGTCGCCGACGAGCCTGTCTCCGTTGCAGACGCTCTACGTGCACGGCGGCGTCCGCGGCCGGGGCCCGTACGCGCACCTCGGCGACGCGGAGTTCATCGCGGCGTGTGTGGCCGATCTGGAGGACCTGCTCGGCCACACGCACGCGCCCGCCGCCCTGATCGCCGAACCCATCCAGGGCGTCGGCGGGTTCACCTCGCCGCCCGACGGGCTGTACGCGGCGTTCCGCCGGGTGCTCGACCGCCACGGGGTCCTGTGGATCTCCGACGAGGTGCAGACCGGATGGGGCCGCACCGGCGAGCACTTCTGGGGCTGGCAGGCGCACGCGGAGAACGGCCCGCCGGACATCCTGACCTTCGCCAAGGGCATCGGGAACGGCATGTCGATCGGCGGTGTGGTGGCCCGCGCCGAGGTCATGAACTGCCTCGACGCCAACTCCATCTCGACCTTCGGCGGATCCCCGGTCACCATGGCGGCCGGTCTCGCCAACCTCTCGTACCTGCTGGAGCACGATCTGCAGGGCAACGCCCGACGCGTCGGCGGACTGTTGATCGAACGTCTGCGCGCGGTCGGCGCCGCTTCGGAGTGTGTACGGGAAGTGCGCGGCCGGGGGCTGATGGCCGGGATCGAACTCGTGAAGCCGGGCACCGACGAGGCGAATCCCGAGGCGGCGGGCGCCGTGCTCGAAGCGGCCCGGGAGGGCGGCCTGCTCATCGGCAAGGGCGGTGGCCACGACACCAGCGTGCTGCGGATCGCGCCGCCGCTCTCGCTGACCATCACGGAGGCGGAGGAGGGCGCGGAGATCCTGGCAGAGGCCCTTCGGGCGGCCGGGTGAGGACGCCGACCGGGCGCCGGTGACGCGGGTGGCATCGGTGGCCGGGCGCGCCGAGGGCCGGGCCCCGGTGGTCCCGGGGCCCGGCCGGAGGATCAGCCCCGGTGGCCGGTGGGGCGGGTGAGGTCCAGGGTGCGGACCGGGTCGAGCTCGCCGTGATAGGCGAGGTCCCGGTATCGCACGTCGGTCACGGAGAGCGTGGCCGCGGCGACGCCCCGGGGGACGGTGACCTTGAACGTCACGGAGCCGTCCTTCTTGGTCGTGCCGGTCAGCGTGTGCACCGTGCCGCCCGCCGTCAGCTCGGTGGTGACCTTCGCGTCCTTCACCGGCTTGCCCTGGGCCGTGCGCACCACGGCCTTCGCCGTGACCTTCCAGGGGGAGTCGGAGCCGGGGCGGCCGAGCAGGTTCGTGTCGGCCGCCAGTGACCCGACGGCGAGCTGCGACGGCGGGCCGGGCTGGGCGAAGGAGACCTGGTCGACGGTCCAGAAGGCGCTGTTGGTGCCGGTGTAGCGGAAGCTCAGCCGGGCCGACTCGGCGCCGGCGGGGACGGCGAGCTCCAGACGCTCCACGGTGTTGACGTCGCTCCGGTAGGACCTGACGAGCTGCGGGGCGCCCCCGTCGTACGCGACGTACACGTCGCCGGTCTGGGGCCCGTCGACGCGGTAGTCGGTGGCGAACGAGACGGTCGCGCTCGTCGCCCCGTTCAGCTTGTACGCGGGGCTGACCAGAGTGGAGTCGAACTGCCCGGCGGCGTGCGCCTTGTCGTCCCACTCGTCGGAGTCGGCGACCGCGAACACGTCGCGGGCGCGGACGTTGGTCTCGCGGCCCTGGCCGCGCTCGGTGTTGGACCAGAACTCGTCGGTGGCGAAGGCCCAGCCGCGCCATTCGGTGACGCCGCCGGCGGGCATCCTCGAGTTGTCGATGGACCAGCCCTCGGGCGCGGTGTTCGTCCAGCCCCTGGTGTCGGCCGGGAGCTTCGTCTCGTCGACGGGGCCGCGGAGCGAACCGCGCAGCGAGTCGAAGGCGTCGGGCTCCAGCCGGTCGAGCGCCGTGCCGTCGAGGTTCCAGGCCGGGTCGGTGGCGACGCCCTCGTGGCGCAGGACCGTCGGCGCGATGTCGGTGATCTTGACGTCGTGGCGCACCGAGCCGGGGGCGATGCCCTGGCCCCGGGCGATCACGAACGTGCCGCGCTCCAGCGGGGTGTTGCCGCCGTGGCCGCCGGTGGGGGTGTGGCCGTGGTCGGCGGTGACGACGACGAGCCAGTCCTCGTCGGCGTAGGTCGGACGGGAGGCCACGGCGTCGAGCAGTCGGCCGATCTGGCCGTCGGCGGTGTTCAGGGCCTTGAGGTAGGCGGCGCTCGCGGAGCCGGTGCTGTGACCGGCGCCGTCGACCTCGTCGAGGTGGACGAAGGCCGAGTCGGGGTTGCCGTGCGCGAGGTAGTCCGCCGCCTTGGTGGTGGTGCCCTCGTCGTTGCCGCCCGCGATCCGCAGATCGGTCTTCTCCCCGAATATCTTCTGCGGGATCGGACTCCAGGTGCCGACGACCAGGGTGGAGACGTCCGGGTCGGCGGTCTCCAGCCGGGTCGCGTAGTCCGGGTACTGCCCGTAGTTCGGGTTGGTGAAGTCGTTGTCCTTCACGTTGTGCTTGTCGGGCCAGACCCCCGTGGCGATCGACGACCAGCCGGCCCCCGATACGGTCGGGGCCATCGGGGCGGCGTAGAGGTTGCTGCGTGCGGTCAGGCCCTCGGCCATGAGCTGGTTCAGACGCGGTACGTCGGCACGCGAGAAGGCGTCGAAGGTGGCGCCGTCGATGCCGATGACCAGGGTCTTCGCCTGCTTGGTGCCGGACGGCAGGCCGGCGTACGGGGCGGTCGGCGCGGCCGTGGAGTCCTGGGCGTGGGCGACCGTGGTGGCGAGCGGCAGAGCGACGGCGGCGACGGTGGCGGCGGCCAGCACCGTACGCGCGGAGCGCGACAGGGACACGTGATCCTCCGGGATCGGTCGGTGGACACCGGGCAACGGGGGCGCCCGGTGAGGTGTTCAGACTCGCCTCCGGTGGTGAGCGGACCGCGCCGCGCACGGGACCGGAGCGTGAACCGTACCCAACATGTGGACCAGACCCGTCATCATTTCGTTATGAAGGGGTCGCCGGGCGGAGGGTGTCGTTCCCGGTCGTCGGATCCCGATGCGTCGTTCCCGGCCGCCGGATCCCGATGTGTTGTTCCCGGCGCCGGATCCGCCTGCCGACGGATTCCGGTGTGCGTCCGGTCGCGCCGGGGTGTGCTCTGGGCCGGTGGAGTGCCGGGAGGGGGAAACGGAAATGTCTTCGGCGGTTGGCCGCCGCGGTATTGCCACAGTGGGTAACCCGCTTCTACGTTCGTCACCACACGCCGTATCTACGTGCGTAGATGGCCCGTTCCGTCGCTGCGAGGAGGGGTTGCCCGGCCTGAACGGTGCTTTGACCCGCCGGAACGGACCGGTGCCGGGAGCGGCCGGGGCGGCTCGCCGCGTCCGGCTCTTCGACGCCTTCCCGGCGACGCCCCGGGGACGGGCGGCGCCGACGTTCCGGCCCGCACGCCAGTACCCCCGTATCCGACGCGAATGGAGCAGAAGCTGTGACCCGCACTCTGATCACCGGCGGCCTGGTCATCACCGCCTCCGACGAACTCCACGCCGACGTGCTCGTCGAGGGCGGCCGGGTGGTGGCCATGGCCACCCACGGCAGCCATGGGTGGACCGCCGACCGCGTCATCGACGCCACGAGGAAGTACGTCATTCCCGGCGGTGTCGACGCCCATACGCACATGGAGATGCCGTTCGGCGGCACGCTCGCCTCGGACACCTTCGAGACGGGGACCCTGGCAGCGGCCTGGGGCGGCACCACCACCATCGTCGATTTCGCCATTCAGCCCAGGGGCGGTTCGCTCGTCGAAGGGCTCGACGCCTGGCACGAGAAGGCGGACGGGAAGTGCGCCGTCGACTACGCCTTCCACATGATCATGTCCGATGTGAACGAGTCCTCGCTCAAGGAG
This sequence comes from Streptomyces sp. NPDC014734, assembly GCF_043083325.1. Taxonomy (NCBI): domain Bacteria; kingdom Bacillati; phylum Actinomycetota; class Actinomycetes; order Kitasatosporales; family Streptomycetaceae; genus Streptomyces; species Streptomyces sp. NPDC014734. The sequence continues at coordinate 15,143 of NZ_JBIBYN010000030.1, read as the reverse complement.
ATGGACGCGCTCGTCTCGGCCGGCGTCACCTCGTTCAAGCTCTTCACCGCCTATCCGGGGGTCTTCCTCTCCGACGACGGCCAGATCCTCCGGGCCATGCAACGGGCCGCCTCCAACGGGGGTCTGGTGATGACACACGCGGAGAACGGTCTCGCGATCGACGTTCTGGTGGAGCAGGCGCTGGCGCGTGGCGAGAGGGACCCGCGCCACCACGGCGAGGTCCGCAAGGCGCTCCTGGAGGCGGAGGCGACACACCGGGTGATCCGGCTGAGCCAGGTGGCGGGTGCTCCCCTCTACGTGGTCCACGTGTCCGCGCAGGAGGCGGTCGCCGAACTCGCGCGCGCCCGAGACGAGGGCCTGCCCGTCTTCGGCGAGACCTGCCCGCAGTACCTCTTCCTGTCGACCGACAACCTGGCCGAGCCCGGATTCGAGGGCGCGAAGTACGTCTGCTCCACCCCGCTGCGCCCGGTCGAGCACCAGGCGGCCCTGTGGCGCGGGCTGCGGACCAACGATCTCCAGGTGGTCTCCACCGACCACTGCCCGTTCTGCTTCAAGGGGCAGAAGGAACTGGGCCGGGGGGACTTCTCGAAGATCCCGAACGGCATGCCGGGCGTCGAGAACCGCATGGACCTGCTGCACCAGGCCGTCGTCGACGGGCACATCAGCCGTCGCCGCTGGATCGAGATCGCCTGCGCGGCGCCCGCGCGGATGTTCGGCCTCTATCCGAAGAAGGGCACGATCGCCCCCGGGGCCGACGCCGACATCGTCGTCTACGACCCGCACGCGAAACAGGTCATGTCCGCCCGGACGCATCACATGAACGTCGACTACTCGGCCTACGAGGGCAAGCGGGTGACGGGACGGGTGGAAACGGTGCTCTCCCGCGGCGTTCCGGTGATCGCCGGCCGTACCCATGTGGGGCACGCGGGGCACGGGTGCTACGTGCCGCGGGGGATCGGCGAGTACGCCGGCTGAGTGCTCCTGTGCCGACCGCCGGCCACCCCGGTTCCCTCCCGGGCGGAGACTTCCGAACGGGGTGGCCGGCCGTGCGGTATCCGGCACGGGCCCGACTCGCGCGGCGCGACGGCCTCTTCCCAAGGGCCGGCAGGCAGTCCAGGATGGTCCCTCCGCGGCTGCCTCACGTGCCGTCGCACCGGTGCGGCACGCCTCTGCGGAACGGGCGTCCGCGGGGCGCGGCACGCGCGGGCGGCACCCGTAGAGCCTCTGCCGACGTGCGTGCGAGCACTCGCGGACCCAAGCATGGGGAGGACGGTATGCGCGCGAAGCCACCGCGACGGCACACCGGTTCCGCGTTCCCGCGCGCCACCTGCCAGCACCTGGACTAGGAGCACCCGCATGGACTTCGGACTCGTTCTCCAGACCGACCCGCCCGCCTCGGCCGTCGTCGATCTGATGCGCCGCGCCGAACGCAACGGCTTCCGCTACGGCTGGACCTTCGACTCGGCGGTGCTCTGGCAGGAACCGTTCGTCATCTACAGCCGGATCCTCGAACACACCGAACACCTCGTCGTCGGCCCCATGGTCACCAATCCCGGCACCCGCACCTGGGAGGTCACCGCCTCCACCTTCGCCACCCTCAACGACATGTACGGCAACCGCACCGTCTGCGGCATCGGCCGGGGCGACTCGGCGATGCGTGTCGCCGGACGCAGTCCGAACACCCTGGCCCGCCTCGGCGAGGCCATCGACGTCATCCGCGACCTCGCCGAGGGGCGGGAGGCGGACGTCGACGGTCAGCGGCTGCGCATTCCGTGGGTGAAGGACGGCAGGCTGCCGGTCTGGATGGCGGCCTACGGTCCCAAGGCGCTCGCCCTCGCCGGGCGGAAGGCTGACGGTTTCATCCTCCAGCTCGCCGACCCGTTCCTCACCGAATGGATGGTCAAGGCGGTGCGAAACGCCGCCGCGGAGGCCGGCCGCGACCCGGACTCGGTCACCATCTGTGTGGCGGCCCCCGCCTACGTCGGCGACGACCTCGACCACGCCCGTGAGCAGTGCCGTTGGTTCGGAGGCATGGTCGGCAACCATGTCGCGGACCTGGTCGCCCGGTACGGCGAGCACTCCGGCATGGTCCCGGACGAGCTCACCGCCTACATCAAGGAACGGCACGGCTACGACTACAGCCACCACGGCCGCACCGGAAACCCGGACACGGCGTTCGTTCCGGACGAGATCGTCGACCGCTTCTGTCTGCTGGGCCCCGCCGAGGCACACATCGACAAGCTCCGCGCCCTGCGCGGCCTCGGCGTCGACCAGTTCGCCGTCTACGCCATGCACGACGCGCGCGAGGCGACGATCGACGCCTACGGGTCCCGGATCATTCCCGCCGCGTCCGTCTGACCCGGTCCCGCGACGGTCACACCGGGGCCGTCGAACGGTTCAGCAGTGCGTTGATGTCGTAGGTCTCGTCGGGTGGCGGCGTCGCCGCGGGCACCGGTCGGCCGAAGGCCGAGAGGTTGACGACCGCGTGCGGCCCGCCCCCCTCCACCGTGATCTTCAACGGGTACGGCCTGCCGGTGGCGGCGACGTACATCGTCAGTGTCCGGTCGTCCCTGATCCTGGTCAGCGGGACCACGGGAGCCCCGTCGAGGGTGGTCCGCCGGCCCTTGTTCAGCGTTCCCCGGTCGTTGTCCGCGTTGTCGACGACCACATGGCGGAACGCGTCGAGATCGCACGCGTCGGTCACACCGCGCAGCCTGGGATCGTCGGCCGTCGCCTTCATCCAGCGCCCGTTCAGGATCGCGGCGAACGCCGGACCGCCGACCGGGACCTGGTTCTTCCAGAAATTCGCGTCCGGTTTGGCCCACACGTCGTCGCCGCGCTTCACGACGCGGACCGAGCCCCGGGTACCGCCGAGGTCCACCGAGCCGTCGCAGTCGCCGTTCCGGTCCAGGGTGAGGTCCAGCGCCGCCGAGGGGTTGCGTCCCTTCAGGTCGCCCCGCGTGTCGACGTGCAGGGAGCGGACGCTCAACAGCGCGTCGCGCGAGCGATCGGCGATCTGCTGGGCGGAGAGCGTGTCGATGCCGTTGTCCGCCCGGGCCACCCCACCGCCGACGAGGCCACCACTCGTGAGTCCCAGCACCAGGGCCGCCACACGGACGGCTCGGGGTGTGCCGCTGCGTCGGTTGGTCACGGCGCCTCCCTCCGGAGGGCCCCTCGGGGGCCTGTCGAGGCGTGCGATCAGGTCCATCCGAGCGTACGACGGGGCGGAACGGCGCGCGCGGCGCGGGGAACGGGGTACGGCGGTCCACCGGACGTCCCTCACCCCACGCCGCACGCTCCTGTGCCCCACGTGCGCCGGGCGTCCGCGCGGCCGACGACGTCCGCACCCCCTCCGGCCTCCCCGCCGAACGGTTGAGCGGACCGTCCCTCAGTCGTTACCCTCCGGTAAGGGTGTTCGGACGCACGGACGCGGGCACGGCCCGCCGACACGAGGGAAGGCGGGCAGCCCATGTCCTCGACGCAAGCGGTGACGACCGCCGAGCCGGTCCGCCCGCCCGGACTGGCCGACAGCGCACGGGAACTGGCCGAGGGGCGTACCACCTCCGTCCAGCAGGTGTCCGAGGCGCTGAACCGGATCGAGGCGAGCCGGAGCACCCTCAACGCCTTCCGGCATCTGCGCGCGGAGGCCGCGCTCGCCGAGGCCGCCGAGGCCGACCGACGGCTCGGCGCGGGGGAGCGGCTGCCCCTGCTCGGGGTACCGGTCGCGGTCAAGGACGACACCGACGTCCTCGGGATGCCCACCTACTTCGGCTGCGACGGCGACCTGCCCGTCGCCGCGGCGGACAGCGAGGCCGTGCGCAGACTGCGGGCCGCGGGCGCCGTGATCGTCGGCAAGACCAACTCCTGCGAACTCGGGCAGTGGCCGTTCACCGAGGGCCGCGCCTTCGGAGCGACCCGCAACCCGTGGCACACCGGACACACCCCCGGCGGTTCGTCCGGCGGTTCCGCCGCGGCCGTCGCCGCCGGGCTCGTGCCCGCCGCCCTCGGGTCGGACGGCGCCGGCTCCGTCCGCATCCCCGCGGCCTGGACCCATCTCGTCGGCATCAAACCGCAGCGCGGCCGGATCTCCGTCCACCCGCAGAGCGACGCCTTCCAGGGACTCACCGTCAACGGGCCCCTGGCCAGGACCGTCGCCGACGCCGCCCTGCTGCTCGACGCCGTCGCCGGACCCCACCCGGACGACCCGCACCGCCCGCCCGCCGTCGAGGCGTCCGCCGCCGCCCGCCGCGACCCCGGCCGCCTGCGCATCGCCGTCGCCTGGCGTCCCCCGCTCACCCTCACCCGCTCCGAGCCCCACCCCGATGTGCGACGGGCCGTCACCGAGATCGCCGAGGCCCTCGCCGGACTCGGCCACGACGTCGAGGAGGCCCGGCCGCGCTACGGGCTGATCGGCCTCGGCTTCGTCCCCCGCGCCACCGCGGGCATCGCGGAACTCGCCGCACGCCACCCGGACCCGGCCCTCCTCGATCCCCGTACCCGCAGCGCGCTGCGGACCGGGACCCGGCTCGGCGGCCGGGTGGTCCGGGCGGCCCGGGCGAGGGAGGTGCGCCAGCACCGCAGGATCGGCGCCTTCTTCCGCACGTCCGGCACCGGCGCCGGGTACGACATGCTGCTCACCCCGACGACGGCGCTGCCCCCGCCCCCGATCGGCAGGTTCGACGGACTGAGCGCCTGGCGCACCGACGCGGCGATGGCCGAGGCGTGCCCGTATGCCTGGCCCTGGAACGTCCTGGGCTGGCCCGGCATCAACGTGCCCGCCGGATTCACCGCCGACGGGCTGCCCGTCGGCGCCCAGTTGCTGGGCCCCTCCCGCAGCGAGGAACTGCTGATCTCGGTCGCCGCCCAGCTGGAGGCCGACCGGCGCTGGTACGAGCACCGGCCACCCGCCCCGTCCCCCTGAGGGCCTGTCGACGGGCTTCGGGCCGTGCCTTCGGACCGGTGTCGTCCGGTCGGGAGGGCGCCGACCGGACGGTGGCCTCGCCACCGGACCACCCGACCGGCCCACCGGGCCACGACCGGGTGATCCCACCCGCCGGGAACGCCGTCCGGGCCCCAGCCGTCCGCCGGACGGCGAACGACGTTCGCACGGGAGCGCCACAGGCAGGACCATGGAATGGACCCGAGTGGACGGGTACCGGAGCGATGGGTGGTGACCAGCATGGCGTCCGCAGGCCCCCCGCCGGCGTCCGGCGCCGAACCGCCGCGGCCCAGCCTTCCCCGGCACTCCGTCGACACGGCGAACGACGCGACCGCGGTGGTCTCCGGCACGGGGACGGTCGTCGGCTGGACGCAGAGCGCACAGGACCTGCTGGGATACCGCGCCGCCGAGGTCGTCGGGCGGCCCGCGGCCTCCCTGCTCGCGATGCCCGAGAACCCGGTCCGGGTGGCCGTGATCGCCGAACGCTGCCGCGCGGGCGTCGGGTGGAGCGGGGGCGGCGAGGTGCGGCGCCGCGACGGAGAGCGGATCGCCGTGGACCTGCGGGTCTCCGCCTCGTTCCACCTGGACGGCCGGGAGACGTTCCTGGTCTCGGCGCGCGAACGCAGGCCGGAATGGGCGGTGGGCCAGTCCGTGCTGGACGCCTTCCTGACCAATTCGCCGATCGGCATGGCGGTGATGGACCCGCAACTGCGCTACGTCTGGATGAACGACACCCTGGAACGCTTCGGCGGCGTCCCGCGCGAGCACCGGGTGGGACGCCGGATGAGCGAGGTGCTCCCGGGGATGGAGGCGGGCGCCATCGAGGCGCTGATGCACAGCGTGCTGGAGACCGGCGTCCCCGTCATCGACTACGAGTACCAGGGCTGGAGCTGGGCCGACCCGCACCGCCGACGCGCCTACTCCACCTCGTTCCTCCCCCTGACCGACGGCGACGACACGGTCACCGGCATCTGCTACATGGTCCTGGACGTCACCGACCGGTGGAAGGCCCAGCAGCGCCTGGCCCTGGTCAACGACGCCGGAGCCCGGATCGGCAGCACCCTCGACGTGATGCGGACCGCCCAGGAACTCGCCGACTTCGCGGTGCCGCGCTTCGCCGACCTCGTTCTCGTCGACCTGCTGGAGCCCGTCGCCAGCCCCGGGGAACCGGGCGTCCGGTCCAGTGGCCCCGGACCCGCGGCATTCCCCGCCGCACCGCTCCCGGGCAGTGACGCGCGCACGGGCGCGTCGTCGTCCCGGCCGCGGATGCGGCGCGCCGGGATGAGCTCGGTGCGCGAGGGCTGCCCGGAAGCGATCCGCCGGATCGGGGAACGGGTCGACTTCGTGCCGCCGCCGCACGACTTCCGGTTCCTCGTCGAGGGCGAACCCGTCCTGATCCCGGTCCTCAACTCCTTCAGCCATCTGATGACCGTCGAGGAACCGGAACGCGCCGCACGCATCCGTGAGTTCGGCCTCCACTCCCTCATCGCCGTACCCATGAGGGCCAGGGACACGGTGCTCGGACTCACCACCTTCGTACGGTCGGTGAACCTGGCCCCCTTCGAACCGGACGACGTCCTGCCCGCCCGCGAACTGGTGGCACGGGCCGCCGTGTGCGTGGACAACGCCCGCCGCTACACCCGCGAGCACGCCGCGGCCCTGACCCTGCAGCGCAGCCTGCTCCCGCACACCCTGCCCGGCGGGATGGCCCTGGACGTGGCCTCCTCGTACCTCCCGGCGGACGCCAAGGACGGCGTCGGGGGAGACTGGTTCGACGTGATCCCGCTGTCCGGCGCCCGGGTCGCCCTGGTCGTCGGCGACGTCGTCGGACACGGCATAAGCGCCGCCGCGACCATGGGGCGGCTGCGCACCGCGGTGCACACCCTCGCCGACATGGACCTGCCCCCCGACGAGCTCCTGGCCCACCTCGACGACCTCGTGATCCGTCTGAGCGAGGAGGAACCCGAGGGCGGGGCGAGCGACACGACGGTCCTCGGCGCCACCTGCCTGTACGCGATCTACGACCCGGTCACCCAGCTCTGCACCATGGCCCGCGCCGGTCACCCGCCCCCCGCCGTCGTCTCCCCGGACGGGCGCGTCAGCTTCCCCGAACTGCCCGCCGGCCCCCCGCTCGGCCTTGGCGGAATGCCCTTCGAGACCGCCGAGATCGCACTGCCGGAGGGCAGTCTCATCGGCCTCTACACCGACGGGCTCATCGAGAGCAGGGACCGGGACGCCGAACTCGGCATGTCCCGGCTCGGCGGCGCGCTCGCCCAGCGCGGGCTCTCACTCGACGCACTGTGCGAGTCCGTCGTGGAGCAGCTCCTGCCCGTCCCGCAGCCCGACGACGTCGCCCTGCTGCTCGCCCGCACCCACGAGCTGAGCGCCGACCACGTCGTCTCGTGGGAGGTACCGGCCGATCCGGCCGCCGTCGCCGGTGTCCGGGCCCGCACGGCCCGGCTGCTGCGGAGCTGGGGACTGGAGGAAATGGAGATGACGACCGAGCTGATCGTCAGCGAACTCGTCACCAACGCGCTGCGGTACGCCGACGGCCCGATCCGGCTGCGGCTGCTGCGCCAGTCCGTCCTGATCTGCGAGGTCTCGGACGCCAGCAGCACCTCGCCCCGGCTGCGGCACGCCAGGACCACCGACGAAGGCGGGCGCGGCCTCTTCCTGGTCGCCCAGCTCACCCGCCGGTGGGGCACCCGCTACACCCCCGAGGGGAAGGTCATCTGGACCGAGCAGGAGCTGCCGCCCGGCGCGATGTGACCGGCTCCGGCGCGCGATGCGGCGGGCTCCGGCGACAGCCCGCCCGTGCACACCCCGCATGTCGTGCTCATCGCCATGTACACGAACCCGTCATGCACGCACCCGCGATACGGGCACTCCTGCACACATGAACCCGCATGCGGACGTGATCATACGATCTACGGCCGGTGAGTATAGTCCGCTGCATGTTCCCCACCTTCCCCCCATGTGGTCAGCCCGCGCGTCGTGCGCGGCCGCGCACGCGCGACCTCGCCGTGCCCAGCTTCCGAATACACGGCCGGGGCTGGTGACGATGCCGACGACGACGCGGAATACGCGGACGCGCCCCGACCCCACGCACGGGTCCGTCTCGCGGCTGCGCCGTTGGGACTGGCCGGTGCTGCTGGTGTCCGCCGTGTCGGCCCTCGCGGTGGGCCTCTCCTCGCCCTCCGGCACGGGGCACGAGGCGTGGGGCCTCATCGCCGCGGTCGGGTACACGATCGCCGCGCTGGCCGCGGTGGTGTCCGCCACCCCGTGGGCCCGGGTCCCCGCCGTGATCGCGGCCGCGGGATCGGCGCTCGCCCCCCTGCTGTACCTCGTCGCGATCGACAAGGCGCAGATGGAGGTCGGCGTCGTGGAACGGTCGGCGGACCTGCTGGTCTCCTCCGGCACCGCGTACAACGCCGCACCGCACGTGGTGCCCGACTTCGATCCTTACCTTCCCGGCATGTCGGTCTTCGGGCTCCCGCACGTGATGTTCGGGGACACACCGTTCACCAGCGCCCGGCTGTGGTTCGTCCTCGGATTCCTGGCAGCCGTGCTCGGGGCCGTGCGGGTGCTGACCGGGGGCCGGGGCGACGGCGCCGCAGGTGCCCGGCGGACCGTCGGCGGCATCGACGCCGCGACGGGCGTCTTCTGGCTGCTCGCCTGCCCCGTCGTCGCGCTGCCGCTGACCACCGGAGGCGTCGACCCGCCGATCATCGGGCTCATCTGTCTGGCCCTTGCGTTCGCCGAGCGGCGCAATGCCCTGGGTGCGGGTCTGGCCCTGGGGGCGGCTGCCGCGCTCAAGTGGACCGCATGGCCCGCCCTGCCGGTGATCGTCGCCATGTTCGCCGTGTGCTGCGGCAGGCGTGCCGCCGTCAAGTGCGCGGGCGTGGCCGTCGGTATCGCCGTGCTCTGCACCGTGCCCGTGGCCCTGGTGAACATCGACGCCTTCTACCGGAACGTGATCCTCTATCCGCTGGGACTGGGGGAGGCGGCGTCGACCGCACAGAGCCCGCTGCTCGGCCACCTGATCGTGACGCTGGTCCCGCACGGCCGGACGGTCACCGTGGCGCTCATCGCGCTGAGCGCTCTGGGCGTGGGTGTGTCGCTGCTGGTCCGTCCGCCGCGGACCCCCGTCGCCGCTGCCGATCGGCTCGCCTACGGGCTGTTCTTCGCGATCGCCCTGTCCCCGGCCACCCGCATCGGATACGCCATCTTCCCCGTCGTCCTGTTCGTCTGGCCGCGCTTCGCCGCCCGGCTGGCCGCGGGACGCCCCGGGTCCGACGCCGACGCCGGGGCCGAAGAGCCCGGGGCCCAGCGGGTACGTGTGCCGCGGCAGGCGAACGGCGAGCCGACCCCGGCCGGTGCGGCCGACGTGTAGCGCCACGACTTCGGGCAGAAGCCCGGAAGGGGGGAACCCCGGCGGGAATCCGTGTGATTCCCGCCGGGGTTCCCCTCTGCGTACCGAGTGCACCGACCCGGTTACGGAACCCGGGCCGTCCACTCGGCCGTACCGAACTTGGTGCGTACGAGTTCCTCGGCGCGGGCCATCTCCTCCGACGTGACCTCGCCCGCGGTCAGGCCGTGGCGCCTGCGGAAGGAGTCGATCATGTTGTCGATGACCGCGGCGCGGGGGAGGCCGGTCTGCCGACGGAGCGGGTCGACGCGCTTCTTGGCGCTCTTGGTGCCCTTGTCGGACATCTTCTCCTTGCCGATGCGCAGGACGTCGAGCATCTTGTCGGCGTCGATGTCGTAGGACATCGTCACGTGGTGCAGTACCGCACCGGACCCGCCGGCCGGGCCCACGACGCGCTTCTGGGCCGCACCCGCGATCTTCCCGACCTCGGTCGCGATGTCGTTGAGCGGCTGGTACCAGGCCTTGATGCCCATGTCGCCGAGCGCACCGAGCACCCAGTCGTCGAGATAGGCGTAGCTGTCGGCGAACGACAGCCCGGAGACGAGGGCGTCCGGCACGGAGAGGGAGTACGTGATCGTGTTGCCGGGCTCCACGAACATGGCACCGCCGCCGGAGATGCGGCGGACGACCGTGACACCGTGGCGTTCGGCGCCCGCCGGGTCCACCTCGTTGCGCAGCGACTGGAAGCTGCCGATGATCACGGCGGGCGAGGCCCACTCCCACACCCGGAGCGTGGGCGGGCGACGGCCCGCCGCCACCTCGGCGGTGATGACCTCGTCGAGCGCCATGTGGAGCTCGGGGGACTGGGGGTCCTCGTGGATGAGCTGCCAGTCGTAGTCGCTCCACTCGGTGGCCTGCGCGAGCGCCCGCCGTACGGCGACGGCTACGCCCTCGGAGGTGAGACCCAGCATCACCGTCGAGGCGGGCAGCACCGCGTCGATCCGGGCGGCGAGTTGGGCGGTGGCGGTGTTGGCCGGAGCGCCCTCCAGCGCCGCGTCGATCGCCAGGATCGCCTCGTCCGGTTCCAGGAAGAAGTCCCCGGCCACCCGCACGTTCCGCAACGCGCCGCCCTCGACGTCCAGGTCGACGACGACGAGCTTGCCGCCCGGGACCTTGTACTCACCATGCACGGCCGTGCCTCCAGACCGACTCTTCCGCGATTCGGGCGCCGATCACACAGGACGCCACTGTCCGTGAAGTCTACGGCCGTCCCGTAATCCCCGGCGGGCGGGAGCGTCGTCGGGCACGCACGCCCGCGGACCGGGAGCGGACCGGCGGCCGTCCGGCGGGGGCGCGCCCCGGGGCACGGGCCGCCGCCGGTCCGGATCGGCCGGCCGTGAGGACGCGCCAGTCGCGCGTGCCGATGTCTGCGGGGGTGCCGTCCAGGATCCTGGCCGCGCGCGTCGCCGGTTCGAGGACGACGGTGGCGAGGCTCGCCCAGCGTCGGCCGAGCGGCTCGTCCGGGTCGGGCAGGCAGGTCACCGGCGGTTCCCCCTTCCCCGTCACCAGGAAGCCCACGAGGTCGTCGGGCGTGACCGGCGGCGGGGCGGCAGCGAGACGGGCTCGGACGAAGTCGCGGCGCTCACCGGAATCGGGCTGGTAGAGCCAGGTCTTCTCGTCCGCCGCCGGAGTCGGAGTCAGGAAGTGGTTGGTGCGCACGAACGTGCCGCCGCCGGATCGCACGGGGAACACACCCACCGGGCTCAGGTCGAGCAGGACGGTGTCCGTCCCGTCGAGGAGAGCGAACGATCCGGAGGAGGCGAGCGGTGCGCCGCGCACGATCTCGACGGCCTCGGCGACGCTGCCCGCCTCCGCCGGGACGATCGCCGCCAGCACGTGCACCGGGACGCCGCCGGTGCCGTCGAGGGCATGGCCGAGGATGTTGAAGTGCAGGGCGAGACCGGCGCTGTTGACGCCGATCTTCCCGAGGATGCCGTTCTCGGTGAGACCGGCACATCGTGCCTGCCGCCGCGCACCTCCTGCGTGTGCCACATCTCGTTCAGCTCGAAGTGCCAGTCCCAGGTCGGGACGCCGAACACGGCCGGGGCCGAACGGCCGTCCCCGGCGGTGCGGTGCACGAGCGTGGTGCATTCGCCGGGCGGCACGGCGGCGCTGCGCGCGAGGATCTCGGTGCGCGCGTCGAGGGCGGCGACGCGCCACACCTCCACGCCCGCTCCCCGGGCGATCCCCTCGATCTCGGCGCGTGCCCCCGGACGGAATGCCCCGACGGAGTCGAGGGCGCGTTCGGCGTCCTCGCGCACCCGTGCGGGGGCGATGCCCCCGAGCGCGAAGAGGCGGTCGTACGCGTCGATCGCGTCGGGGATGCCGTCACGCAGTTGTTCACCGCGGGCGATGCCGCGGGTGTGCGGATCGGCGTCGGCGGCGACGTGCCGACGGTGGTCGGGGCGGGGGATCGACGTCGTGGTCACGAGCGTCCTTTCGCGGTGTTCGGGTGGAGCCGCACGGCACCGCCGACGACCGTCGCGAGGTCGGCGTTGCCGGGCTGTGCCTGCGGGGCGAGACGGAGTGGACCGGCCGCGAACACGGTGAGGTCGGCGAGGTGGCCGGCGCGATCCGGCCGAGTTCGTGGGAGGCGCCCGCAGCGTGCGCCGCCGCCATGGTCATGCCGGCGTACGCTCGCCCCGGTCCCGGCGCGGGCCCGTGTCGTCAGGTGGGCGGTGACGCCCCGGTCGTGGCACCGCCGTCCGGCGGCCGGGCCGGGCCGCTGTTCGCGGCGGCCCGCCGGGGCGCGCCGCCTCGTACCGCCGGTCGTCCGCGCCCGGAGCGGGACGGAGTCGTCCGTGGTCAGGAACCCTGCGCGGGCGACGGCGCACGGGTCTGCTCGACCAGCAGGGCGGTGACGTCGCTGAACCTGCCGCGGCGCGCGTGAGCGGCCCGCTGACGGTGGGCTCCGCTGCCGGAGCGGAGCAGTCGGTCGACCAGGCCGGTGACGACGGCGGTGTCGCCGCAGGCGTCCAGCCCGGGCAGCGCGTCCCCCACCGAACGGTCGAGCAGCGCACGGGCGGGTGTCAGGTCACCGGTGGCGGTGTCCAGACCGTCCCCCTCCAGGCCGTCGTGCGCGGCACGCCACAGGGCGAGGCGGAGTAACCGGTCGGGAACGTCGGCGGCGGGGCGGTCGTCGGCGACGGCGCGGAGGGCGGTGGTGGCCAGGCCGCGGACGAGGAGGCCGAGCAGCAGCGCCTCCTCGGTGGTGGCGGCCACGTCGGCGACGCGGATCTCCAGCGTGGGCAGGTGCGGGGCGGGCCGGATGAACCAGTAGACCATCCTCGAGTCGAGAGCGGCACCGCAGCTCAACAACGCGTCGACGGCGCGGTGGTAGTCGTCCGGAGTGCGGAACGGCGGCGGGGGCCCGGCGGAGGGGAGACGTGACCAGAGGATGTTGCGCCAACTGGCATGGCCGGTGTCCCGCCCCCGGTAGAAGGGGGAGTTGGCGCTGAGCGCGAGCAACGTGGGCAGATGGGGGCGTAAGTGGTTGGAGACGGCGAGGGCGGTGGGGAGGTCGGGCATGCCCACGTGCACGTGACAGCCGCACACGGTGTGGGACTCCACCAGGTCGCCGAAGCGACTGCTGATGCGGTGGTAGCGGGGTTTGTCGGTGAGCGGCAGGGTCACGGGGGCGCCGTACGGGGCGCAGCCTACGGCGGCGAGGCCGAGACCATGGTGCTCCGCGGATTCGGAGAGCGCGTGCCGTGCCGCCGCCACGTGGTGGTGGGCCTGAGCGGCGGAGCGGCAGACGGGGGTGGCGGCCTCCACCTGGAACCGGGTGATCTCCTCGGTCAGCGCGCCGGCGGCGGGTACGGCACCGCGCAGGACGAGGGGCGCCTGGGCCGCCAGGTGGCCCGTCTCCGGGTCCAGCAGCAGGAATTCCTCCTCGATGCCGAAAGTGGGCGGCGAACCGTGGTACGCGTGCGGCGAGTTGGTGCGACCGTGTGCCATATGCGACTCCGTTCCTGCGGGGCGGAGAGTGCTTCCCCGCATCAGAAAGCTGGTGTCGTCGCGACCGGGCCGGGCGATGAACCGCTCCGCGTCCGAGCCGCGTTGGTGGGGACGCGTGCCTGACGGTGTGTCGAGCATGGGGCCGAGTCAGGGTTGCATGTTCGAGCCGGGGTGGCCAGGCCACCCCGGCCCCGGATGGTGCGGTTCGGGACGCGGCGTCGATCGCCGCGGCGCGGCGGTGGGCGGTGGTGAGTGCGGCGAGGCAGCGGCGGGGGCCGTGCCGCGGCGGTCGGCCCTCGTACGCAGGTGCGAAGGGGATGCAGGTGACACAATGGTGCGTGTGGCTCCACTGGTGGATGTGGCCTGCCGGAATGCGGAGCGCACGGCACGGTGGGGCCGGGAGAACGGGTGATCGACCTCGGAAGTCCGAGAACGGAACGGCCTCCGCCGTCGCGGCCGGGAAGCGGCAGTGCCACCGCCGCCCCTTTCCCGTCGTACGCGGCCGGAAAGGGCGGCGACGGTACCGAGCGGAGCGAACCCGTGGGCCGGGAGACCGGCCGCGGTATCCCACGAGGTGATCCGTGCGGTGATCCACGAGGTGCTGGAGCGTGACCGAATGCCCCTGCCCGATTCCGCCGCGTCCACATGGCGGCGCGAGGACACCGTGCGGACCGCGGGGCTGCTCGCGGTGGTGGCCGTACTGCACGTGGTGGCGTTCGGAGTGTTGTTCCTGCTCGTCGTCCCGCGGCATTACGAGGCAGGCTCCGAGGTGTTCGGTATCGGGCTCGGGATCACCGCGTACACGCTCGGTGTGCGCCATGCCTTCGACGCCGACCACATCGCCGCCATCGACAACACGACACGCAAACTGATGGCGGACGGCGGAAGACCCGTGTCGGTGGGTTTCTGGTTCGCGCTCGGCCATTCCAGCGTGGTCGTCGCCATGGCCGCGCTGGTCGCCGGGGGAGTGCGGCTCGCGGGGACACTGATCGACGAGGGCTCGGGCGCGCATCGGGCCCTCGGCGTGATCGGTACGAGCGTCTCCGCTTCCTTCCTCTACCTGATCGCGGTGCTGAACCTGATCGCGCTCGTCGGCATCCTGCGTGTGTTCCGGGCGATGCGGGCCGGACGCTACGACGAGGCGGAACTGGAGCGGCACCTGAACGCGCGCGGATTCATGAACCGGGTCCTCGGCCGGTTCACCCGGTCCGTCACCGGGCCGGGGCAGATGTATCCGCTCGGCCTCCTCTTCGGCCTGGGTTTCGACACCGCCACCGAGGTCGCCCTGATGGTCATGGCGGGCAGCGGGGCCGCGGCCGGGCTTCCCTGGTACGCGATCCTGTGTCTGCCGCTGCTGTTCGCCGCGGGGATGAGCCTGTTCGACACCCTCGACGGCACGTTCATGAACTTCGCCTACCGGTGGGCCTTCTCCCACCCGGTGCGCAAGGTCTTCTACAACATCGTCGTCACCGGTCTGTCGATCGCCGTCGCTCTCCTCATCGGCACGATCGAACTGGTCACCGTGGTGCACGACGAGCTCGGTCTGCGGGACGCGGTCACCGGCTGGATCTCCCGTCTGGACCTGGGCGACGTCGGCTATCTCATCGTCGGCCTCTTCGCGCTGGTGTGGGCGGCGGCGTCGGCCTACTGGAGGATCGCGAAGGTCGGGGAACGCCCGTCCGTGCGAGCCGTCGGCGGTCGTTGACACGGCCCGGGACGGACGCGGTCCGGGGCCGTGTGGTGGGTGTGTGCCACGTGGTCCCGGACCGTGGGGAGGAGAGCGAGGGGATGGGGTGGGGTTCAGCCCTTGCGTGCCTT
>NZ_JBIBYN010000029.1:59174-97741 GCF_043083325.1 Streptomyces sp. NPDC014734 | reverse complement strand
ACGGTGGGCAGCGTGACCCCGATCGCCTCGACCCGGATCAGTACTTCTCCGGCTCCTGCCTCCGGTACGTCGACCCGCTCGACGAACAGCACCTCGGGTCCACCGTCAACTTCATGGCGAACGCGCGGCACAGGACCTCCCGAATCCGATTTCATCGGGCGACCCCAACGATGCGATGAGAACCGTAGGGGGGCTGGCCGCGACCGCCGAGTACGGCCCCGTGACCCAGGCCGACCTGGGCCGTCGGCTCGCCGTCGACCCCAAGGACATGGTCGGCATCCTCAACCACCTCCAGGAGACGGGCCTTGTCCTGCGCACCCCGGACCCCGCCGACCGGCGCAAGAACGCCATCGCCGTCACTCCGGAGGGCGCGGCCGTCCTCGCCCGCTGCGGCGCCTCGGCGGGGGCCGCCAACGTCGAGCTGCTGGCGCCGCTCACCCGGGACGGGCAGAGCCAGCTGATGGCCCTGCTGACTCGGGTCCACGAGGCGCCGTAGGCCCGGCCCGGACGCCTGTGCCGACTCAGCACGCGTTCTGGTCCTCAACGCGAAGAATCCGGAGTCCCCCGGGCTCCGGAGTGACACGGCAACCCTGAACCCGACAGTCGACTTGCCTGATGAACGCCGGGTGACGTGGCGGTCGTGCGCAGGCTCCGGCGCGCGGAGGCGGTCGAGGCGCGGATCGCCGTGCCGTGCGTCGCCCGCGCCGCACGGTGGGCCGGGAGCGAACGAGGTGTGCTGTAGAGGGATGGCTCGATCGTGTCAACGAATGACACGCCGTTGCCGGGGTGAGAGGTTTTCAGGAAGTCCCTCGGATGGATCAATGATGTCCCAATTCGCTTTTCTTCGTGGATAGTTGGATGCTCATCAGATTATCTAGAAATAGCATTTGGCGTACTTTCTGTACCTCGATCGACGTTCCGGCGACACGGAGCAACGTGTCCGATATGACAGGTATGAGGACCGTCAGTACGTTCAGTCTCGGGTCGACTGCTCAGCCGGCCTCTCTGAGACAGGAGAAGTGACATGGTTACCCGTTCCACCGTTGTGACCGCCGCCGTAGCGGCCGCCGCGGCCCTGGCGGCCACCGGCATCACCTACGCCTCGGCCGCCACCTCCGAGCCGGCCCAGGCGGCCCCCGTTGTCCAGCAGGCCGCCGCCCCCACGGCCCTCAACGGCGGCGACGCCGGCAAGGGCAACGAGGGCAAGGGCAATGAGGGCAGGGGCAACGAGGGCAAGGACTACGGCAGGGGTCACGACCGCGGCGGTCGCGACCACTACGAAGGCCGCATCCACATCAACGAGCGCACCTACTCCGACGAGCGCGGCGGCTGCATGGTCGTGATCAGCGGACTCGGCTCGAAGAGCCTCAACATCCGCAACGACAGCCGTCGGAGCGTCGAGGTCTTCCGCGGTGCCACCTGCGACAACGGCGCCCCGATCGCGACCGTCGGACCGCACAGCTCCAGCGACGGGGTCTTCCCCGGCCACGTCAAGGGCGGCGTGCACGTCCACGACGGAGTCGTCGGCAGCTTCCGCGTGATCGAGCACCACGGCGACCGCGGCGATGACCGTGGTGGCGACCGCGGCGGCGACCGCTGACCCGACGTTCCATCCACCCACACACGCAACCCCGGCCCGCCGGAATCGGGCCGGGGTTGCGTGTGTACGGAACACCCATGGGCGCGATCTCCGCAGGTGCCCCTCGGGCCGGCCGGAGATCCCGGTGCCGGACGGAACGCGGCCCGCCCCGGTTCCGGGGCCGGATCGATCCCGAACTTCCGATGGGCCCGTGCCCGTCGAGGAGGGCGGCGGTACGGCGCAGTCGCCGGACGCCGGGCCCGGGCCATCGGTCAGCGTTTCCGGACGGGCCGGGCGGTGGTGAGCGCGACGGCCTCGGCCGTCAGAGCGCGGTCGTGCGGATCGGTGTCCAGTGCCCGGTGCCGGTGGCCATCAGCCCTCCGTGCCCGGGTCGTTCGTCCCGTACAGGGAGCGGACCACGCGCGCCGGGTTGCCGACGGCCACCACGCCCGCGGGGAGGTCACGGGTGACGACGGACCCGGCCCCGACGACGCTGTCGTCGCCGATGGTCACGCCGGGCAGCACGATGACGCCGCCTCCCAGCCACACGTTGTCGCCGATCGTGATCGGCAGGGCCGCCTCCAGCTTGTCCCGCCTGGGCTGCGGCTCCAGCGGATGAGTGGGAGTGAGGAGCTGGACGTTGGGGCCGATCTGGCAGTCCCGGCCGATGCGGATCGGCGCCACGTCCAGCGCGGTGAGATTGAAGTTGACGAACGTCCCCTCGCCCACGGCCAGGTGGCTGCCGTAGTCCACGTGCAGCGGGGGACGGATCTCGGCGCCCGTGCCCAGCTCGCCGAGCAGTTCCGCCAGGACGATCCGTGCCTTGCCGGAGTCCTCGACGGACGCCTGCTGGTAGGCGAAGGCCAGCCGCTGCGCGCGTCGCTGCGCCTCGACGATCGCGGGATCGTCGGCGATGTAGAGGTCTCCGGCGAGCATGCGCTCGTGCTGCGTGCGGGTGTCCCCGGTGAGGTGGTCAGCCATGTGCACGATCGTACGCCGTGAAGCGTACGATCGTACACATGCCTGTTCCCGGTGGTGTCATGTCCGGCGGAGGGCCGTGGCGCGGCACCTCGCGCGCGCCGGGACCGGGGCCCGCAGCCGTGGATCACCCGGGTGACGCCGCCGGTCCCCGACCGGCGGTGACACGCCGGAAACGGCGGGCGGCTACGCGCCCTGCTTGACGCAGGTCCGGTCGTGGGCGGGCAGCTTGCCGGTGACCAGGTAGCGGTTCACGTTGTCGTCCACGCAGGTGTTGCCGTACTGACCGTAGACCGCGTGCCGGTTGGCGCCCTTGAGGGTGATCAGCTTGGAGCTCGGAAGCATGGTGTGCAGCGCGACGCTCCCCGTGTAGGGGGTGCGCGGGTCGCCGGTGGCGGCCACGATCAGGGACGGGACGTCGTGGCGCACCCGGGTGGGCTCCTCGCGGGGCCGGTCCCAGAAGGCGCACGGCCCGATGTTGTTGGTCAGGGGACCGACCACCGGATGCGCGGCGCGGCTGCGTTCGATGTCGCGCCAGTAGCGCTCCGGATCGCGCGGGGCGGCCACGTCCCCGCAGAGGATCGCGGACTGCACACCGCCGACTTGCGCCCCCTCACTCGTGAGCATGGACCGCAGCGCGGCGGCGAACTGCGGCGACGGCCGGGCGGGCCGTCCCTTCGCGGCCTCGGCCAGCACGGAGACCTGTTCGGCGAGGATCGCGCGTGCCTCGTCGGTGTCGTCCGGGTCCCCCATGAAGATCACGGAGGGCACCAGGGTGTCGTCGAGCCGGAACGTCTCCGCCCCGGTGCCGACGGTCAGCGGCCGGCGGGCGGACGCCTCGATGACGCGGTCGATCGTGCCGAGCACCTGTTCACCGGTGCGGCCGAGGCCGTAGGTGCTGTGGCGTCGTGCGGCCCAGGCGGCCCAGTCGGCGAGCGCCCGGTCGTTCTCGCGTTCCACGCCGCGCATCAGCCGCGGGTTGTAGCGGCCGGGATCGAGCGCCCCGTCGAGCACCACCCGGTCGTAGCGGCCGGGGAACATCTGGGTGTAGACCGTGCCCAGGTAGGTGCCGTAGGAGATGCCCAGGTAGGAGATCTTCCGTTCTCCCAGGGCGCCGCGGATGACGTCCATGTCGCGGGCGGTGTTTCGGGTGGTGACGTGCGGCAGCACGGACGCGTTGGTGGCCCGGCACTTGTCGGCAAGGCTCTTCTGCAGGGTGACCTGACGGTCGAAGCCGGCCCGGCCCGTGCCGGCGGAGAAGAGGGACGTGCCGACGGGCCAGCCGCAGTCCAGGGGCGTGCTGCGACCGACGAAGCGCGGGTCCATGCCGATGATGTCGTAGCGTGCTCCGGCATCCTTCATCACCGTGCGGATCAACGGCGAGAGACCGATCGCGGAGCTGCCCGGGCCACCGGGGTTGAACAGGAGTGTGCCGATGCGGTGGCGGGTGTCCGTGGCCTTCAGCCGGGAGATCGCCACGTTGATGGTGCGACCCCGCGGGGCCGAGTAGTCCAGCGGCACGGTCACGTCCGCGCACTGGGCGCCCGCTTGGTCCAGATCGCGGCCCGCCGTGTCGTCGGGGCCCGTGGCGCAGCCGTGCCAGTCGAGACGCTGGTGGTGGTAGCGGTCGAGCGCGGGCCCGGCCGCCGCGCCGCCGTCGCGGTCGGCGGCCGCGGCCACCGCGGTCGGTACCGCGCTGAGACAGGCGGTGAGGGCGAGGCCAACGGCCGATGCCCGGCGCGTGGTGGCTCTGAGGGTGGTCACACGTTCTCCTTGACCTGGTCGATGCGTTCCGCGCTGCGGAAGGTGGTGACGGCGAGGGGGCCGCGCACGGGTACGGCGTCCACCGCGTCCGTGCGGGCCCGTGCCCGCGTCCGGCGCCGGGCCCACCGCCCCGCACGCCCGACGGGCGAGCGCATCGCCCGGGACGGACGGTCCCGGTGCGTCGGCGGGTGGAAAGGGCCGGAGGCCGGTGGCCGACAGGAAGCGAGGGGCGCGATGTGCCCACTCCGGAACCCGTCGGTCGCCCGGCTTCGTCATGTGCGCCAGCCTTTCACCGGACGCGTCGCCATGTCGTCGTCACCTCGCACTACCTCGCGCGTACGTCAGTGGCATCAGGCCGCGCGGGCCACGGCGCCGGGAGCGTGGCGTGGCTGCCGTCTCCGTACCGCCCGTCGTGGACCGGACCGACGGTGAGGGACGCCGACGCGCGTTCCCGACCGCATCGGGACGCGGCGCCGAGTGCCGCGGCGCCGCGTCCCGGCCCCGTTCACGTCGTGGCGTCCGCCCGGTGACGTCAGACGTGCCGGGCTGCCCGATCCGGCCCGTGCCCGTCCGTACCCGATGTCTCCAGGACGCGGTCCGGACCGATGGGCAGGCGCCGGTGACGCACACCGGTCGCGTGCCACACCGCGTTGGCGACGGCGGCGGCGACGCCCACGACGCCGATCTCGCCGATGCCCTTCATCCCGACCGGGTCGTCCGGCACGGGGTCGTCCACCCAGTCCGCCTCGATCAGTGGCACGTCCGCGTGCGTGGCGAAGTGGTAGTGGGCGAGGTCGGCGCCGACGTGCCCGCCCGAGGCCCGGTCCCTGACCGCCTCCTCGTGCAGGGCCATGGACAGCCCCCACGTCATTCCGCCGACGAACTGGCTGCGGGCGGTGAGGGGGTTGACGATGGTGCCCGCGGCGAAGACGCCGAGCAGCCGCCGCACCCGTACCTCGCCGGTGGCGACGTCCACCGCGACCTCGGCGAACTGCGCTCCGAAGGAATGCCGTTCCTTCCTCGCCAGGGCGGCGACGGCCTCGGTGGTGTCGGACCGGGTGGTGATTCCCTCGGGCGGGACGCTGCCTCCCAGGGCCAGCCGTTTCACGAGTTCGCCCGCCGCGACCGTCACCGCCCAGGCCCAGGACCGCGTTCCCATCGAGCCGCCGGCGATCATCGCCGGGCCGATGTCGCTGTCCGCGATGCGCACCCGGATCCGGTCCGGATCCACCGCCAGCGCGTCCGCCGCCACCAGGACCATCGCGGTCCGCGCACCGGTACCGATGTCCGCCGCGTTGACCCGGACCGTGAAGGTTCCGTCCTGCTCCGCGGTCACGGCCGCGGTCGACGCGCCGACCCCCGAGGGGTAGGTGGCAGCCGCAGTTCCGGTTCCGAGCAGCCAGCGTCCCTCGCGGCGTACTCGGGGGCGCGGGTCGCGGTCCGCCCAGCCGAACCTGCGCGCGCCCTCCTCGAAGCAGGCGAGGACCCTGCGGCTGCTGAACGGCAGGCCGGACACCGGGCCCGTGACGGGTTCGTTGCGGGCGCGCAGCGCGATCGGGTCGATGCCGCACTTCTCGGCGAGTTCGTCGAGGGCGGATTCGACAGCGAAGGACCCGGGGGCCTCTCCGGGCGCGCGCATCCAGGAGGGGGTGGGTACGTCGAGTCGCACGAGCCGGTGCAGGGTGTGGTGCGCGTCCGCGTCGTACATCACGCGCCCCAGTACGGCACTCGACTCGACGAACTCGTGCACCGTCGATGTCAGGTTCAGTGCCCGGTGGTCGAAGGCGCGCAGGCGCCCGTCGGCATCGGCGCCGAGCCTGATCCGCTGGGCGGTCGGGCTGCGGAAGCCGACGAGGGAGAACATCTGGCGACGCGTCAGTACGACGCGGACCGGGCGCTGCAGAACGGTCGTGGCCATCACGGCGGCCACCTGGTGAGGGCCGACGCCCTTCGAGCCGAAGGCGCCGCCGACGTGCTCGGACCGCACCCGCACGGAGGCCGGATCGAGGGAGAAGAGCGACGCCAGTTCGCCGGCCACCCAGGAGCTGCCCTGGTTGGCGTCGACGACGTCGAGGCGGCCCCCGTCCCATCGGGCGGTCGCCGCGTGCGGCTCCATCGGGTGGTGGTGTTCCTCCGGTGTGGTGTACTCCTCGTCCACGACGAGTGCGGCGGCGCCGAGTTCGGCCTCCACATCGCCCTTCTCCGTCTCGGCCTGCGCCATGGGGCTGTCCTCCGGCGTGTACGCATCGCCACGTCCGGAACGGAAGTCGATGTCGTGGGGCTCCTCGTCGTACCGGACGACCAGTGTCTCGGCGGCCTCCCTGGCCTGCTCGGACGTCTCGGCCACGACCAGCGCCACCGGCCAGCCCATGAAGGGCACGCGGTCGTGCTGGAAGAGGCCGACGACCGGGTTGGGCCGCCCGAGCATGCCCACGTAGTCGGTGTCGACGCGCGGCGCGTTGACATGGTGGAGCACCGCGAGCACCCCCGGCATCGCCAGGACGGGGGCGTCCTCGACGGCCCTGATCCGGCCGCGGGCCACGGTCGACAGCACCAGCCAGCCGTGCGCCAGGTCGGTGAAGGGAATCTCCCCGGCGTAGCGGGCCGCTCCGGTGACCTTGTCGCGTCCCTCCACACGGGTGCGCGCGGCACCCACGGCCCCGGGCCGCGGGGCGACTTCTGGTGTCGTGGTCATCGGACGGCCTCCTCGGCGAGTTCGGTGAGCACCGCGACGACCAGGTTGCGGACGAGCGCCACCTTGTACGTGTTGTGGGGGAGGGGTTCGGCCGCCGCCAGTTCCGCGTCCGCGGCGGCGGCGAACGCACCGGGCCCGACCGGCCCGCCGAGCAGGGTCCGTTCGGCCGAGCGGGCCCGCCACGGACGGGAGGCGACCGCTCCGAACGCCAGGCGCACATCGTGCACGAGCCCGTCCCTGACGTCGAGACCCGCGGCGACCGAGCCGATCGCGAACGCGAACGAGGCCCGTTCACGCACCTTCCGGTACCGCGAACGGGCCGCGGGGCGGCCGGGCGGCAACGTGACGCCGGTGATCAACGCCCCGTGCGGCAGCGCGGTCTCGGCGTGCGGGGTGTCACCCACGGGGAGATACAACTCGGTGATCGGCAACTCGCCCGCACCGTCAGTGGTTTCGTACGAGACGACGGCGTCGAACGCGGCAAGTGCGACCGCCATGTCCGAGGGATGGGTGGCGACACAGTGCTCGGACGCGCCGAGAATCGCGTGGTTGCGGTGCTCTCCGCCGATCGCCGGACAGCCACTGCCGGGGGAGCGCCTGTTGCAGGGGGCGGAGACGTCGGTGAAGTAGCCGCAACGGGTTCGCTGGAGCAGATTGCCGCCCACGGTGGCCATGTTGCGCAACTGCCCCGACGCGCCGGCCAGGACGGCCTGCGCCAGCGCGGGGCATCGACGCCGTACCTCCGGATGGGCCGCGAGGTCGCTGTTGGTGACGGTCGCGCCGATGCGCAGCCCACCACCGCTCGTCACCTCGATGTCGTCGAGCGGGAGCCGGCACACATCGACCAGCGACGCGGGCCGTTCCACGCCGGACCTCATCAGGTCGACGAGGTTGGTGCCGCCGCCGAGGAAGCGGGCATCGGGATCGGCACCGCACCGGGCGACGGCATCGGCGACGTCGACGGCGCGTTCGTACCCGAACTCCCTCATGCCGCCCCCTCGTCGACCCGCGTCGCCTCCGCCGCCCGTGCCACGGCCCGCACGATCGACACGTACGCGCCACAACGACACAGGTTGCCGCTCATCCGCTCACGGATCTCCTCGTCGGTGAGCACCGGTGCTCCGGCCTCGGGCCGGACGTCGTCGGTGACGGCGCTCGGCCAGCCCGCGGCGTGTTCCTCGATCATCGCGACGGCCGAACATATCTGCCCCGGTGTGCAGTAGCCGCACTGGTAGCCGTCGAAGTCGAGAAAAGCCTGCTGCACCGGGTGCAGCCGGTCTCCCTCGGCCACCCCTTCGATGGTGGTGATCCTGCGTCCTTCGGCCGCGACCGCGAACTGGAGACAGGAGACGGCCCGACGCCCGTCGAGCAGCACGGTGCACGCGCCGCACTGGCCCTGGTCGCAGCCCTTCTTGGTGCCGGTCAGATCGAGACGCTCACGCAGGACGTCGAGCAGGGTGGTGCGGTGGTCGACGGGTAACGTGTGCGTCTCGTCATTGATGTGCAGGGTGATGACGCCGGATGTGGATGGGGCCACGATCAGCCTTCCTTCGCATGGCGGATTGCGCGTCCGACGGGACGATCCCGCCGGGCGACGTCGCGGGAGAGGGCGACACGGGTGGGGAAAACGGGTGACGCCGGGCACCGGCCGGTCGCGTCGGCCGGTCCTGCCGCTATGGTGAACTCAAGTGGACAACTGTCCAGTTGATCGTCGAACCTAGCGGCAGGCTGTCCGCTCAGCAAGGCCGACTCGCTCGGTCGCGCCATCCGGAGGGAGGCCGAGTGCGGGACGAGAGACGCGCGCCGCTGCGCCCGGACGCGCAGCGCAATCGCACCCGCATCCTGGACGCGGCGCTCGCCGAACTGACGGGGGCCGCGGACGTCCCGCTGAGTGCCATCGCGAGAAGAGCGGGCGTGGGACAGGGCACCCTGTACCGCAACTTCCCCGATCGCGAGGCCCTCGTGCTGGAGGTCTACCGCCACGAGATGCGGCAGGTCGCCGACACCGCCGCCCAACTGCTCCGCACCCGCACGCCCGACCGGGCGCTGAGGGAATGGATGGACCGCCTCGCCCAGTACGCCATGGCCAAGGCCGGGCTCGCCGACGCCCTGCGCGGAGCCACCGGCGGGCACGGCGGTCTCGCCCGGCTGGGACACGGCCCGGTGACACGGGCCGTCTCGCTCCTGCTGAACGCGAACGAGGCGGCCGGCACCATCCGTCCCGGACTCGTCCCCGAGGACTTCCTGCTCGCCATCGCCGGGCTCTGGCAGATCGACCCGCACGGGGACTGGCAGCCGCGCGCGACGCGACTTCTGGACCTCGTGATGGACGGTCTGCGCGTGGGAGCGCCGGGGACGGGAGACCCGGTGCCGGACGGGACGCCGGTGTCCGGTCCCGGCACGGGCCGGGGCCCGGCGGACGTTCCGGACGGCGGCCGGGCGGGTACGCCGGACCCCGGCACGGGCGGAACCGGCCACGGGTCGCGGGCCGTCTGACGCCGCGCCATCGGGCCGGGCCGGGCGGAGGAAGCGCGCCGCGCCGCCGGTGCGATGACCGACCTCGGCGACGGCCCGGGGCGTACGGCGGGGGCCGTTCCCGGTGCCCGCCGGAGCCGACGGCCGACGCCGCCGTCCGCCCGTCTCCGCCGCGATTCCCGAGCCACCGTCGATGTCAGTGGTCGCGACTATGTTCAGCAGTGTCCCGCCGATCCGGCGCGGAAGCCCTTTGCTGCAGAGGAGATGGTGTGTTGTCAGACAGGGAGAGGTCGAGCACGCAACGGGTGGTTGCGCCCGCCCGGCCGCGCAAGCTGGCCAAGGTCCCCTTCGTCGAACTTGCCGACGGACGCCTGCAGGGTGTGGTGTCCAGCGGATCCGACATCGCGCGGGTCTATGTCTCGTCCATCGAGGCCGGCACCTACGCGTTCGCCTGCAGCACCAACAACAACCGCCCCTGCGGCGGTGCGCGCGGCTCGTTCTGCAACCACATCCGGGCGCTGATCAACGAGGCGGCGCTGCAGTACGGCGCCGAGCGCGTCGCCCGCTACCTGAAGGTCGAGACCGCGGACGGGGAGCCGAGCGCGCAGACCCTCGCCGCAGACATGAGCACCACACGTCCACCGCAGGCGGACACCAAGGCCGCCGCGCCCGTCTTCAGCCGCTTCCTGCGCCACCTCGCCTACCTGGAACTCGCCCCGTCCACCGAACCGCTGCCGGAGATGCAGTGGTTCCCGCCGACCAGGGCGGTGGCGTGATGCGTGCCGACCTGCTCGCCCGGACCGTGGAGGGGCTCGACGAAGCCCTGGAGGCCGTCGACGCCTTCGACCGGGTTCTCGTCGCCGGACTGCTCCGCCCCCAGCCCGCCCGGGCCGCGGGCCTCACCGGTCTCGCCCACGCCGTCGCGGGGACGCCGCTCGCGGCCCGGAGCGCCGAGGCGGCCGAGAAGGCGGCTGCCGGAACCGCCGACGAGAACCATTTCATCGCCCTCGCCGCCGCCCGCACGGCCCTGCTCGGCTCCGTCCACGACGCGCTGATGGACCGCGTGGCCGAGGCGACCGGCCGCCCCCGCGGCGAGGAGACCGTCGTCGTATCCGGCGGTCGGCAGGCGGCCAACCTGCTCGCCGCGGCCCGCTCCTGGCTGGTCGATCTCGCCCGCTCCGGGTGGCAGGGCATCGACCACGAACTGGTCTCCGGATCGGCGCAGGTCGTCACCGCGATGCTTCCGGACCCGGCACTGCGCCGCCTGGCGACCCTGCTCGACGGCTTCTCCGCCGAACTCGCCGCGTCCTGTCCGGGGGCCTCCCTCGAACACGTTCCGGTCCGCCGCTGGGCCGACCTGTGGTCCCGAGCGATGCTGCTGACACTTCCCGGCGCGGCCGACGCGCCCGTGACCGGCGCCGCCACCGGGCGCCTCCTGCCGCTCGGGATCGACCTTCAGGAACACGCGACCGCCGCACAGGCCCAGGTCCACGCGGTGTTCGAGCCCGCCGACGGCTCCGTGCCCCGCCTGGTGCGCGCCGGCGTCTCGGTACCGAAACCGGACACCGTCGTCGGAGCCGGTGTCTGGCAACTGCTCCGCCCGCACATGTCGCTCCTGGCCGCCGTCTGCGAAGGCCGCTCGATGGAGCTCACCGACATGCCGATCACCGCCGAGGGCGACCTGATCTGGAACGACGAGCATGCCCGCACGGGCGGGCCCGCCGACGCCCTCACCACCGCCCGCGTCGCCCTGCCCACCGCCACCGACGCGGTGACGGCACCGCTGGACCGGCACCCGGCCCGTATCGCCGTCCCGGTCTTCCTGGAGGGCTGCACCACCACGGCCAAGGGCGGCGCACCGGCGTTCACCGTCGCCGGGCACCACCTGACCGTCGACATCGACCGCGTCCCGGCCGCCGGACCGCTCACCCCCGACGCCGTGGCGACGTCCGGCTCATGCATCGCACTCCTGCGCTGGGACGCCGGATCGTTCAGCGTCCAGCCCCTGGCCGTCGGGACGACCGTGCGCAGGAAGACCGTCGCGCTCCACGCCGGCGGATGGGCCGGGGGCACGACCGACAAGGCCGGCGCCAAGGCCGAGAAGGCCGCCACCGACGCCACCTCGGTACTGCGCGAGCGAGCCGGAAGGCTGCTGCGGAAATGACCGGACAGATCCCCGAGACGCAAGGCCGCCCGACTTCCGGCGCGGACCCGCACGACAACCGCCGCCAGGTCCTGTACTGGCGGCTCCTCGCCCGCCTCTTCGACCCCGAGGAACAACCCACCCTGGAATCGGCGAGCCTCGCCGTCGTCGAGGACCTCGGTCTGCCGCCCGCGCTGCTGGACCCACAGGCCTCGGTCGACTCGGTCGTGCAGCGCCACCCCGGGCTGGCCGCGGAGTTCGACGGCCTGATGGCGCCGGACCCCGATCCCGCACCGGACGACGGCGACGGCTCACGGGACCGGGCCGCCGAAGTACGGCGCGCGGCACTCGTGTCGAAAGTGCTGCTCAACGTCTTCGCCCCCGGTTCCGGCACCGTCACAGCGGGACAGTTGGCACGGTGGCAGTCCGACGCGGGCTGGCTGGAACGCGCACTCGGCTGTGAGCCCGGCGAACTCCGCGGCGGCCGCGGCGGTGGCCGTTCCGGCGGAACGGCCGCGGGACACGGCGCCGGTTCGACCGGCACCGGCACCGGTGGCACCACCCCGGACCTCGACCGGCTGATCCCCGCGATCGGCCCCGAACTCGGCGCCATCGAAGCAGACCTGGTCAAGCGGATGCATCTGCGCGAGGTACTCGCCGACCCGGCGCTCGCCGCACAGCTGACCCCGAGCATGTCCCTGATCGAACAACTGCTGCGGGACAAGAACAACCTGTCCGGTGTCGCCCTGGCCAATGCCAAGGCCCTGATCCGGCGCTTCGTCGACGACGTCGCCGAAGTACTGCGCACCCAGGTGGAGAAGGCGACCGTCGGCGCGCTGGACCGCTCGATCCCGCCCAAACGAGTGTTCCGCAACCTCGATCTCGACCGCACCATCTGGAAGAACCTCACCAACTGGAGCCCGGAGGAGGAGCGGCTGTACGTCGACCGCCTCTACTACCGGCACACCGCCCGCAAGACGACGCCCCAGCGTCTGATCGTCGTCGTGGACCAGTCGGGCTCGATGGTCGACTCGATGGTGAACTGCACCATCCTGGCGTCGATCTTCGCCGGACTGCCGAAGGTTGACGTCCACCTGATCGCCTACGACACACAGGCCCTCGACCTCACACCCTGGGTGCACGACCCCTTCGAGACCCTGCTGCGCACCAACCTCGGCGGTGGCACCGACGGCACGGTCGCCATGGCGCTGGCCCAGCCGAAGATCGCCGAGCCCCGCAACACCGTCGTGGTGTGGATCTCGGACTTCTACGAATGGCGTTCCGAGCCACTGTTCGAAAGCATGGCCGCCATCCACCGCTCCGGTGCCAAGTTCATCCCGGTCGGCTCGGTGACCAGCTCCGGACGCGGCAGCGTCAACCCGTGGTTCCGGGAGCGCTTCAAGGACCTCGGTGCCCCGGTGCTCTCCGGCCACATCCGCAAACTCGTCCACGAACTCAAGACGTTCCTCACCTGATTCCGCCGGTTCACTCCTTCGCTCCTTGCGCCGACCGCGCTGTTTCCCCTGAGAAAGGCCCCTCTGACATGTCCGACCTGTTGCGCGCCCCCGCCGAGATCAAGTACGCCGAGGAACTGGACTGGCTGGAGTCCGTCGACGACAACCCCAAGCCCTTCTCCTGGCGTCTGTCCCCGAAGATGGTCCGCCTGTTCATCCTGGGTTCCGAGCGTTCCGACGGCCTGGACCGGGAGATCTCCCAGAAGTGGTTCGGCGACCGCAGCTTCGTCGAGCGCTCCATCGTCACCCTGGCCTCCGACCGCGGCCTGCTGCTCATCGGCGACCCCGGCACCGGCAAGAGCTGGCTCGCGGAACTCCTGTCCGCAGCGATCAGCCGCAACTCCACACTCGTCGTGCAGGGAACGGCAGGCACCACCGAGGACCACATCAAGTACTCCTGGAACGTGTCCATGGTCATCGCCAAGGGCCAGTCGCGCGAGTCGATGATTCCCTCACCGATCATGACCGCGATGGAGACCGGCACGATCGGCCGTTTCGAGGAACTCACCCGCTCCACCAGCGACGTCCAGGACGCGCTGATCTCGATCCTGTCCGAGAAGTACATCTCGGTCCCGGAACTGGACAGTGACGGCATCGTCTTCGCCAAGCCCGGCTTCTCGGTCATCGCCACCGCCAACAGCCGCGACCGGGGCGTCAACGACCTGTCCTCCGCGCTCAAGCGCCGCTTCAACTTCGTGCGCATCCCGGTGGTGACGAACAAGAAGAGCGAGACGGAGATCGTCCGCTTCCGCACCGAGGAACTGCTGCGCCGCCACCGGATCGAACTGGACGTCCCGCCGACCCTGCTCGACGTGCTGCTCCAGAGCTTCGCCGACCTGCGCGCGTCGGCCGCCGCGGCCGGAAGCGACGACGAGAAGCTGGAATCCGCGCTGTCGACCGCCGAACAGATCGGCGTGCTGGAGGACGCGATCCTGCACAGCAACTTCTTCGGCGAGCGCGCGCTGACCGCCCGCACGCTGGCCTCCTCCCTCGTCGGGTCACTGGCCCGGCGAGACCCCGAGGACCTGGCCATACTGAACAAGTACCTGCACGGCGTCATCGAGCCCCGCAGCAAGGAAGAGGGCGGATCCTGGCCGGAGTTCCTGGAGGGCGGCCGCGACGCGATCGCCACCCTGTCATGAGCGGCGAGAACGAGACGACCTTCGAAGCACTGCGCGGACAGCTGCACGAGGCCGCCACGGCGTTCGCCGACGGCCCCGGCGCTCTCGAAGGCATCCTCCTCGGCATGGTCGACGACGTCGACCGCGCGGTCCGCGAGCCGTTGGAGATCTTCCCCGTCTGCCACCACTCGCCCGCCTCGGCGACTGCGATGGCCCGCCGCCTGCGTCAGAAACAGCCCCGGGTCGTGTACCTGGAGCTGTGCGAGGACATGGCGCCGCTGCTGACCGAACTGCGCAACTGCACCCTCCCGGTGGCGGTCCAGGCGTTCGCGACCGAGATCGACGGTTTCCCCGCCGAATGGTCCCCGCTGTCGGTCGTCGCACCGATCACCGAGGCCTCGGCCGAGTACCAGGCGATCGCCTACGCGCTGGACACACCCGGCGTCGAACTGGTCCTCGTCGACCGTTCCTCGGACCATGTGTTCCAGTGGGACGCGCGCAGGACGGACTCCGCCGAGTCCGGCGACACCACCGGAGCGGCGGACGCGCCACCCGCCGACGCGGAGGCGGCGCTGCACGGCGACGCGCTCGGCGTGGAAATGGGCGACCTGCGCCCGCGCTTCGCCGAACTGGAGGAGCACCTGCTGCGCCACGGCAGGGTGCGGCACTGGTCGGAGTGGTGGCACCAGTACGTCGAACTGCCGCTCGGCGACACCGACCACGACACCTACCGTCAGGTGATGCTCCTGATCGGCAGCCTGTTCCGGCGTCTGGCACCCGGCGATCCCCACCGGGTCCGTGTCGACGAGGACCGCGAACGCCACATGTGGACCAGGATGCGCGAGCACCTCGCCGAGACCGGCACCGATCCCGCCGACTGTCTCTACGTCTGCGGCGCCTTCCACGCGGTCAGCCGCGTCGCCGAGTTCGGCGCCGACGGAGCCGACACCTTCGAGATCGGTCCGCGCACCGCCACCACATGGCAGCACGGCCTGATCCCGTCCAGTCACGCGGCGATCGAGGCACAGTTCGGCCTCGCCGCGGGCTCGGTGTCGATCGCCGCGACGGTCTGGGCGAAGAACGCCCGACGCACCGGCGTGAAGCCGTTCCGCCTGGAGGGACAGGCCGGAACGAGGAAGTCGAGGGCCAAGAAGGCCGTGCCGGCGGCTCCCGAGCCGCAGGCACCGGCCTCGGACCAGCTGACCGGCTTCCTCCGGCGACCACCCGTGCTGGACCGCCTGGACGAGGCCGAACTGCTCGGCTGGTCCGTGGAGATCGTGCGCGCCGCGCGGCGCAACGGCTACCTCGCCTCCACCGCCGACGCCATCGCGGTCTTCGAGACCTCGATCCTGCTGGCAGGGATGCGCGACCGGGCCAAGCCCACGCCGTACGACTTCCAGGACGCCGCGGTCACCTGCATCGAGAAGGACACGGTGCCGGGCCGGCGCGACGTGCGCCGTCTGGTGGAGATCATGATGGGCGGCGACCGGATCGGCCGCGTCGGCTACGAGGCGCTGCCGCCGCTGGCCCGCGACGTCCACGACCGGCTCGCGCCGCTCAATCTGAAGCTCCAGCAGCGCGGCGTGCAACGCGCACTGCTGAACATCGCCTCCGCGCCGGAACTGGAGCGGTGCTCCGACGTGCTGTGGATGCTGCGCCGCCTGCTGCCGCAGGGCGCGGCGCGGCCGATCATGGGCGAGCGCCGCCTCGGCGAACGTTCCATCCAGGAGTCGTGGGACCTGTCGCTCGGCACCCATCAGCGAGCGCTCATCGAACTCGGCTACGAGGGCGTCAGCATCGAGCAGGTGCTGGAGCAACGGCTGCGCCGCGTCGCGTACGGTCCGCAGGCCACCGCGGCGACCGTCCTGGTGGCCGTCGAGGACGCGACGCTGTACCTGCGCAGCCGTCGCCTCGCCGACGAACTGGGGACCCACGCCCTGGAGGTGCTCTCGGCCGAACGCAGCGTCGACGACGCACCGGAGGTACTGCGCCGAATACGTCGGCTGCTGGCGTACTACCGCACCAGTGAGCCGGTGCTGCCGCCGTGGATCGAGTCCTTCGTCAAGGCCGGATACGCCCACTACTGCACGCTGTTGCCGACGGCGTTCACCGATGACGACGCGGGCGTCCGTCAGGTGGCGGCGATGCTGGGCTTCCTGTTCAGCATGGAGAGCCTGGCGCTTTCCCTGGGCTGCGACCGGACGCAGCTGGAGCTGGCGGTGGCGCAGTCGCACCCGCAGGAGCCGTCGAAGACGGCCCTGCTGTGGGCGGCCCGCACGCATCTCGGACTTCTCTCCCGTGCCGAGCTGCGCGAGCGGTGCGACGAACTGCTCGGCAATCCCTTGGTGGTGCCCGCTTACCCGCGGTATCTCAGCGGCTTCGTCCACGCGCTGGAGCCCGTTCCGAGCCTCACCGATTTCGTCGTGGAAGCCGTGTCGAACGCTTTCGGACGGCTGCCGGATCCGGTGCTGCTGCCATGGCTGCCGACCTTGATCAGCACCTTGCGGTCCGGCGGCTCGGAGCTGGCCCCGCTGCTGATCCGCGAGGCCGGACGGATCTTCCCCGGTCGGCTCGCGGCCCTGGACGCGTGGGTTCCACCGTGGCGGGTCCCGCCGGAGCCGGAAGCCGCGCGCCCGGGACGGGACGGGAACACGGAGCGCGGTGTCGCCCTTCTCGCCGCCCATCCCGCGAGCTGCGACGCGGTCGCGGAGCTGTTGGGCTGCGACGGTGCTTGGGCGACGGCGGGCCCCGGCCCGGTGCCGGGCGCGGCGCTGGTCGGCCGCCATCCGGACACGGCGCTGGCGCTGGAGGATCTGCTGGCCGGCTCGTGACGACGGGCCGGGCCGTGGACCCCGCGGTGAATCCGCGACGGGCGGCGATGTGCGCCGGGGTCCCGGCCGGTCCGGCCGGGACCCCGCGGTCGTGCCGCGTGCTCCGCGACGGGGCAGGCCCCGGAGCACAGCGGGGGGAACGGGGCCGCCGCGCGCTCGGCGCGGCCTCCAGGGCGCGGCGCCCCGGCGCCTTCGCGCACGGTGTCCGCGGCACGGCGGCCCCCCTCGCTTTCCGCGAGGTCAGTGCGTCGGAGCCCCCGCCGTCTTCGCCGCGGCGCTCTCCTCCGCGAGCCGCTCCATACCGCTCTGCGTCTTGAGCGGCTTCTCCTTGATGAAGAGCACCGCGATCAGGGCGAGAACCGCGAACGGGGTTCCGAGCAGGAAGACGTCCGCGGTCGCGACGCCGTACGCGTGCTCGACCACCTGCCGGGCCGGTTCGGGCAGCGTGCTGAGGTCGGGCACACTGTGTCCGCCCCCGTTCCCGCCGGCCGCGGCCCCGCCGAAGCCCTTCTCCAGCTCGCTGGTCACCCGATGGGCGAGCACGGCGCCCAGAGCGCTCGTGCCGATCGCCCCGCCGAGGCTGCGGAAGAACGACAGCACCGAGGTCGCCGCGCCGAGTTCCGACGCGGGGACGTCGTTCTGGGCCACCAGTACCAGGTTCTGCATCAGCATGCCGACGCCGACACCGAGTACCACCATGTAGACGCTGAGCAGTCCGAACGAGGAGTCCGCGCCGATCGTGGACAACAGGCCCATGCCCGCCGTCATGATGATGCCGCCCGCGATCAGGAAGCCCTTCCACTTGCCCTTCGCCGAGATGATCTGGCCCGCGACGGTCGTGGAGACCATCAGGCCGAGGATCATCGGCAGACTCATCAGGCCCGCCGTGGTCGGGGACTTGCCGAGCGAGATCTGGAAGTACTGGGAGAGGAACACGGTGCCGCCGAACATGGCCACACCGACCAGCAGGCTGGCCAGAGTCGTCAGCGTCACGGTCCGGTTGCGGAAGATGTCCAGCGGGATGATCGGTTCCTGCACCCTGGACTCGACGACGACCGCGGCGATCAGCAGGACGGCGCCGGTGATGACCAGGGCGGCGGTCTGCCAGGACCACCAGTCGAAGCGGTTGCCCGCGAGGGTCACCCACAGCAGCAGCGCGCTGACCCCGCTCATGATCAGGACGGCGCCGAGATAGTCGATCTTCACTTCCCGGCGGACCGTGGGCAGCTTCAGGGTGAGCTGGAGCAGCACGATGGCGA
This sequence comes from Streptomyces sp. NPDC014734, assembly GCF_043083325.1. Taxonomy (NCBI): domain Bacteria; kingdom Bacillati; phylum Actinomycetota; class Actinomycetes; order Kitasatosporales; family Streptomycetaceae; genus Streptomyces; species Streptomyces sp. NPDC014734. The sequence continues at coordinate 79,382 of NZ_JBIBYN010000029.1, read as the reverse complement.
GCAGGGCGAACGGCACGCCGATGAAGAAGCACCAGCGCCATCCGAGCCAGGAGGTGTCCACGAGGACACCGCCGATGAGCGGTCCGGCGACGGTGCCGACGGCGAAGACGGCACCGAAGATGCCGGAGTAGCGGCCGAGTTCGCGCGGCGGGATGATCGCCGCCATCACGACCTGGGCCAGTGCGGTGAGACCGCCCGCGCCGATGCCCTGCAGCACACGGCTCACGATGAGCAGGCCGACGCTGTGCGAGAAGCCGGCGACGAGCGAGCCGACGACGAACATGGAGAGGGAGAGCTGGATGAGCAGCTTCTTGTCGTAGAGGTCGGACAGCTTGCCCCAGATCGGGACGGTTGCCGTCATCGCCAGGAGCTCGGCGGTGACCACCCAGGTGTACGAGGACTGGCTGCCGTGCAGATCGGCGATGATCCTGGGCAGGGCGTTGGCCACCACGGTGGAGGCGAGGATGGCCACGAACATGCCGGCCATCAGGCCCGACATGGCCTGAAGTATGTGGCGACGCTCCATCGCCGGTGGGGCGTCCTTGGGCACGCCGGCGGCGTCGGGTGTGACAGCAGCGGTCATCGGCTGATGTTCCTCATTCTTCGGTGAAAGGGCCCCGGAAGGGGAGTGGGCGGGTGTCTCAGCGGTTCAGGCCGACGGCCAGTGAGGTGAACGCCTCGCGGTAGATGCTCTCGAACGTGCGGGTCTGTCCGGTGGCCACCCAGAGCTCGACGGCGGCACGTACGGCGGCGATCGCCACGTGCGCGAGGAGCCGGGGGAGGAGGTCGGACTCGGGGTCCTGGCCGAGGCGCTCCGCCACGGCCGCGATCAGCGCACGTTCGTCCGCGCACTGGGCGGTCAGGAACCCGGGCAGCAGGGACGGGCTCGTCCGGAGCGCGGCCGCCTGGAGCTCCCAGCGTTCGTGATCCTCCTCGATATGGGCGAGTTCCTGCCCGATGGCCTCGCGCAGGGCGTCGAGTGCGGTGAGTTCCCCCGGCGCGTCGAGCACGGCCCGGCGGACCCGCTCGCTGTTGTCCTGGTCGGGCCGGGTGATCGCGTCCTCCAGGCACGGGAAGTAGTTGAAGAACGTACGCACGGAGACGCCCACCGAGTCGGTCACCGCCTCGACGGTCACGTTCTCGATTCCGCGGTCGGCCGCCATGCGCAGCGCGACGTGCGTGAGGGCGTCGCGCGTCGCACGCTTCTTGCGTTCGCGCAGCCCGAGAGGCAGGTCGTCGGCACTCACAAACATGCATCATATGCAATATTGCGCAGTGTGCAAAATTAGGGCAGTCGGATGCGGCGCTGTGAGGGGCCCCGCGCCGAGAGGCGCCTGTGCCCGGACCGGCGGGGCCCCGCCGGGACCGGGCGGGCCCGCCCGGTCACCGGGTTGTCACCGGCCGGGGAGGTCGAACAGGCGCTGTGCGCGTCGGTCGTTCTCGCCGCGCAGGGCCGTGCCCCGGGGCCAGGGCCATCGCCCGCCGGCGACGGGGGAGGGGCAGACCAGGAAGTGGACGACCCGGCAGAGCGCACCGGGGGTGGGCTCGGCGTCCCAGGTGTTGATCGCGGTGCCGTCCACACCGATCACCCATCGTCGGCGGGGCGGCAGATGGTGGGAGGGTACGGTGACGCCGGGTTCCAGCAGGACCCAGTGTCCTTCGTAGAGGGTGGGATACCTGTCCTGCCCGAGACCGCAGTGCGGGCAGTCGGGCGGCTCGGGCGGTCGGGGAGCCGTGGCGCCCTCGCGGAGCGCTTGGAAATCGTCGTCGGGGCGGTCCGGTCCTGTCGGGAAGGTCGTGGTGTCCCCCATGAGGTTCAGGGTCCGGACGGGCCGTCAGATCCGATAGGGCGCGATTCGGCCGCGCATCCGGCACGTCACGAAGAACGGTGGCGCACCGACGTCGGCGGCGCGATCGCCGCGTGCGCCGAACGGCCCCGCCGTTCCACCGCATCCGTACGGAAACGAGTGGAGGAACGACGGGGCCGCCCTACTCCTCGGACTCGCCGCGGGGCCGCGTCCGGTGGCCCACCGGACGCGACCCCGACGGCGGATCAGTCCTCGCCCTCGAGACCGCCCTCCGTCTCCAGGTACACCCTGCGCAGTTCCTCCAGAACGGCGGGATCGGGCTCGGCCCACATCCCCCGCGACTCGGCCTCCAGCAGCCGTTCGGCGATGCCGTGCAGGGCCCAGGGGTTCGCCTGCTGCAGGAACTCGCGGTTCGCCGGGTCCAGGACGTAGGTCTCGGTGAGCTTGTCGTACATCCAGTCGGCGACCACACCGGTCGTGGCGTCGTACCCGAAGAGATAGTCGACGGTGGCGGCGAGTTCGAAGGCGCCCTTGTAGCCGTGGCGACGCATCGCCTCGATCCACTTCGGGTTGACGACCCGGGCGCGGAAGACGCGGGAGGTCTCCTCGACGAGGGTGCGGGTGCGGACGGTCTCGGGCCGGGTGGAGTCCCCGATGTACGCCTCGGGAGCCGTCCCGCGCAGTGCGCGGACGGTGGCGACCATGCCTCCGTGGTACTGGAAGTAGTCGTCGGAGTCGGCGATGTCGTGCTCGCGGGTGTCGGTGTTCTTGGCCGCCACCGCGATGCGCTTGTACGCCGTCTCCATCTCCTCGCGGGCGGGGCGGCCGTCGAGTTCGCGACCGTAGGCGTAGCCGCCCCAGACCGTGTACACCTCGGCGAGGTCGGCGTCCGTACGCCAGTCGCGGGAGTCGATGAGCTGGAGCAGACCGGCGCCGTAGGTTCCCGGGCGGGAGCCGAAGATGCGGGTGGTGGCGCGGCGTTCGTCGCCGTGGGCCGAGAGGTCCGCCCGCACATGCGCCCGGACATGGTTGACGTCGTCCGGCTCCTCCAGTCCGGCGGCCATCCGCACGGCGTCGTCGAGGAGGCCGATGGTGTGCGGGAAGGCGTCCCGGAAGAAGCCGGAGATGCGCAGCGTGACATCGATGCGAGGCCGGCCCAGTTCCTCGTACGGAATCGGTTCGAGCCCGGTGACGCGTCGGGAGGCGTCGTCCCAGACCGGGCGGATGCCCAGCAGCGCCAGAGCCTCGGCCACGTCGTCACCGGCGGTGCGCATGGCGCTGGTGCCCCACAGGGAGAGACCGACGGAGGTCGGCCAGTCGCCGTTGTCGTCGCGGTAGCGCCGGAGAAGGGAGTCCGCCAGCGCCTGACCGGTCTCCCAGGCGAGCCGGGAGGGGACGGCCTTGGGGTCGACGGAGTAGAAGTTGCGGCCGGTCGGCAGGACGTTGACCAGGCCGCGCAGCGGGGAACCCGAGGGGCCCGCCGGGACGAAGCCACCGGCCAGCGCGTGCACGGCGTGGTCGATCTCGTCGGTGGTCGCGGCGAGCCGGGGGACGACCTCGCGTGCGGCGAACTCCAGGATCGCGGCGACCTGCTCACCGTGGTCCGTGGGGACCGCGGCCGGGTCCCAGCCCGCGTCCTCCATCGCCTGGACCAGGGCGCGGGCCTTCTCCTCAGCCTCGTCGGCGGTGGTGCGGGTGGCGGCGGACTCGTCGAGACCGAGGGCCTCGCGCAGACCGGGCAGGGCGGTCGTACCGCCCCAGATCTGGCGGGCGCGGAGAATCGCGAGGACCAGGTTGACGCGGTCGCCGTCGGCGGGCGGGGCGCCGAGGACGTGCAGGCCGTCGCGGATCTGCGCGTCCTTGATCTCGCACAGCCAGCCGTCGACGTGGAGCAGGAAGTCGTCGAAGCCGTCGTCGTCGGGCCGGTTCTCCAGACCGAGGTCGTGGTCGAGCCGGGCGGCCTGGATGAGGGTCCAGATCTGGGCGCGGATGGCCGGGAGCTTGGCCGGGTCCATGGCGGAGATCTGGGCGTACTCGTCGAGGAGCTGTTCCAGGCGCGCGATGTCGCCGTAGGAGTCGGCACGGGCCATCGGCGGCACCAGGTGGTCGACGAGGGTGGCGTGCACGCGGCGCTTGGCCTGTGTGCCCTCACCCGGGTCGTTGACCAGGAACGGGTAGACGAGAGGGAGGTCGCCGAGGGCGGCGTCGGGGCCGCAGGCGGCGGACAGGCCCGCGTTCTTGCCCGGCAGCCACTCCAGATTGCCGTGCTTGCCGAGGTGGATCATGGCGTCCGCCCCGAAACCGCCGTCGGCCCGCGGGGCGGCGATCCACCGGTAGGCGGCGAGGTAGTGGTGGGAGGGCGGCAGATCGGGGTCGTGGTAGATGGCGATCGGGTTCTCACCGAAACCGCGCGGCGGCTGGATGAGGATCAGCAGATTGCCGTGACGCAGCGCCGCGAGGACGATGTCGCCCTCCGGGTTGACGCTGCGGTCGACGAACATCTCACCGGGCGGCGGACCCCAGTGCTCCTCGACTGCGTTCCGCAGCTCCTCGGGCAGAGTGGCGTACCAGCGGCGGTAGTCGGCCGCCGGGACACGGACCGGATTGCGGGCGAGCTGTTCCTCGGTGAGCCACTCCTGGTCGTGGCCGCCGGCCTCGATCAGCGCCCGGATCAACTCGTCGCCGTCACCCGACTCCAGACCGGGGACGTCGGTGTCCCCGTAGTCGTACCCCTCGTCGCGCAGCCGACGCAGCAGGGCGACGGCGCTGGCCGGGGTGTCCAGACCCACCGCGTTGCCGATCCGGGAGTGCTTGGTGGGGTAGGCGGACAGGACGAGCGCGAGGCGCTTGTCGGCGGGCGCGATATGCCTCAGGCGGGCGTGACGCACGGCGATCCCGGCCACCCGGGAGGCGCGCTCGGGGTCGGCGACGTAGGCGGGAAGACCGTCGGCGTCGATCTCCTTGAAGGAGAACGGCACCGTGATCAGGCGGCCGTCGAACTCGGGCACGGCGATCTGGCTGGCCGCGTCCAGGGGGGAGACACCCTCGTCGTTCTCCTCCCAGGAGGAACGCGAACCGGTGAGACACAGGGCCTGGAGGATCGGCACGTCGAGCGCGGTCAGCGCGCCCGCGTCCCAGGACTCGTCGTCGCCCCCGGCCGACGCCTCTGCGGGCCGGGTGCCGCCCGCCGCCAGCACGGTGGTGACGATCACATCGGCGGCGCGGAGCTCGTCGAGCAACTCCGCCTCGGGCGCGCGCAGGGAGGCCACGTACAGCGGGAGCGGCCGTGCGCCGGCCTCCTCGACGGCGTCGCACAGGGCATGGACGAAGGCGGTGTTGCCGCTCATGTGATGGGCGCGGTAGTAGAGCACGGCGACGGTCGGGCCGTCGACGCCGTCGCGGGCCACTCGTTCCAGAGGGCCCCAGGTGGGGGCGGGCGCGGGCGGCTCGAAGCCGTGGCCGGTGAGCAGCACGGTGTCGGAGAGGAACCGGGCGAGCTGTTCGAGATTCCCGGGACCGCCGTGGGCGAGGTAGGCGTGGGCCTCGGCGGCGATGCCGACCGGAACCGTCGAGGCGGCCATCAGCTGGGCGTCCGGAGCCTGCTCACCGGTGAGGACGACGACCGGGCGGCCGTCGGCGAGCAGCAGGTCGAGGCCGTCCTGCCAGGCCCGGATGCCGCCGAGGAGGCGTACCACGACCAGGTCGACACCGTCGAGCAGGGCCGGTAGCCCGTCCAGTGCCAGGCGGGACGGGTTGGCGAAGCGAAAGGAGACCGGGCCGCTCGCCGCACGGGCGCTGAGCAGGTCGGTGTCGGACGTCGACAGGAGAAGGAGCATGCGGCGTCTGGCCTTCCTCGGGGTCCGCGCCCCGGGCGGTGTCGGACGGCGGGAGTTCCTGACTCGCCCGTCCCCTCGGGGGCGGGCTCACAGTGGCGGGACCGCGCCGGATTCGCACCGGGCTTCCTCCCCTGTCGCCGTCGTGGCGATGGCGGATCGAGTGATCCACCGATGAGCATAGTAACGAGCTGGGGAGCAGGAGGGGGCGTCGCGAGCCCGCCCCCTCCTGCTCCCCAGCTCGTAAGGGCCCATCGGAAGAAGGCGGAGCGTGCCGCCGGTGTGATGATGGGTATGCTCGCCGCCATGTCCACGGCTGCGCTTCCACCATCGTCCCAGGCCACAGCGGTCTCACGGGACCGTGGCGATGCCTGCCCGGGCTCGCTGCGCCTCCACCGGGCGGACGACGGCGCTCTGGCCCGGGTCCGCCTCCCCGGCGGTGTACTCACCACGGCCCAGGCCGAGGCGCTCGCCGACGCGGCACAGCGGCTGGGCGACGGCGGGCTGTACCTGACCTCGCGCGGCAACGTCCAGGTGCGCGGACTGGCGGACGGGTGCGGAGCCGAGCTCGCCGAACTGCTGACCGCCGCCGGGCTGCTGCCCTCGCACGGGCACGAACGGGTCCGCAACATCGTCGCGTCGCCGCTGTCCGGCCTCGACGGGCACGGACTGCGCGACGTACGGCCCTGGCTGACCGGCCTCGACGCCCTGCTGTGCGCGAGCGAGACGGCACGGGAACTGTCCGGCCGCTTCCTGTTCGCGCTCGACGACGGACGCGGGGACGTGACCGGTCTCGACGCCGACGTCACCCTGCGCGCGACCGCGGACGGCGGCGCCCTGCTCGCACTGGGACCGGGCGACGCGGCGGTGCGCGTCACCGCCGGGCACGCGGCCCGGGCGGCGCTGGTGGCCGCGGAGACATTCCTGGACGCGGTCCGGGAGAGCGGGACCCGCTCCTGGCGGGTCGCCGAACTGGGCCTGCCCGAGCCCGGGCTGACGCACCGGCTGCGCTCCCGGCTGACGGCCGCCGGTATCGCCCACGACGGGCGTGCCCGGGACGGCGGCACCGCGGACGGTCCACCGCCGGGCATCGTGGGCACCGCGCTGTCCGTGCACGTCCCGCTCGGCCGCCTCTCACCGCCCCAGTGGCGGGAGCTGGTCCGGATCGCCCCGGCGGAGCTGCGACTGACCCCGTGGCGAGGCATCGTCGTGCCCGTGCCGGGAGCGAGCACCGACCGGCTGACCGACGGCCTCGCACGCCTCACCGCCACCGGACTCGTCGGCGACCCCGCGTCGCCCTGGCCGCGCGTCGGCGCCTGCATCGGCCGGCCCGGATGCGCCAAGTCCCACGCCGACGTCCGGCTGGACGCGGCACGCGGCCTGGAGGCGGCGGGCCGCAGCGGCCTCCCCCTGTACTGGTCCGGCTGCGAGCGCCGCTGCGGACACCCCCGCGGCGACCGGATCGACGTCGTCGCCGGTCCGGACGGCCGCTACCACCTGTCCACCACCGACGCGGCGGGACGAGAACCCCGCTCCGCGGTGATGGACGACCCCTCCCGACTCGCCGCCGCCCTGGCGGCGATCACCTCATGACCCGTACGACGACCGAGAGCAGCGAGAAGACCACGGTGACCACTTACGACTACGAGAAGGACGGCGCGGCGATCTACCGCGAATCCTTCGCCACCATCCGTGCGGAGGCGGACCTCGCGGCCCTGCCGGCCGACATCAGCCAGGTAGCGGTCCGCATGATCCACGCCTGCGGAATGGTCGACCTCGTACGGGATCTGGTCTGCACGCCCTCCGTGGTGTCCGCCGCCCGGGAGGCCCTGCGCGCCGGGGCGCCCATTTTCTGCGATGTGCGGATGGTCGCCAGCGGCGTCACCCGCAAGCGGCTGCCCGCCGACAACGACGTATTGTGCACCCTGTCCGACCCCGCGGTCCCGGAACTGGCGGCGAAGCTCGGCACGACGCGCAGTGCCGCCGCCCTGGAGCTGTGGCGGGACCGGCTGGAGGGCTCGGTCGTGGCGGTGGGCAACGCGCCCACGGCCCTCTTCCGGCTGCTGGAGATGATCGAGGAGGGCGCGCCCCGTCCGGCCGCCGTCATCGGTGTACCGGTCGGTTTCGTGGGCGCCGCCGAATCCAAGGACGCCCTGACCACACACCCGTCCGGCCTGGAGCACCTGATCGTGCGCGGCCGCCGGGGCGGCAGCGCCATCGCCGCCGCCGCGCTCAACGCGATCGCGAGCGAGGAAGAATGAGCGGCAAGCTGTACGGGGTCGGCCTCGGTCCCGGCGATCCCTCGCTGATGACGGTGCGCGCCGTCGAGGTCATCGCCGAGGCGGATGTGATCGCCTACCACAGTGCCCGGCACGGCCGTTCCATCGCCAGGTCGATCGCGGCCCGGCACCTGCGCGCCGACCACATCGAGGAACCGCTGGTCTACCCCGTCACGACGGAGAGCACCGACCACCCGGGCGGATACCAGGGCGCCATGGAGGAGTTCTACGCCCGGTCGGCCGCCAGGCTCGCCGCGCACCTGGACGCGGGCCGCACCGTGGCGGTCCTCGCCGAGGGCGACCCGCTGTTCTACGGCTCCTACATGCACATGCACAAGCGGCTCGCCGACCGGTACGACACCGAGGTCGTCCCCGGCGTCACCTCCGTGTCCGCCGCGGCCGCCCGCCTGGGCGCCCCGCTCGTGGAGGGCGAGGAGGTGCTGACCATCCTGCCCGGCACCCTGCCCGAGGAGGAACTGACCGCACGGCTCGCCGCCACGGACACGGCGGTCGTGATGAAGCTGGGGCGCACGTTCCCCAAGGTACGGCGCGCGCTGGAGGCCTCCGGACGGCTGAGCGAGACGCGGTACGTGGAACGGGCCACCATGGACGGCGAGCGGACCGCCGAACTCGCCGAGGTGGACGCCGAGTCGGTGCCCTACTTCGCCGTGGCCGTACTGCCCAGCCAGGTGGACGCCGGGCGTCCGGCGAGAGAGCCGGGGGAGGTGGTCGTCGTCGGCACCGGCCCCGCCGGTCCGCTGTGGCTGACGCCCGAGACGCGCGGGGCACTGGCAGCCGCGGACGACCTGGTCGGCTACACCACCTACCTCGACCGCGTGCCGGTGCGCCCCGGACAGGTCCGGCACGGCACGGACAACCGGGTCGAGGCCGAACGCGCCGAGTTCGCGCTCGACCTGGCCCGGCGCGGACGCCGGGTGGCGGTCGTCTCCGGCGGTGACCCTGGCGTGTTCGCGATGGCCACCGCCGTTCTGGAGGCCGCCTCGCAGCCCGCCTACCTGGACGTCCCGGTGCGCGTGCTGCCGGGCGTGACGGCGGCGAACGCCGCGGCCGCCCGCGCGGGTGCCCCGCTGGGCCACGACTACGCGACCATCTCCCTGTCCGACCGGCTCAAGCCGTGGGAGGTCATCGCCGGGCGGCTGCGGGCGGCGGCCTCGGCGGACCTGGTGCTGGCCCTGTACAACCCCGGTTCGCGCAGCCGCACCTGGCAGGTCGGCAAGGCACGCGAGCTGCTGCTGGAGCACCGGGCGCCGGACACCCCCGTCGTGGTCGCACGGGATGTGGGCGGCGCCACCGAGGAGGTGCGGATCGTCCGCCTCGGGGAGCTCGACCCGGCCCAGGTCGACATGCGCACGGTGCTGCTGGTCGGCTCCTCGCAGACCCGGGTCGTGCGGCGGGGGAACGGCGAGGAGATCGCCTGGACGCCCCGCCGCTACCCCGAGGACTGAGCGGTACGGGCGGGGCGCCCCCCGCTCAGCCGGCGCGCGGGCCGGTCCCCTCCAGGATCCAGCGGGCGGCGGCGGCCGGATCGGACACGACCGGGACCCCGTCGGGTACCGGCGGGCGACGGACGACGACCACGGGGAGTCCGGCCTCCCGCGCCGCGGTGAGCTTCGGCGCGGTGGCCGCCCCTCCGCTGTCCTTCGTCACGACGACGTCGACCCGGTGGCGGCGCAGCAGCTCGCGCTCGCCGTCCAGGGTGAAGGGACCCCGGTCGAGCACCACCTCCATGCGGGGCGGGTGCGGGGCCCCGGGCGCGTCCACGGAGCGGACCAGGAACCACGGTTCCGTCAGGTCCGCGAACGCCGCGAGCCCCATCCGCCCCGTGGTGAGGAACACCCGCCGTCCCAGTCCGGGGAGCAGTTCGGCGGCCTCCGCCAGCGAATCCGCCGCATGCCACCGGTCGCCCTCGACCGGGACCCAGCCGGGGCGGCGCAGCGCGAGCAGGGGAACATGGGCGAGGACGGCGGCCCGCGCCGCGTGGAAACTCATGGTCCGCGCGAAGGGGTGGGTGGCGTCGACGAGCGCGTCCACGGAGTGTTCGCGCAGCCACGAGGCAAGTCCCTCCGCCCCGCCGAACCCGCCGATCCGGACCTCGCCCGGCGGCAACCGGGGACGGGCTACCCGCCCGGCGAGCGAGCTCGTCACGGTCGGGCCGGGCGTTTCGTGGAGCAGTTCGGCGAGGGCGCGGGCCTCCGTGGTCCCGCCGAGTATCAGTACGTGCATGGAGGTACGGGTCCGTTCATGAGCGGTGGAACACAGGGCGGCGGCGAGCCGAAGGGCGGCCGCTCGGCCCAACTGAAGCACACCGGCCTGCGGCCGGGATGGACCACGGGCGCCTGCGCGACCGCCGCCGCCACGGCCGCGTACACGGCCCTGCTGGACGGGGACTTCCCCGACCCGGTCACCGTGACGCTGCCCAGGGGCCAGACGCCGTCGTTCGCGCTGGCGGCCGAGGAACTGGCCGGCGAGTACGCGATGGCCGGGGTGGTGAAGGACGCGGGCGACGACCCGGACGTCACGCACGGCGCGCTGGTCCGGGCCACGGTGCGGCGGCTGCCCGCCGGTTCGGGCGTCGTCTTCCGGGCGGGTCCCGGTGTCGGCACCGTCACCCGTCCCGGTCTGCCGCTGCCCGTCGGGGAACCAGCCGTCAATCCGGTTCCCCGGACGATGATGCGCGAGCACGTGGCCCTGGTCGCCGAACGGTACGGTGACACGGGCGACGTCGAGATCACCGTCTCCGTCGACCACGGCGAGGAGATCGCCCGCTCCACCTGGAACCCGCGCCTGGGCATTCTCGGTGGTCTCTCGATCCTGGGCACGACGGGGGTCGTCGTCCCGTACTCCTGCTCGGCCTGGATCGACTCGATCCGGCGGGGCGTGGACGTGGCAAGGGCGGCGGGCCGTCGACACGTCGCCGGGTGCACCGGGTCGACGTCCGAGAAGACGGTCGTCGCGGAGTACGGCCTGCCGGAGGACGCCCTGCTCGACATGGGCGACTTCGCGGGCGCCGTCCTGAAGTACGTCCGACGCCACCCGGTGGACCGGCTCACGGTGTGCGGCGGGTTCGCCAAGCTGTCCAAGCTCGCCGCAGGCCACCTCGACCTGCACTCCGCCCGTTCCCAGGTCGACAAGGGCTTCCTCGCCGAACTGGCCCGCCGCGGCGGCGCGGACGAGCCCCTGGCCGCCGAGGTGGCCGCGGCCAACACCGGCCTCGCCGCGCTCCAGCTGTGCACGGCCGCCGGGGTGCCGCTCGGCGACCTGGTCGCCGCGGCGGCCCGCGACGAGGCGCTGGCAGTCCTGCGCGGTGCGCCGGTCGAGGTCGACGTCATCTGCGTCGACCGGGCCGGCACGGTCGTGGGACGCAGCGCGATCGCTTAGCGCCGCCCGGCGCGGCACGGCGGGCCTTCCGGCCGGGCGGTGACGCGCCGCGGCCGACACCGCGCGCGGTTGTGCCGGACCGACGACAGCGCCACGGCCCGGAGCCGCCCCGGGGCGTCAGCACTCGTGGCGTTCGCGCTCCGCGGAGTACAGGTGGCTGTCGCGGAACTGCTCGGCCCCCAACGTCCGCCCGACCATGATCACCGCGGTGCGCAGCACCCCGGCGTCCTTCACCTTCCCGGCGATCTCGTCCAGCGTGCCCCGGATGATCAGCTCCTCGGGGCGGGACGCGTACGCGACGACGGCCGCCGGGCAGTCGGCGCCGTAGTGCGGGAGGAGCTCGCCGACCACCCGGTCGACGTACCGGGCGGCCAGGTGTAGCACGATCAGCGCACCACTGCGTCCCAGGGTGGCCAGGTCCTCGCCGTCGGGCATGGCGGTGGCGCGGTGGGCGATACGGGTGAGGATGACCGTCTGGCCGACGGTCGGCACGGTGAGTTCCCGCTTCAGGGAGGCGGCGGCGGCGGCGAACGCGGGCACACCGGGCACCACCTCGTACGGCACGCCCGCCCGGTCCAGCCGCCGCATCTGCTCGGCGACCGCGCTGAACACCGACGGGTCGCCGGAGTGCAGCCGGGCCACGTCGAGTCCCTCCTCGTGCGCGCGGACCAGTTCGGCGGTGATCTCGTCCAGGTCGAGCCGCGCGGTGTCGACAAGGCGCGCCCCCGGCGGGCACTCGGCCAGCAGCTCGCGCGGGACCAGGCTGCCCGCGTACAGGCAGACCCGGCAGGCGGCGAGCGTACGAGCACCGCGCACCGTGATCAGGTCGGCGGCGCCGGGGCCGGCGCCGATGAAGTACACGGTCATCTGACTGCTCCTGGAAGGGGATCGACGGTCTTCTCCACGCTCCACTGGGTCACCGGCATCGCCTGCCGCCACCCGGTGAAGCCGCCCACGGGTACGGCGTGCGCCACGGCGAGCCGCACCAGTTCACCACCGAGGCGCCGACGGGCGTCCGCGAGCAGGGCCTCGGACTCCAGCGTCACGGTGTTGGCGACCAGCCGCCCTCCGGAGGGCAGCGCCTCCCAGCAGGCGTTCAGGAGACCGGGCGCGGTGAGTCCGCCGCCGACGAACACGGCGTCGGGGGCCGGGAGTCCGGTCAGGGCGGCGGGCGCGGCGTCGGTGACGACCCGCAGTCCCGGCACACCGAGTCGTTCCGCGTTGCGGGTGATGCGCTCCGCGCGCACCGGATCGCGTTCGACGGTGATCGCCCGGCACGAGGGATGGGTGCGCATCCACTCGACGGCGATCGAGCCCGATCCGCCGCCGATGTCCCAGAGCAGTTCGCCGGGGGCGGGGGCGAGCGCGCCGAGCGTGGCGGCGCGCACATGCCGTTTCGTGAGCTGGCCGTCGTGTTCGTAGGCGTCGTCGGGGAGGCCGGGCACGGCGCCGAGCCGCAGCGCGTGGTCGGCGCGGCGGCATTCGACGGCGACGATGTTGAGGGGGTCGCAGGCCGGGTGCGGCCACGTGTCGGCGGTGGCCTCGGTGGTCGTGTGTTCCTTCTCACCGCCGAGTTGTGCGAGCACCCGCAGCCGACTCGGGCCGAAGCCGCGTTCCCGCAGCAGCGCGGCGACCTCACCGGGTGTTCCGGCGTCCGGGCCGAGCACGAGGAGCCGACGGCCGTCGTGCAGCGCCGCGGCGAGACGGGCGGCGGGCCGGCCGACGAGTGTCACGACCTCGACCTCCTCCACCGGCCAGCCGAGCCGGGCGCAGGCGTGGGAGACCGAGGACGGATGCGGCAGCACCCGGACGGCTCCCGCGCCGACCACCTCCGTGATCGCGCGTCCGATCCCGTAGAACATCGGGTCGCCGCTGGCCAGGACGCAGACCCGGCGCTCGGCGTGCGCGGCGAGCAGGCCGGGGACGGCGGGACGCAGGGGGGAGGGCCAGGCGATCCGTTCGCCGCCGCACCGGGCCGGCAGCAGGTCCAGCTGGCGCCGCCCGCCGATCAGGACGTCGGCGTCGGCGAGGGCCTCGCGGGAGGCGCGGGGCAGACCCTCCCAGCCGTCGGCTCCGATCCCGACGACGGTGACGGCGGAGGACGGGCCTGGTCGTGCGGGGGTCACGCTCGCCACCTCGGGATTCGGGAGTGCTGGTCGGAAGGGGTTTTCGGGGGTGCAACAGTCGCGCACTCTACTGGGCGGAGGCACCCGGGCCCTCATGCGGGTGCGTACCACGAAGCAGCTTGTTGCACACTGTTCGCAATAACAATCACTGTGCGGAAAGGGTGGTCATGGGCTCTCCGATCGTGCTGGGCATCGAGTCCTCCTGCGACGAGACCGGCGCGGGTCTCGTCCGGGACGGGCGGCTGCTGGGTCATGCGCTGGCGTCGAGCATGGACGAGCACGCGCGGTACGGAGGCGTCGTGCCCGAGATCGCGGCCCGCGCGCACCTGCACGCCGTCGGGCCCGTGGTCCGGCGCGCGCTGGACGAGGCCGGGCTCGGGCTCGCTGACGTCGGCGCGGTCGCCGTCACCACCGGGCCGGGCCTCTCGGGCGCACTCCAGGTGGGCCTGGCGGGGGCGAAGACCCTGGCGTACGCGCTCGGTGTGCCGCTGTACGGGGTGCACCACCTCGCCGGGCACGTCGCCGCGGACACCCTGGAACACGGGCCGCTGCCCGACCCGTGCGTGGTGCTGATCGTCTCCGGCGGCCACACCTCGCTGCTGCTCGTCCGCGACCTCGCGCGCGATCCGATCCACCACCTCGGCGACACCCTCGACGACGCCGCCGGCGAGTGCTTCGACAAGGTCGCGCGGGTCTTCGGCCTGCCGTACCCGGGCGGGCCCGCCATCGACCGAGCGGCGCGCACCGGAGACCCGCGCGCCGTGTCCTTCCCCCGCCCGCTGCCGGGATCGTACGACTTCTCCTTCTCCGGGCTGAAGACGGCGGCGGCCCGCTGGGCCGAGGGGCGCGCGGGCACGGAACTGCCGGTCGCCGACGGCGCCGCCGCGCTTCAGGAGGCGGTCGCCGACGTGCTGACCCGCAAGGCGGTCGCGGCCTGCGCCGAGCACGGCGTCGGCACCCTGGTCGTGGTCGGCGGGGTCGCCGCGAACTCGCGGGTGCGGGCGCTGGCGGAGGAGCGCTGCCGGGCCGCGGGCATCGAACTGCGTGTGCCGCCCCGCGCGCTGTGCACGGACAACGGCGCGATGATCGCGGCCGTCGGTGACCTCCTCGTCCGGGCGGGCGCCGCGCCGGCCCCGCTGGACGTGTCGATCGACCCGTCGGCACCCCTGGAGTACGCCGCTCTGCGTCCGACGGCCCGCGCGGAGGCGGGCCGCTGAGCGCGCACCTCGTCCGGGGACGCCTGGCCGTGGGCCCGCCGGGGTCACCCGACGAGGGCTTCCCAGGTCCTCGGGCCCACCCGGCCGTCCGCCACCGGCCACCGGCCGCCGGTCCGGCGGGAACTTCTCGACAGCGCCGACCGGCACCGAAGCGGGGGCGTCGTCGACGGCCGGCGGGGTGCCGCGCCCAGCGACCGGATACCGGACGGCCCTGACGGCCGCCCCCGCGGCGGATCACCGCACCGGCGGCCGCCCTTGAGCGTCGTTGCCGAGGGGGTGCGGGGGACGGTCCGCCACGGGCACGGGCACGGCGAGGGCGGGGCGAATCTCATATCATCCTTCGATGATCACAGACGCTGACCGGCACGAACCTGCCGTCCACGCCATCCCGGGTGTCCGGAACTTTCGTGACGCCGGCGGCGTCGGAGCCCTTCGCCGCGGGGTGCTCTACCGTTCCGGTGCCCTGGACGCCATGACGCCGGAAGGCGCGCGGCACCTGGAGGATCTCGGTCTGCGCAGCGTGATCGACCTGCGCAGCGTGCCGGAGACCGCGGCCAGGCCCGATCTGCGCCATGACCTCGGGTACGAGCACAGCCACTTCCCGGTCTTCGCCGAGCAGCGCTGGCCCGAGGACCAGCGGGAGCTCTACCCCGCCATGGCCGAACGCGCCGGGCGATCGACGGTCGCGGTCGTCCGACGGCTCGTCGCACCGCGGGCGTTGCCCGCCCTCGTCCACTGCGCCTCGGGCAAGGACCGCACCGGGGTGACCGTCGCCGTCCTTCAGACTCTGCTGGGCGCCTCCGAGGCGGAGATCACGGCGGACTTCCTCCGCTCGAACACCGCGCTGGGGCTCACCGACGCGCAGACCGGGCGAGAGCGCGGACACGGCCGACGCCCCGTCACCGCGACCCATCTGCAACACGCCATGATCTGGATCCGCAGCCACTACGGCTCCGTGTCCGGCTACCTCCTGGCGCACGGCGCCGAGGAGGCCGAACTGCGGGCGTTGCGCACCGTCGCGAGCTGACGGCCGCCCGGCGGAACGGCCGCGGGCCCACGAACCAGGAGGACCACGTCATGACTGACACCACCGGCCTCGGTGAGCGGGCGCTGAAGCGTGCCGCGCTGCACCAGCACCGTTTCCACGCACACTTCGAGGAGTACTTCGACACGTTGGGCACCAGGCTCGACGTGCCGTCGTTCAGCCGATTCACCCCGGAGTGCCTGCGGCTGCTGCGGGATCTGTCCCTGCGCGGCGGCAAACGCATGAGGGTCGTCCTGCTCCACGAGGCGGCCCGCCTGGTGACGACCGAGCCCGTCGACGGACTGGACGCCGCAGCACTGAGCATCGAACTGCTGCAGACCCACGGCCTGGTACATGACGATCTCATCGACGACAGTCCCACCCGCCGGGGCGGTCCTTCCACCTACTACGCCTACCGCGACAGGTTCCCCCGCCATCCGCAGGCGGCCCTCGGCCTCACCGTGCTCGCCGGCGACCTCGCGCTCGCGCTGTCCCTCCAGGTGCTCCTGGACGCCGAACTGCCCGTCGCGACGCGTCAGGCCATGGTCGAGGTGCAGACACGGGCGGCAGCCGACACGTTCATGGGGCAGATCGCCGACCTGGAACGGGACTTCACCGACGATCCCGACGACGACGTCCTGCACGGTGTGGCCGACTACAAGTCCGCCCGCTACTCCCTCCTCGCGCCCCTGCAACTCGGACTCCTCGCCGCGGGCGAGCAGCCCGCGCGTTACGAACGGGAACTGCGCCGGTACGCGCGGCTGGTCGGGATCTGCGGGCAGATGCGTGACGACTACCTGGACCTGTTCGGGGACGCCGCCACGATGGGCAAGCCGACCGGCACCGACCTGCGCGACGGGAGGCGCAGCTACACCGTCGGCGCCCTGCTCTCCGTCGTGAGCGGAAGCGAGCGTGCCCTGGTGGAGGACGCTCTCGGCGACGCGGCCGGTACGCCGGAGACCATCGCCGCCGTCCGGGAGATCGGCGAACGCCGAGGTGTGCCGGCCAGGATGGAGGCAGACATGCGACGCCATGCGGAGCGGGCCTCGGCGGAGGCGGCCGGCTGGCGCTCCCGATGGCGGGAGGACGCGGTCGCCTTCTTCGAGCAACTGCCGCGATGGAGCATCGCGCGCACCCTGTGACCGGCTCACCCGCCCCCTCCTCGCACGGCGGAGGGGACGGCCCGGCGCCGGCGGAGGCACCAGGTGACCGGGCAGGGCCCGCGTCCGTCGTGGCGCGCGCCGCGACCCGCCGGAGCGGCGCGTTTCGCGCCGGTGCCGGCCGTGCGGCAGGCCCGGGGCGCTCGGTCCCGCACCAGGTGGATTCCGTCGCCGGCCGCCGACCACGGGACGGTGGAACCGGGGGCGTCAACTCGATGCGGTACGGCCCACCCCTCCGGTGGGCGCAGATGAGGTGCCGGAGCAGCCTTTTCGGCCGTTCGCGAGGGTGACGGCAGAGCAGAGGCGTGCCAGGTGGGCCGTGTGTGACGCGCAGACGGTGGCGGACGCGGGGGCATGTCACGGATCCCGGTGAACCCCCCGGGCAAACCGGTGCGGCCGGATTGGCGAAGAGCCGCGATGCGTGGCTTTCCGTATGTCTTCGGTTGAGTTGTCCTTCAACGGTCCCCCTTCCGTCGGCCCCCTTCCGCCGGGGTTCGCGGCCACGGTCCGGTCGATGGGGAGATTCCAGCAGCGCCGAACTCAGGGGAAGACAGTGACCACACCTCCTCCCGCCCCGCTCAGGGTCGCCCTCGTCAACGGAAGCTTCGAGGAACCCGTCGTCGTCAACGTCGAGATTCTGCCGGATGCCTCGCGCACGCAGTCGGCCAAGCGGGTACCGGGCTGGCTCACCACCGCGACCGATCACATGATCGAACTGTGGCGTTCCGGTTTCAACGGAGTCCCGGCCGCGCAGGGCTCCCAGTTCGCCGAACTGAACGCGAACCAGGTCGCCACGCTCTACCAGGACCTGCCGACCACGCCCGGCACCAAGCTGTACTGGCGGCTCCACCACCGGGGGAGAGCCGGCCAGGACACCATGGCACTGGACATCGGCGCCCCGGGCTCGGTGGTGGAGAAGCGACGCTTCACCGACGGCACCACGGCCTGGGGCCACTACACGGGTACCTACATCGTTCCGGCAGGCCAGACGCTGACCCGGTTCGCCTTCCGTTCCGTCTCCGCCGCGGGCGGAAACCAGTCGGTCGGCAACTTCCTGGACGGGGTCTTCTTCGGCACGGCTCCCCACGTGGTGCTCACCAAGACCGCCGTTCCCGCGGGGCCGTTGGACGTGGGGGACGTCGTCACCTATCGGATCACGGCCCGGAACGAAGGGGGAGGCGCGGCGGACTCCCTCGCCCTTGCCGATGTCGTTCCGGCGGGTACGACGTATCTGCCCGGGTCCCTGCGCATCGTCGACGGCCCCAACGCCGGACCGAAGACCGACCGGAACGGCGACGACCAGGCATACTTCGACGCCGGGGGAAACAAGGCGGTCTTCCACCTCGGCAACGGCGCCTCCGGCACCCAGGCGGGCAGCCTGCCCAGTACCGAGACCCTGCCGGGCGGCACCACCGTGGAATACCGGGTCACCATCGACCGGGCCAGCGGTGGCCGGCAGATCACCAACACCGCCACGGCCACTTACGAGAACCGCCTCGGACCGACCCCCGAACCTCTGACCGCCACGTCCGACGCGACGGTCACCCAGGTCAATCCGGCCGCCGACCTGACCGTGGCGAAAGCCGCCGACGCGACCACGGTCACCGTCGGGCAGACCACGACGTACCGGATCACCGTCCGGAACGCCGGCCCCAACCGGGCGACCGGTGTCACGCTCGCCGACCGGCTCCCGGACGGTCTCGTCTTCCTGTCCGCCACGCCCTCCCGCGGAAGCCACGACCCGGCGACCGGACAGTGGAAGGTGGGCGACCTGGCCGAGGGTGCCACCGCCACCCTCGTACTGCGCGCCAAGGCCACCGCGTCCGGCCGGATCACCAACACCGCCACCGTCACCGGCAACGAGAAGGACCCCGATCCCACCAACAACGCCGACACCGTCACCATCTGCGTCGAGCCTGCCCCGGCCTGCTGCGCCCCCTGCTCCACCAGGCGCTGACACGCCGCGGGACCGTCGCACCGACGGGCCGAGGCCGGGGCCCCGTGCTCCGTCCGAGGATCCGGCCGGCGGCAACGCGACCGGTGCGGTCGGCTACCGGCGTACGGGCCGTTCCGGACGGCGCCGGGTCAGGGGCGGTACGCGGCCACGGTCCGTTCGATCGCGGGCACGAGGAAGGCGCGTGTCAACTCCGCTCGTCGGGCGATCCATCCCTCCGGAACCGGACCGGGACCGCCGTACCGACGCCGTCGGACGTCCTCCACGAGCTCTGCGGGCGCCCCGAGCCCGTGGAGCACGTCGAGGGCCTCGCCCTTGGTGATCAGTCTGCCGTCCTGCAACGTCGCTGTCGCTCTGGCCAGGGTCAGCAGGCCGAGATCGACCCAGATGTCGCGCGTCCACAACTCCGGGCGGTCCAGGGACGGCCGCCAGAAAGCCCGCATGTCGGTGATGACGAAGTCGGCGAGCTGCCGGTCGGTGACCGGCGGCAGGAGAGCCGCCGGCGGCTCTCCGTGGAGGACGAGCCCGAAGTCGTGCAGTTCACGCCTGGTCACGGGGGTGACCGGGCGGCGCATGATCTCCCCGTGCGCCCAGGTGAGGTGCGAACGCGCCGGGTCGTCCCACTCCGTGGCCACCGTGTAGCCGCAATGCAGTCCCGACGCGAGGGGGACCGCACCGTCCAGATCCTCGTGCATGTCCACGAGCCACTGTTCCTCCGCCTCCGTGCACGGCCGTTCCAGGACGGCGATCAGGTCGAGATCGCTGTGGCCGGGCCGATAGTCGCCCCCGGCGAGTGACCCGTGTGCCCATACCGAGACCAGCGGCAGTGCCGGGCGGATGGTGGAGACGAAGCGGTCGAGAAGCAGTCGGGTGGGCTCATCCGTCATGAGGACAGTCTGTCCCGCACGACGAGGACGCCGAAAGGAGGCGAGCCGGGGTTCGGCGCGATTCCGGTACGGCCTGATGGGGAGGACGTTGCCTTTGATTGTTGAATTAGATTAGCCTTGCCTAACTTTCATTGAGGGAGGGGTCATGACCAACCCGTTCGACAACGAGGACGGCGTATACCTGGTGCTCGTCAACGACGAGGGACAGCACTCGCTCTGGCCCTCTTTCGCGGAGGTGCCCGGTGGGTGGACCGTCGTGCACGGGGAGGACACCCGCGCCGCGTGCCTGGAGTACGTGGAGAGGAACTGGACCGACCTGCGCCCCATGAGCCTGGTGAAGGGCACGGCCGCCGGCCCGTCATGAATTCCTCCGCCCCGGAGCCCGCCGGTCACACGCCTGTGGACGTATGAGGGTTGGCGGCCCCCGCCCCCGGCCGGCCACCCCCAAACCTCCCGGGGGGGGTGGGACGGCCGCCGTGCCGGGGGCGACACCCCCGTGGGGCGCCGCGCCCGGAGCCCCC
>NZ_JBIBYN010000029.1:0-59164 GCF_043083325.1 Streptomyces sp. NPDC014734 | reverse complement strand
GGGTGTGTCGGGCCCGGCCCCGCGCCCGCGCTCCCCCCCCCCCCCCCCGCCCCCCCCCCCCCCCCCGGGGGGGGGGGGGGGGGGGGGCGCCCCCCCCCCCCCGCCCCCCCCAACCCTCATACGTCCCGGGGCGGTTCGAACGGCCGCGTTCCGGGGGCCTTCACCGCTTTCGGCCGCCGCGCCGGGAGCCGAGCAGCAGCCAGAGCAGGTACGCGCCCCCGGCGCTCACGGTGACGACACCGGCCGGGAGCTGGACCGGGGCGAAGGCGTGCGCGGCGACCCAGTCGGCCCCGGCGAGCAGGAGGGCACCGACCAGGGCCGCCCCGGGAAGACTGATGCCCGGGGTGCGGCGGTACAGGAGCCGGGCGATCTGCGGGGCGGCGAGGGCCACGAACGCGAGGGGCCCGGCGACCGAGGTGGCGACCGCCGTCAGTGCCACCCCCACCGTCGCGAGGAGCAGCCGTCCCCGGACGACCCGCGCACCGAGGGCGGTGGCCACGTCGTCGCCGAGTTCGAGAACCCGCAGGGTGCGGACGAGGAACGGGCTGACGAGGGCGAGCGGTGCGAGGGCCAGCAGGGCCGGAACGGCGTGTTCCCAGCCCAGCGCGTCGAGACCGCCCGTGGTCCACTGGGCCGCGCGGGCGGCCACGCCCGTGTCGGCGCCGTACATCAGCCAGGTGTTGACCGAGGTGAGGATCGCGCTCACGGCGATTCCGGTGACGACGAACCGCGTGGTGGCCGTGGAGCGCCGGCCGCCGAGCGCGTACACGAGGGTCGCCGTGGCGAGCCCGCCGACGAGGGCGCCGAGCGCGGTTCGGGTGTACCCGGCGGCGCCGGTGAGCAGCACGGCCAGGGCACCGGTCGACGCGCCGGTGTTGAACCCGATCACGTCGGGACTGCCGAGCGGATTGCGGGTCAGTGTCTGGAAGATCGCCCCGGAGAGGCCCAGGGCGGCCCCGAGCGCCAGCGCGAGGAGGGCGCGGGGCAGGCGCCAGGTGAGGACCACCGTGGTGGTCAGCGGGTCCCCCCGCCCGATGAGCGCACGGACGACATCGGGGACGGGGACGGGGATGTCGCCCGCGGCCAGGGAGGCGAGGAGCACGGCCGCGCCCAGCACCGTCAGCGTCAGCGTGGTGGCGGGTGCCCGGTGTCGGTGCCCGCCCCCGGACCGACGACGGGCGGCGCCGGTGTGCGTGGGCGAGTGGGGCGTGGGGGCGGTCACCGGATGCGCCCCTTCCGGGAGTGGAGGAGCAGGAGGAGCAGCGGCGCCCCGAGGAAGGCGGTGACGACTCCGACGGGGAGTTCGCCCGGCCGGGCGACGAGCCGGGCGGCCACGTCGGCGGTCAGCAGCAGTACGGGTCCGGCGATGAGGGAGCCCAGCAGCAGACGCCGGGTGCCGGGTCCGATGAGCGGGCGCAGCAGATGAGGAACCATCAGTCCGAGGAATGACAGGGGCCCGGCCAGTGCGGTGGCCGAGCCCGCGAGCAGAGTGATCGCGGCGATGGCGACGACCCGGGTGAGATGGGTGCGGGTGCCGAGGCCCATGGCCAGTTCCTCGCCCATCGCCGAGATGTCCAGGCCCTTGGCGACGGTCAGCGCCGCGGTCAGCCCGGCGGCGACGAAGAGCGTGAGGAACGCGGTGGTTCCGGGCGGGATTCCGGCAAGGGTGCCGGCGCTCCAGGTGCGCATCGTGTCGAGGGTGCGGGGATCGAGCAGGGTCAGGGCGGCCTGGATCCCCGAGAGGACGGCGCCGAGCGCGACACCGACGAGGACCAGCTTTCCGGGGTGGCGGCTGCCGGTGGCCCCGGCGACGGCGACGATCAACGCGGTCACGGCGGCGGCCCCGGCGAAGGCGGACCAGACGGTGGCGGTGACGCCGGTGGACCCGGTGAGGGCGACGGTGAGGGTGACGGCGAAGCCGGAGCCGCTGTTGACCCCGAGCAGGCCGGGGTCGCCGAGCGGGTTGCGGGTCACGGCCTGGACAAGGATGCCCGCGGCGCCGAGCGCGGCCCCGGCGACGAGCCCCGCGGCCGTGCGCGGCACCCGGACCTCCCGGACCAGGGTGACGATGTCCGCCGGTCCGGTGTGGAGGAGTCCCTGGACGACCTGTTGGGCTCCGATGACCCGTGAGCCGAGCGCGACACTGGCGGCGGCGACGAACAGGAGGACGCCGCACCCGGCCCCGGCGAACGCGAGGACGCGGAAGCGGGGCCGGGGCGCGCGCCGTCCGACGGGCGAGGCGGAAGAGGTCATCGGGCAGCGGCGACGGTGGTGAGGGTGGGACGCAGTTCACCGATCAGCCAGGGCACGGCGACGGCGTTCGGGGACTGGAGCGCGGTCGCCGCCTCGATTCCGAGCGGCAGATACCGGTCGGACTTGACGATCCGGAGCCGGGACACGACGGGGTCGGACTCGAACTTCTCCTTGAGCGCGCCGCTCTGGTACGTCATGAAGAGGGCATCGGCGCGGTCGAACAGGGCGGCCCGTTCGTAGCTGACGTCGACGGCGCCCGGAACGGAGCCCTTCCCGTCCAGGTTCGCGACGGCGGGCAGCGGGGTCAGGCCGAGCCGGTTCATGAACCGGGCGGTCGCGTTGGTCTCCTCGGTGACCATCACGGCGAAACCGTCACGGGCCTGGCCGTACGCATACGTCCGGCCGGCCAGGCCGGGGAGATCGGCCTTGAGCTTCGCCACGGCCCGGTCGGCGGTGCCGAGGATCTTCCGGGCGCCCTTCTCGTCGCCGAGGGCCCGTCCGATCCGCAGCGTCTCCTCGGTGGCGTCCGCCTCGTAGAGCTGCTTCTCGTAGGTGACGACCGGTGCCACGGTGGACAGGCGCTTGTAGGTGGGCTCGTCGAGGGTGAAAGCGGTGCTCGCCAGGATGAGATCGGGTCCGAGCGCCGCTATCCGCTCCGTGTTGATGTTCATCGGGTCGAGCCAGGTCACGGAGTCGCCGAGCGGTTCGGCGTAGGGAAGGTTCTCGTCCCTCGTCTCCCCGCTGACGCTGCCGTAGCTCCTGACCGCTCCGACGATGTTCGCGCCCAGCGCGCCCGCCACGGCGGTGTCCGCATAGCCGAGGGTGACGACGCGGCGGGGCGCGGCGGCGACGGTGGCCGTGCCCCAGGCATTGGTGAAGGTGGCGGGAAAACCTCTGCTCGGCCCGCTTCCCGGGTCCGGGGAGGCGGAACCTCCCGCGCTCTTCGTGGCGGTGCAGCCGCTCAGAGCGATGGTGGCGGCGAGCAGGGCACCGAACAGGGGTGCCCACGGGCGGGAGGGGCGGCGCATGGTTCTCTCTTTCGCAGGGATCGTGTTCGCGTCAAAGCGCGTCGACGCGAGTCGAAACGCGTTGACGCGCGTGGGGTCGTCGCATGGGGAAACGCCCACGACCAGGCCTCTTCTTGAAGTAAGCCTACCCTTACTTTACTTGTATATTTTATGTGTACGATAAAGGCATGCCCATTTCTGCGAGGCCCGGTGTCGGACGGGCCCTCCACGGCTCCTTCACACGTCTCGCCGCAGGCACCGGCTGCGCGGCACTCGCCGCCGGGGCGGGAGTCGTACTCCTCGTGGCGGTCGTCGAGTTCACCCGCGATCCCGACCCCCGATGGGTGTGGCGGGGCGCCCTCTCCCTCGCCGTCGCGGGAGCGCTGAACTCCTTGTCGTCCTGGCTGGCGCACGGCGCGGAAGCGGATTTCGAACGCCGCCTCCGCCAGACCCTGGCGACCCACGTGTCCCGGCTCCCCACGTCCGCGCTGGCCCGTCTCGGAGCCTCCGGGCTGCGGACCCGGCTCGACGGCGACGTCGCGGCGCTGCACCACGCGGTGGCCCATCTGCCCGGCGAGATCGCGACCGTACTCATCGCCCCGCTCGCCGCCCTCGTCCTGCTGGCCGGGTACGCGGGCCCCCTCGGGCTCGTCGCGGTCCTGCCCGCCGCCTTGGCCGCCGTGTTCCACCTCGTGGTCATCCCACGGCGCTCACGGCGCTTCGCCGCGGACCGGGGCCGGACGGTCGGCCGTATCGTCACCGCCGTCGACGACATGGTCCGCGGCGCGGTGATCACCCGGGTCCACGGCGACGAGTCCGGAGCCTCGGCCCGCTACGCCACCGCCACCCGGGAGTTCGCACACAACTTCCGTGACTGGGTCGGACGGGTCGCGACCCCGGCGGCCGCCGCCACCGCGCTGCTCCGACCGAGTGTGACCCTGGCCGTCGCGATCTGCGTCGGCCACCGGATGCCGGTCCAGCAGTCCACCGCCGTCTGCGTGTTCGCCCTCGCCGCTCTCGCACCGGTCCTGCGCCTCGGCCACGGCCTGGACTACCTCGGCGCCGCCCGGGACGCGGCCCGGCGCATCAGCACCCTGCTCGCCGAACCCGTGCTGCACCCCGGTCCCGCGGAGCGCACTCCCGCACCGCGGAACGAAACCCCCACCGCCGCGTCCGGCGAACACGCCGAGGCCCCGGCATCCGCACCCGTGCTCCGCGCGGTCACCGTGAGAGCGGACGGACGACGGATCATCGGCCCGCTGAACCTGTCCGTCACACCGAACGCGGTCACCGCGGTGACCGGGCCCAGCGGATCGGGCAAGACCACTCTGCTGCGCCTGCTCGGCCGGGGCACCGACCCCGACGACGGCACGGTCGGCCTCGGCAACACCCCCTACCACGAACTGCCGCTGGAATCGATGGCGCGACGCGTCGCCACCGTTCCCCAGTCGCCCGGCGTCCTTCCCCGGAGCGTCCGCGAGAACCTGCTGCTCGCCCGTCCGCACGCCACCGACCCGGAAATCCGGACGGTACTGGAGGCCGTGGCGCTGGACATTCCGCTCGACGCCCCGGCCGGACCCCTGTCCGGCGGGGAGCGCCAACGCCTCGCCCTCGCCCGCGCCCTGCTCACCGGGGCGCCGGTGCTCGTGCTCGACGAACCCACCAGCGCCCTCGACCCCGACACGGCGGAAACGGTCATGAACACCCTGCTCGGCCTGCCCGGTCGCACCATCGTGCTGGCCACCCACGACCAGGCCCTCGCGGCACGCGCCGACCACCGGATCGTCCTGCGCGACGGGCAGGTGATCGCATGAGAACCGCTCTCGGCGCCGCAGCCGTGCGACGCGTACGCGCCACGGCCCTCGCCTGGACCGCCCTCACGGTCCTCGAAGCGACAACGGCGACACTGCTCGCCTCCACCCTCGTGAGGGGAACATCGCCGGTCTGGGCGGTGGCCGCGGCGATCCTCGTGCTCGGCGCCACCGTGCTGGTCTCCCGCGGCGGCTACCTCGCCGGGGCCGCCGTCGCCACCGACCTGTACCGTCGGCTCGGCCACGCACTGGTCCGGCTGCCGCTCGGCTGGTTCACCCATGACCACCGGGCGCTCGCCAACCGGATCGCGGGCGAGGGAATACCCAGGCTGATGGGCATCCCCGCGCACCTCGTGGAACTCCTCGTGCGAGGCACACTGACCCCGCCGCTCGTCGTCCTCGGTCTCGGAGCCGCCGTCGGCCGGACCCACGCCGCCGCACTGTTCGGCCTCCTCGTGGTCTCGTGCGCGGCACAGACGCTCGCCCAGCGGGCCCTCGCCCGCGCGGACGCGCACCGTCAGAAGGCCCGCGCCGCCTCGACCGAGGCGCTCCTGGAATTCTCCGAGCACCAGGAGCTGTACCGCTCCGCGACGGGAACCGCCGGAGCGGTACGACGACTGACGGACGCCTGGGACCGCGAGCACGCCGGTCTGCGACGACTCAACGCCGTCAGCGCCCCGGTGACCTTCGTCTCGGCACTGGCGACGGCCCTGCCCACGGGCGGGATGCTCGCCCTCTGCCTCGCTCTCGACGCCACTCCTTCCACGGCCTTCGCCGTGCTGCTGCTGACCCTGCTCGCCGCCGCCCCGATCGGCGAACTCGCGCTCCTCGGCGTGGCCGTCGGCGACACCCGCGCCGGGATCGACCAGTACGCCTCCCTCGTGACCGTGCCCCCACCGGCCGAGCCGCCGCACCCGCTTCCCCTGCCGCAGGACACCGGCCTCGGCATCGACCGTGTCACGTTCGCCCCGGTCCTGCACGAGGTGTCCCTGACCCTGCCGGCCGGATCCACCACCGTGATCACCGGACCGACCGGAAGCGGCAAGTCCACCCTGCTCAACCTCCTGCTGCGGGGCGACGACCCGGACAGCGGGAGCATCACCCTCGGCGGCACCGACCTGCGCGAACTCCCCGCCGCCGCCCGGCTCGGCCGCTTCGCCGTCCTTCCCCAGGAACCCACCCTGTTCGACGGGACGCTCGCCGACAACATCCGGGTGGGCGACCCGCACTCCGACACGGCCGCGCTGCGGGACGCGGCACTGCGCTCGGGCCTCGGCGGCCTGATCGACACCCATCCGGACGGCCTCGACCTCCAGGTCGGAGCCCGGGGAACAGCGCTCTCCGGCGGTGAACGTCAACGCGTCGCCCTCGCCCGTGCCCTGCTCAGAAACGCCCCGATCCTGCTTCTCGACGAGCCGACGGCCGCACTCGACCCCGCCACCGAGGCGTTCGTCACGGCCACCGTGAACGGCCTCCACTGCACCCGTGTCGTCGTCACCCACCGCGACCCGGCACCCTGGCGGCCCGACCGCGTCGTCCGCCTCGTCGACGGCCGTGTCACCGACGCGGAACAGGGGCGAACGGACCGGGTGGGCGGGTGACGGGCCACCGGAGGGCCCGGTACGCAGGGTGCGGGAGCGCCGCCCCCGACCCCGGGCGGCCGTACCCGTTCGGGCCGAGGAGCGTCCACACGTTCCGACGGAGGCGGTTTTGCCCGGCTCCGGCGTGCTGACGGTTTCAGGAGGGCGTCCCCTCCGTCCTCCGGCGACCCGATCGCCTCCCGGGGTGCGTGGCGAGCTCATGCGCCGGCAGATAGTCGGGCGCCAGTCGCCGGGCCAGCGAGTCCAGCAGGGGCACGGCGTCGGCGAGCACGGCGCGCCGGTCGTCGGGGAGTTCGGCGACGAGGGAGGCCAGCGCCTGGAGGCTGTCGCGACGGATGCTGTCCAGAACTGCCGTGCCGGCCGGGGTGAGGGCGATGAGGGAGGCGCGCTGGTCATGCGGGTCGGGACGACGGCCCACCAGCCCGGCGGCCACCAGGATGTCGACAAGCCGGGAGGCGCTGGGCTTGCCGATGCCCATGCCCCGGGCCAGGTCGCCGATCCGCAGGGGACCGTGCGCGGACAGGACACCCAGCGCGGTCAGGCGACTCGGGGTCAGGCCGTGCCGCTCCGCCGGGGCACGCAGCCCGTGGGCCAGACGTACCACGGCCGGCCGCAGGCGCGCCGCGGTCTCGTCGCGGTCCGGGGGAGGAGCCGGGGCCCCGGGCCCCACGCGCGGCTGCCCGTTCATGAGCGGATGCCGTCCAGCCTGAGATACAGGGCGCCGCCCGTCCCGTCCGGTCCGGCCTGCGTGGTTTCGGGCCCGCTGGGGGCGGCGAGCCCATGGGGCAGGCCGGGCAGCCGGAACCGGCCGTCGCCGCCGGTGGTGGCATGGGCCACCACCGTGCCGCCCGGATCGAGGGCCCGCAACGCCGCGCCGGGCAACGGACTGTCCCGTCCCGGCCCGCAGACCATGCCGACGAGCTGCCCGTTCGCCCCCGGGGCGGCGGCCCGGCCGTCGCCGTCGACCGCCATCGCGTAGACGGCCGGCCGGTAGCCACGCGCGGTGACGACCAGCGTGTACGCATCGGGACGCGCGTCCCCGGCGCGGTGGTGCCCCTCGCCGTCCGCCCCCACCCGCACGGCGTCGGGACGGGCCGTCGACGGGACGGAAGACGCGGCGTCGTGGTCGCGATCGCCGGACGGACCACGGGACACGGAGGGCGCGAACACCCGTTCCGGTGCCATCGCACCGTGTGCCGTCCCCGGAACCGGCGGCGCGGGGGCGGCGGACTCCGCTTCCCCCGCGGTGGTCGGCCGGTCGGTGTGCACGTACTTGCCGCCGCGCAGCCAGGAGGCCACGGCGGCGACGAGGCAGGCGACGACGGCGAACCCGAACGCGGTGGTCAGGCCCTTCGCGAACGGCCCGGAGATCAGGGCGGGAAAGAAGCCGCGCCCGGTCAGATAGGCGACGTGGCCGGCCGGCAGATGCGCGAGCGCCTCGGGTCCGAGCAGTGTCCGGACGGGGTTGTAGCCCAGCAACGAGGCGAACAGCACGGAGACGGGAGGCAGAGCCGCCACCCGCTCCGCGTCGTCGGCCGGGACGCCCTGGGCGACCAGTCCGTGGGACAGGGTGTGCGGGAGCGTGGCGGCCAGGCCGAGAATCATCAGACTGAAGAACACCCCGATCGACAGCACCAGCGACGAGTTCTGGAAGGTGGTGCTCATCCCGCCACCGACACCACGTTGGTCCGCGGGCAGACTGTTCATGATCCCCGCCCGGTTGGGGGAGGCGAACAACCCCATCCCGATCCCGTTCAGCAACAGGACCGAGGCAAAGGTCCCGTAGGAGAAGTCCACCGGCAGGAGCGCCAGGAGCACGAAACTGCCGGCCGCGACGATCATGCCACCGGTGGCGAACGGCCGTGCCCCGAAGCGGTCCGACAGCCAGCCCGAAACCGGTCCGGCGACGAGGAACCCGACGGTGAGCGGCAGCATGTAGATGCCTGCCCACAACGGGGTCTGGGCGAAGCTGTAGCCGTGCCGGGGCAGCCAGATGCCCTGCAACCAGATGATGAGAATGAACATCAGCCCGCCGCGGCCCATGCCGGACAGCAGGCTCGCGAGGTTCCCGGCGGCGAACGCACGAATCCGGAACAGACTCATCCGGAACATTGGATCGGCGACCCGGGTCTCCACGAAGCAGAAGACCAGCAGCACCACCACGCCGCCGAGCAGCGCGGCCAGCACCGCGGGGTTGGTCCAGCCCATGGTGTTCCCCCGGTAGGGCTGGATGCCGTAGGTGATGCCCACGAGCACCGAGATCAGCCCCACGGCGAAGGTGACATTGCCCCACCAGTCGAGCCGGGCGGGCCGCCGGATGCCGGTGTCGTGGAGCTTCCGGTACGCCCAGAACGTGCCGAACACCCCGAACGGCACGGACACCAGGAACACCAGACGCCATTCGACGGGAGCGAGCAGTCCGCCGAGCACCAGACCCATGAACGAACCCGCGATGCCCGCGACCTGGTTCAGGCCCAGTGCGAGGCCGCGCTGGTCCGCCGGGAACGCGTCGGTGATGATCGCGTTGGAATTGGCCATCAGCATCGCGCCGCCGACGCCCTGGGCCACCCGCATCAGGATCAGCCACAGCGCGGCAGCCGTGCCGTGCGTCCATGTCAACGACAACAGCACCGAGAACACACTGAAGACCGCGAATCCCGCGTTGTACATGCGGACCCGGCCGTAGATGTCGCCCATCCTGCCGAAGGTGACCACGAACGCCGCGGTGACCACCAGATATCCCATGATCAACCACAGCAGCAGGCTCGTGTTCCCCGGCTCCAGCGGGTCGATTCGGATGCCGCGGAAGATGTCGGGCAGCGCGATCAGCATGATCGACCCGTTGATCGTGGCCATCAGCACACCCAGCGTGGTGTTGGACAGCACGATCCACCTGTACCGCAGGCGGGATGTCTCGGCGGCGACTCGGGCCCGTCGCCGCCCCGCGCGGTCCACCGCGGGTGTCGCGGACATGGGCACCTCGACAAGGAGGGCTGATTTGGTTGCTTGTCCCAAACTAACTCTCCGTTCCGGCTTTATCGACCCCGCGGCGGACCCCGCCGTACCGCCCGCCCGTGCTCGCCGTGCTTCGTCCGGGCGGCGGGGTGTCAGTCCGCCAGTTGCCCGAGCAGGGCCCAGGTACGGCGCCGATCGGCATCGCCCGCGATCTCCGTTCCCGAGAACACCACCTCGGTGGCCCCGGCATCCCGGTAGCGTCGCACCGCTGCGGCGACTTTCCGTTCGTCACCGATCACGGCCAGATCAGCGGCCCGCTTACCGCCGGAGAGTTCGATGACCCGTGCGTAGGACGGGATCTGTTCGTAGAACGCGAGCTGTTCGGTGGCTTTCTCGCGCACGGAGTCGGTGTTGTCGGTCACCACCCCGGGGACCAGTGCCACGACGCGTGGCGCGGGCCGGCCGGCGGCCTCCGCCGCGGCGGTGACCGCGGGGACGATGTGTTCGGCAAGGGCGCGTGGTCCGGCGAGATAGGGAAGGATCCCGTCCGCAAGCTCCCCGCTGGCACGCAGCGCCTGGGGGCCCATCGCGGCCACGAGCAGGGGAACGCCGGCCTCCGCGCCCGGCACGCGCGCGGGGACCGGTGTGGTGGCGGTCAGCATTTCGCCGTGGAAGTCGGCGCTGCCGGTCTCGGTCAACTGGCGTAGCGCGACGAGGAACTCACGCAGTCTGGCGACGGGCCGCTCGAACGGGATACCGAAGCCCGCCTCGGTGAGGAGCCTGGTGCCGAGGGCGAGCCCGAGGTGGTAGCGGCCGTGCGTGGCCGCTTGCGCGGTCTGGGCCTGGCTGGAGACGAGCAGTGGGTGGCGCCCGAAGACGGGGATCGCCGAGGTACCCACCTGCAGGTCCGGTACCTCACGTCCGACGATCGCGGCGAGTTGGGGCGAGTCCGCTCCGAAGGTCTGTCCGAACCAGGCGGAACGCAGCCCCGCTGCCGCGGCTTCTCCGGCGAGGCGGACGGTGGCGTCGATCTGGTTGTCGGCATCGGTCGCGTTGAGCGCAACTCCTACAGTCATGCCTCGGCAAACCACAGGGTGGCGGCGGTGCATTCCGGTTCGTGTGTGTCGCTCTTGTGTCGGCTGGCCGCCGTTCGACGGGCGCACACGCAGAACCGCTGAACTCAGTTGCGCTTGAAGTTCAATGCCGGGCGCCGGTGAGTCCGGCGGAGGCGTTCCTTCAGCTCAGTCGCCTTGCCGGAGCGGACGGCCGTATCAGTGCGCCGGCGGGCCGGGCGGCGCGTTCATCACGGTGCGGCGCGATGGTAGACGACGTCCGTGAGGTCGTCACGGCCGTAGGCGGACGCGTTGCTCAGGTGTCCGTCGAACGGGCCGGCCTTGGTCACGGCGCGGCCGCCGCGGAAGACGATCTGAAGGCCGTGCTCCCGCTCCCAGCCGCAGGACGACGTGTTCGACAGGCATACCTGCCGATCGCCGGACCAGTCCCGCTCGACCGTCACCTCCCAGCCGAACTCGATGTGGTCCCACACGTCGTCGGGGCGGTCCATCGTCACGTCGCAGTCGATGCCGAGACCGGCCAGACCGGCCCGGACGTCCTGGTAGTAGGCGAAGACGAACGGCGCAGACGCGCGCAACGCCGAGGCGTCGAGGGCGAGAAACGCGTCGATCGCCGTGTGGAAGTCCTCCCGCGCGTCATCGTCGTCGTAGCCGACCACGATGAACTGGCACTCCGTGTCGTCCAGTACCGGCACGGTGATCGGATCGCTCATGTAGGAATCGTCATCGTCCTCGACGACGGTCCCGAGACCGGGTATCTCCATGAGGAGCCACTCTAGGCCGTGTGCCGTCGCCCGGCCGTCACCGGCCGCCCCGAACGCGGAGGGCGACGGCGCGTCATGCCGATCGCGCCACCACACGCTCGGCCCGGGACCGGCGCAGGGGGAAGCGGGGAAGTACGGACACCGCCCCTCGGCGTTCCGGCCGTCCCGGGGCGGGTGCGCTTCGCCGGAGGGCACGTCGGGCTCAGTCCTCGGCCGCGCCGCGGTGGTCCTCGGACTGCTGCCGGGCGCGACTGAACTCGCCGACGCCGATCCGGGAGGCGAGAGAGTCGTCGGGTCCGGACAGCAGGGAGCCGTAGCCGGTGGCGGCCCACAGGCTGCGTTCGGCGGGCACCTCGAAGTAGGGGACGGTGCGCCCCCGGTCCCGGACCGCCAGCACCTGCGGCGCGCGGCGGGCGCGCAGTGCCCGGCCGCAGTCCTCGCAGACCGCGACATCGGCCCGCTCCCGGCGGCCGAGCGGGCGCCAGGTGGTCCGGCGGACGGCGGTGCCGTGCCGGGGGTCGAAGAAGCACAGCGGGAGCGCGGGGTCCGGGGCCAGGGCGGAGCGCCCCTCGGCGGCCAGGGCCAGCACCCCGATGAGGTCGGGGAGGCCCCGCGCGGTGTCCAGCACCCGGCCGGCCGCGTCGTAGGCGTCCAGGGCCCGGCCGAGGCCCGGTACGGCGGCGCCGTCGGCGTGTTCCACGGCCTCGCCGAGGGCCAGCAGTTCGGCGGCGGCCCGGCGGCGCAGCCCGGCCTCGTCGGCGGCCTGTTCGGCGGCGAAGACGGCGTCGGGGAAGGTGAAGGCGGTGTGCCCGGGCGAGCGGCGGCGGCGTACCAGGAAGGCGGTGCCGCCCGCGGC
The DNA here is from genome assembly GCF_043083325.1 of Streptomyces sp. NPDC014734. NCBI lineage: Bacteria > Bacillati > Actinomycetota > Actinomycetes > Kitasatosporales > Streptomycetaceae > Streptomyces > Streptomyces sp. NPDC014734. Next base: position 46,844 of record NZ_JBIBYN010000029.1, on the reverse strand, counting down.
GAGGACGAGCACCGCGGCGACCGCGGGCAGGGTCCACGCGCCGCCGGAGGAGGAGCCGGAGGCGTTCTCCCCGGCCTCGGGCCGGGCCGAGTACTCCCTGTCGATCCTGGCGGTCTCGGCCTTGTAGACCTCGGTGCCGTTGCCGGCCTCGATCAGTTCCACGGCCCTGCCGACCCGGGCGGCCAGTCCGGCGTCGTCGAGCTCTTCGAGGAAGCCGACGGCGGAGGCGGCGTCGCGGGCCTGATGGGCGTCGGTGGGCCACTCGGTGCCGGTGAGCCACTTCCCGTACTCGTTGGTGGTGATCAGGATCAGTTGCTGCAGGCCGAGTCGTTCCTTGACCACCGCGGCGAGAGTGCGGGAGTCCCCGCCGAAGGCGTCGCCCTTCTTCAGGGGCACCAGCACCACCTTGATCGGCAGACCGGTCGCGGCGATCTGGTCGGCCAGGGCCTGCTGCTGGGCCGGGTTGACGGCGGCAGCGTAGGACGGGTCGACGTAGACGGGGTCGGTGGCCAGCGCCTCGGCGATCGTCGTGGCGCTCGGCCCGGTTCCCGGGGTCGTGGCCCGGGCGGGCGCGCCGACGCCGAGCAGTGCCGCGCAGGCCAGCAGAAGGGCGGAGAGCAGCACGGCGGCGAGGCCGAGGGAAGTGCCGGCCGGGCGGTCACCGGTGAGTCGGTCACTGGACACTTGCGGACTCCCTGGCCCTGAGGATGAGTGTTTCGATCCCTTCACGGGCGGCCGGCAGGACCTGCCCGGCCTCGTGCCAGGCGGTCCGGGTGCGGCCGTCCGCCCCCGGCAGGCGCAGCAGCCGTTCGGTGAGCAGCCGTTCACGGGCGGCCGGATCGGCGGCGCCGCTGCGCAACGCGTCCCGGCAGGCGGGGCACAGCCGCCCGGACCCGGAGCCGGGGCCGGTTCCGATGTCGGCGAGCCACCTCGGGACCCCGCCGCCGGTGGCCTCGCCGTGCAGCGGGTTGAGCCAGCAGAGAGCGGGGTGGAGGTGTCCTCCGAGGGCGGCGAGTCCGGCCTGGGCGAGCACCGCGACGGCGGCCAGATCGCCCGCCCCGGCAGCACGGTCGGAGCGTTCGTCGCCGGTGTCGGCCAGCAGTTCGGCGGCGTCCAGGCAGTCCCAGGCGCGGGCGCGGCCGGGCGCGTCCTGACCGGCGGCGGCCAGCCGGCCGGTGAGTTCGCGGACGTCGGCGCCGGCCCAGGCGCGCAGTTGGCGGACGGACGGCAGCGCCGTGCCGTGCCGGGGCCCGGCGTGCTGTGGCGGTGACGGGTCGGCCGCGGGGCCGCGGCGGGACCGCGACAGGGCCCGGGCGATGGCGATCATCAGCCAGGCGATCAGCAGCAGCGCGCCCAGCAGCATCGTGCCGAGCATGATCCCGGGCCCGAAGTCGTTGCTGAACAAGCCGGGCAGCCGGTTGTCGCGCAGCGGGGGCAGTGCGGTGTCGCGGGGCGCGGAGTCGTACCCCTTCTCCGGCCGGGCGGTGGCGACGGCGTCCAGGGTTTGGCCGAGGCGTGGCACCACCCGCAGGTCGCCGTCGCCGCGGTACTCCGGGTAGCGGACGGTGGACGGCAGGCGCGTGAAGCGGCGCGAGGCGTCCTGGCCGGTGCCGAAGGTGTCCAGGTCGATCCGGCCGGACACCGGATCGATCAGCACGTAGACGCCGTTCTGGCCGGTGCGCTGGTGGACCCGGGCGAGCAGGACGCCGCTGCTGCCGCCGCTCTCGTCGTCGCTGCCGGTCGGTGTCACCAGCACGTGCACCGGGCCGTTGGGCGCGAGTTCGGCGATCCGCCGCCGGATCGCGGGCAGGTCGGCGGAGGTCAGTACGTTCGCGGTCGACGGGTCCTGGTAGACGGGTCCGGCGGCGAGTCCGGCGGCGACCTCCTCCACCCTGGCGTCCAGGTCGCCCTGGGTGACGTCGAGATACGGGCTGTCGACGGTCTGCGGGAAGACGGTGGGCGCGGCCAGCACCACGGCGACCGCGGCGGCCGCCGTCGCCACCGCCGTCACCGGCAGCACGCCGCGTCGGCGGGTGGCGGGCCAGGTGGTGCGGGCCTGGGCCTTCGGCTTCACCGCGGCCCTGCCGGATCCCTCGACCCGCGTCCTGCCGGAGCCCCTTCCCCGGCCGACGACCGTGTTCTCGGTCAGGGTGACGGCCGCGGGCTTCGAGACGGCGGCCGTCTTCTCCCCGGCCGGCCGCGGCCGACCGGGGCGGCGGCGGGAGAGCCGGATACCGAGGGCCAGCACCAGGCCGGGGAGCACCACTACGGCCAGGCCGAGCAGCAGGTTCTGGTTCTGCCGGTCGGTGGAGCTGATGTACAGGTCGGGCTTGCCGTCCTCGTGGTAACGGTCGTACAACTCGTCGGCCTGTGCGGCGGCCCGGTCGTGGCCGGAGGCGATCGCGTCGACGAAGGACTCGAACGCGGCGAGCGGGCCGGCCCCGTACGGAGTGCCGTACAGGGCGACGCGGCGGGCCTCGTCGACCGGGACGTCGACGCCGAACGCGGAGGCGACGACGCTGCTGTGGTCACCGATCAGCACGTACAGGCCGTTCTCGCCGAGCCGGTCGTGCACCAGCGCGAGCAGCGTGGCGTCGCCCGCGGGCAGCGCCAGCACGTAGGTCGGTACGCCCGTGCGCCCGGCGAGGGCGGCGATGTCCGGGGCGAGCGAGCGGGGCAGTTCACGTGGACGTCCGGCCGAGACGTAGACCGGGTCCTTGCGCAGTTCCTCGGCCAGACGTCCGGACTGGGTTGCGCTGTCGGCGAGTCGACCGGACGACGCGGTGGTGGCGGTCGCCGTGGGCATCGCCGTGGCGTCCGACTCGGTGCTCCGTTCGGCCGCGACGGCCGTTCCGGCGCCGCCGAGCAGTACGAGGGCCGCGAGCGCCGTGCCCGCCCGCGCCCCGAACGTCCCCGTCCGTCCCTGTCTCCGTCTCCCCGACAGTGTCCGCATCGGGCCCTCCCCGGTGGTTCGGCCCGTCACTTTACCCGCGCTTGGTCCCGACGCGTACGGATACCTCCTGGTCCGGGGCGGCGCGAGGTGGGTGGGCCGGCGGCGCGGGCACATGGCCGGGCAGCAGGAAGAGGGGCCGGGGCTTCGGTGTCGCCCCTCGTCCCCCGTCGGTGGGGGCGCCCCTCGGCCCGCCCCCACCGTCCACCGCCGGCACCTGGATCGCGCCCGTCACCGGCCCCGGGCCGACGCGATCACCAGCGCGTTCGACGGAGGTGTGATGCCCGGCGCACGAGCCCCACCGGCCGTCGGCCACGGGACACGGGCTCCGGGAACCACCGTGCTCGGCGGCGGTCACCGGAATCCCGGAAGCGCGCGGTTCGGCGACGGCGCCGGCCGACGGGCGGCGGCGCCGTCGCCGACCGCCTCACCGAGTGGCGTCGGACGCCACCGAGGGCAGGTACCGCGGTGCCCGCCACGCATGCAACCGCTGCTCCACCGCCGCGCCCAGCGACAGCAGCGCGGCGTCCTGGCGGTCGCCGGCCATCAGGAGCAGGCCGACCGGCAACTCGCCGACGAACCCGGCGGGCACGGACAGCGAGGGGTACCCGGCGACGGCCGCCGGTGTGGACGACGGGATCACGTCGTTGTCGCCCCGCGCACAGTCGGTCGTCCAGGCGGGCGGGTTCGCCGGTGAGGCGATGGCGTCCAGGTCATGGGCGGCCATGGTCTCGTCGATGGACCGCCGGGAGAGGTCCTTCAACTCGGCGCGCATGGCCCGGTAGCGCGGATCCTCGGTCGACGGCGCGGCCAGGGCCTGCTCGAACAGCTCCTGACCGGCGAAGCAGGTCTGCTCGGCCGGGTGCGTGCGGTTGAACTCGATCAGCCCGGCGAGGTCGCGAGGCCCGTTGCGGGTGGACAGGTAGGCGTCGATGTCCCGGTGGAACTCGCTCAGCAGCGCCGGGAACTCAAGTGCGGCGAGCCTGTCCTGGTACGGCGGCGTCACTTCGACGACCTGGGCCCCCGCGGCACGCAGCCGTGCCGCGGTCCGCTTCATCAAGGCGTCCACCCCGGCGCCGAGCGACGGGAGCCGCCACAGGCCGATCCGCTTGCCGCGCAGGCCGCCGGGGCGCGTTGCCGCGTCCGTGGGACCGAAGGCACCGTCGCCGCTGAGCACCGAGAGGGTGATCGCGGTGTCGATGACGTTGCGTGCCATGGGTCCTGCCGTGTCCTGCTCGGCCGAGATCGGGACGACTCCCGACTGACTGACCAGCCCCAGGCTGGGTTTGTGGCCGACGACTCCGTTCATCCCGGCCGGGCACACGATGGAACCGTCCGTCTCGGTGCCGATCGCCACCTGTGCCAACGACGCGGCGAGCGCGGCGGCCGAACCGGAGGACGACCCGCACGGATTCCTGTCCAGGACGTACGGGTTGTTCGTCTGCCCGCCCACCGCCGACCAGCCCGATGTCGGCTTCTCCGCGCGGAAGTTGGCCCACTCGGACATGTTGGCCTTGCCGAGGATCACCGCGCCTGCCGCGCGCAGCCTCACGACCAGGTCCGCGTCCTTGGCCGGTGGCCTTCCGGCCAGCGCCGACGACCCCGCCGTCGTCGGCATGTCGTGGGTGTTCACATTGTCCTTGAGCAGGACGGGGATGCCGTCGAGCGGACCGCGGGTCCTTCCCAGGCGATGCCTGACATCGCTGGCGGCCGCCTGACGCAGGGCCGTCGGGCTGGTGCGCAGCACCGCGTCGATCTTCGGGTCGATGGCCTTGATCCGCCGGAGGTACGACAGGGTCAGCTCCGACGAGGTAAGGGAGCCGCGCTTCATGCGCGCCTGCAACTCGGGGATCGTCACCGTGTCCAGGTCCACTCCGCGCAGGAGCGTCGACCCGGTGCGGGACGAGGAACCGTCGGCACCGGCGTCGGCGGCCACCGCATGCTGCCCCGGCACACCCGTCGCGAGCAGGGGGGCCACGGTCAGGGCCGCGGTCAGTGCCGCAATGCTTCTCTTCTTCATGGGAGACAGCCCACTCCAGGAGGATCACCGGGCGCAAGAGACTTCTGCGCCTCCCTCCACCGCCGGGGACACCCGGCCGTCCACGCCCCTGCCCGCGCCCGCGTTTCTCCCGGGACGTCCTCAGACCCGCTCGACGAGCCATCGATGGATGGCGAGTGCGGTGGTACGGGCGTGTTCCTCCAGCATGGTGAAGTGGTCTCCGGGCACGGTGAGTTCGGCGTGCGGCAGGCCCCAGTCCGGGGCGGGTTCGGCGCCGGGCAGCAGGTCCCGGGCCCGCACGTACAGGGTGGGGCAGGCGAGCGGCGCGGGTTTCCAGCCACCGAAGAGCTCGAAGTATCCGGCCATGGCGCTGAGCCGGTCGGGGTCGCCGGAGGCGAACTCCGCCGCCCGGCGCAGCATGTCCGACGTCATCGAGGAGAGCGCCTGACCCCGGTCGCCGTGACCGGGAGGATAGGTGTCCACCAGGACGACGGCCGCCGGGGCGAAGCCCTCGGACTCCAGACGCTCGGCCACGGCATGGGCCACCCAGCCACCGGCCGACCGCCCCAGCAACACCGGGGGGCCTTCGGCCGCGGCCGCGCGGACGGCGGCGGCCTGGGCGGTGACGAGGGCGTCCGGAGTGGCGGGCAGAGTCTCCCGGGGCCCGAACCCCGGGTGCCGCACCGCGGAAACAGGCCGCAGCCCTCGCAGTCCGGCACCGAGGCGCGCGTACTCCTGAGGTCCGGAGAGCGCGCTGAGAGCGGGGGAGCAGACGAGCCGGGCCCCCGTGCCGCCCGCGGCGAGCGTGACGGGTTCGTGCGTCGCGCCGGGCGCCCCGGTCCTGTCGAAGACCGGGCGCAGGCGCGCGGCGACGGTGAGGAGCACCATGCCGTCCCAGATCCGTCCCCGGACGCACGCGGTGCGGAAGAGCGCTCCCAGGGAGTCCGGGGCTTCCCCGGTGGGAGGCGCGTCGACGGCCCGCACCCGGGCAACCCCCTCCGGACCGTCTCCCGCGCCGTCCTCCCCGCTGTCCTTCGCACCGTTCCCCGGGCCGTCTCCTGCGCCGTCCCCCGCGCCGTCCCCCGCCGTTTCGGCGGAGGAGCGTGGCGGCCCGGCGGTCGCGGGCCGTGCCGGACCGTCGGGGGCGGCGTTCACGGCAGGCGCCTCGGCGGCATACCGCCGCGTCAGTTCGGCGGCGAGCGCGCGCGGCGTCGGGAAGTCGAACAGCAGAGTGGACGGCAGTGCCAGCCCCGTCCACTCCGCGAGTTCGTTGCGCAGATCGACCGCGGCCAGGGAGTCAAGCCCCAAGTCCGCCAGCAGGGCGTCCTCGTCTATCTCGCTCGCCCCCTCCGGGTGGCCCAGGACGCGGGCCGCGAGGGCCCGGACCCGTGTGAGCACGACCTCGCCGCGCCCGTCTGAAGCAGCGGTCGCCGGCGCTCGCCGGAGCCGGTCCGCGCCCCCGGCGCCCGCGTCGGCGGCGGACGTCCGGGGCCGGTTCGCCACCGGTTCGCCGCCGCGCAGAGCGGCCGGGGCGAGGCGGGCCGCCACCACCACGGGTTCGTCACCGGCCACGGCGGCGTCGAAGAGGGCAAGACCCTCTTCCGGTCCGAGCGGGCCGAACCCGGAGCGGGCCATCCGCTGCCGGTCCGCGTCGCCGAGGTGCGCCATCATGCCGTCGTCCTGCTGCCAGGGGCCCCAGACGATCGAGGTGCCGGGCAGTCCCAGCCGCACGCGGTGTCGTGCCAGGGCGTCCAGCACACAGTTGGCCGCGGCGTAGTTGGCCTGTCCGGCGGAGCCGAAGGTACCCGCCACCGAGGAGAACAGCGCGAACACGGCGAGGTCGTGTTCCCGGGTCAGCTCGTGCAGAGCGAGAGCGGCGTCCGCCTTGGGGCGCAGCACCCGCCTCAGACGGTCGGTGGTGAGCGCCGCGACGACGCCGTCGTCGAGCACCCCCGCGGTGTGCACCACACCGGTCAGCGGGTGGGCCGCCGGAACCGCGTCGAGCAGGGCGGCGAGCGCTGCCCGGTCCGCGACGTCGCAGGAGCGAACGGTCACCCGGGCGCCCGCCCCACCCAGTTCGGCGACGAGTTCCCGGGCGCCCGGAGCATCCGGCCCGCGGCGCCCGGCGAGCAGCAGATGCCGGACTCCGTGGGCGGCGACCAGGTGCCGAGCCACCAGCATGCCCAGGGAACCGGTGCCGCCGGTGACCAGGACGGTGCCCTCCGGGTCGAGCGACCGCCGCTTCGGCTTCGGTGTCGCCTCGGCCACTGGTACCAGCCTCGGCACGTGCGCCGCCCCCCGGCGCAGGGCCGCCTCCGGTACCGAGGCGGCCAGCAGGGCGGGCAGCGCGCTCCAGGATTCGGGGTGTTCGTCGACGTCGATCAGGGCGAAGCGGCCCGGGTTCTCCCGCACCGCCGAGCGGACCAGCCCCCACACCGGTGCGTGCGGCGGCACGGACGCCGTCCCGCCGGACCGGCCGTCACCCGCGCGACCGGTGGCACCGTCCGGGGAGGGCCCCTCGTCCGCGGAAGTGACGGCACCGGTCGTCACGAGGACGAGACGGGAACGGGACAGCTGCGGTGCGGCCAGCCACTCCCGCACGAGCTCCAGCGTCCGGTCCGCCGCCGCCAGCAACGCGGCGGCCCGGTCCTGTGCGCCGCCGGTCGTGGCGGGCGACGGGCACGGTGCCACGACGACGGTCGACGACGCGTCGCACGTCGCCGGGCCCGCGTACACCGGGACACCGGAGCCCGGAGGGGCGAGGGCCTCCACCGGTCGCGTGCCCGGCGTGCCCAGAACAGCCCAGCGGGGCAGCGCCACGGGGGAGGGCGGCGGGGACAGCGGCACCCAGTCCGTCCGGTGGAGAGCACCGGCGACCTCGTCCGCCGTCGTCGACACGGCACGAGGAACGGGCCGGAGCGCCAGCGAACTGACCGTCGCCACCGGTGAGCCCGTCTCGTCGGTCAGCTCCACCCCCGGCCGCCCGTCGGGCCCGGGGGCCATCCGCACCCGCAAGCGCCGTACGCCGGTGGCGTGTACGCGCACTCCGCCGAAGACGAACGGCAGGGACAACCCGTCGGCCGCCGCACCCGCCGTCCCGGAACCGTTCGTGACAAGACTGTCCAGGGCCAGGGCGTGCAGCGCCGCGTCGAGCAGCGCGGGATGCACGACGAATTCCGGGCCGTCCGTTACCGGGCGCGGGGCCCGGGCGGCTTCGGGCAGCGCGACATCGGCGTACAACTCCTCCCCGTGCCTCCAGGCGGCACGCATGCCCCGGAAGGCGGGGCCGTAACGCAGCCCGTCGGTGGCCAGTCGCTCGTACGGTCCGGTCCCCGAACCGTCGGCGTGCAGCGGCGCCGCCGCCTCCGGCGGCCAGGACGCGTGCGGCCGGGGCGCGTCACCGCTCCCGGAGGCGGGAGCCTCCCGGTCCGCGGGAGTCCGCGGCGGCGAAAGGGTGCCGACGGCGTGCCGGAGCCAGGACCACCCGCCCGCCGGAGTGCGCGTCCGGGAGTGGAAGAAAACGGTCCGCCGTCCCGTGTCGTCCGCGCCCGCCACCTTCACCTGCAGTTCGACGGGGTCGTCAGGGGCCAGGGGCAGCGGCGCGGTCAGGACGAGCTCGTCCAGGACGGCCGTGCCCGCCTCCGCACCGGCGTGGAGGGCCATGTCGACGAAGGCGGTCCCCGGCAGCAGGATTTCCCCCGCCACCACATGGTCGGCGAGCCACGGATGGTCGCGCACCGAGAGCAGCCCGCTCAGCAGCACACCGTCGTCGTCGGCCGTGCGGGTGACCGACCGCAGGAACGGATGGGTGGGCTCGGCCGCCGGGGGCGCGGGCGCGTGCACCGGGGCGGGTTCCAGCCAGTACCGGCGGCGCTGGAAGGCGTACGTGGGCAGTGCGACACGTCGCCCGCCGCGCCCGGCGAGGACACCCGGCCAGTCGACGGGCAGGCCATGGGCGTGCAGCGCGGCCAGTGTGTCGAGCAGGGCGTCCGTCTCCGGCCGCGACTTGCGCAGCGTCGGCAGGACCAGCGGCGCCGGGCCCGAGGCGCCGCCGCCCGCCGCGTCCGGGCCCGCCGCGTCCGTGCTCGTCGCGTCCGCGCCCGGGCGGGCCGCAGCCGGTCCGGACGAGGCGAGACACTCTCGTACCAGGCCGGTCAACACCCCCTCCGGCCCCAGCTCGACGTAGTGTGCCGCGCCCCGGTCACCCAGGTGGGCCACCGAATCGGCGAAACGGACCGGACGGCGGACATGGTCCACCCAGAACTCCGGTGTGCACAGCTCCTCGTCGGTGGCCGCCCGGCCCTGCACGGCGGTGACCAGGGGCAGCCGCGGCGCGGCGAAGGACAGCCGCCGGACGACGTTCGCGAAGTCGTCGAGCACGGGCTCCATCCGAGCGGAGTGGAAGGCGTGACCGACCCGCAGGGACGTCGCCGAACGGCCTCGCTCCCGGAAGTACGCGGCGGTCTCCCGCACCGCCGCCTCGTCGCCGGAGACGACCACCGAGGCGGGCCCGTTGACCGCGGCGATCTCCACCGCGCGGCCGGTCCCGGCGAGATGGGCGGCCACCTCGTCGGCACCGGCGGCCACCGCCGCCATCGCACCGCCCGGAGGCAGCGCGTCCATCAGCCGCCCCCGGGCCGCCACCAGCGTGCACGCGTCCGCGAGGGACAGCACCCCGGCGACATGCGCGGCCGTCACCTCGCCCACCGAGTGTCCGGCCACCGCAGCGGGGCGCACCCCCCAAGCCTCGAACTGCCGGAACAGGGCCGTCTCCAGGGCGAAGAGAGCCGGCTGCGCGAACCGGGTCGTGTGCAGCAGCGCGACCGCCCCCGTACCGGGCCCGCCGAACATGACCTCCCGCAGGGGCACCGGCAGCAGCGGGTCGAGCAGGGCACAGCACTCGTCCAACGAACGGGCGAAGACCGGATGCAGATCCCGTGCTCCGTACAGTTCACGGCCCATGCCGACGCGCTGGCTGCCCTGACCCGTGAACAGCACGGCCAGCGGGCCCCGGTGGCGGGACGTGCCCGTGCGCGTTCCGGGTCGTCCGCCGCCCTCCGCCAGCGCCCGCAAGGAACCGAGCAGTCCGGCACGGTCACGGACCACCACCACGGCCCGGTGCTCGAAGGCCGCACGCGTGGTGGCGAGCGAGTACCCGACGTCCACCGGGGACACATCGGGGGACGCGGCCACACGGTCGTGCAGCCGCCGTGCCTGGGCCCGTAGCGCCGGCACGCTCCTCGCCGACAACGGGAGGGCCACCGCCGCGGTTCCGGCGGTACCGCCGACCGTCGCGGCATGCGGCGATGCGCCGCCCCTGTGGGCCGGAGCCTCTTCGAGCACCACATGGGCGTTGGTGCCACTGATACCGAACGAGGACACCCCCGCCCGGCGCGGACGGTCCGTCGCGGGCCAGTCCACCGCCCGGACCAGCAGCGCGATCCGTCCCGTCGACCAGTCGACCCGGGGGGTCGGTTCGTCGGCGTGCAGCGTGCGCGGCAGCACACCGTGCCGCATCGCCTGCACCATCTTGATCACACCGGCCACTCCGGCGGCGGCCTGGGTGTGGCCGATGTTCGACTTCACCGAGCCCAGCCGGAGGGGGCGTCGCCGCGCGTGGCGCCCGTACGCCGCGAAGAACGCCTCCGCCTCGATGACATCCCCCAGCCGGGTGCCGGTGCCGTGCGCCTCCACCGCGTCGACGTCCCCGGGGTCCAGCCCCGCGTCCACGAGCGCCTGCCGGATCACCCGCTGCTGCGCCGGGCCGTGCGGTGCGGTCAGCCCGTTGCTCGCTCCGTCCTGGTTCACCGCCGAACCGCGCACCACGGCCAGTACCGGGAGCCCGGCGCGGCGCGCCTCGGACAACCGGCTCAGCAGCAGCATGCCCGCGCCCTCGGCCCACCCCGTGCCGTCGGCCGTCGACCCGAACGCCTTGCAGCGGCCGTCCGGAGCCAGCGCCCGCTGGCGGCTGAACTCCACGAACGACGAGGGCCCCGACATCACCGTGGCACCGCCCGCCAACGCGAAGGCGCACTCGCCCCGGCGCAGCGCCTGGGCCGCCAGGTGCAGGGCGACCAGGGACGAGGAACACGCCGTGTCCACGGTGAGGGCCGGACCTTCGAGCCCGAAGGTGTAGGCGATACGACCCGAGGCGACGCTCCCGGCGTTGCCGAGGCCGAGGTACCCCTCGACCTGCTCGGGCGTACTCGTCAGCCGGCGGGCGTAGTCGCTGTACATCAGCCCGACGTACACCCCGGTCGCCGAACCGCGCAGGGCTCCGGGGACGAGACCGGCGTGCTCGAAGGCCTCCCACGCCACCTCCAGCAGCAGCCGGTGCTGCGGGTCCATGGCCAGCGCCTCGCGGGGGGAGATACCGAAGAAGCCGGGGTCGAAGCGGTCCACACCGGAGAGGAATCCGCCCTCGCGCACATACGTCCGCCCGGGACGACCGGGGTCGGGGTCGTACAGCGCCCGGGTGTCCCAGCCCCGGTCGGTGGGGAAGGGGCCGATGGCGTCCCTCCCGTCGGCCACCAGTCGCCACAGGTCCTCGGGAGAGCTCACGTCTCCGGGATAGCGGCATGCCATTCCCACGATCACCACGGGGTCGTCGTCCGACCGGGCCGATTCCCGGCCCACCGGCCCGAGGCCGTCCGGCGCGGTGGCGTTCCGTTCCCCGAGGTGGGCGGCGAGCGCGGCGGCCGTGGGGAAGTCGAAGGCGACGGCCTCGGAGAGCGGCAGGCCGGTCAACGCCGACAACCGCTCCCGCAGCACCGTCGCCGTCAGGGAGTCCATGCCCAGGTCCCGCAGTGCCGTGCCCGGTTCCACCGCCCGAGGCGCACAGCCGAGCACGGCCGCCACTTCGCCCCGCACCAGGGCCAGCAGGTCCTCCGACGGCTTCCCCGCGGCCTGCGCGCCCAGCGCCCGCGCCGGCAGACCGGCGAGGTCCCGCCGAAGGACCTTCCCGGAGGCGGTACGGGGCAGGTCCGCCACCTCGAAGAGTTCGACGGGCACCTTGGCGGCGGACAGTTCCGCACGGCAGGCGGCGAGGACGCTCCCCCTGTCCAGCGCGCCGCCACCGGGCCCGGCAACCAGATAGGCGACCGGCACCTCGCCGAAGGCGGGGTGCGGACGTCCGGCCACGGCGGCGTCCGCCACCCCCGGCAGCCGCCGCAGCACCGCTTCCACTTCCGCGGGGTGGATGTTCACTCCGCCCCGGATGACCAGATCACTCGCCCGGCCGGTGACCGTCAGTTCACCGGCGGCATCGATCACGGCGAGGTCACCCGTACGGAACCAGCCGTCGCGCAGCACCGCCGCGGTGGCTTCCGGCCTGCCGTGGTAGCCGGCCATGACCCCGGGCCCGCTGACCCACAACTCGCCCTCGCCCGTGTCCCGGCCGTCGGGGCCCCCGCCGACCCGGACCCGGGTGCCGGGAAGTACCCGGCCGCACGTCCCGGACGCCACTTCCTCGCCCGGCGCCGACATGGTGACCGGCCCCGCCTCCGTGCTGCCGTAGTGCTCCAGATAGGGGGCGCGGCAGATCGCCTCGAAGGACGCGCGGAACCCGGGGCCCGCCGCGGCGCCGCCGCTCACGCAGCCCCGCAGCGCGGGCGCGCCGAGACCGCCGCCGTCCTCGCCCCGGACCGCGTCGAGCAGCGCCGAATACGTGGTCGGAACCCCGCCGAGCAAGGTGAACGAGGCGTCCCGACGCCGCAGTTCGCCGAGCACGCCTGCCACCGTGAAGCGGGGGAGCAGCACCGCGCTCGCCCCCACCGCGGTCACCCCGAGGAAGCACACGATCTGGCTCATCGCGTGATGGAGGGGCAACGGCCACAGCACGTGGTCCTGTTCGGACAGGCCCAGGACGCCGATCAGGCCCGCCGCGACCGGCGCGAGGCGGTTGCGCTGGGTGGACAGGACGCCCTTGGGCGTGCCGGAGGAGCCGGACGTGTAGAGCAGCCAGGCCACTTCGTCCAGGGCGAGGTCGTCCCGGGCCGGCGTCCGCGGTTCCACGGATGCCAACGTCTCGTACCGCAGAACACCGCCCGCGTCGGGACGGCCCCCGGTGCCGCGGGCCTCGTCCGTCGGTTCCTCGGAGTCCGCGGACGAAGGCGACTTCCCGGCCGCGCCCTCGTCCCCGCCTTCGGCCACCACCAGGGTCAGCCCGGTCAGGGACGGCAGCGTGCGCCGCCGCGTCAGACGGGCGTCATCGGTGATGAGCACCCGTGCCCCGCAGTCGTCCAGCAGGCGGGTCAGCTCCTCCTCCGGGCTCCCCGGGTCCAGGGGCACGCCCACGCAGCTCGCCCGGGTGACGGCGAGCAGGCTCTCGACCGCCTCGACGCGGTTGCCGAGCAGTACGGCCACCCGGTCGCCGCGTGCCAGGCCGAGTTCCGTCAGGTGACCGGCCAGCCGGGCGGTCCTGCGTTCCAGCTCCCGGTAGGTCACACGCCTGAGCCGGTCCTGGAAACAGACCTTGTCCCCGAGGCGCCGGGCATGCTGCCCGAGCAGCTCCGGCAGTGGCGTGACGATGCCGGTGTGCTTGTCCACCGCATGACCTCCCCGAGACGACCCGTCGTGGAGGACGACGGCACGACTCACCGGGTTCCCTCCCGGCGACGGGTGATCCACAAGGCCCCGCCGACGCACCGGGCAGGGGGGCGGGCCGCGGCAGCAACGCCTGCTGAACGAGCGGCCTTTCACCGCGTCGGCCGTTGCCCCGGGCCGACGCACGGACATCCTCGCCCGGGGCCCGGAGCCCGGAGCGGTGTGTTCAGCCGGTCCTGGTGGCGAAGGGGCCGCCGTCGCCGAATGCGAGCCGTCCGAAGTTCTCGCCGATGCGGCGGTGCCCCTCGGGATCGGGGTGGACCTCGTCGGGCAGCGGGAATTCGGCGTAGTCCCTCTCGCCGTACAGGTGACGGCCGTCGAGGTAGTGCAGCTTCGGGTCGTCGGCCGCCCGCTGCCCGACGATCCGGGCGAGTTCGGCACGGATGATGTTGAGCGTCAGGCGCCCGGCGGCGCGTTCGGCCGGATCGCCCGTGGCCTTGAACCGCAAGGTCCCGCCGTCGAGGTCGGGCACGAGGGGGCCGGGGGTGTCCTCCTGGACCGGGCACAGGATGGGCGAGACGACCAGCAGCGGCGTGGTCGGGTGCCCCTCACGGATGGTGTCGAGGAATCCGTGCACCGCGGGGCCGAAGGCACGCAGCCGCATCACGTCGCCGTTGACGACGTTGATGCCGATCTTCAGGCTGATCAGGTCCGCGGGGGTGTCCCGCATCGCGCGGGCGGTGAACGGGTCGAGCAACGCGCTTCCGCCGAACCCCATGTTGACCAGCTCCACTCCACCCCTGGCGGCCGCCAGGGCAGGCCAGATGGCGGTCGGGTGGGTGGCGTTCGAGCCGTGGCTGATGGAACTGCCGTGATGCAGCCACACCCTGCGTCCACGATCCGGGGCGGGTTCCACGGGGGCATCGGTGCGCAGGGCGATCAGCTCGGTCGCCTCCGTATGAGGAAGCCAGATCTCGACATCCTTGTCGTGCCCGGGCAGGCCGGTGAACCGGGCGGTGCCCGGGGGCCCCTCGGACAGCTCGGAGGACTGGGTGACCATGTCGGTGATCGTGCGCACGTTGCCGCCGGCCACCGTGGCCCGGGTGGTGAGACGGCCGTCGACCAGCAGGTCGTACACGCCGTCGGCCGGGGCAGGGAAACCCCGGTGGACCCGCTTGGTGGGCAACGCGTCCAGATGGATGATCGTGGCCCGGGTACGGAAGGCCAGCCGCACGCCGGAGGGCTGGGCCTCGGCCACGGCCAGTTGATTGTCGGGAATCTGCCGACGGGAGCGGGCGGGCAGCCGGTGCGGCAGCAGCCCGTGTGCTGTCGACTCCACATCGAGGTGGCCGCGCAGCATGTCTGCGGTCACGGGTGTGGTGATCCAGTCGTGCTCGGTGTTCATGTCCTCGGCCTCGCTCAACGTTGTTTCGGTGGGGATGCGCCGGTGCCCGGCGGGGTGGACCGCCTCGGGCGGCGCGGCCGCTCAACCGGTCAGTGGGCGGCGCGGCTCCGCAGCAGGGTGTCGAGGGAGTCCACGATCCAGACCCAGGACTCCCGCGCGTCGGGGGCGCTGTGCTCGAAACCTCCGGCCAGCTCCAGGCTGACGTAGCCGTGGAACACGCTGCCGAGCATCCGGACCGCGTGCGTCTGATCCGGCTCCGTCAGGTCGTAGCCGCGCAGGATCGCCCGCGTCATCTGTGCATGCCGTACCCCGGCACTGGCGGCCGCCGTCTCGGGATCGAGCCTGAGCCGGGCGGCGGCGTAGCGGCCGGGGTGCTCCCGGGCGTAGTCGCGATAGGCATCCGCGAAGGCGGCCAGGGCGTCCTTGCCGGCACGCCCGGCCAGGGCATCGGCGACCCGGTCGGCGAGTTCCTCCAGGGCGAACAGCGCGATTCTGGTCCTGAGGTCCTGGGAGTTCCTCAGGTGCGAGTACAGACTCGCGACCTTGACGTCGAACCGCCGGGCGAGCGCCGAGACGGTCACCTGATCGAAACCGACCTCGTCGGCGAGTTCCGCCCCCGCCAGGGTCAGGCGTTCCGGCGTCAGTCCTGCCCTCGCCATGACTTTCCTCCTCTTCCATAGCCTTTCTCCAAACCGGCTATACCCATTATGCATGTACCTAAAGGTTTTAGGTAAACAGGTCTGTCGTTCGTGAACCCCCCGGGGGACGGGCGTACGGCCGGGCCCGCCTCGCCACCGAGCCGGACCGCCGCCCGACGGCACTCGCCCTGCGTATTCGCGGTGGTGGATCCCCACCGCGCCCGGCTCGGACGAGGAGACCCCGCCTGGCGAATCGCCCACCCGCCCGGAGACCCTCGAACCCCGCGCCCGGCGTTGCCGCCTCCACCCCTCAGATCGCCGCAGGTCAGACGTATCCGCAGGTCAGGCAGGGTGGCGTAACTCCGGCGTAACACGGCGGAGGTAGCGTCGCCCCCCACATTTCCGGACAGGCCCTCAGCGGCCGGAGCGCGGGAGGCGAGCGGTGCCGTGAGACCGCATGAGAACGAGCAGGCCAACCACGGCGGCCACGACCGCCACCGGCACCACACCTCCTCCGGTTCCCGCGCTCAACGCGCCCGACGACTTGCCGACATGCTGCGCCAGCAGATCGTCGACGGCGCGTTCGGCGACGGTCGCCTCCCCGACGAGAGAGCCCTGGCACGAAGCCTGGACAGCTCGCGCAACGCCGTCCGCGAGGCCCTCGACCTGCTCCGTGGCGAAGGACTGATCACCAGGCGCCGCGGGGTGGGCACCCAGGTCGTGACCGTCAAGTACGGTCACCGGCTCGACCGGCTCACCGGCCTGGCCCAGACCCTGACCGACCACGGCGACCTCCGCAACGAGGTGCGCGTGGCATGCCTCGTGCCCGCACCGCCGGCCTCCGCCCTCGAACGGCTCCGCCTCGACCACGGCAGCCCCGCGGTGCACCTGGAGCGGCTGCGCCGACTGAACGGAGAACCGCTCTCGGTCGACACGACCTGGCTGGCCCCGGACATCGGGACGGCCCTGCTCGACAAGGACCTCGCGGGCCGCGACGTGTTCGATCTCATCGAGGAGACCACCGGAACTCCCCTGGGGTACGCGGAAATCACCGTCCACGCGATCACCGCGGACCACGACACCGCCGCCCTGCTCGGCATCCCGGTCGGCGCGCCGCTGTTCGCCATCGACAGGCTCACGCACCTGTCCGACGGACGCCCGGTCGATGCCGAGTCGCTGCGCATACGCGCCGACCGGCTGACGCTGAGCACGGTCCTGGAGCGGGGGCCGCGATGGACTGGCTGACACAGACGGACGCGTACACGGCACTGGTCCTGGCCCTCTTCGGCCTGGCGGGCGGCATCGGGATCACCGCCGTCGGCCCCGGCGGCGTCCTGCCCACCATCGGCATGTTCCTGTTCGCCGGTCTGTCTCCCGCAGGTGTGGCCGGAACCGCCATCGCCACACACGTCGCCACGGGCCTCGTCGGCACCACGGCCTACATACGGTCGGGACAACTGCGCGACCCCGGAACGCGCCGGACGGCGATGCTGCTCGCCGCCACCGCGCTCGTGGGCACCCCCGTGGGCGTCCTGCTCAACCACGCGGTCGACGGCCGCGGATTCGGCATCCTGCTCGCCCTGGCGGTCGCCGCCACCGCGGTCCTCGTCTGGATGCGCGAGCGCCGGGCCGGAGCGGACGACGCTGCCTCGACACACGTGGGCACGGCACGCGCGGCAGCGCTGGGCCTGGCCGTCTCGGCCGCCGCGGGGCTCTTCGGGCTCGGCGGCCCGATGCTGAGCGTGCCGCTCCTGGTCGTCTGCGGAGTCCCCGTCCTGTCGGCGCTCGCCGCCGCACAGGCCCAGTCCGTCGTCATCGCCTCGGTCGGCACCGTCGGCTACGTGCTGACCGACGCGGTCGACTGGCCGCTGGTCCTGATCGTCGGTGTTCCGGAGCTGGCAGGGGTGCTGATCGGCTGGAAGATCGCCCACGCCGTCCCCGCCCGCCAACTCAAGACGATCCTGGTGTGCACGCTGCTGCTGCTCGCCCCGTACCTCGCGCTCCACTCATGACCCGCTGCGGCCGGGCGGGCACCCCGCCCCCGCGGTCAGGAACGGTGTGAACCGCCGTGCGTTGCCGAAGTCCGTGCTCAGCGGCTCAGCGGCTCGGTCGGCCTGCGGCGCCGTACCGGTAGCCGTCGCGTCGACGTTTCGTTCCGTGTCTCGGGGCCGCTCAGCTGGGCCGGGGCCGCGGGTCGCGGCTTCTGCCGCTCGTTGTCCTCCGGCGGTGACGAGCCTCGGGTTTCCGGACCCTGTCCAGGCCTTCCTGCCGGGCCCTTGCCCGGACATCGCATCGGCCCCTTCCGGCGGTCGTACGGTATGGGGCCGTGTGGCGTGCGGTGTGGCAGCATCCACGGCATGACGAGAACAGTGGAAGGCCGCGGGTTGGACTTGTTCCGAGAGGGCGATTTCCCCGTCTACACGCTGACTTTCGTGCGGAACCTGCGCCCTGCTGAGCTGCTCACCCGCATGGGGGTGGATCCGGAGACCTTGGGACTTCGCAACTCCGCAGACCTTTCGGACGACTTGGGCGACGACTTCTTCGACGACGAGGAACCCGTCGTCACCAGCGGTGTCGACGGCTCGTGGACGTGGGCGTGGGAACAGGGCGGCGTGCACGGACTCGACGAAAAGATCTTGAGTCATGTCTCCGTGGGCACTGAGGCCGTCGTGCTCCACCACAACGAGAAACCGATGTACTGGTTCAAGCACGCGGTGGGCGGCGAGATCATCGCCGACTTCCACACTCTCCAGGCGATCGAACCGACCGGGCAGGACCCGGCGAGACTTGATGACGCCATGAGACCCCTTGGGCTCATCCCCGGCCAGGTCGCGCCCCTTCACAGTGTCCTGGCATTGGTGGAGAACGCTTTTGACATCCGCCTGGGACGACCCGACGATGCCGACGGCGAGTGTTGGAGCGGCAGGCTGCTTCCTCTGCCGGGCCGAAAGCGTCAAACCGAATCCCCGTGGAGGGGAGCCGCACCGACCCAGCGCCGATAGGCGTCCACGTCGACGTTGCCGCCGCACACGACGGTGACCACGTGTCGGCCGGCGAAGCGGTCACGGTCTTCGAGCATCGCCGCGATGCCGAGTGCGGCCGACGGTTCGACGACGGGGCCGGCGTGGTCGAGGAGCATCCGTATACCGGCCATGATCGAGGCCTCCCGGACCAGGACGGCATCGTCGGCGACCAGGAGGAGGTCGTCCAGGACGGCCCGGATGGGGCGTCGGCCCGCGACGCCGTCAGCGATGGTGTCGGTCGACCCGGTGGCGACGACACGCCGTCGGCGCCACGAGTGCGTCAGCGCCGGTGCGCCCGGCGGCTGGACACAGATCACCTCGACTCCGGGCACCAAGGTCTTCACCACATGACCCACGCCGGTGGCCAAGGCCCCGCCGCCGAGGGCGATCAGGACGGTGTCGAACGACGGCGCGGTGTCCACAAGTTCCAGGCCGATGGTCGCCGCGCCCTCGCAGGTCTCGATGTCCAGACTGTCTTCGAGCAGCCGGATGCCGTCGTACCGCGCGACGGTCGCCGCCCGCTCGCGAGCCGTGCCCGGCGAGCAGGCTCGCGGCCAACTCTGTGCCGCGGGCCTTGAAACTGCGGACCGGGTTCGCCGTTTCGAGCTTGATGCTCACCGTGCACCCGAGGCCGGGCTCCAGCGCCTCGCAGCGGTACAGCGGAGTGTCGAGGAAAACCGGGTCGACCACCCGGCGAGCCGCCCGGATCCGAGCTGTGTCGAGGCGCGTTTTCTGCACGGACAGGAGCGTGGCGTCACCGGATCTGTTCCATGAGTGATTCGCCGCGGCCGAAGGTCCGCCGGGTTCCGCGAGACCGCCGAGCGGGGCAGGCCCTCCCCTCCGGCACCGCGGAGCCGGAGCCTGTCCATCGCGGAGGCAGCTGCCGGCCGGTCGAGGATCACCCGCCCGACGGCGTACGGGGCGTGCGCCTCAGCCGGCGGCCCAGGAGGACGGCCCCGGTGCCCGTGATCAGCGAGGCGGCGGCGATGCCTGCGAGTGCGGTCTCTGCCCGCTCGTCATGGCCGGTCCCCGTGGTGGCCAGCGCGGACCGGCCGGGGCCGGCCGCCTCGGCCGCCTGGAGGACGAGATCGGTGACCGCCTCCGGATGGGAGATCATGGCCACATGGGAGGAGTCGATCTCCACCATGTGCGAACCCGCACGTCCTGCCTCGAAGCGTTCCTGGTCGGGGTTGATGGCCTTGTCCTGTTTCGCGACCAGGAACCACGACGGTATGTGCTTCCAGGCGGCTGCCTCGGCCTTTTCCGAGAACGCGGTGGTCGCTGCGGGCCGTTGGGCCGCCGCCAGGACTCGTGCGGTGCTTTCGGGCAGGTCGGCGGCGAAGACCTGGTGGAGCCTGTCGGGCTTGAGGTAGAGGTCGGTGCCGCTGATGCCGCCGGCCCGGTAGGTGACGGACCTCGTGGCGGTGGCGAGTTCGCTGGGGAACCTGGCGGACAGGGACATGCCGCTCTCGCCGACATCGAGCATCTGGGCCGACACGTACACCAGGGATTTCACCCGGGAGTTGCCCTCTGCGGCCGAACCGATCAGCGCACCGCCGTACGAGTGCCCCACCAGCACGATCGGGCCCTTGACGCTGTCCAGCACGGACGCGATGTAGGTGGAGTCGCTGTGCAGCCCGCGCAGCGGGTTGGCGGGGGCGATGACGGCGTAGCCACGCCGTTCGAGCCGTTCGATCACGCCGTTCCAACTGGAGGCGTCCGCGAACGCTCCGTGCACCAGTACGACGGTGGGTTTGGCCGAGGCCGTGTGCGGATCGCCCTCCGCGGGGGAGGCCGCCGCCACGGTCGTGCACAGGACCATGGCGTACCCGGCCGCGATGACGTGTCTGCGATGTATTCGGCGTCGTGGGTCGGGGGCCGGAGACGCTGCCATGTCGTTCTCGCTTTCGCTGGGGCCTGTGGCACCCGAGTGTTCGCCCACCGGCGGGGGCGGGCGCGGCCACACACTCCAACCGGGTCGTACAGGTGGGCCGGGAGAGTGAATGCCGGAGCCGGACGGCATGCGGTCGGCGGACGGGGCCGACGGGATGCTTCGGCCGCCCGGAGCGGCTCCGCGACGCCCCCCGGACGGCCCCGCGTCCGAAGGCCGGTGCACAGGCATCCGGGGCGGACGGGACCCGGTCGGGAGCGGAACAGGTTCTCCTCCTGCCCCGGGCATCATCATGAACCCGATCGTCGTGTTCAGGCCGATCACCGAATGCCGATCACCGAATACTGAACCCGCGTGCCGAAGAGCATGGACGGACTTGTCCCGTACGCCCGCCGGGCGGTGGTCTCCCGGTCTGTTCCGAGACCGTGCGAGCCTTCCCGCCAGCCACACGCCGCCGGGGGCTCGGTCCGGCGACGGTGTTCTTCGACCCCCGTGACCTGCTACGCCGTCAGGGCCTGTGTGCTCTGCCCGGCCGGACGGTGCGGGACGCGCGGCGGTCCTCGGCGTCGAACACCGCCAGCGAAAGCGCCCCGGGTCCAAGCGCCCGTTCCAGAGCGTGCACAAGCGTGTCCTCCAGCCCGCCCAAGGCGTCGGCCAGCTCTTCCGACACGTCCCGGGTGATTTCCCTCGCCACGGCGTCCACGGGGGTGCGTGGCCCGAGCTTGCTCACCGCGGCGGCCGCGCGGGCGGGGGCCAGGAGCGCCGACGCCTGGACGAGGAGCCAGGCAGGAACCCCGGCCGCGCCCTGCGGCGGGACCAGATAGGGGCGTGCGCCGTCGAAGCGCTCGTCCTCGGCGAAGGCCTTCTGCTTCACCTTCACCAAGGGGCGTGCACCGGAGCCCGGAGGGTCCGATTCCGTCCATGCGCGGGCCGGCTTGAGGACATAGCCCTCGGCCAGGTTGTCTCTCAGGTCGGGAAGCCCGAGGTGGGCCGGGACCCTGGTGGGGAAGACGGAGGGCAACTCCTGGAGTTGGTTCGGTGTGCCGTGCCCGAGAAGCGGCACGCAGATGAGCCCGGCGACGGCCGAGGCTTCGCGCAGAGCACGGTCGGAGAGCCAGCGGCGTTCCCCGGCTCTTTCGACCGAGGCATCGAACGGCAACCAGTGCAGGCCGGGCGCGTACCACACACCGGTCTGCACCGGCCCGACTCCGGCAACAGCGGCGACATCCGGATGCGGATAGCCCCCACCGGCCAGCTCGCCGTAGATCGTCACCACCGCGGCGTCGCTCCGCACGCCGCGCACGGCCGATGCGAAACGGGCCGCCGCGACCGACAGCGTCGGCCAGACTCTGCTCACGCCGAAGAAACCGTCGAGCGCGTCGTCGCCCAGCAGCTCGCGCCGCTTCGCCGGACGAACCCCGGTGTCGTCGCAGACCACGGCGAAATGAGCCCCGTGCACCTTCTCCACGGCGACCCACTCGCCGCCCCCGGACGCCCCGGGCCGCCGCTTCGCGGAGATCTTGGGATACGGCTGCCATGCGGAACCCTCGGACGCGATATCGAACACACAGCAGATCATCGCCGTGTGCCGGCACCCGGACAAGGGAGTATTCACCGCGGGCGATGCCGGCATCCACGCGCTCCCCGAGAGCGGTTGGGCCGGACGGGCCTGCGCCGGCCGTGCGGTGCCCCCTCCGCAACGGGGCCGCGAGGCGGGCGGCAAAGCGAGGATGCTCCTGCGCCGGGCAGCGCCGCACCGGCGCGGCGCTGCCCAGCCCGGTCATGGTGCCCTGCCGTCAGTCCCGTCCCTGTGCGAGTCCTTCGAGTTTCTCGATGCCTTGGTTGAACTCGATGAGCAGGGCCAGGAACTGTCCGGTGCGCGCGCTGTCCCAGCCCGATGCCTCGATCAGCCGGGCAGTGCCGGCCCGGCTGATCGCACGATCGGCCTCCAGGCGTTCCAGACCCGGCGCGGTGGGCCGGAACTTGCGGGCGACGCCTCCCTCGGGATCCGCGATGCGTTCCACGAGACCGTTGCGGAGCATTGCGCTGATTTGGCGGTTTATGGTGGAGATGTCGACCTGGAAGGTATGTGCCAGCTCCTTGAGCGTGAGAGGGTCGCCGGTTTCCAGCCGGGTGAGCAGCACATAGGCCGAGCGATCAAGGCCCTGCCCGATTCGCGGGCCTCGGGCTGCCACGAAGTGCCGTGACAGCAAGGTCAGTTCCCGTTCCAGATCGCCCAATCGGCGATCCTGCTCACTCATCTCTCTGCTCTCTCCTCGTGGTGGGGCGCGCTTCATCATCGCGCATGCTGCGTTGGTGCCCCGACCCGGGCTTCGTGCGTCGTACCGGCGCTATGCACCATGCGCATCAAGGTCGTTCCGGCGATTTCCGCGCCGGGCCCCGGCAGTTGGTGTGTTCGCCACGGGCCACGAGGAGATCCGTTCGGCCGCCGAACAGTCCCGTGGGGAAGCTCGTCGTCGGCGTGAGTGTGCGCCGACGCGGTGCCGCCTGCCGTCCTGTTCGCTTCCGCCAGGCCGTCGAGGGGCCCGGTGGCCCGCACCGTCTCGCTTCCGGAGGGCCGTTCCGCCCTGATCGGTGCGCCTTTGCTCAGCGGAGCTTGGTGGCGCCGCCGTCGGCCATGACGGTCTGGCCGGTCATGTACTGGGAGTCGTCACCGGCGAGGAAGGCGACGATGGGGGCGACGTCCCGTTCGGGGTCGCCGAACCGGCCCAGCGGCACCTTGGCCGCGGACTGCGCGTACTGCTCGGGCCGGGCCTCGGCCCACCGGGCCACACCTTCGGTCAGGGCCATGGGACAGACCACGTTGACGCGGATGTTGAACGGCGCCCACTCGTTGGCCACGACGCGGCTCAGGCCGCGGATGGCCTCCTTGGCCGCCGCGTACGACGCCTGGTTCGGTTGCCCTTCGAGACCGGCACCGGACCCGAAGTTGACGACCGACGCGCTGCCCGCCTTCCTGAGCTCGGGAAGGGCCGCGAGCATGAAATTGCGGGTCGCGTACAGACTGGTGTCCATGGCGAGGTTCCAGTCGTCGTCCGTCTGCTCCTCGAACGGTTTCTGCCGGGACACACTCGCGTTGTTCACCAGGACGTCGAGTCTGCCGAAGTGCTCGGCGGCCGTCGCGACGGCCGCGTCCGCGACGGAGCGCTCGGAGACGTCGCCGCGCAGAAAGACCACGGCATCGCCCAGTTCGCGGACGAGCGCCTCACCGGCCTCCTGTTGCAGATCGACGACGACGACCCGGGCACCGCGTGCGGCGAACAGCCTGGTGACGGCCGCGCCGATACCGGAGGCGCCGCCCGTGACGATGGCCGACTTGCCTTGCAGGCTGAGGTTCTTCATGGAGTGATTCCTTACGTGAGTACCCGCGTCGAAGACGGTTCCGCGTGACGGGAACGGCTTCCGTGGGGCTGCGGAACGTCGCGGGGATGGCATGTTTCATACCGGGCGCGCGCCCGGACTCCGCCGCTACGGGCTACGGGCTACGGGCTACGGGCTACGGGCTACGGGCTACGGGCTACGGGCTACGGGCGGCAGGGCGGGCGGCTTGTGGCTTTCGGCGCGATCGGGCCGGCCGAACGATCCGGCCGACGGCAGTCCCGGAGCCATGTCCGCGCGCCCGGGCCCGTCCCGGGCGGCCCTGTCGGGCTCCGCCCGGTGAACTCCGAACACGGAGAGTGTCTCCTGCCCGACCGGGACGACGACCCCGGTCATGGACGTGCCGCACGCGGAGCCCTGTTCGATCGCGTGCCCCCATGGGCCCCCTTCGCCGCGGACCGGCCCGACCGGAGGTGTCGGGTGCCCGACCGGCGAGGGGGCGGCGAGGCGACGTGGCCACGGAGGGCATGCCCCGTACCGGTCTTCGCGTTTCTTCCCCGGGGTGAGGGCAACCGTGTGCAGCACAATTGCATCATACACATGATGTGCATGATGCATATGGATATGCCTCGTGCGCCTCGTGTGCGCGTGCGTGGAAGCCGAAGCCGGTCGTTCGCCGTGCCCGGTGCGTCGGTCGCGCCCGTTCACCCCCGCCGGCCGGCGGATCTCGCGGCGAGGTAGCGGGCCGGGAACTCCCCGCCGCCGTGCACCGCGAGATCCGCTCCGTTGACGTATCCGGACAGGCCGCTCGCGAGGAACAGGCAGGCGCGGGCGACGTCCGCCGGGACGGCCATCCGTTCCATCGGGACGACCCGCGCCACCGCATCGCCGCCGTCCGCACCGTAGACGGCCGCCGCGCTCTCGGTGCGGATCAGCCCCGTGGTGATGTGATTGACCCGCACGGCGGGGGCCCATTCCAGCGCCAGCGCCCTGGTGAGCCCCAGAAGTCCGGCCTTGGCCGCCGTGTACGCGGCGGTACCGGGCTGCGGGTCGTGGGCGGAGACACTGCCGATGTTGATGATCGAGCCGCCCGCCCCGGCCCGCATGACACGGTGGGCCGCCTGCGCCACGTAGAACGGGGCGAGCAGGTTCAGCGCGACGATCTTCTCCACGAAACGGGGCGAGACGGTGGCGGCGTCGGCGTCCGGCGAGCCGCCCGCGTTGTTGACCAGCACGTCGAGGCGGCCGAAGCGTTCCACCGCGGCGTCGACGAGCCGCCCGGCCGCCCCGGGGTCGCGCACGTCGGCGGGAACGAAGACCGCCGCCCGGCCGCGGACGGTCGGTACGGCGTCCGGCACGGTGCGTCCGCAGACGACGACGTCGGCCCCGGCGTCGAGGAACGCCTCGGCGATGGCGGCACCGATGCCCTTGGTGCCTCCGGTGACGAGGACCACGCGCCGGGTGAGGTCCAGCGGGTTGCCGGTGACCATGGCTCACGGCCTCTCTGCCGGGGCGGGCCCGGCCGGGGTGTGCGGACGGGCGGTCGGTCCGAGTCCGGCGGTCGGCGGTTCCCGGTGCCGGGCGGCCGGGCCGAACAGCTCGCCCGCCCCGTGCGCCCGCTTGAAGTGGCGGTGCGCGTCGTGCTCCCCGGCGATGCCGATCCCGCCGTGCAACTGGGTCGTCTCACCGGCCACCACCGAGAACGCCTCGGAGCGGACCGGCTTCGCGACCGCGGCGGCCCCGGTCTGTTCGGTCGACGGCCCGCGGGCCGTGTCCGCCTCGTACCGGGCCGGCAACGACCGCACGGCCGACCGCGGTTCTTCCTGCTCCCCAGCCAGCCGCATCGGGCTGCTCCCCTCGGTGTGGCGCGCACCGTTCGCGCGCTTCAGACGGCCAGGACCCGGGCCCGGCAGGCGGCCGGGGTGCCCCAGGCGTCGCGCAGCGGGCGGGCCTTGCGGATCCACAGGGACAGGTCGAGTTCGTCCGTGTAGCCGATGGCCCCGTGCAGCTGCAGGGCCGTGCGGGCGGCCCGGTGCGCGGCTTCGCCTGCCGCGGCCTTGGCGCCGGCGATCTCCCGTCCGGCCGCGTCGTCGCCCGAGGCGAGGGCGAGCGCGGCGCCGTGCACCAGCGGTTCGGCGAACTCCAGGGCGACGAGGAGGTCCGCGAGCCGGTGTTTGACGGCCTGGAAGGAGCCGATGGCCACATCGAACTGGGTGCGACGGCGGACGTGGGCGACGGTGTGGTCCAGCAGCGCGCGGCCGAGCCCGAGGGCCTGCGCCGCGGTGGCGAGCGCCGCCGTGTCGGCGGCGTGCGCCGCGGCCCGTGCCACGCCCCGTCCCCGGGTGAGGACCGTACCGCCGGACGGACGCGACAGGCGGCGTGCCGGATCGGCCGAGGGCTGCACCGGGCCGTGCTCCCCGGCGGCGTACAGCGTGTCGCCGTCCACGACCAGCACCGTGTCGGCGGCGTCGGCGTCCAGGGCGTACGGGCCGAGGGCGGTCAGGCGGAGCGAGGCGAGGGTCTTTCCGGCGGCGATGCCGGGAAGCAGGGTCGCGGACAGCCGGTCGTCGTCCAGCCGGTCCAGCAGGGCCGCGACGGCGACCGTCTCGACCAGCGGGCCGGGGACGGCGTGCCGCCCCAGCTCGGCGAAGGCCGTGGCCAGTTCGAGCGGCAGCACACCGAAGCCGTTGTGCCGCTCCGGCACGGCGAGCCCGAACACCCCGGCCCCGGCCAGCCGGGCCCAGACGGCCCGCCCCGGGGCGTGGTCGCCGTCCGCCCAGGCCCGGATCGCGGCCGGGGTGTCGCAGGAGGCGAGCAGGGCGTCGAGGGAGCGGGCGAACTCCCGCTGCTCGGTGTCGAGGAGGAAACGCATTACCGGCGTCCCTTCGGCAGGCCGAGCAGTCGCTCGGCGATGATGTCGCGCTGGATCTCGTTGGTGCCGGCGTAGATGGGACCGGCCAGGGCGAAGGTGTAGCCCTCGGCCCAGGCCCCGTGCGCGGGGGAGTCGGCGGCGTGGTCGGCGAGTTCGCCGGACGGCCCGAGCAGGTCCAGCGCCGTCTCGTGCAGGGCGATGTCCAGTTCGGACCAGTAGACCTTGTTGAGGCTGGAGGCCGCCGGGGCGGGGCCGTCCTCGCCGTGCAGGACGCGCGAGGCCGCCGCGTAGGAGAACAGCCGGTAGGCGCGGGCGGCGATCACCGCGTCGGCGACCCGGTCGCGCAGGGCGGTGTCGGCGGGGTCGCCCTGCGCGTGCCAGAGTGCGGTCAGCCGGTCGGCGGCGGCCGTGAACCGGCCCGGACTGCGCAGGGTGAGGCCGCGCTCGTTGCCGGTGGTGCTCATCGCGACCCGCCAGCCCCGGCCGGGCTCGCCGATGACGTCCCGGTCGGGGACGAACACCTCGTCCAGGAAGAGTTCCGCGAAGGCGGGTTTGCCGTCGATCCGTCCGATGGGCCGCACGGTGACACCCTCGGCGTCCAGCGGGAACATCAGGTAGGTCAGTCCCCGGTGCGGCCGGTCCGCGCCCGGATCGCTGCGGAACAGGCCGAAGGCCCGGTCGGCGAAGGCGGCCCGGGACGACCAGGTCTTCTGGCCGCTCAGCAGCCAGCCGCCGTCGGTGCGCACGGCCGTCGACCGCAGCGACGCCAGATCGGATCCCGCCTCCGGCTCGGACCACGCCTGTGCCCAGACGACCTCGCCGCGGGCCATCGGGGGCAGGACGCGGGCCCGCTGCTCGGCGGTCCCGTACTCGAAGAGGGTGGGGGCGAGCAGGTTGATGCCGTTCTGGCCGACCCGGCCGGGAGCACCGGCGGCGTAGTACTCCTCCTCGAAGAGGAGCCAGCGCAGGATCGAGCAGCCCCGGCCGCCGTACTCCTCGGGCCAGGAGACCACCGACCAGCGGTCGGCGGCGAGTTCGGCCTCCCACTCGCGGTGGGCGGCGAAGCCCTCGGCGGTCTCCAGGGAGGGCAGCGGGGCGGCCGGGACGTGGGCGGCCAGCCAGTCGTGGACCTCCGCGCGAAAGACGAGGTCGGCCTCGTCGAAGTCGAGATCCATCAGGAACCCGCCTTCTTCATCGCGCGGACGTCCATGCCACCGAGGGAGTCGGCGGCGGTCTCGGCGTTGTGCGCGTGGGCGAGGTGGTGCAGGCCGAACACCGAGTCCATCCCGGCGTGCATCCCCTGGAGGTCCTCGGCCTGGTTGACGGCGCGTTTGGTCAGGGCGAGGCCGAGCCGCGGCATCTCGGCGATGCGGAGCGCCAGCTCGCGGGTGCGGTCGGCCAGTTCCTCCCGGGGCACCACACGGTTGACCATGCCGATCTCGTACGCCCGCCGGGCGCTCATGCGGTCACCGGTGTAGAGGAACTCCTTGGCGACGCGCGGCGGCATCACCCAGGGATGGGCGAAGTACTCGACGCCGGGGATGCCCATCCGGACCACCGGGTCGGCGAAGAAGGCGTCCTCGCTCGCCACGATCAGATCGCAGACCCAGGCGAGCATCAGCCCCCCGGCCACGCACGCGCCCTGCACGGACGCGATCACCGGCTTGGGCAGTTCCCGCCACCGGCGGCACATGCCGAGGTACACCTCGGACTCGCGGGCGAAGCGGCTCTCCGCACCTTCCTTGTCCGAGTGGTCCCACCACAGCCCCGCCCTGCGCTCGAAGGGCAGATGGGCGTCCCGCTCCGGGGTGCCGATGTCGTGCCCGGCGGAGAAGTGCCTGCCCGCTCCGGCCAGGACGACGGCCTTGACGCCGCCGTCCTCGGCCGCCCGGTAGAAGGCCCGGTCCAGGGCGTAGGTCATCACGGAGTTCTGCGCGTTGCGGTAGTCGGGTCGGTTCATCGTCACCGTCGCGACCGGGCCCCGCTTCTCGTAGCGCACCGGTTCGTCGTGGGCGGCCGTCATCGGCCCTCCTTCCCTAACAAGTGTTTGGTAGATTAACGTACCCCCATGAGCAGCGTCGAGGAGTTCCGCACCGAGATCCGCGGCCGGCCCGCCGCCCGTCCCGCCGGCGCCCACGCGGACCCGGGAGGCCGCGGCGGACCGGGCCGCGAGCACGAGGCGTTCGCCGAACGGATCGCCCGGGGACGGCACACGGCCGCCGGACGGACCTGCGCGGGCCGGCCCGAGAAGTTCGGCGGCCGGGGCGCCGCCCTCGGCCGTCAGACCGCCTTCCGGCGCGGGCCGCGGACCCTCGTCGGCCTCGCCGTACGCGACGGCGCGGCCGAGGACCCGCCGGCCCGTGACCGGCCCGCCCGCGCCCGGACGGGACTGGAGACCATCCGCCGCAACGCCCCGCGCACACTGGACGACGTGGCGGCCGGGGCGCCCGGACCCGAGGCGTCCATCGGGAAGACCTTCTGGTCCACCGGGCACCGCGAACGCCGCGAACCCGCCATGGGCGTCCGCAGGGACGACGGCACGCCCACCGCCGCGGAACCCCACGAACTCGACGGCCGGCAGCGGCTGTTCCTCTTCTCCCGCTCCGACACCATCCACGCCGGATCGAACGAGATCCCGCGCGACAGCATCGCCGAGCGCGTCCTCGGCCTGCCCGGGGAGGCCCGTCCATGACCCCTCAGCCGACCTACGTACCGGGCCACCGCCTCCTGGCCGGCCGCACCGCGGTGATCACCGCCGCCGCGGGCGCCGGCATCGGCGGAGCGACCGCCCGCAAGTTCCTGGAGGAGGGCGCCCGGATCGTCATCGGCGACGCCCACGAGCGCCGCCTGAAGGAGAGCGCCGCCGCCCTCGCCGAGGAGTTCGGCCCGGAGAACGTCGCCGGACTGCCCTGCGACGTCACCGACGAGCAGCAGGTGGACGCCCTGTTCGGGCTCGCCGCCGAGCGCCACGACGGCCTCGACATCGTCGTCAACAACGCAGGACTCGGCGGAACTGCCGAACTCGTCGAGATGAGCGACGAACAGTGGGCCAGGGTGCTCGACGTCACCCTGGGCGGCACCTTCCGCTGCACCCGGGCCGCCCTGCGCCGCCTCAGGGAACAGGACGGCGGAGGCGTCGTCGTCAACAACGCCTCGGTCGTGGGCTGGCGGGCCCAGCGGGGGCAGGCCCACTACGCCGCGGCGAAGGCCGGAGTCATGGCGCTGACCCGGTGCGCAGCCCTGGAGGCCGCGGACTTCGGCGTCCGCGTCAACGCCGTCGCCCCGAGCCTCGCCATGCACCCGCACCTGGTGAAGGTCACCACCCCCGACCTGCTCGCCGAACTCACCGAGCGCGAGGCATTCGGCCGCTACGCCGAGCCGTGGGAGATCGCCAACGTCATCGTCTTCCTGGCCAGCGGCTACTCCTCGTACCTGACCGGTGAGACCCTCTCGGTCAGCAGCCAGCGGGCGTGAACCGATGACCGCACGCGCAGACGCCGGGGCCGTCGGCGCCGCGGTGCGGGAGGGCGTGCGGTGAGCTCCTCCGCCCAGCGACGGGATGAACTCCTGGCCGTCGCGGCCGAGGTGTTCGCCGCCCAGGGGTACAACGCCACCACCGTCCGGCGCATCGCGGACGCCGCCGGGCTGCTCGCCGGCAGCCTTTACTACCACTTCGACTCCAAGGAGTCGATGCTGGACGAGGTCCTGTCGGCCTTCCTGAACGAGTTGCGGGCGGCGTACGACTCCGTCCTGGCCGCCGGACTCGGGCCCCGGGAGACCATCGAGGCCCTCGTCACCGAGTCCTTCCGGCAGATCGACCGGCACGGGGCCGCGGTCGCCATCTACCAGAAGGAGTCCGGCCACCTCGCCGCCCAGCCGCGCTTCGGCTATCTCGCCGATTCCCGGTCGACGTTCGAGGACGCCTGGCTGCGCACCCTGGAACGCGGCGTCGCCGAGCGGGTCTTCCGCGGCGACCTCGACATCCGGCTCACCTACCGATTCGTGCGCGACACCGTATGGGTGGCCGCCTCCTGGTACCGCCCCGACGGCATCCACGGCCCGGAGGAGATCGCCCGCCAGTACCTGTCCATGGTCCTGGAGGGAATCACCCCGCGGGGCCGGCACAGCCACCACGACCCACACTGAGGAGCAGTCATGGCCGAGGCCTACATCGTCGAAGCGGTCCGCACCCCGGTCGGCCGGCGCCGGGGCGGACTGTCCGCCGTGCACCCCGCCGATCTCGGGGCCCATGTCATCAGGGCGCTGATCGAGCGCACCGGTGCCGACCCGGCCGCCGTCGACGACGTCGTCTTCGGCTGCCTCGACACCGTCGGCCCGCAGGCCGGTGACATCGCCCGCACCGCCTGGCTCGCCGCGGGTCTCCCCGAGGAGGTGCCCGGCACCACCGTCGACCGGCAGTGCGGATCCTCCCAGCAGGCCGTGCACTTCGCCGCCCAGGGTGTTCTCTCCGGCACCCAGGACCTTGTCGTCGCGGGCGGTACGCAGAACATGTCGATGGTCCCGATCGCCTTCGCCAGTCGTCAGGCCGCCGAGCCACTCGGACTGACCGACGGCCCCTACGCGGGCTCGGAGGGGTGGCGCGCCCGCTACGGGGACGCGCCCGTCAACCAGTTCCACGGCGCCGAGCTCATCGCCGACACGTGGGACATCACCCGCGAGGCCATGGAGGAGTTCGCGCTGCGTTCGCACCGACGGGCCCTGCGCGCCATCGACGAGGGCCGGTTCGACCGGGAGATCGTCCCCTACGGTGAGGTCACCACCGACGAGGGACCGCGCCGCGACACCTCGTTGGCGAAGATGGCGGCCCTCAAACCGGTCGTCGACGGAGGCCGGCTGACCGCCGGGGTCTCCTCGCAGGTCTCCGACGGGGCCTCGGCGCTGCTCATCGCCTCCGAACGGGCCGTCGCCGAACACGGCCTGACGCCACGGGCCCGCGTCCACCACCTGTCGGTGCGTGCCGAGGACCCGATCCGGATGCTGTCGGCGCCGATCCCGGCCACCGCGTACGCGCTCAGGAAGGCCGGAATGACCCTCGACGACATCGACCTCGTCGAGATCAACGAGGCGTTCGCCCCCGTCGTCCTGGCCTGGCTGAAGGAGACCGGGGCCGATCCGGACAAGGTCAACGTCAACGGCGGCGCCATCGCGCTCGGCCATCCGCTCGGCGCCACCGGCACCCGGCTGATGACGACCCTGCTGCACGAACTGGAACGCACCGGTGGGCGCTACGGCCTGCAGACCATGTGCGAGGGGGGAGGGCAGGCCAACGTCACCGTCATCGAACGGCTCTGAGGCGACGAACGGGCCGACGCCACGAACCGGTCGGCCGGCCCGCCCGCCCGCGCGGGAGGAGCGGTCCGGGGGCGGCCGTGCCGGGAGGGCCTTTCGTCCGCACCACGCCGGGCCCCGCGAGCCCGGCCCGGTCCGGACGGCAGGGCCCCGCTCTCCAGGTCGTCACCAGGTGACGGGCAGTTCGTAGGCGCCGTACAGGCCGGCGTCGGTCTTGAACGGGACGTCGTCGACGGGCACCGCCAGACGCAGTGCGGGGATGCGGCGGAACAGCGTGTCGAAGACGATCTGCAGTTCCATGCGCGCGAGATTCTGACCGAGGCACTGATGCGGCCCGAACCCGAACGCGATGTGATGGCGGGCGCCGCGCTCGACATCCAGGTCGCCGGGGTTGGGAAACACCTCGGGGTCCCGGTCGACCGACAGCCCGGAGACGACGACCCCCTCGCCCTCACGGATGGTCACCTCGCCGATCCGCACGTCCGCCGTGGCCACTCGGGAGGTGACCAGGTCCGCGATGGAGAAGTAACGCAGCAACTCCTCCACCGCCATGGGCGTCTTGGCGGGATCGTTCCTGATAGCGGCCAACTGGTCCGGATGGTTCAGCAGTCCGACGACGCCGAGGGAGATCATGTTGGCGGTGGTCTCGTGCCCGGCGACCAGCAGCAGGAACGCCGTGCTGACCAGGCTTTCGTGGTCCAGTGTGCCGTTCGCCCGCTGCTTGGCGATCAGTCGGCCGAACAGGTCGTCACCGGGCTCGGACTCCTTTCGGCTCATCAAGTCGTCCATGTAGGAGCGCAGTTCGTCGAACGCCTTCTGGCGTAACTCGGACGGAACCGTGCGGCGGATCGCCGTACTTGTGCGGTTCTGGAAGAAGCCGTGGTCGGTGTACGGGGCACCGAGCAGCTCGCAGATCACCAGCGAGGGCACCGGAAGTGACAGCGCCTGCACCAGGTCGACGGGGCGCTCCTCGGCGGCCAGCATCTCGTCGATGAAGCCGTCGACGATCTCCTGTATCCGCGGCCGCATGGCGTTGAGCCGCTTCACGGTGAACTCGCCGAGCACCGCGCGCCGTGCCGCGGTGTGCTCCGCACCGTCCAGTCCGATCATGGACGGGGGCTGTGCGCGCAGTCGCCGACGCGTCGTCGGGTCGGAGTCGAAGAGCGGGAAGTGGTCCCTGCGGCGGTCGGAGGAGAACCGCCGGTCCGCGAGGATCGCCCGTCCTTCCTCGTGCCCGGAGACCCACCACGTCTCGTCCCCGTCCGGCATGCGGACCTTGGTGACCGGCGCCTGCGCGCGCAGCCGCGCGTACTCCTCCGGAACCGTGAACGGGCAACTGCGCTCGACCGGAAGCTGTTGGCCCGTGAGCCCACCGGTGACACTTCCTGCCATGACGGCCTCCCAATGCAGTGGGGTTGGATGCGGTTCCCTGGGACAAACGTGAATCCTCGTTCACGATGCCATGCACGCGGCGTGCCATGTCAAGTACCACTGATCCAAAGGGTATTTCTGTGACCGCAGCCCGAAACATGCTTCCTCGTTCCGGTGAACACGGGTTCGCGATTTCGGCCGGTTTTGCGCACGTCCGGCGCGGCTCCCGGCCCCGGGACCGGAAGGAGGGGCGGCGGCCCCGCCGCCGACGCGGCACGTCGGGACGGACCCGGCCGGGCGCCCTGTCCCGGACGCGCGGATGTGCCCGACGACCGGTCGGTCGTTTCCGCTATCGGGCCGTCGCCCGGTAGTGTCCCGTCCGTGGCTTCGGGAAACGCACCGCCGGGATTCAACCCGCCGCTGCAGGCGCGGAGCCGGGCGGCGTTGCAGCGCATCCTGGTGGCGGCCGAGCAGGTGCTGGCCGCGACGGGGTTCGACGAGTTCACCATGGCCGCCGTCGCGGACCGCGCCGGGCTGTCGGTCGGTGCGATCTACCGGCGTTTCGAGGGCAAGGAACAACTGCTGAACGCGGTCAAGGACCGGCTGCTCGCCCGCGTGGAGGAGGACATCACCGTCGCCCTCGGCGCCGTTGACGGAGGTCTTTCGGAGGTCGTCGACGCGTTCACCCGCTCGTTGGCCGACGGCTTCTCCGCCGGCGCCCACGTCATTCCCCACGTCGTCGGCAAGTCCCGCGGCACGGAGTCGTCCGAACGCTCGCGACGCGCGTTGGAGCACATCGAGCGGTTGTTCCTCGCCTCGGCCATGGCCCACGCCGGAGAGATCCGTCGCGCCGAGCCGTTGGCCGCACTGCTCGTCGCCTTCCGGACGATCACCGCCGCCTGCGTCCACCGGACGGTCACGCTGCACGTCTGGCCCGACGGCATCTCCTGGAACCGCTGGTCCCAGCAGGTCGCGGATATGGCGACGGTGTATCTGACCAGCCCCGAACGCGAGGACCGCCCCGCATAGCGACCACAGCAGCCGGGGGCTCACGCGCACGCACCGCTCCCGTTCCGTCCCAACCGGCCACGAGCCGAAGGACGTTCATGCAGTGGACGGGCACCGCCGCCGTTCGGAACGCGAACACACCTTACGGTCCTGATCAGATCTTTGGCTGAAACCGAGGGCTTGCCGGGGAGGTCGCCGACGACGACCGCACATGGCAGCACCCGTCTCGGGACCGAAGCGGAGGAGGAGTCCATCGGCGCGAGAGGGGCGGTCCGCAACCCCGGACCGCCCCGACGGCGCGCGGGGAGCCGTCAGCCGGTACCGGGGAGCGTCTTCAGCGTGGCCTGTGCCTCGGCCATGATCCGGTCGACCAGCTCCGCACAGGACGGCAGGTCGTCGATCAGGCCCGCCACCTGACCCGAGGCCATCACCCCGCGGTCGGTGCGCCCGTCGATCATCGAGGCCTTCAGGAGCATCGGGGTGTTGGCGGCCATCAGGACCTGGCCCCAGGTCATTTCCCTGCCGTGCCTCATCGCCCGTCCGTCGCGCACCAGCCGGGGCCAGCTCGTCCCGGACTCCTTCCGGAAGGCCGAGGCGTGCCGCAGGGCCCGCAGCAGCGAGGCCGTGCGGCCCGAACGCTCCAGGGCGTCGACCAACTCGGTGCGCAGCATGCGGTGCGGCAGCCCGTCCACCTTCGTCGTGACCGTGACGTCCTTCACCGTGGCGGCCAGGTACTTCTCCTTCACCGCCACCGGGACGGTGCTGTCGGAGGTGAGCAGGAAACGTGTGCCCATGCCGATTCCGGCCGCTCCGTAGGCGAGCGCGGCGACCAGACCGCGGCCGTCGTGGAAGCCGCCGGCCGCGATCACCGGGATGCCGACGGCGTCCACGACCTGGGGGAGAACCACCGTGGTGGCCACGTCTCCCGTGTGGCCGCCGCCCTCGCCGCCCTGCACCATCACCGCGTCGGCACCCCACGCGGCGACCTTCTCCGCGTGCCGCCGGGCCCCGACGGACGGGATGACGACGACGCCCGCTTCCTTGAGCCGGGCGATCAGTTCCCTGGACGGCGCGAGCGCGAAGGACGCCACCCGCACACCCTCGTCGATGATGATCCGCACCCGGTCGGCGGCGTCCGCCGCGTCCGCCCGCAGATTGACGCCGAACGGCGCGTCGGTGCGGGACCTCACCTCGCGGACCGCCCCGCGCAGCCGTTCGACGGTCATCGTGGCGGAGGCGAGGATCCCGAGCGCCCCCGCGTTCGCGGCGGCCGACACGAGGCGGGGGCCGGCCACCCAGCCCATTCCGGTCTGCACGATCGGGTGGCGGACCCCGGTCAGCGCGGTCAGCGCCGTCGGGATCGGCCCCGGTTCCGGCCCGCTCATGCCGGAACCTCCCGCTCGCGCAGTCCCTTCGGATCGATGACCTCGCGGATCAGACGGAGTTCCTCCCCGGTGGGCTCGCGGGTGAACGGCACCTCGTCGGGGACCGCGAGGGGGAATCCGGTGGCCTCGGCGACCTGGTCGACGCCCACCCCGGGATGCAGCGAGCGCAGCCGCATCGTGCGGTCGGGGGTCTCGAAGTCGAACACACCGAGATTGCTGACGACTTCGGGGATGCGGTGGTAGCGGGTCGCGGAGGGCCCGGCCGCCTCCGCCCGGTCGTACCCGACCCCGCTCACCATGTCGACGCGTTCGACGAACACCCGGGCCGAATGTCTGGGAACCCAGTAACTCGTCGGATTGTTCAGGGTGTTGCCGGGGGCACCGCGCACCCCGAGCAACTGCCGCAGGGGCCGGGACCAGTCGCCGATGCAGGAGATGTTCTGGTTGCCGTGCCGGTCCAGCTGGCTGGCGCCCATCATCACGTGCCGACGGCCGGTGGAGACGAGCGCGAGATGCTGGCGGAACGGCAACCAGCCCTCGACCACGCCCGGTTTCGCCCCCACTGCGGGCACGTCGCCCATGAGCAGCGCCTCCCCGTCGGTCAGCAGCAGGCCGGGCGCGAAGGTGAGCCGCGCCAGGCGTGCCCCGATCGAGGGCACGGTGCCCATCGGGCTGGCCAGGACCTCGCCCGCGCCCCGCCAGACCTCGGCACAGGCCACCACGCAGTACTCGGCGCGGGTCGCCCGCTCGGTTCCGGTCTCGGTGGCGCTCATGCTTCCTCCTGGTGGAACGCCGCGACGGCGGCCTGGTAGCCGGCCTCGTCCCCGGACAGGAACCGTTCGGTGAACGCCCGCCACGCCTCGGGATCGCGGGCGGCCCGGACATAGGCGCGCTGGAAGGCCTCGTCCCGGTCGTGGTCGGGCACGCACGAGGTGAAATGCGCGCCGTTCGGCGTCTCGACGACCCCCTCCACGAACAACCGCTTCACCAGGAGTGTCTGCGGGCCGTGCTCCTTGAGCAGGTCCGCCGTGTCGACGATCCGCTCGCAGGACAGGTACGCGCGGTCGGCGGCCTCGCAGAACAGGTCGTCGAAGTACGGGTCCGGTCCGAGGTACTGGCCGTTGCCCTGCGCGTCGGCGCGGTTGACGTGGACCAGTGCGGCGTCCAGGCGCAGGGCCGGGGCGGCGACCAGTTCCTCACCGTCCCCGTAGGGCGAGGTGACGGTGCGCAGTGACGGATTGACCGTCAGCACGTCCGAGCCGAGACCGGCCCGTACCGGCATGAAGGGCAGCCGGTGCACCCCGGCGGTCAGCCCCCACATGAGCATCGCCTCGTCGAGCTCGGTCATCTCGAACGCGCCGCGCTGCCGGGCCGCGGTGAAGTGCGGTTCCAGGGGGATCGAGTCGAGCGTCCCGAACGCCGCGACCAGCCTGCGGATCTTCCCCGCGGCCGCGAGCAGACCGACGTCCGGGCCGCCGTACGAGACCACGGTCAGATCGGTGAGGTCGGAGCGCAGCAGCGCCCGAACCAGTGCCATCGGCTTGCGGCGCGACCCCCAGCCGCCGATGCCGATCGTCATTCCGCTCTCCAGACGGCCGACGACATCGTCGACCGTCATCGTCTTGTCCCGAGTCACGCCTGCCGCTCCTTGTCCGTGCCGAAGGTGCCGCGCACCCGGTCGGCGACGCCGCTGAGGTTGGCCTCGAAGGTGAAGCCCTGTTCGAACCGGTAGCTGCGGCGCACGTCGACCGGGTCGATGCCGTTGATGGCGGACTTGGCGAGCCGGATGAGATACCCGTCCTTGGCGGCGATCTCCCGGGCCAGTTCGAGGGCCGCGGTGGTCAACCGCTCGCGCGGGACCACACGCCAGACCGAGCCGTGCCCGTGCAGCTCCTCGGCCGTCACGGTGCGCGAGGTGTAGTAGAGGGCGCGCATCAGATGCTGGGGGACGAGCCGGGCCAGGTGCGTGGCCGCGCCGAGCGCCCCGCGGTCGAGTTCCGGCAGGCCGAAGGTCGCGTCGTCGCTGGCGACGACGGCGTCCGCGTTGCCCACCAGGCCGATGCCGCCGCCGAGGCAGAACCCGTGCACGGCGGCGACCACGGGGACCTCGCACTCGTAGACCGCGGCGAACGCCTCGTAGCAGCCGCGGTTGGCGCCGATCAGCGCCTCGTGCCCGGCCGAGCGCCGCATCTCCTTGATGTCCACGCCCGCGTTGAAGCCCCGGCCCTCGGCGGTGAGCACCACGCACCGGACCCCCGGATCGGCTCCGGCGGCGCGTACGGCGCCGGCCAGTTCGTACCAGCCCCGCACGGGGAGCGCGTTGACCGGTGGGAAGTCCACGGTGACGAGCGCGACGCCCTCTTCCGGGGCGGAGGTGGAGACACCCATGAGCAGATCAGCTACCTTTCCACCAAATGTTTGTTAGGTAGAACGTAGCAGTGATGCGGAGGCCGCGGGAGAGTCCCGTGCCACTGAGCGGCCCGGCCGCCCCGGCACCCGCCCCGACCGGAAGGACACCTGACATGACCTCACCGACCGCCCTGTGCGCCGGACGCGTCGCCGTCGTCACCGGCGCCGGCCGCGGACTCGGCCGCGCACACGCCCTTGCCCTCGCCGCCGAGGGAGCCCGGGTCGTCGTCAACGACCTCGGCGTGGACCTCGACGGCTCCGGAGCCGCGACCGGCCCCGCGCAGCGGGTCGTCGACGAGATCCGCGCCCGCGGTGGCGAGGCCGTCGCGCACGGCGGCGACATCGCCACCACCGACGGAGCGGCCTCGCTCGTCGCCACCGCGCTCGACTCCTTCGGCCGGCTCGACACCCTCGTCAACAACGCCGGATTCCTCCGCGACCGGATGTTGGTGAACCTGGACGAGGACGACTGGGACGCGGTGATGCGCGTCCACCTCAAGGGACACTTCCTGCCGCTCAGGCACGCGGCGGCGCACTGGCGCGCCGAGGCCCGGGCCGGCCGGGTCCCCGAGGCGCGGGTGGTCAACACCGGCTCCGGGGCGGGACTGCTGGGCAGTGTCGGCCAGGGCAACTACTCCGCCGCCAAGGCGGGCATCGTCGGCCTGACCCTGGTCGCCGCCGCCGAGATGGGCCGGTACGGGGTCCAGGTCAACGCGATCGCCCCGGCCGCCCGCACCCGGATGACCGAGCGGACCTTCGCCGAGACCATGGCTGCGCCCGGCGACGGCCGATTCGACGCGATGGCCCCGGAGAACGTCTCACCGCTCGTGGTGTGGCTGGGTTCGGCGGCCTCGGCGGGCGTGACCGGCCGGGTCTTCGAGACCGAGGCCGGCCGGATCACCGTGATGGAGGGCTGGCGACCGGGCCCCACCGCCGACAAGGGCGCCCGCTGGACACCTGCCGAGGCCGGGGCGGCGGCCGTCGAACTGCTCGCCGCGTCCGGGAAGCCGCAGCCCGTGTACGGCGCCCGCTGACCGGCGCGCGAACGCGTACGACGGAGCGGCGCCGCCATGTCGCTCAACGGCTGTCTGACGCCACAGGACATCGCACGGGCCGTCCTGTTCCTGGTCTCCGAGGAGAGCACCACACCACCGGGCCCGTGTGCTCTGCGCCGGCCGCGGCGCGGAGGCGGTCCTGCGCGGCCCCGCGGACTTCCGAGGGCCGTGCCCAGCCGCCCCGGACACCGCTCGGGGCCGGACACGGCGGTGCCCCGCCCGCCCGGCCGGGGCACCGCCACAGGTCCGCCGGGCGTGCGGTGGTACAGCACCACGGTCGGCCTCCACCGGCCCCGTCCCTGCGCGGCCATCGTCGACCGCCTCACCTTCGACGGCACGGTCACCGAGACCGGCGGCACAGCCTCCCACCGCCTTCGCCGGTACCCGAGCACGAGCCGAAGCCCCGCCGGGGCCCGGCCGGATCAGCGGGAGCAGATCACGCTGACCAGAGTGAACGATGCGTAGAACGGTCCCTGGGAGAGGCCGGCGAACCAGCGATGGCCGCGGTCCCGGTCGATGCGGCCTTCGTCGACGGCCTTCTGCATGTTGCGGCCGAGGCCCAGGGTGTGATCCGCCTCGTGGAAGTCACGGAAGACCGGTGTCGTGGCGAGCACAGCTTCGATGCGGAAGCCTGCCTGTGCGGCGAAACGCGCAAGGCTGCGCCCGATGGTCGCATGGCGGACCATCTCCGCAGTGGTGTAGCGGGTGAAGGCGCGGCTCGTCTCAAGGTCCTCGGCGTCGACGATCAGGGTGTCCCAATCGGGTTCGGCAAGGCCGATCCGCGCGCCCGGCCGGGCTGCACGACGGAGTTGTGCAAGAGCATCGGCGGGCTCGGCGACATGCATGAGGACTCGGTCGATCTTGGCCCGGTCCACGGTGCCCGGCTCGACGGGGAGTGCGTGCGCGTCCCCTTCACGGATCTCCACCCGGGGCAGGTCGTTCGTGCGTTCACGAGCCCGGGCAAGCATGGCCGGGTCATGGTCGACGCCGATCACCGTGCCCGAGTCTCCGACACGTTCCGCCAGCGCGGGCAGGTCTGTGCCCGGGCCGCATCCCACGTCCAGGACGGTCTGGCCCTCCCGGAGATCCAACAGGTCGAGCAACTGCTGCTTGTACGCACGGCCCGCTTCGCCGGCGGCGGCCCGCAGCATGTAGGAAGCCTGATCAGGCCGGGGCACGCCAGGAATCGATGACATACGGGCCAGTCAAACACTCAGTTCCCCGCCCGACGTCGTTTCTCGGGTTCCGGCTCACATTCCGTGGAGCACGCGCTCTGCGTGACGACTGCCGAGCGAGCCGGCACCGGGGACATCGCCCGGAACCGGAACGTACCGGGTGCGCCCGAAGACCCGGGGGAGTGCCGGCGGGGACGGTGGCTCGACTCGCCCCCTCGCGGATCCTCGTCGCGGGTGAGCCGGCCCAGCAGGGCTCCCCGGTGCTCGATCCACCGCCGGGAAGTCCGCCGCGCTGCTGCGGGCCCGGCCCACCACCCGAAACGATTCGGCGGCCCGCCCCGCGCGGTGGGGCGGGCTCGCTGCGGCAGGACACCAATCACCAGACCGCCGACGGCCGCCGGAGGCGGGCAAGGGAGTCATGGGCAGGAGTGGGCCGCCGACGCGGCTGCCGGAAGTTCTCTGGGCGGGAGGCGGGGCGGCACGGAGACTCGCAGATGTCCGGAGCCGTCGCCAGGCCCCGGACTCGTCCGCATCCATGGAGGTGACCGGTGGACAGCGCTGATGCCCGGGAGACGCGTGCCGGCCGGCCGATGTCGTTCGCACAGCGGCGGTTGTGGTTTCTGGACAGCCTGCGCCCCGGTACGCCGGACGATCTGCTGCCCCTGGCGCTGCGCATCCGCGGCGACCTCGACGAGAAGGCACTGACCGGCGCGTTCGCCGCGGTGCTCGCCCGTCACGAGGTGCTGCGGACCCGGTACCCGGCCGTGGACGGCGAGCCGGTCGCGGTGGTGGAGCCCACCGTGGACGTACCGTGGGACCACCGGGATCTGCGGCACCTGCCGCCCGAGGAGCGCGAGTCGCGGCTCGCGGGGCTCGTCGCCGCCGAACTCGTCAGGCCCCTGCCGCTGGAGACCGCGCCACCGCTGCGATTGACCCTGGTGCGGCTGGCCGAGCAGGAGCATCTGCTGCTGATCGTGGTCCACCACATCGCCTTCGACTTCTTCTCCTGGCCGATCCTCACCCAGGAACTGGCGACCGGCTACCGGGCCCGCACCGACGGCACCGCACCGCGGCCCGGACCGGCGCCGCTGCCCCTGCAGTACGCCGATGCCGCCGCCCAGCAGGCCGCACGGCTGGCGGGACCGCGCGGCGAGCGCCAACTCGCCCACTGGCGCGAGCGACTGGCAGGCCTGGAACCCCTGGACCTGCCCACCGACCGGCCCCGCCCGGCGGTCTGGGACGGCGCCGCAGACATCGCCCGCTTCACCATCCCGGCCGAGCTCGCCTCGGAGGTGGACCGGGTGGCCCGGGAGCACCGGGCCACCCGGTTCATGGTGCTGCTCGCCGCCTTCCAGGCCACCCTGGGACGGCTCGCCGGCCGGAGCGACGTCGCGGTGGGCACCCCGGTCAGCGGTCGGGGCCGGCGCCCGCTCGACCAGCTGATCGGGCTGTTCGTGAACTCCGTGGTCCTGCGCGCCCACCTCGACGGCGCACCGTCCTTCGCCGAACTGCTGCGCCGGGTGCGGACGGACACGCTGGCCGCGCTCACCCACGCCGAGCTGCCGTTCGAACGGATCGTCACCGAGCTGGCCCAGCAGCGCGATCTCTCCCGCAACCCCCTCTTCCAGATCTCCTTCCAACTGCTCACCCTGCCCGAGGAACCGGACCATCTGCCCGGCCTGGACACCGAGATGGTCTCCACCCCCGCCTCCGGCACCGCCTTCGACCTGGCGCTGGACCTCCTCTCCCAGCCGGACGGCCGGATCTCCGGACGGATGCAGTACGCCACCGCGCTCTTCGATCCGGACACCGCCGAACGGATCGGCGCCGCCTTCGTGGCCCTGCTGACCGCCGCCGTGGCCGAACCGGAGGCCCCGGTCGCCCGGCTCGCGGGCGCACTGGCGGATCTGCCGGGGCGGGAGCGGCGCAGGCTGCTGGCCCAGGGCGACGGCACCGCGCTGGAGGTACCGGACGTCCCCTGGACCGAGCTGTTCGCCCGGCAGGCGGCCCGCACCCCCGACGCGGTCGCCGTGAGCGGCCCCGGCGGTGCTCTCACGTACGGCGAACTGGACACCCGGGCCAACCGGCTGGCGCACCGGCTGGCCGCGATGGGCGCCGGCCCGGGCACCCCCGTCGGGGTCTTCCTGGAACGCGGCCCCGCGCTGCTGGTGGCCCTGCTGGCGACGCACCGGGCAGGCGCCGTCTACCTGCCGCTCGACCCGGGCTACCCGGCCGGCCGGATCGGCTACCTGCTCCAGGACGCCGGGGCCGAGGTGCTGGTCAGCGAACGGGCGCTCGCCGGGAGGCTGGACGGCACGGGACCCGGGCCCCGGCCCGGCGAGCGGCGCACCCTGCTGCTCGACGACCCCGCGGAGGCGGCCGGGCCGGCCGCCGCTCCTCGTACTGCACCACCGCGCCGTCCGGGTCCGGACGAACTTG
The DNA here is from genome assembly GCF_043083325.1 of Streptomyces sp. NPDC014734. Classification (NCBI taxonomy): domain Bacteria; kingdom Bacillati; phylum Actinomycetota; class Actinomycetes; order Kitasatosporales; family Streptomycetaceae; genus Streptomyces; species Streptomyces sp. NPDC014734. Next base: position 4,031 of record NZ_JBIBYN010000029.1, on the reverse strand, counting down.
CCTACATGTTCTACACCTCCGGCTCCACCGGCCATCCCAAGGGTGTGCTGGTCGAGCACCGTTCCCTTACCCACTTCCTGGTGGCGATGGCCGGCCGGCTGCCGCTGCGTCCCGGCGGCACCTTCCTGGGCATCACCTCGGTCTCCTTCGACCCCTCACTGATGGAGCTGTGCCTTCCGCTGCTGACCGGGGCCCGGCTGCTGCTGGCCGACCGCGAACAGGCCCGCGACCCGGAGCGGATGGCCGCGCTGATCGACACCGCCGGGACCGCCCTGGTGCAGGCCACCCCGGTGACCCTGCGGATGCTGCTGGACACCGGCTGGCGGCCGGGCGCCGGGATCACCCTCCTCAGCGGTGGCGAGAAGCTCCACACCGACCTCGCGGTCCGGCTGGCCGCCGACGGGGCCCGGGTATGGGATCTGTACGGCCCCACCGAGACCACCGTCTGGTCCACCACCGCCCGCCTCGACGCCCACGGGCGGACCGTGGACTGGGAACTCCGCGGCAACACCCGGCTCCATCTCCTCGACGGGCGGATGGAACCGGTGGCCGAGGGCGCGGTCGGGGAGATGTACATCGGCGGCAGCGGACTGGGCTGGGGCTACCACGGCCGCCCGGCCCAGACGGCCGGGGCATTCGTCCCCGATCCGTTCGCCGGCCGGCCCGGGGCACGCCTGTACCGCACCGGCGACCTGGCCCGCCGACGCCCCGACGGCTCCCTGGACATCCTGGGCCGCGCCGACCACCAGGTGAAGATCCGCGGCCACCGGATCGAGCCGGGCGAGATCGAGTCCGCGCTGCTCGCCCTCGGCCCCTTCCGGGCCGCGGTGGTCCTCGCCGTACCGCAGCCGGACGGCGACCAACGGCTGGCCGCCTACCTGGTGCAGGGGGAGGACACCACCGGCACCCCCGGCCACGAGGAGCTGCGCACGGCCCTGCTGGCCGTCCTGCCCGACTACATGGTGCCCGAAGCCTTCGTGACGCTGGACGCCCTGCCGCGCACACCGAACGGCAAGGTCGACCGCAAGGCGCTGCCCCCGGTGGCGCATTGGCGCCCGGCCGGGGACACCACCGCCGGAGCACCGCCGCGCACCGGCCCGGAACGCACCGTGGCCGGGATCTGGCAGGAAGTGCTGGGCGTCCAGGACATCGGCGTCGACCACGACTTCTTCCAGCTCGGCGGGCACTCCCTGCTCGCCACCCGGGTCTCGGTACGGCTGCGGGCCGCGCTCGGCATCGACGTCCCGGTCCGGGCGCTCTTCGAACACCCCACCGTGGCCGCGCTCTGTGCCGCGCTCCCGGGCTACCCGGCCGTCGCCGCCGGACCGTCCGCACCGGTCCTGGGCGCGCGGCGCCGACCACGCCGCCCCGCCGCCCGGCTCGCGGACGGCGGCCGGTAGCGAGGAAGCCCGGCACGGTGGCGGGGCCGCCACGGCTCCGCCACGCCACCGACAGCCACTCCATGTCACCGCACCGCGACGGCACGTCATACCGGAACAGGGCCGCCACCCCCGGCCGGCCGGCACGACGGGCGAGAACCGAAAGGACCACCGATCACCATGACCATCGCGTTCACCCCTCCCGTCCCCGCGCCGCCGTCCCCCGCCACGGCCGAGGCACCGGACGTCGCCGTCTTCGAGCGTCACGAATCCCATGTCCGCAGCTACTGCCGCAAGTTCCCGGTGGTCTTCGAGCGCGCCAGGGGCGCACGGCTGTACGCCGAGGACGGCCGCGTCTTCACCGACTTCTTCTGCGGCGCGGGATCGCTCAACTACGGCCACAACCCCGGCCCGATCAAGGAGCGGATCGCCGACTACCTCGCCTCCGACGGGATGATGCACGGGCTCGACATGTACACCGTGGCCAAGCGGTCCTTCCTGGTCGCGCTCAACGAGCACATCCTGCGCCCCCGCGGCCTGGACTACACCGCCCAGTTCGCCGGACCCACCGGCGCCGACGCCGTCGAGGCCGCGCTGAAGCTGGCCCGCAAGGCCACCGGACGCCGCGGGATCTTCGCCTTCAGCGGCGGCTACCACGGGATGACGCGGGGCTCGCTCGCCGTCACCGGCAACGGCCGGGCCCGCCGCGCCGGCGGGGTGCACGGGCAGGACGAGGTCACCTTCATCCCCTACGAGGACGGACCTCAGGGCCCCTTCGACTCCGTCGCGTTCATCGAACGACTGCTCGCCGACTCCTCCTCCGGGGTCGAGGTACCCGCAGCGGTGATCGTCGAGCCGCTGCAGATGGAGGGCGGCGTCTACCAGGCGTCCCCGGACTGGCTGCGCCGACTGCGCGCCGTCACCGAACGCCACGGCATCCTGCTCATCTGCGACGAGATCCAGTCCGGGTGCGGCCGTACCGGCACGTTCTTCGCCTTCGAGGAGTCCGGCATCGTCCCGGACGTCGTCACCGTCTCCAAGTCCATCAGCGGCTACGGCCTTCCGCTGGCCCTCACCCTCTTCCGCCCCGAACTCGACGTCTGGGAGCCGGGTGAGCACACCGGCACCTTCCGCGGCAACCAGCTCGCCTTCGTCGCCGCGACCGCCGCCGCCGAGCTGTGGAGCAGCCCGGACTTCCTCGACCGACTGCCCGGACCCGCCCGCCGGCTTGCCGCGTTCGGAGCCGAACTGGCAGCCGCGGACCCGGAGATCACCATCCGGGGCCGCGGCATGGTGCTCGGCGTCGACCTGGGCCGCTGCGGCGGCGGCAAGCGCGCCGAAGAGGTGCAGCGGTATGCCTTCGACCACGGGCTGATCGTCGAACTCTCCGGCCGGAACGACGAGGTGATCAAGGTGCTGCCGCCGCTGACCATCACCCCCGAGGAGCTCGACCACGGCATCGGCGTGCTGCGCGCCGCCCTGCTCGCCCGCTGACACCCGGGGCAGCCCGGCCGAAGCCGCCCCCGAACCGCTCCACCCAGGAGGAAGCACCATGCCCCAGGCCGAACGCCGCCATCTGATCTCCATCGACGACCTCTCCGACGAGGAGCTGCAGCACATCACCCGGCGCGGCGCCGAGTTCTCCGCGGGCGCCGCCGACGACGTCCGGCCCCTGGCGGACACCGTCGTGGGCGTGCTGTTCCGCAAGACCTCCACCCGTACCCGCACCGCATTCTCCGCCGGGGCGCTGCGGCTGGGCGCCCGGCTGATCACCTACGGCCCCGGCGACCTCCAGGAGAACACCGGGGAGACCGTGGAGGACAGCGCCGCGGTTCTCTCCCGCATGATCGACGTGCTGGTGGCGCGCACCGCGGGTCCCGAGCGCGAACTGCGCGCCTACGCCGACCAGCGGCGGATGGCCGTCGTCAACGCGATGAGCCAGGGGGAGCACCCCACCCAGGCGCTGGCCGACCTCACCACGCTGCTGCGCAGGTTCGGCCGGATCGAGGACCTGCACGTGATCTACGTGGGCGAGGGCAACAACACCGCCTCCGCCCTTGCCCTGGCGCTCTCCCGCTTCCGGGGCACCCGGCTCACGCTGCGCACCCCGCCCGGGTACGGGCTGGCGCCGGAGTTCCTGGAACGGGCCGCGATCAGCGCGAAGCGGAGCGGTGCCCGGATCGAGGAGCGCCACGACATGGCGGACCTGCCGGCCGCCGACGTCGTCTACACCACCCGCTGGCAGACCACCGGGACCGTGAAGCCGGCCGCCGACTGGCGCGAGGTGTTCGCGCCCTTCCAGATCACCGAGAAAACCATGGCAAGCAGCCCCGACGCGGTCTTCATGCACGACCTCCCCGCCCATCGAGGCGAAGAGGTGACCGCGGACGTGCTGGACGGCCCGGCGAGCATCGCCTTCGACCAGGCCGAGAACAAATACCACAGTGCGCGCGCCGTTCTCGAATGGTGCGCGGCAGACCGGAGCCCCGAGAGGTAGAGCGTCATGGCCGCGGAAAAGCAGACGGAAGAGCAGGAAGCCGTTTATCTGCCCGGTGGGCGTTGGCGGTTGTGGGAGCAGTTCTCGTTGCGTGGGCCGGGTTTTCCGGTGGGGGGTGTGTTGGATCTGGCGCCGGTGGATGTGTCGGTGTATGC